>JAAVYI010000018.1 GCA_022791055.1 Clostridia bacterium | reverse complement strand
GGCTTAAAAAATTTATTTACAACAGGCTATTCGCCATGATTGTACAAAAGGGGGAGTGACTACAACGCCGCCACTCACGGCTAAAAGGCATGTCCACCAATAAAAAATACGGCTCTATACCTTTCGCTACAAGTATAAAACCGTACGATTCGGGGAGCGTTTGCTTTTTCTCAAGCAAATTACTTGTATTTGTCAGCGGAATGTGCTATACTATATACTGTATAATAGGATTTAGGCAGGTGGATATGGAAGAAAACACGGCGAGTGAGCTTTCGGCACAGCCGATCAAGCCGATGAAGTCGGTATATAAAATGATCGTTATGCGCGGCATGGTTATTTTCCCCGGGCAAACCTTTCATTTTGATTTGGGACGGGAGAAGTCCCGCACGGCGCTCGAGCGCGCGGTCGAATTGAACGAGGACATTTTTTTGGTCGCGCAAAAGCACGACTCGATGGCCAACCCCGCGCCCAAAGACATTTACCGCGTGGGTACGGTGGCGCGCATTAAGCAGGTGCTCAAAATGCCCAACGACGCGACCCGCGTTTTGGTGACAGGGATCCGGCGTATGGAAATCGATTCCTACGTGTCCATTCTGCCCGCGTTCGAAGTCACGCTTAAAGAGTTTGAGACCGAGTCGAGCGACGAAAGTATGATGGAAGCAGTCTGCCGCGTGGTGGGCGAGCAGTTGTCCGCTTATAAAAAACTCGACCGCAGTTATAACGACATGATCGTTTCGCCGGTCGGCAGCGACAAGTTCATCGCCGAAGTATCGCAGTCGATTTATAAGACGGTCGAGCAGCGGCAAGCGCTTTTGCAGCTTAAGAGCGACTACGCGATGATGGAGGACATCTACGCACGCTTGGTCGCCGAGTGCGATATGAAAACGCTGGAGAAAAAGATCGCCGGCAAGGTGCGCGCCAACATCGATAAAAGCCAGCACGAATATTACGTGCGCGAGCAGATCAAGGCTTTGCACGACGAATTGGGCGACGGCGCCGACGAATTGGACGAATACGAGCAGCGCGCCGAAGACAAGCAACTGCCCGAACATGCGATGGAAAAGGTGCGCCGCGAGTTGGCGCGCTTGGATAAAATGAATCCGACCAGTCCGGAGGCGGGCGTCAGTCGGACGTATCTCGAGTGCATACTCGATCTGCCGTGGACGGAGACCGGGCGCGACAATAAAGACCTCGACAAAGCAACGGCCATTTTGGACGCCGATCATTACGGATTGGAAAAAGTCAAGGAGCGCATTGTCGAATATTTGGCCGTACACCAGTTGACCCAAAACCTGCGCGGCTCGATCCTGTGCTTTGTCGGCCCTCCGGGCGTCGGCAAAACGTCGATCGTCGCGTCGATTGCGCGCGCAGTCAACCGCAAACTGGTTTCGATGTCGTTGGGCGGCGTGCGCGACGAGGCGGAAATTCGCGGACATCGGCGCACCTATATCGGCGCGCTGCCCGGTCGTATCTTAAGCGGTATGCGACAGGCCGGCGTGATCAATCCGGTTTTCCTGCTTGACGAGATCGACAAGATGACCAGCGACTTCCGCGGCGATCCGGCGAGCGCGTTGCTCGAAGTGCTTGACCCAAACCAAAACGACCATTTCAAAGATCACTATCTCGATATGGAATACGATTTGAGCAACGTCATGTTCGTGACGACCGCCAACTCCGTCGACACGATCCCCGCGCCGCTACTCGACCGTATGGAAGTCATCGAGCTGACGGGGTACACGTTCGAGGAAAAATTACAGATCGCCAAACGGTTTTTGCTCCCCAAACAGCAAAAGCAAAACGGCTTGGAAAAGGTTTCGATCGACGTTTCCGACGACGTGCTGATGAAGATCATCGTCGGCTATACGCGCGAGAGCGGCGTGCGCAACTTGGAGCGCTCGATCGAACAGGTGATCCGCAAGCTGGCGGTGCAACAGGTCAAGAACAAAAAGAAGATCAAGCAGTTCACCGTTACCGAAAGCGACTTGACCGAATATTTGGGCGTCGTCAAATACACCGACGACGTCAACAAGATCGACGACGCCGGCGTTGTGACCGGGCTTGCCTGGACGAGCGTGGGCGGCGTGACGCTCAACGTCGAGGCCGCCGTGATCGGAAACGGCAAAGGCGAGATCCTCTTGACCGGTAGCTTGGGCGACGTCATGAAAGAGTCGGCGCGCACCGCGCTTTCGTTGGTGCGTTCCCGCGCCGAACAGTACGGCATTGCGGCGGAGAAGTTCACCGCTTGCGACTTGCATATCCATGTGCCGGAAGGCGCTACGCCTAAGGACGGGCCGAGCGCGGGCATTACCATGGCGACCGCGATCCTGTCGGCCATGACCGGGCGCAAGGTGCGCAGCGACGTGGCGATGACCGGCGAGATCACGCTGCGCGGCCGCGTGTTGGCGATCGGCGGCTTGAAAGAAAAGTCGCTTGCGGCTTACCGCGTCGGCATCAAGACGCTGATTATCCCGGAAGAAAACCGCAAGGACGTCCACGATCTGCCGGCCGAGGTGACCGACAACATTCGATTCCTATATGCCTCGAACATCGACGAGGTGTTCGAGAACGCCTTTATTTAAAGATATGGAAATTACAAAAGCAGTTTTTCTGACCAGCGCCGCCACGCTGAACGCATACCGCACGGCCGCCGCTATGTACGACTGCCCGGAAGTGTGTTTTGTCGGGCGTTCCAATGTCGGAAAATCGACCTTTATCAATATGTTGGCGCGCAACGGCAAGCTAGCCAAAACGTCGTCGACGCCCGGACGCACGCGGCTGATCAATCTGTTCGGCGTCAACGACAGTCGGCTTGTGCTGGTCGATTTGCCCGGCTACGGCTATGCGGCCGCATCCAAGCGCGAGCAGCAGGGCTGGGGGACGCTCATCGAGGGCTATTTACGCAATACCGAAAAGCTCAAGCAAGCGTTTTTGCTCCTCGACTGTCGGCACGAGCCGAGCGTTGCAGACAAGCAGATGATCAACTATTTTCACTATTTTGCGACGCCGTTTACCGTCGTTGCGACCAAGTGCGACAAGCTGTCCAAGGCGCAACTGTCCCGCGCCGTCACCATGCTTTCGGGCGCGACGGCTTTAGGACGCGACAATATTTTATGCGTCAGCCACAACGGCGACGGCCGCGACAGGGTTTTGACGCGCCTGGAAACGATTTTAGCGGAATAACAGTCGAACGAAAGCACGCCTTCCGTCATATATTACACGGGAGGCTTTTTCTATGACCAATTATAAAGCGGCGGGGCGGATCGTCGGCAATCCGTTGTGCGGACTTTGTCAGCGCATGTGCGTCGAGGTGCGGCAAGTGTATGACGCGTGCATTCGGCGTGACAATAATATCAATACCAGCCTGGTTTTTACCGGGTACACGGCGGGTACGCCGGCCGTTATCGACCGGATCGACAGCGGCCAGCCGGTCACGCTGACCGACGTATCGGTGGTAGCCGGTGCGAACTGCTCCGAAGTCGGCGCTACGGTCAACGTGCCGCTGACAATGACGTACCGCAACGCGGCCGGAGAGATCGGCACGGCGGTTTCGGTGCTGCGCTACCGCAAAAGCGTATCGCTGCGCGTGCCACGCGGGACGGCGTTGCCGTTCACGATCGAGGCGGTCGCCGTCGTCGCCAGCGACATAGCAACGTACACGGCGTCGGGCAGTGTCAATTTTACATACTGTATCATGGACATCATCAAGGTCATTATCGTTGCCGATATTTTGGTGCCGACCTACGGCTATGCCGTCTATCCCGATTGCACCGAATGCGGCCGCGCCTGTCCCGGGATCACGGCGGCGTCGTTATATCCGACGACGACATAGTCCGACATCCGTTGCATAAAACCGATTCGAGTCCCTGATTCGTTTGCAAAAACATAATAAATTTGTTATACTATAGCCATGAAAGTTTTTGCAATCAGCGATTTGCATTTGTCGATCCATAACCCCAAGCCTATGGATATATTCGGCGAGGTGTGGGACAACTATCTCGATACCATCGGCGCGGAACTGACCGCGAATGTTTCCGACGAAGATATGGTGTTGATCGCCGGTGACATCAGTTGGGCGATGACGCTCGACAAAGCGCAGCCCGACCTCGAATATATCGCGCGCTTTCCGGGTAAAAAGATACTGCTCCGCGGCAACCACGATTACTGGTGGAAGGCGATCAGCGCCATTCGCCGCGTTTTGCCTGCCGGCGTGTACGCCTTGCAGAACGACTGCGTGCGACTGGGCGAATACGTCGTGTGCGGCAGTCGCGGCTGGACGACGCCGGAGGGGCGCAATCAGACCGACGAGGATAAAAAGATCTATGACCGCGAAATTATCCGCACGCGCATGTCGCTCGACGCGGCGGCCAAAGCGCGCGGCGAGGGCGACAAGCTGATCGCTATGTTGCACTTTCCGCCGTTCAACAGCCGATTCGACCGCAGTCCGTTTACCGAAATGTACCGCGAATACAAGGTCGACGCCGTCGTCTACGGCCACTTGCACGGCCGCGACAGCCGCGTGTGCCGCACGCTCGAACTCGACGGCATACCGTACTATCTCACGTCCTGCGACCTCATCGGCAACAAGCCCGTGCGGATCTTTTGAGCGCAAGTTTGTCCGGCGAACTCGTAAAATAAAAAGAGCTTATTAAAGCAAGGAAAGATTATTTTTGTGCCTTGTTTTTTTATTGCCGATTTGCTATAATATAAAATATTATAAACGATCATTAACGGAGAGACAGCATGTGTATTGTCGTCAATATTTACTACACGGGACACAACGGTAGCGCGAGGAAGTTTGCCGAAGAAATGATTTCAAAAGGTATTGTAGATAAAATTCGCGCTGAAGAAGGCAATGAAAGCTATGCATACTTTTTCCCAATGGACGATCCCGAAACGGTATTGCTTATTGATTGTTGGAAAAACCAAGAGGCGCTTGACTTTCATCATAAAACGGAAATGATGAACGAAATCGCCGCGCTGCGTAAAAAATATCAGCTGTCAATGAAAGTTGAAAAATTTATAAAACAGAAAGACTTTTGATGATCGTTCTAAAATATTATCAGCATAGCCCGCTAGAAGATAGCGGGCTATTTTTGTATAACGAAAACCGGATAGTGGCGGGGTTGAGTAGAGGTTAACCGATGCAACTGAAAGCAGAAAAAGAAAGCGATCAAATGAGCCTGTTCGACCCGTCGAGGGCGAAACGATCGCAGACGAAACCGTTGCGGGTGCAACGCAGTCGGACGCGTCAATGCTGCTGACGACGTTGGGCGCGATGCCGCTGTTGGAAAAGGCGTGTCGCTGTAAGCGTCGGCAAAGAATGGCTACGGCGCTTTGGGACAGCACGCTTGCTTATTTGTACCTTTCGTTTTGGGCGGCGGCGTGTCGATACTCGGTTTGTACGGATAATGTATCGGTGCTATGCAGGTCGGCGTGGCCGCAGAGTATCGGGTTGTATTGCATCCCCGTAAAAAAACCGTACCCGTATTCGCCGTCGCAACTGTAAAACAGAATAAAATACCGATACCCGACCGAAAACGGTCGATCGGGTCGTACTTGCAAGAGGACAAAACAACCCACAAACGGAACTGGCGGCAAAATAGAAAATAAGCCTTGATACGCAATGCGGTTTTGATAAGTAAACTTGCCTTTTTGTTAGGTATTTCGGCATAAATCTTGTAATTTACCTGGATATTTGTTATCATACAGGTGCAAATTCGAAAAACAAAAGGTATGGTAAAGCACATGGCTGAAACAATTAAGACAGTGGTTGCAGGGTTGGGGAATCGGGGGCTGACGCTAACCGACGACGTATTGAAGCGGTGTTCTCAGCTCGATATTGTGGGCGTTTGCGATTTATATGACGATCGTTGCGCTTCGGCGGTCGAAAAGCTGACGGGGGCGGGAAAACGTGAGCCGCGGCAGTATCTCGATTATCGCCGTATGCTCGACGTCGAAAAGCCCGAGCTGTTTATTATTACGGCGTCTTGGGTCGATCATATTCCGATGTCGATCGCCGCCATGGAGCGGGGTGTTCGCGTACTGTGCGAAGTGGGCGGGGCGTACAGCGTCGAACAGTGTTGGGACTTGATACGTACGTACGAACGCACCGGTACGCCGTGTGCGTTGCTCGAAAATTGCTGTTACGGGCGCGAAGAACTGATGGCGCTTAACATGGCGCGCAAAGGTGCGTTCGGTACGGTGGTACACTGCTCGGGGCGGTATGGACACGACCTGCGGTACGAGGTAGCGCACGGCAAGGAGCTACGGCATTATCGCTTGGAAAACTATTTGAACCGTAATTGCGAAAACTATCCGACGCACGAGCTGGGGCCGATCGCCATGATTCTCGACATCAACCGCGGCAACCGCATGATGACGTTGACGTCGACGGCATCCTGTTCGGCGTCGATGGAAGAATACATAGCGCTACATAAAAGCGACGATCAAGAACTGGTCGGCAAACGTTTTAGTCAAGCCGATATCGTCACAACCGTGATTAAGTGTGCGCGCGGGGAAACGATCGAGTTGCAACTTGACACCACGTTGCCGCGTTACTATTCGCGCGGACTGACGATACGCGGCACGCGCGGTATGTTGACCGAGGACAACCGTTCTGCGTATCTCGAATGCGAAGGTCACGAAAAATTTGAGAGCGATTGGCGGCCGCAGTACGATAACTTTGAAAAGTTGCGCGTTAAGTACGATCATCCGCTTTGGACGGCATTTGCAAAACAGTCCGTTCAAGACGCGCACGGCGGCATGGACTGGTTGGCGTTTACCGAATATTTCGATTCGGTATTGGACGATAAGCCGTTCCCGCTCGACGTTTACGATATGGCGTCCTGGATGTGTATATCGGCGCTTTCCGAACAGTCGATCGTTTTGGGCGGGGCGCCGCAGTCGATTCCGGATTTTACCGGCGGGAAGTGGATGTCCAAGAAGCCCGATTTTATGTTGTAACTTCGACAGTGTTTCAAAAAATAGGAGGAGAAAATTATGAAACGGTGGAGAAAAATTTTTCTGATTTTGCTGACGGCTGTCTTTGCATGTTCGATGTTCGGCTGTGTCGGGATCGGCGGCGGTGGCGGCTTTTTCGGCGGTGGCAATAAAAAACAGGTCGTGCGATACTGGCTGTTTTGCAATACGACAGAACTGAATAAGCTCAAAGACGCGGTCAACAACGATTTTTACAAGCAGTACGACAATATAGAAATCAGCTTCGAGGTTGCAACCGGCGACTATTACACCAAACTTTTGACCTGGATGAGTTCGGGCATCGAGCCGGATATTTTCAATATGGAACCCGGCGAAATTTATCCGTTTCTCAACTATGACAAATTGCAGCCGCTCGACGAGTGGTTGAACGACGGCGAGGGGTTGGAAGCCGACGACCTGTGGGCGATCAACGATTTGGCCTATCGGTACGACGGAACCGAATTTAACAAGGGCAGCATGTATGCCGTTATCAAGGACTGGACACCCGATTCGATGTTGGTATACAACCGCAAACTGATGAACGCGGAGCAACTGGCGATGTTGGAACGCGGCACGCCGCTCACGTTTGAGGAATTCGAAACGCTCAACAGCCAACTGATTAAAAAATCGGACGGCAAGTACACGCAGTACGGTTATTTGCCGGGACTGGGGAGCGGCAAGGAACTGTGCCAGTTTATCGATAACGCAGGCACATGCTGGTTTACCTCGGACGGCACGCCGCAGTTTACCGATCCGACGGTGGCAAAGGCTGTCGAAACTTACTATAACGTCTTAAAGGCCAATGAGGCACACAAGCTGTCGACTTCGTCGTATGTGCTGTTCAAGTCGGGCAATTTGGCGATGACATTGACCGGTCGTTACGCCATTGCCGGCTACCAATTGGAAGATATGGATTTGGGCATTACATATCCGCCGGTACTCAGTCAAGACATTACGCCGAGCGTGTACACCACGGGTTGCGTGGCGCTCGCCATGGCTAAGCGCAGCAAGGTCAAGGATGCTGCGTGGAAGTTTATCGAGTGGTACACCGAGTATTACGGCGTATTGGGCGCAAAAGAAGGGTACAACTTCCCCGGCAAACAAGCGTACGGCGAAGAATATATGCTCAACATGAACGGGTCGACGTATGTCACCGATCCCAAAGTATTGGCTATCAATCAAATCTTTTACGACGCTATGGGCAACACGAGCATTATCGAACGCAACAAATACTGTTCGCAGGCCGAGTTTGAAACGGCGCTTCTGTCGTACGACAGCAGTTACTTGGGCGGTAACAATTATTCGCTCAACAAGTTTACGTCCGACGTACAGCAACTGTTGGCGCGTACCGTCAAGAACAACAAGTAGGTTTTCATGGCAAACGTATTCAAAAAATATAAAACGACTTGGATGTTTTTGGCGTATGCCGGTCCGTGGATTGTCGGATTTCTGGCGTTCAGCGCCATACCGCTTCTGTTCAGCATCTATTTCAGTTTTACCAAATACCGGTTGCTTGCGCCGCCCGAGTGGATCGGGTGGGAGAACTACCGCATGTTATTTACCGAAACGCCCGAGTTTTGGATCGGCATGAAGAACACGGCTTACTACACCGTTATGCGCGTCATTTTCGGTCTCGGGTCAGGGTTGATTGTCGCGCTCTTGGTAAATGCCGTGCCGGTATGTAAGCGTGTGTTTCAAACCATGTTTTATTTGCCCGGCGTGTTGCCGTTCGTCAGCTCGACCTTGCTGTGGCAATCGATGTTTGCCACCAACGGCGGCCTGCTTAACAATATTTTCGGACTGTTCAGCTTATCGGGCGTCGACTGGCTAAGCGCCGATAACGCGATGAATTCGATTTTGTTCATGTCGGTTTGGTCGGGCGCGGGCGGTACGGCGACGATGTTTATCACCGCTCTACTCAACGTGCCGCAGGATTTGGTCGAGTCGATGCGTCTCGACGGTGCGGGGCCGATTCGCCAATTTTTCCGTCTGACCCTACCCATGATCAGTCCGACGTTCTTTTATCTCTTTATTATGGAAATCATCGGCAGTTTGCAGGTGTTCGGCCCCATACTGTTGCTGACCAACGGCGGACCGGCCTTTGCTACGACTACGCTGACCTTTCAAATCTACAACTACGCCTTTATCAACCATAACATGGGCTTCGCCAGCGCGTACGCTTGGGTGGTATTTGTCATTGTTTTGGTGTTCACATTAATCTTCTTTTTCTTTGGAAATCGAGCCGTGTACTACGAGGACGGCGGGGAGGGCGCATGAGCAGTTACACGCAAAGTAAACGCCGCAACCATCGCATCAAACTGGCTGTCGTATTCACGCTTATCATTCCGTCGGCGCTGTTTGCAGTCTTACCGTTTGTCCTACTGGTGTTATCCAGTTTCAAAACGCTCGAAGAGTACTACGCCATCGATTGGCACTTCTTTCCGCACGCCTTGCAGTGGAGCAATTACGGCGACGTGTTTCGCGAAAAGTACATTTGGCGCTGGACGTTCAACACCTTTTTCATCGCAGGTTCGGTGACCGCCATTTGTACCATCAGTTCAGTCATCGTGTCTTACGGCTTCGCCAAGTTCCGTTGTAAACTCAACAGCGTGCTGTTCATGGTGTTGCTGTCGACTATGATGGTGCCGTGGGCTGTCACCATGATTCCGTCGTTCAGCATTTGGGCCAAATTGCATTTGGTCGACACCTATGCGCCGCTTATTATTCCCAATATCGGCGGCTCGGTGTTCTACATCTTTATGTTTCGGCAGTTTATGATGGGCATACCCAAAGAGCTGTCCGAAGCGGCGCGCA
Organism: Clostridia bacterium; assembly: GCA_022791055.1. Classification (GTDB taxonomy): domain Bacteria; phylum Bacillota; class Clostridia; order Christensenellales; family Pumilibacteraceae; genus HGM11386. The sequence goes on along the minus strand of JAAVYI010000018.1, from coordinate 162,063 downwards.
TGGACGGGTGCAATTCGTTCCGTATTCTGTGGCGCATTATCGTGCCCAACATGATTCCCGCCGTTATGACGATGATTATCTTTACCGTTATGGGGCAGTGGGGCGACTTCACCGGACCGTTTATCTATCTGTCCGACGTCACCAAATTTACCCTGTCGCTCGGCATCAACATGTTGCGTCCGCAACTGAACGGATACACGCCGTGGCCGATGTTGCTGGCCGCCAGTACCCTGTTCGCCTTACCCGTCCTGTTCCTGTATTTCTTCGGAACCAAGGTGTTCAAGAACGGATTTGTTGTTTCCAGTTTGAAATAAACAAGACTTGCTATGAAAAGTCAACGAAAACTTACAACAACTTTATTATAATAGGAGGAAGTATGAAAAAGAGAATTCTATGCCTGCTGTTAAGTCTGTTGCTCGTCGTGTCGTTGGTCGGGTGTAAGAAGGATACGCCCAAGCCGCCGACGGTCGTCATCGACGGCGATACGACGCTGATCGGCGATTCGACCAACGCCGAGTACGTCACCAAGTATTTCACCGAGACCGACGAAGTCATTGCCGAAAACCCGGGCATGGGTTGGGTTATGCTCGAAGAACCGACGTACGGGGGCTTACCGGCCGTCGGCTATGTGGGCGATTTCCCCGAGGTGAAAAACGTTTCGTATTCTATGGCCTGGGATAACGTCGAGGTAGCGCCCAACGTATTCGATTGGACGACGATGGACGAAACGATTGCCTACTGGGCAAGCCGCGGCAAGAAAATCAATTTTCGGCTGTGCACCGATTCGCTGTTTATCGGCTACATTTACGAGGCCGTACCCGAATACATTTACGAACCGCCGTACAACGTGCCGTACGAGTGGACCGAGCAGGGCGGAACGACGTACCGCGTGCCCGACATCACCAGTCCCGCGTATCACGAGCGGTTGCAGAACTTTTTGGAGGCGTTTGCGGGCAAGTTCCTCGATCCCGAATACGAGTACCGCGACGCGATCGACGTTGTCGAGTTGCGCGGCTACGGCGATTTCGGGGAGTGGCACAGCGGCTGGAGCCAATACACGTCGGTCGAGGAGCGCGTCGAGGCTTTACGCAAGATCATTAAGATCTGGCGCGACGCGTGGCAGGACAAATTGCTCGTTATTTCCTGTACCTACGAATTTGCGAATAAAATGTGGGGCGTGCTCAATCCGCGAACGTACGAAGATTTTATGTACTATATGGGATACGACTATGCCATGAGCTTGCCCAACATCGCGTTCCGCCGCGACGGTATCGCGTTCGCGCTCCGCAAGTGGGACGGTCGGTTCGCCATGGACTACTACTATCAGAATAACGGCTTGCCGCTGTTGGGCGAGTGCGGCGGCGGGTACGCCACGTTCAAGGAAGACAGCCCTGTTTATAACGGCGTTTGGAATCTGATGGATTCGTACAACGAGGCGCTTATTAAGTGGCGCGTCAATTACCAGACGTGCACCGGCTGGGTCGGACAGGACTTCAACGAGGTCATTAAAAACGACGCCGAAGCCGTCAAGTACTTCATGAACCACATGGGTTACCGCTACATTCCTAACCGTATGCAGTATTCGCGTAACGTTAAAGCGGGGGATAAACTGTACATCGATTCGCTGTGGTCGAACGAGGCGTTCGGTCGTGCGTGGGAGGACATTAACCTGAAGATCGCGCTCGAAAAAGACGGGAAAACGGTTTACGAGGCTGTCGACACGGCTTTCAATGCTCGGTTTATCAATATGGACGAACCACAATTCTTCCGCTCGGCGTTCGATTTGCCCGATACGCTTGAAAAGGGCGCATACGACGTTAAGTTCTCGCTCGTAACCGCGGGCGGTACGGTCATTCGCTTGGCGATCGCCGGCAACGACGGCAAGAGCGCCTATAAGCTCGGCACGGTCAATGTAGGCGATTCGGTATCCAAACCCATCAGTGCGGTCGACGACCTCGATCGCGACACGGCGTTTGCGCCGGTCGGCTCGGGCGCAATCACAGCGCGGCGTGTCAATGTCGACGGCACCAAAGCGGCGGTAGGCGCGGGTAGCGGCGTATTTGCGCGCGGCTATACGCTTTCCGCCGGCAAAACGTACTACGTTTCGTTCGACTTAAAAACCGACAAGAAGTACGAGGACGTCGTTATCAACGACAAGTCGCGGTACACTGTCGGAGCCTACGACTTCGAGCAAAACGAGTGGCTCGACCAAGTCCGATTTTTGGATACGTCCAATATGCGCGCGCGCCGCACGGCGGTCGTCACCGTTCCGGCCGGCAAGAACGCGGCGTTGGCTTTCGGTTGCGAGCATAATGCCGCGACAATCGCGATTGACAATATTACCGTTGCCGCGGCCGACGCCGCTGCGACCGGCATCACCGTGCTTGACGAGGACACGTCCGAAACCGATGGCACATACGCCTTGCTTTCGGCTGTCAATAAAGCCATGCTCGATTGCGTCAAGATCGACGTCGCACTCGAAAAATACACAACCTATCTGTTTACGTTCGACGCGATGACGACGGCCGAGATCGGCGCCGGCGGTTACTTCTACATCGGATTGCGCGACCGGCAGAATCCCGACAGCTTCGAGCGAATCGGTGCGTTCTATATGCCCGACGATTACGGGTTCCTGCGGTACAGCTTTGTGTATAATACGGGAGACATCGAAAATCGCGACTTGGTGATGGGAATCACCAACATGGGCGGCTACAACATGCGCAATCTCAAAGTCACCCGTTTGGAATCCGGTATTACCGTTTTGGGTGACGGCGCCGAATTTACCTGGAACGTCAAGCCCGACAAGGGAATCGACGTCAACAGCAAGATTTTGTACGAGAACTTCGAAACGGGCGCATTCAACGGCACGTCGATGTTTCCGGGCGATAACTCGTGCGGCGTTATCGTACACGACAGCGGCACGGGTGCGGGCGATCACGTTCCCGAAAACATTATCAGCGGCAAGTATTCGTGCATGGGCAAGAATCTCGACGACAACTATACGTTCTGGCAATGGAAAGTGTTCTGCTGGACGCATGACATCGACACGAAGCTGTCGCCCGACACAACCTACCGCGTTAAGTTCAAGTTTAAGATTCTCGTCGATCCGACCGAGGTTCCCGACGGATACAAAAACCCCGACAACCTCAAACCGCAGTTTTATATGATGTCGCGGTTGCGCGGTTCGTTTAGCAAGGACACCGATTTGATTGCTTGGAACCTCAACACGCTCGACAGCGAGGGCAACGCCCTCGAAAAAGGGCAGGTATACTCGGTCGAGCACATCGTGCATACCAACGCGGCCAAAGGCGTTTACGGCATCAACTGGGGGATTCAAGTGTACGGGCAGATCGTCATCGACGACGTCGTTATCGAAAAGGTCGACGACGCGCTGTATGTCAAAAACAGCGAAGGCACGTTTACCAAAGGCCATGCCTACGAAATCACACAAGACAAACTGTACAGTAGGCCGGAAGATTGAAAAAAGGAGGTGAGAAAGCACGGTGAAACCCATTATTTTGGATACCGACATCGGCGGCGATTGCGACGACGCGGGCGCGCTGACCCTGTTGAACCGCCTATGCGACCGCGGCGAGGCCGACTTGAAAGCCGTTACCGTCGACACGTCGTGTAAAGCGGCGCCGTATTGCGCGGCGGCAATCAACGCATACCACGGCCGTATGCCGCCTGTTGGGCAAGTCGATTTCGATACGCGGTACGACGATATCTACGCTACTGCCGTCTGCGAAAAGTACGCGCCGCATTTACGTGTCGAAAACGGCGTTCGCGTGCTTCGCAAAACGGTGGCCGAAAATGCGGGGGTGACAATTGTCGGTATCGGCAATCTCGGCCTGTTGCGCGCGTTCATGCTTGCACCGGCCGACGATGTCAGCCCGATGACGGGGCAAGAGCTGATTGCACGCAACGTAGCCGAAACGGTGTTAATGGCCGGCTACTTCGACCGCAGTACCGACATCGACATCGGCGGGGCGGTCATGACGGCCGAATGTAACGTCGTTGTCGACGTGGCGGCCGCGCAGGAAGTCAACGAGAATTGGAACGGCCCGATTACGTATTCGCCGTTCGAGCTCGGGTATTACGTCATGACGGGAAAGAGGTTTGCGGCAAAGTACCCCGACCATCCCATGGCATTGAGCTATCGGCTGAGCGTGGGCGGCGACAACCGTTGCAGTTGGGATCCGTCGGCGGTACTGTATGCCGTGCGCGGTGCGGGCGAATGTTTTACGGTCAAGACGGGCGACGTCCGTATAAGCGACGCCGGCGTGACCGATTTCGTCGAGCGCGCGGGCGGCCGCAGACGGCTGATGACGGCAAAGTTGCCGCATAAAAAAATCGCCGAATACATCGACGATTTGTTGGACGGTCTGTAATCCGACTATTCTCGCGGGGGGGGGTCATTGGATAAAAAGCTTTTCAACTCCTTGCGGTACGCCGACGGCGATTGCAGTTCATAGCGGGCGTATACCTTGCTGAAACGGTCGGGGCTGTCGAAACCGACCGCGTGCGCAATGTCGCTGATCGACAGTTCGGGGTGATCGCTCATCAGCAGTTTGGCCTTGTTGACACGCAGTTTTTGCAAGTAGTTGCCCGGGTTGATCCCCACTTCTTTGGTGAAAATCGACGAAAAATAGGTGCGGGAAATGTATAGCATGTTTGATATTTCGGTGACGTTGATCCCTTTGTCGTAATTGGCCCCGATGTAGCGAATGGCCGTTTCGACCAGCTTGTTGCGATGCGCTTTCGGCTGTTCCGACTGCTCGACATTGCCTGCGGCAATGTTGGCCAGGGTTTGCAAAAGCGCGGCCGAACTCCGCAGTACGTCGACGTGTGTCATGCGGTGATAGTCACTGTTGTAGCGGTCGATAAACTCGACGAGCGGCCGTATATCGGCGAAAACAAACGGCATGGCAGGTTGGGACACGTCGATCCCGCACGCCGACAGCATGTCCGCGGCGTCCGTCCCCTTGAAGCATATCCAGTAATACTCCCACGGATCGATCCCGTCGGGCGTGTACGAGGTGCGCTCGTCCGGAACGATGATAAAACACTGTCCGGCGTGCAAATGCACTTTTCGGTGTTGGCGTTCGAACGTGCCCTTGCCACGCACGATAAAGTGCAAGGTAAAGGTATCGCGCCAGTACGGCCCGAACGTTCTCAGAGGCGTCGTCTTGCTGTGGCCAAACTCCTCGACGTTGATACCCATCATGGTTTTGCCGTAATTGACGGCGGTGTGCGTGAACATTTCCATATATACAGTATACCAAAGAACATATGAATTTTCAAGTAATTCTTTCTAAGGAGAGGGAAAAAGTATGATTACACAAAAATGGATGAAGCCGATAGGAGCAACGCTTGTTGCCCTGATTATGGCGTTGGCGGTCGTAATGGCCTTACCCGTTACCCGCGCCGTTGCCGAGCAAACGGTTACGTGGAGCGATTCTGAAACGGTCGACTTCGAGAATTACGCTGTCGGCGGCGCTTGGGCGGCAGGGAGCGGGTATGCCGACGATAACGGCAGTACCGTCACGATAACCGATACTGCCGGCGAAGTCATTTCGGGCAGTAAATCGCTTAAAATCGTCAAAGGCGGCACAAGTGCGGACGGCAAGACATATAACGCAAATTTCTTGTCGAAAGGCAAAAAGGCCAAAATAACATTCAAGGTTAAATTTGCCGACGGTACGCAAAGTCTCGATTTTTGGATCGATAATTGGAGCAAAGGATATTTCAATGTTTCGGAAAATGCTGCGATTACGTATTGCGAGCAAAATCGAGATGAAAAAAATATCGATCAAACACAAAGTAATGTCACTGCAACCAAAGACGCAAACGGCGTCATCACCGTTTCGTTTATATCAACGGGCGCGACGAGCAGTACGATGGCGGTATTTAAGCCGCTTAAAGCGGATAATACCGGCACGACATATATCGACGATATCGAAATATGTTACGCCGAAGATCCCGAGCCGGCATATGTACCCGTATTTGCTACGGCAAATTCGGTCGCGTTGAATTTGGCCGAAACGGACGACGTCAAAGTTTACACCAGTGCGTCGCTTTTGGAAAAGTCCATTCAAACGGTTACGCTCGGTAATATCTCTTTGACAGCCGAACAGTATTCGCTTGTCGGCGACGATCTCGTTATCAAACGGTCGGTATTTGCCAATATGCAAAAAGGGAACAGCCAAAATCTTGTCGTTACTACGACCGACGGTTTGACGGCAACGACAGTTGTCAAAGCGTACCGTTTTGCCGTCGATGCGCAAAAAACGCCGGCTGTACACGACTTTGAAAGTTTCGATGACGGTACGGGAAGTTTTGCTGCGGGTAGTTGGGACACCGGCGCACAAGGACAAGAACGCGGAAAAGTACAATCGGACGGAGCTATTTCGGGTGAAAAGTCGCTCTATGTCGGCGCAGGCGAAATAAATCACTATTCGTTTACGAACGGAAGTAAGAGCCGCATATCGCTTAAATTGAAGTTTGTCGACGCAGGAGAGATCGATATTGCCGGCGGCGATTGGAAATACGGACAAATAGTACTCAAAAAGAATCAAAAAGGATACGAACATAATGAATATACTACCGCCGACGGGCACAATATCAATGCGCCGATAGATGCGGTTGATTTGTCGTTTAACGAGCAGACGCAGGTTTATTCGTTAAGTTTTACCAACTTTGCGGCAAACCTCTCTTGCAAAATATTTAAGGCGAACATAATAGGCGGCGGTATCCTGATCGATGACGTAAAAGTCGAGTATGAATTGGGACTCGTACTCGATAAAAAGACCGCGACGGTCAATAAGTTGGTTCCCGAAGATTTGGCGATCGAAACCAATATCGACGTTTTGGGCGCGGAAATCGCGTCGGTCAAAATGGACGGCACGGCGCTTTCCGCAGACAACTACACGGTGTCGGGGAGGGGGACGATTACTGTCAAGAAAGAATATCTCAAAACGCTTACCACGGGCAACCACACGTTGACGGTAACCGATTCGCTGACCAACGAGGCGACGGTGGCGATCGAAGTCCCCGCGCTTGCACTGCGGGCGATGAAACAATTGAACGTCAATCTGTCGGACGACCGCGACATACTCGTTTACCATGAGGCGGCCGATATTCTGTCGACGATAAGCGGCGTTTCGGTCGACGGGACTGCGCTCGATGCGCAGCTGTATTCGCTCGAAGGCAACGCCGTCAAAATGAGAGCGAGCGCGTTTACCGGTAAGACGACGGGCAAGGTGACGCTTACGGCTACGGATGAGCAAAACGCGACGTATACCGTCGACGTGCCGTACAAAACCTATCGGTTTGCCATCGACGAAACCAAGACGTCGGTCATGGACTTCGAAAACTACAATGCCGGCGACCAATGGGGAAAACACGGTTGGGGACCGGACAGCAATCAACTGGTTATTACCGATACGGCGGGCGAAGCCATAGACGGTAAGTCGTTGCGCATTGCGTTAGGCAGTACAAACGCATATCGAGACAACTGTTTTGCCACCAACACCAAAACGCTCATTTCGTTCGACCTGCGGTTTGTGGACACTGCTACCTATCTGCAAATGGGAATCGGCGGTTGGAACGGGTACGTACGATTCTATAAAGACGGTACGGTGCATTTCTATGAGCAGTCCGGTGCGAATTTGGTTTTCGATCAAAACACGAGTTTCGCCTCGATTGCCAAAGACGGCGACGTATATCGGTGCCAGATCATATACACGGGCAAGAGCGGCACGACGCAAATCATATACAATCATGACGGTGCGGCAACGATTATCGACAACATTGTCGGAAAATTCGAGTTGGGATTGGGACTGGTCGACAGCGTCATGTTCGACAAGGACACGCCCAAAGACATCGTCATTCCGTATAATAACGGCAAACTGGGGACGACGATTGCGTCGGTCAAATTGGACGGCGCAATGCTTGTTAAAGACACCGATTACACGGTAGCCGTAGATCGCATCGTGCTCAAAAAAGAGAGCTTAGGCGCGCTTGGCTTAGGACGGCACACGGTCGTGATGACCGACAGCGCGGGCGGTACGGCTACGACTACGGTTACCGTCGGCAATCTCAAATGGGATAACCAAATTCGGCAAGGGTTCGACGGTTTGGATTCGTCGCAAATGACGGGCGGTTCGGCTTCGGAAGGGTATATTTGGTCGACGTTCGAGAATTTGCTCTCGGTCGAAGCCGCGCAGGCCGACGTTACCGTTTCGCCGCGCGACAGCGGACTGGCGTTACAGTTTGTGCCGACGGCCGCCATCGGTGCCAATTCGACCTACACGATGCTTGCGACCAACGGCAGAAAAACGACCATGATTCTGCCCGGTAAAGAGTACAAAATTTCTTTCCTGTATAAGGGCGTAGGTACGAGCGGGTTCGGCGTGCGTATTCTGTTTTTCCAATCGGCGACGGCTTCCGGTCTTCAAAACGACATCGCCGGCGACATGTACACCGTATCGGGCGACGTTTCGACCGGTGAAATCAAAGCGTCGATCGGTTCGGGATTCAAGAACGACCGCAAACACCCGCTGTCGGGATCGTCGATCGAAGCGTTGGACGACGGTTGGTACCGTATCACCGTGCAGTTCGGATTTGCCGAGGGAGACTTTAATCATGCGCAAGCGATTGCGGGCAAAATCAATGCGTACTTCATTTTGCAAGGCGTAAAATCCGGCAACGATTCGCGCATTTTGCTCGACGACGTATCGCTCGACGCCGAATGTTTCCCTTACGCACGCGAGGGCGACAAACTGGTGTTCGATATCGCCAATCAAAAGGATTTGCAGACCGTCGTGCACGTGCACTCGGGCACATATTCGCTGACCGGCATCACCGACGTGACGGAGAACACGCCCGTTGCGGTCGATGGCGCATCGTACACCGTGTCAAACGGGGAAGTTATTTGGAAGAAAGAATATTTGGCTACGCTTAGCCAAGGTAGGCATATGTTTGAAATCGCCACCGACAAGGGGAACGTCGTTCCGGTTACCGTGACCGTACTCGACTCGTCGCCCGTTCTTACGCCGACATCGGCCGCGTTTGAAAAGGGTATGCCGGAGGATTTGGCGATCGACATCGACTTCAAGGGATATACCGTTGATAACGTGTTGCTCGGCGGCGAGATGATCGACAACGTCAACTGGCAGATTAACGACGCCGTCACCAAACTGACATTCAAACGCGGGTATTTGCTCGAACTCGAAACGGGTGCGCAGACGTTCACGGTGGTTTCTTCGTCGGGCGTTACCGTTGAATTTACCGTCACTGTCGTAGATTCCCGTCCCGTATTCGAACACGCGACGGCGTCGTACGATAAGATGTCAAACGCCGATTTGACCGTCAAACTCGATTTGAAAGGCAAAACACTTGTTTCGGTTCGGTTGAACGGCACGACGCTCGGGCAAGACGTATATACCGTTTCGGACGGCAACTTGACCGTCGCAAAAGAGGCGTTCGGGTCGCTTAACGCCGGCACGTACGATTTGACCGTTGCTACCGACTGCGGAACGGCTACCGTCGAATTGACGGTGCTTGACGTGCCGCCGACGGCTACCGTCGATACGGTCGAGGTCAACGCCGATACCGATTTGATCATTACGCTCGATACCAAGGGACGCGACATCGTTTCGGTCGTAGTGGGCGACTTCGTGCTGACGGCCGCCGACTATACGTTCGAGGACGGGAAACTGACCGTTAAGAAAGAAGTTATTTCCGAGCTGGCCGCGGGAGAAAAGAAAGTTGCGATTACGACGACCGGCGGCAAAGTCGAAGTGACCTTTACCGTTAAAGCCGGCGGCAACCAAGGCGACAAGCCCGTACCGGGCGACGAAACGCCTAAGAGCGGTTGCGGGTGCAACGGTTCTATGACCGCCGCATCGCTTCTTTCGGCCGTGCTGTTGCTCGTAGGTTGCGCATCTTTGTTGCGTCGTCGTGTGATTCGGTAAAAATTGCATTATGTATATGTAAGTTATGCACAAAGTAACGAAGCGTTCAAGTCGAAAAGACTTGAACGCTTCGTCTTATCTCGATTCTTTGTTGTTTGGGCTGCCGCTTAATGCGCCAGCCCCTTTTTGTTTTAAAAACTATACGTCTTTTGGCATTTTAATTTTCGGCTTACGTTGCCGCGGTGATTTCGATTTCGACGAGCGCGCCTAAGGGGAGCGCGGCGACTGCGACGCACGAGCGGGCGGGGAGAGACGCGCCGAAGTAGGCGGCATAGACAGCATTGACGGCGGCGAAGGCGTTTATGTCGGTCAAGAATACCGTCGTTTTGACGACGTTTTCGGCGGTCATGTTTTGACTGCGAAGAAGGGCATCGATGTTTTCGACGATCTGTTCGGCTTGCTCGGTCGCCGTTTGGCCGTGTAGCTTGCCGGACGTCGGGTCGATAGCGATCTGTCCCGAAAAATAAGCGAGGCTAGTGAGTTTGCGAACTACGATGCCCTGCGAATAAGGCCCGACTGCTTGCGGGGCGTCGGCAATGGCGACAGTTGTTTTTTCCATAATTCCTCCTGTTACAGTGCGCAGTATTTGTCGTTGTTGAAGGTGATGTTATAGCCGGTCTTTTCGAGCGCGCCGATGACGCGGCGGCCGTGTTCGAATCCGCTGACCTCGCAAGCCACGTGCAAGATCGTTTCGTTGAGTTGCAGTTCGGCGCTCATGCGGTCGTATTGCACAGACACAATGTTGGCGCCGTTAGCGCCCATGATGCGGGCGAACTCTTCGAGACTGCCCGGCTTGTCGGCCAGCACGACCGAAAATTTCATTTGACGGCCGCGGCTGACTAGACCTTTTTCGATGATTTTATGAATGAAACCGACGTCGATATTGCCGCCCGACAGCACGCAAGCGGCTTTTTTGTCGATCAGGTTCAGCCGCCCCGAAAGGGCGAGGGCGAGACTGGTCGCGCCGGCCGGTTCGACGATCTGCTTGGCTCGTTCCATCAACTGAATAATGGTCGCGGCGATCTCGTCGTCGGACACCGTCATCATGTCGTCGACGTATTTTTGGATCAGTTGCAGCGTCTTTTCGCCCGGTTTCTTGACGGCGATCCCATCGGCAATGGTGAAAATCTTGTCGCTCTCGACCGGCTTACCTGTCTTAAACGACTGTACGATCGCGTCGGCGCGTTCGGCCTGTACGCCGATGACCTTGATTTTGGGGTTAATGTGCTTGACGGCATAGGCAATACCGGCCAACAGTCCGCCGCCGCCCGCCGGCACGAGGATCGCATCGAGGTCGGGCATGTCCGACGTCAGTTCCAAGGCTACCGTGCCTTGCCCGGCAATGACGTCCTCATCGTCGAAAGGGTGAATAAACAGCGCGTCGTGTTCTTTGACCAGTTCGAGCGCGTGCGCGTAAGCGTCGTCGTATACGTCGCCGTGCAAGACCACCTGCGCGCCGTAATTCTCGGTAGCCGACACTTTGGCGATCGGGGTGGACGCCGGCATGACGATGATCGAGCGCATACCTTTTTCGTTGGCGGCATACGCAACGCCCTGCGCATGATTGCCCGCGCTGGAGGCGACCACCGTCTTGACGCCCCGATCGGCGATCTTGGCGATTTTATTGTACGCGCCGCGCACCTTGAACGAACCTGTCTTTTGCAGGTTTTCGCATTTGAGATACAGGTCGCCGCCGACCATGCGCGAGAACGTCAGCGAACGCTCGAGCGCCGTATGGTGCACGGTGTTTTTCAGACGCGCCTGCGCGTCGTATATGTCGACCATATTCATGAGAAAAGCTCCTTTTGTATCTGTATAAATATTATAGTGCGAAACGGTACAAAAGTCAATCGGATAGCCTGTTGCCGACCGCTTTTTCGCCTCGGAAACGCCTGTCGGGGCATTGCGGTTTCGTTTATGATAAAAAAATTCAAAAAAGTATTGATAAAAGGGTCAAAAGTGGTTGCCAGTGGTCAAAAAGTGTAGTATAATAGTTGTATCGGTAAAAGGGATATGGATACCGAAATCGTAAAAGGAGGTTGCCTATATGTTTTTGGGACGGTTTTATCATCAGATCGACGAAAAGGGTCGCGTGCGCATTCCGACGAAGTTCAAAGAGCAATTAGGCGACGAGCCTTTTATCACGTCGGGTAGCAACGGCAGTCTTTTGGTGTACAGCCAGCAGGATTTTTACAATAAGTTTCTTTCCAAGCTGACCGATCTCGCCATTGAGGATGTCGAAGAGTTGCAACTTGCGCGGATCTTTGCCTCCAACGCGATCGAAGGCAAAGAGGACAAGCAGGGGCGTATCCTGTTGCCGCAGCACCTCATCGATCATGCCGGCATTTCCAAAAATCTGATCACCATCGGCGTTGTCGACCATGTCGAGATCTGGAGCGAAGAGACCTGGACGGCGTACAACAAAGCCGAAGGCAGCAGCTTAGACAGCGTGATCGCGCGTCTGGCCGCAAAAAAGAAAAAGGAGAGTTGATGAACGGGTACCACGTGCCGGTCATGGCCGACGAAGTGATTGAAAATCTTCGGATTCAGCCGCACGGGACGTATCTGGACTGTACGTTGGGCGGAGGCGGCCATACCGAACGGATCTTGCAAGCCGGCGGTTGCGTGTTGGCGCTCGATAAAGACGTCGAGGCCATTGATTATGCGACTACGCGGCTGTGCGCGGGCGGCGGATACGGCGGACGCTTCACCATCGTCAAAAGCGACTTCAAAGCCGCTTGCGACGTGCTCGACCGACAGGGGATAGCCGCGCTCGACGGCGCCGTCATGGATCTCGGCATTTCCTCGCACCAGGTAGACGACGCGTCCCGCGGGTTCTCGTACCGATTCGACAGCGAGTTGGACATGCGCATGGATCGGTCGCAAGTCAAATCGGCGATGAACGTCGTCAACGAATACTCCGAAGAGGAATTGGCAAGAATCCTGTTTACCTACGGCGAAGAGCGGTTTGCCAAAAAGATCGCCCGTGCCATCGTCGCCGAGCGCGCGAAAACACCGGTCGAGACGACCGGGCGGCTGGCCGACATCGTGGCCTCCTGTATGCCGTATCAGAAGAACGGCCACCCGGCCAAGAAAACGTTTCAGGCCATTCGTATCGAGGTCAACAACGAGTTGTCCGGTCTCGGCGAGGCAGTCGGGGACATCGTGGGACGCTTAAAGCGCGGCGGCAGGATCTGCGTCATTACGTTCCATTCGTTAGAGGATCGGATCGTCAAGCAGACGCTCGCGTCGCTTGCGGCCGGTTGTATCTGCGACAAATCATTGCCGGTCTGCGTCTGCGGTCACGTCGCTGAGGTCAAAACGGTCGGCAAATATAAAGCGACGGCGGAGGAATTGGACAGAAACCCCCGTGCCGCCAGTGCAACCTTACGGGTTGCCGAAAAACTTTAAAAGCAGCAAGTAGGGCCGCTTACAAAGAGAGGTGTGTTATGGTTAAGACAAGGCGTTCCATTACCGAAGAAAAGGATCGTTACGGCGGATATATTCCGCGTACCGACGTTTCGCGCGAGCCGGTCGAAGTCGATTTGGACGTCGACCCCGATACCGAGCTTACCTTTTCGCGTAGAACGCCGGTCATAGAAGAGCGCGAGCGGCGGACATATACGCCGGTCGAACGTCCCGCCTCGCCTTATAGCGGTGTCCCTGCGCCGACGCGCCGCAAGCGCACCGTTCCGCGCGAGTCCGAGGACATTATGCCCTCGATCAAGACGCAGGCATATATGGCCGAAAAGCCGCAGCAAGAAGAGCGGCGGGTCGAGATGAGAGAGCCGAAGAAGTCGGTCATGAGCGCAAAGGCAAAGGCGATGCTGTGCATCTATGTGGCCGCCGTCGTGTTGTTGGCTGTTGTCGTCATCGCTACCGGCCTCGCACTCTCGTCCGGCGCCGCCCGTGTGAGCGCGCTCGAAGAGGCTGTTGCCGGTCGTAACGCGGTCATCGCCGAGCAAATGTCGGAGTTGGCCACGCTGGAGAACGAGTCGACGCTGACCGGCATGGCAACCGATAAAGGCATGGTCAAAGTCGACGTAGCCACCGAAATCGAGCTGTTGCCCGTCGTCGGTGCGACCGAATACGCCCCGCGCACCAACTGGTTCGATAAGTTTTGCGACTGGCTGAATCAACTGCTATAAACAAGAAACGCAAAACACACCGTCGAAGCCGCGTTTCCAATAGAGAATACAAGCTATGACAAAGGCGCTCGGATGATTCATCCGAGCGTTTTTCTACGCAAAATTGAAATTTAAATTTTCATTTGGAAGTGATCGTTTACAAGAGTTTCAAAATATTTCAAAGCGCTAAAACACCCAATAAAATCAGCGACTTCACCATTTGAATAGAATTTGCCAATATAACCCGCAAATGAATTTTCGTTACAACTTACTATCAAAAAATCGCCGTTGGAATCATTTAGTTTTATGCAAATTCCGTTCGGCGTATCAAAAGCATAATATTTATATAAAATATCATATTCACATAACGTATCGATAAAATCGGGAATTTTATTTTCATGTAATGTTTCTAAAACAGTGACTTTGCTTTGGTCAAACGACTTTAAGTCCGCTGTATGGTCAGGCACCCAAGATAAAAAATGTTTTTGTTCGGGGTTGTCATAGCGGATGAGTTCGATACTTACCGTATCAGCCAAATATTCGTGCTCAAAATAAAATGGGCTGGGATCGCACGCCGTAAAAATAAAAAGGGAACAGATTAAAATCAATATTGCCAACAATTTAGAAATCTTTTTCATAAACGCCCCCTATCTTGGAATATGAAACCATGGTACGCTAAATTACTGTTTATCGTACAATGAGTATACCATATCCGAAGTTAAAAAACAAGCAATTACTACGCACTACACGTATTCTATAAATTTAAGTCCCGTTCGCTCTACGCGGCTTTTGACCACGCAACCGTTATAAAAAAGGCGAGGCTTTACGCCGCGCCTGATTCTCTTTCACCTGCGGCTTACCTATCATAGTGCGGTAAAGTCGACAGTGCGTTTTTCTATACAATTTGAGTGGATCATTCTTGCGGCGGTTGCTCGTCGAGATTGCGGAACGCGACGCTCATCATCAGCTTGATGCGGTTGATCTGATTGACTTCGCTTGCGCCCGGGTCGTAGTCGACCGCGACGATATTGGCCTGCGGGTTTTGCCGTTTCAACTCTTTCATCACGCCCTTGCCGGTCACGTGGTTCGGGAGACAGGCAAACGGTTGCATACAAATGATATTGTTGACGCCGCTTTGCATCAGTTCGAGCATTTCGGCGGTCAAGAACCAGCCTTCGCCGCTCATGTTGGCGGGGGAGACGACCTTAGACGCCATGCGCGCCATTTTCGCGATGTGCGTGGGCGTGCCGAACTTGGTGCCTTTTAAAGCGTCCTTGACCGGCTTGCGGAACTGCTCGACCAACCAGATCCCGGTGTTGCCGGTGAATTTCTTAAAGCGCGTACCGTCGAGCAGCTCGAACTTGGTGTTGGCGTTGTACATCGAGTACAGGAAAAAGTCGAGGAAATCGGGAACGACCGCCTCGCCGCCCTCGCGTTCGATCAAGGACACGGCTTGATTGTTGGCGACGGGGTGGAACTTGACAAGGATCTCGCCGACAATGCCGACGCGCGGCTTTACGACGTCATAGACAGGGAGCGCGTCGAACTCTTGCACGATGGCGCGCACGTTCTGCTTGAAACGGTTTTTGCCTTCGTGCAGTTCTCGGCAGATCGTCGCATTCCACTTTTCGTATAGTGCCTGTGCGCTGCCCGGCTCTTTCTCATACGGCCGCGTCTTGTACAGACAGCGCATCAGCAGATCGCCGTACAATACCGAGTGCATCATGTCGAGAATGAGCGGCACGCGCAGCTTGAAACCGGAATGCGATTCGAGGCCGCCGAAGTTGAGCGAAATAACCGGCACTTGCGCAATGTTGGCCTGCCGCAACGCTTTTCTAAGTAGCGATATGTAATTGGTCGCGCGGCACCCGCCGCCCGTCTGCGTGATGACGACCGCCGTTTTGTTAAGGTCGTACTGACCGCTTAAAAGCGCGTCGAGGATCTGACCGACGACCAAAATGGTCGGATAGCAAGCGTCGTTGTTGACGAATTTCAAACCGGTGTCCATGGCGGTCGCGCTTTCGGGTAAAACGACGACGTTATAGTTGTGCGCGCGCATCGCCTCTTGCAAAATGCGCAAGTGTATAGGCGAGATCTGCGGCGCCAAAATGGTGTACTGCGACTTTTGCATCGCCTTGGTGTACTCGATGCGCTGCTGCGGGGAAGGAATGTTTTTGAGCGCTTGAATGCTTTTGGCTTGTCTCTCTTGCAAAACCGCCATCAGCGAGCGCACGCGAATGCGCGCCGCGCCTAAGTTGTTGACCTCGTCGATCTTTAGTACGGTGTACAGCTTGTTGGCCGCGTCGAGTAGTTCTTGCACCTGGTCGGTGGTGATCGCGTCCAGGCCGCAGCCGAACGAGTTGAGCTGGATCAAATCGAGATTGTCGGTGCGACGCACGAAGTTGGCGGCCGAATACAGCCGCGAATGGTACATCCACTGATCGACCACGCGGATCGGACGCTCGATGCGGTTTAGGTGCGCCACGCTGTCCTCGGTGAGAACGGCAAACCCATACGAACACAGCATTTCGGGAATGCCGTGGTTGATCTCGGGATCGACGTGGTACGGCCGCCCGGCCAGCACGATCCCGTGTCCGCCGTTGCGTTCGAGTTCGGCGACGACGCGCTCGCCCTCGGCGCGAATGTCGGCTTTAAAACGCTCGATCTCCTTGTAGCCCTCGGCCGCCGCGCGTTTAATGTCGGCCGGCTTGATTTCGGGAAATTCCTCGATCAAACGCTCGACCATGCGCTTGGGGTTGGAGTAGGGCAGGAACGGATTTTTGAACGTCACGCCGTGTTCGGCAAACTCGCCGCTCATGTTGAGCTTGATGACTTCCGGATAGGTCGAGACGATCGGGCAGTTGTAGTGGTTGTTGGCCGACTCGTCCTCGATCATCTCGTAGGGAATACAGGGATAGAAGATGAATTTGACGCCTTTTTTGATCAGCGAGGCAATGTGTCCGTGCGCCAGTTTTGCCGGATAGCAGACCGATTCCGACGGCATGGTGTCGATGCCCAGGTCGTAGATCGCCCGCGACGAGCGCGGCGACAGTTCGACCCGATACCCTAACCGCGTAAAGAAGGTAAACCAAAACGGATAATTCTCGTAGAGATTGAGCACGCGCGGAATGCCGACCGTGCCGCGCGGCGCGTCCTCGGCGGCAAGCGGCTTGTAGAAAGAGAACAGCCGCTTGTATTTGGACAAAAATAAATTGGGCATTTCGGCGCGCGGCTTATCCGGTTGATTGCCGCCGCGCTCGCAACGATTGTTGGTAATAAACGTGCGGCCGTCGGAAAATTCGGAGATCGTAAGTAGACAGTGATTGCCGCATTTTTCGCAGCGCCGCGACAGCTTTTTGACGCCGAATGCCGCCAACTCTTCGGCCGATTTGAGACTGCTTTTTCCGTCCCGATAGTTGTTGCGGCTTAAGATCGCGCAGCCGTATGCGCCCATTAGACCGGCTTTATCGGGTCGCACGACCTCGCGGCCGGAGATCAGCTCGAACGCGCGCAGCACCGATTCGTTGAGGAAGGTGCCGCCTTGCACGATGATCTTTGCGCCCATTTCTTTGCTGTCGCGCAGCTTGATGACTTTAAACAGCGCGTTCTTGACGACCGAATAGGCAAGCCCTGCCGAAATGTCGGCCACCGATGCGCCCTCTTTCTGCGCCTGCTTGACGCGCGAGTTCATAAACACCGTGCAACGCGAACCGAGGTCGACGGGCGCGGTCGACTCCAAACCTTTTTTGGCGAACTCTTCCGCGGTAAGTCCCAAGGCGTGCGCGAACGTTTCGATAAAACTGCCGCAGCCCGACGAGCAGGCCTCGTTCAAAAGAATGTCGTAAATAACGCCGTTTTTGATCTTCAGGCATTTCATATCCTGCCCGCCGATGTCGAGTACAAACTCCACGCCGGGCAACAACTGGTTGGACGCCGTTTGGTGCGCCATCGTTTCGATCTCGCCGGCGTCGATATTGAGCGCCGTTTTCAACAGGCTTTCGCCGTAGCCGGTCACCGTGCAACGGCCGATATATGCGTCGGGCGGCAGCAGGGAATAGACCTCGCGCACGACTTCGGTCACAGAGCCGAGCGGGTCGCCGCTGTTCGAGCCGTACCAGGAGTACAGCAGGCCGCCGTCGCTGTCGATGAGCGCGACTTTGGTGGTCGTAGATCCCGCGTCGATGCCCATGAACGCCGGCCCTTTATGCTTGGCGATGTCGGCGAACGGAATTTTGGTTTTGGCGTGGCGAGCGCGGAATGCGGCCAGCTCGTCGGGCGAATCGAACAGGGCAGGCAGCCGCTGTACCTCTTTCAATTCCAAAGCGTCCAGGCCGTCGAGCTTTGCTAAAAGCGTTTGCTTGTCGAACACGTCTTTGCCCGAAAGCGCCGCGCCGATCGCGTTAAAGACTTGCGCATTTTCGGGGAAGATAGCCTGATCGGGTTTGATCGTTTCGACGAAACGGCGACCCAGTTCGGGCAGGAAGTGTAGCGGGCCGCCTAAAAATGCGACTTTGCCGCGGATCGGTTTGCCGCAGGCCAGGCCGGAAATGGTTTGATTGACGACCGACTGAAAAATCGAGCCGGCAATGTCCGACTGCTTGGCGCCGTCGTTGATCAGCGGTTGAATGTCGGACTTGGCGAACACGCCGCAACGCGAGGCGATCGGATAGGTGATTGTGGCGGTTTCCGCCAGTTTATTGAGACCCGTTGCGTCGGTATTCAAAAGACTGGCCATTTGGTCGATAAATGCGCCCGTGCCGCCGGCGCAAGTGCCGTTCATGCGTTGTTCGACGCCGCCGGTCAGATAGGTGATCTTGGCGTCCTCGCCGCCCAGTTCGATGGCGACGTCGGTTTCGGGGATCAAGGCCTTGATCGCCTCGACGCCGGCGATCACTTCCTGAATAAAGGGAATACCGAGCCAACCGGAAACGGAGATCCCGCCGCTGCCGGTGACCATGATCGAAAAATTATCGTATGTCGACAGCACTTTTTTGAGTACCGCCGTAAGCGTTGCTTTTATGTCGGAATAATGTCGCTCGTAACTCGAATACACAACCTGATTTTGCGCGTCGAGGACAGCTGTCTTTATGGTGGTGGAGCCTACGTCCAGACCGATCGAGTATTGTTTCATAGATACCTCTTGCCCAACATTACATTATTGTAACATATAATTCGACAAAGTTCAACCGAAATAAGGCGACAGAGCAAAAATTTGCCCCGTGCAATTTCGACAGAGGGGACTGGCACGCTGTAAATATATGCAAAACTTTTTTTCAAATCACTCTTGAAACGTTTGACTAAACGCGAAAATATGTGCTAAACTATATGCAAGTCTTAAAAGTCTCCGAGAGATTGCCGTCATGTCACGTTTTGGAAGTCGATTCGATGGTACCTTAAGATGAAATATGTAAAGGAGGTTAAATCGAATGGCTGACAAGACTTTGGTTTGCAAAGATTGCGGTGCGGAATTCGTGTTCACCGAGGGTGAGCAGGCGTTCTATCAGGAGAAGGGCTTTACCAATGAGCCTTCCCGTTGCCCGGCTTGCAGAAAGGCAAACAAAGAAAGAAGAAACAACTTCAAGAAGAACAACGCAAGAGAGTATTAAGACTTAAGTCGGAAGTATGCAAAGAAGCGTAGCCTTTTACAGTGTTGCGCTTTTTTCTATAATCGCGTTTCGAGAATCGAGAAGAAAATTTATTGTCAGTACGTTTTGCACTTGTGACCGACAAAGGAGAGTACTATGCAAATCAAGACTATCAAAATAGGTAAATCGGGCGTCGAGTTGACCGCCTACATACAGGATATATTTCCGTCGGATCCTTCGACGGCGCGCCGCCCGGCCGTACTGGTTTTTCCGGGCGGCGGCTATGAATTTTGTTCCGAGCGCGAGGCCGAGCCGATCGCCATGGCCTATGCCGCGCAAGGCTTTCAAACATTTGTGTTGATCTATTCGATCAAAGAAAACGGGCATTATCCGCTGCCGCAAAGGGACGCGTTCGAGGCGATCGCGTATATCCGCAAAAATGCCGAGGTGTTTCGTATCGACCCCAAGCGCGTGGCCGTCGTCGGCTTTTCGGCCGGCGGACATTTGGCGGCCAGCACCGCCGTACACTGGAAAACGCCCGATTGCATCGAGGGGAAAGAGCCGACGCTTTGCCGTCCCGATGCGACCGTTTTGGTCTATCCGGTCATTACGGCCGGCGCATATGCGTGGGACGGGATGCTGCCGAACCACGTCAAAGGGGGCGACCCGAATGTCGTCAGTTTGGAAACGCAAGTAAACGACGACACGCCGCCGGCGTTTATCTGCCATACGGCCGAGGACACGTGCGTGCCGGCGATGAACAGCCTGCTATACGCAAGCGAACTGGCTAAATGCAAGATCCCGTTCGAGTTGCATGTGTATCAGCAAGGTTGGCACGGCTTGAGCTTGGCCAACCAGGCTGTTATCGGAAACATTCGGAACTATACCCCGGAGCAACGTAATTTTCTGGCGGCGTTTTCCGAGTGGTTTATGAAAAGCGTTGCGTTTTTGTACCGCGTATTGGGCGAAAACGACTGCGCGTAAGCATGTCGAGAATAGCGTATACTAATGAGGTCAAAATTTTATACGCGAGGTGACGTGTGAAAAAAGAACAGACGGCCGACAAGCCGATCGTATTGAAAAAGAATCTTGTCAATAAAATCCTGTATTGGGTGTTTCAGGCTTTGACGCTGGCGACGATGATCGGTTCGATTGTTACCTGGTTTGTGTTCCGACAGGGACGCGAAACGACGGCCAACCAAGTTTTCATGTGTTTGTTGGCGCTTTTGGCTTTCAATTTGCCGCTGTTGTTCGAGCGAAAATTCAAGCTGTATATCCCCAATTATATTACCATCGTGCTGTATTGCATGATATTTTTCCACTTTGTATTGGGCGAAGTGTATCGTATTTACGACAGCAGTAAGATATTCGATAAAATTTTACACACGACCAGCGGCGTCATCATTTCGCTGATCAGCTTTTCGGTCATCAGTATGCTCAACTCGATGCAGCGCACGCCGATCAAGCTGTCGCCGTTCTTTATCGTGCTGTTCACGTTCTGCTTTACCATGACCAGCGAATATCTGTGGGAGATTTTCGAGTACGGCATGGATACGCTGTTCGGCGCCAACATGCAACGTTGGCAGGACAGTTTGGTTTTGGGCGAAGGCGTAGCCATTCCGCCGGCAACGGCAGATGGGACGTTCGTCATCAACGGCCCGCGCGGCAACGGTCTCATCGACACGATGGGCGATATGATCGTCAATATATTCGGGTGCTTGGGCGTTTGCATTTACGCCTATATCGGCATGAAGTTAAAACCCGACTGGTTTACCGCGCGCGTCATGCTGACCAAAAAAGACATACTGGCGCTCGAGGAAGAGGGCGCCGTTGTCGTCGACGAAAAGATCGCCGAAAACATTCGACGGCCGGCTAAGCGCAAGAATACTGCGCCGCAGTCGGACGAGGCGGACGCCGAACCGAGCGAGGGCGAGGCTGTCGAGCCGGAATCGATCGGAGCCGACGCGCCGCAAGAAGAAAAATGATTGCGTAAAATAAGCGTCAAATCGTTGACAAAGCCGGCGGATTCCTTTATAATAGGAAAGCAAGTGTAAAATACGAAACAGGAGGTGCTAAAGATGGCGGTACCCAAGCATAAGACATCGAAACAGCGCACGCATACGCGCGCCGCGAATTGGAAGATTAAAAATCCTTCGATCGGCGAATGTCCTCAGTGCCACGAGATGAAACTCAATCACAGAGTTTGCAAGAACTGCGGTTACTACGACGGCGAGAAGAAGATCGAAGTGAAAGCGGAAAAAGAGTAAGGCAATGACCCCGTTCGAGTGACGGGGTTTTTGTTACTGTCCTTCGGAACCATTTTATTAGGAGAAGAGCCTTTATGAAAATCGTAGTCGATATTTACGGTGCGGACAATTCGCCCGGCGCATTGGTCGAAGGGTGCGTGCGCGCACAAAAGGGTATGCCCGCACTCGAACTGGTCATGACGGGCAACGAGGTCGAAATTCGATCGGAAATCAAAAAGTACGGCGGGGACGCAAGCCGTATCGAGATCGTCGACGCGCCCGAAGTCGTCACCAACGACGAGTCGCCGACGATGGCGATCCGGCAGAAGAAAAATTCTTCGCTCGTTCGGGCGTTGGAAATTTTAAAGACGCGCGACGACGTGGGCGGTATGCTGTCGTCGGGCAGTACCGGCGCGGTGCTTTCGGGCGCGATCTTCAAAGTCGGTCGCCTCGACGGGGTGTTGCGGCCGGCGCTTGCGCCGCTGCTGCCGACGGCCAACGGGTCGAACGTGTGTCTTGTAGACTGCGGCGCCAACGTCGACTGCCGCCCGGAATTTCTCGTGCAGTTCGCGCTGATGGGCGTCAGCTATATGCGCACCATGTACGGCATCGAAAATCCGCGCGTAGGCCTGGTGTCGGTCGGCGTCGAGGATCATAAAGGCAACGAGTTGACCAAAGAGGTGTTCACGCGGCTGAAAGCGCTGCCGATCAACTTTGTCGGCAACATGGAAGCGCGCTACGCCTTGACCGGCGATTACGATGTTTTGGTCGCCGACGGCTTTGTCGGCAACACGCTTTTGAAATCGACCGAAGGCACGGCCTCGATGGTTATGAAACTGTTGAAAGATGCGATCCTGTCGAGCACGTCGGCGAAGATCGGCGCTTTATTCATGAAAAGCGCGTTCAAAAAGCTCAAGCACGACATGGACTACAATACTTTGGGCGGGGCGCCGTTTTTGGGGATCGAAAAGGTGATCGTCAAAGGGCACGGATCGTCGAATGCCGTGGCGGTCGAGGCGGCGATCAAGCAGGTCGCCAAAATGGCCGAAGGCAATCTGCCCGCCAATATCTTGCAGGAACTCAAAAAACTGGAGGCCGCGGGCGCGAATGCGTGATCTGTCGGAAGTCGAATCGAAGATCGGATACGCATTCCGCGACCGCAGTTTGCTCGAAACCGCGCTGACGCACGCGTCGTATGTCAACGAACACGGCGGCGAAAGTTACGAGCGGTTGGAGTTTTTGGGCGACAGCGTACTCAACTTTGTTGTCGCGGAGGCCCTGTACCGCAACACCGGCGACGACGAGGGCAAGCTGACCGTATTGCGCGCGCGCACGGTGTCCAAAGAGCCGCTGTCGATAGCGGTGCAAAAACTGGGCTTGACGGCGTACTTGCGTACCGGCGCGGGGGCGGGCAACGATACCGTGTCGGAAAAAGCGGTGTCCGATCTGTTCGAGGCGATCGTCGGCGCGATCTACGTCGACAGCGGCAGCCTCGAGCCGTGCAAACGTTTTGTGTTCGCGCATCTCGAGGGAGGCGGCCGACCCGACTATAAGACGCAACTACAGGTTCTCGTACAGAAACGCTATAAAAGCGTGCCGGTCTACGAGAGCGAGGCGACCGAACATGGGTTTCGCAGCGTTGTGCTGATCGAAGGACAGTCGTGCGGCGCGGGCGAGGGCGCGCGCAAGAAGGACGCCGAACAGGCGGCGGCACGGCAGGCGTTGGGACGGTGGCAAAAATAGCGGATTCGCAAAAATTCGCATCGGATTTGATTCCGTATCCGCGATATACTTGCTATCTTCTGCGAAATTTGGTATAATAAATCGGTATTTTTTGTGCGAACGAGGTTAGACTTTGAAGTTTAAGAAACTGGAGGTTTTCGGGTTTAAGTCCTTTGCCGACAAACTCGAAGTCAAATTCAGCGACGGCGTGACGGCGATCGTCGGCCCCAACGGATGCGGCAAAAGCAACGTTGCGGACTCGATACGGTGGGTGCTCGGCGAGCAATCCGCCAAACTTTTGCGTGGCTCGAGTATGCAGGACGTTATTTTCAACGGCACCGAGAAACGCAAATCGCTTTCGTTCTGCGAAGTCAGTCTGTTTTTCGACAACAAGGACAAGCAGCTGTTTGCCAATCTCGATTACGACGAGGTCGTCATTTCGCGCAAATTGTACCGTTCGGGCGAGAGCGAATACTACATCAACAAATCGCAATGCCGTTTAAAAGACATTACCGACCTACTGCGCGACGGCGGCATGGGGCGCGAGGGGTATTCGATCATCGGGCAGGGACGTATCGACGAACTGCTTTCGGCAAAGCCGGAGGATCGCCGCGCCATATTCGAGGAGGCGGCCGGCATTTCCAAGTTCAAGGCGCGTAAAGTCGACGCCGAACGAAAGTTGGGACGCACCCGCGACAATATCACCCGTATCAACGATATTTTGGCCGAGAAGTCGCGCATACTCGACCCGCTGACCAAGCAAGCCGAGGCGGCGCGCAAGTGGTTGGATCTACGGGACAAGCTCAAATTTTACGAAATCAATACATATATTCATCAGTTCGAGTCGGCGTCGAATGCCAAAGAGATCATCAACAACCGTTTGCGCGGCGTCGAGGAAGAGATCGCCATGCGCGAAAAAGAGTGCGACGAGGCGACGACGCAGTACAACGAGGCGGCGGGCAAACTGGCCAACGTCGACCGCGAAATCGATTCGTTGCGGGAAGAACTGCTCAATTTGACCGTTGGTATGGAAAAGCAAGCCGGCCATGTCAAGCTACTGAACGAGCGGCTGAATTATCTCAACCAGCAGAACGATAAATTAAAGAACGAAAACAGCGCGCTCAACAAGCAGTATCTCGAGACGATCGACCTGGCCGAACAGGGCGAGCGCGAGAAAGAGACGCGGCTGACAGAGCTTAGCGCGCTGAAAATCGATGTAGAAAAGATCAACAATCAGTATTTGTCGGTGGTCGAAGAGTTGACGGCCGGCGAGGGCGAAGTCGAGGCCAATCACCGCGCGGTACTCGAGGCCATGGACAAGCTGACGGAGATCCGTTCCAACATGTCGCGCTTGTTGACCGAAAAAGAGAACCTGGCCGCAGCGGTGCAAGAACTTGCCGCGCGGTTGGAGATCGCGCGCCAAAATGTCGCCGCCGTGCGCGAGGAAGAGAGCGCGTTAGCCGAAGAGGTGCGCGCAATGGGCGCCGACCGCGCGTCCATGTCGGCGGACATGGACAAATTGTACGAAAAGAACAACGAGAATGTTGCCGTTTTGAACCGTTTGAACGCCAAACTCGAAGGGCTGAACGCCGACTTTTATATGGTCAAGTCGCGCGCCAAAATGCTCAAGGAGATCCGCGAGGCATACGACGGGTATGCGGCCGGCGTGCGCAATCTGTTGAACGAGGCCAAGGGTAACGCGCAAGTTTCGGCGCGGATCGAGGGCGTCGTGGCCGACTTGATCCAAGTCGACTCGAAATTCGAAGTGGCGATCGAAATGGCTTTGGGCGCGGCGTTACAGAACATTGTCACTAAGACCGAAGAGGACGCCAAAGCGCTGATCGAATTTTTGAAGATCAAGCGGCTGGGGCGCGTCACCTTTTTGCCGATGTCGTCGATCAAGCCCCGTTCGCTCGACCGCGAACATGCGGGCAAGTCGTTTGAGGGCTGCTACGGCGTTGCTTGCGATTTGATCGGCTACGATAAGAAATACGACACCGTTATGCGCGGGCTTTTGGGCAACACGGTGATCGCCGAAAATATCGACACGGCGATCCGCGTGGCGCGCAAGACGGGATTTTCGTTCAAAATCGTTACGCTCGACGGCGACGTTGTCAACCCGCACGGATCGATCACCGGCGGTAGCCGCAAGGCCGATTCGACCAACCTGATCAGCCGCGACCGCGAGCTTGCAGAGGCCAACGAACAGTTCGCCAAGATCGGGGCGGAGATCAAGGCCGCGACGGCAGAGCGCGACGAGCGCACCGCCGAGCAAGCCGAATTACAGCAACTACTCAAAGGCGAGCGCGAGAAGCTACACACCCTCGAAGTCGAATATGCGACCAAGAGCGAAAGCCTGTCGGGTTTAAGAAGTCGCTTAGAGTCGCTATCGACGCAGGCGGCCGAGATCGAGACGGAGGCTACTGCTAAGTCGCAGCGTATCACGGAGATCGAGACCGACATCGGCAGCGTGGGGGAGTTGGAGAACTTGATCCGCACCAAAAAGCAGAACGCGACCGACAGCGGACAGGAGCGGCAGCAGCAGTTCGACGCGCTACGAAAAGAGCGCGACCGATTGCACGAGGCGCTGACCGACGGACGGTTGAAAGCTGCGCAGACCGAGGCGGAACTGAATGCGCTCGAAAACGACATCGGGCGGCTGAAGAGCAATTCGCAGACGCTGGCCGAGCGCATTGCCGAAAACAGCGAGCAGATCGTCGTCAACGACGAGACGATCGCCGACGTCAACGCCGAACTGAACGGCTTGACCGAAGGCGTTGTGGGTGCGGACGACACGCGCGTGCGGCAGCTCAGGGCGCAGCTAGGCGACCTCGACAGCTACAAGCAAAAGCTGACCGACAACCGCGCCGATTCGGACGCCAAGCGTATCGACTTGATGAATCTGTTGCAACAGTTGCACGAGAACGCCAATAAGGAGCGTATGCAACTCTTGAAAGTCGACACCGACATCGAACAGATGCAGCAGCGGGTCGAAGAAGAATATCATTTGGAATACAACGACTGTTTGCCGTTTAAAGAGGAAGGCTACGATTTGGAGCGCGGCATTGCCGAGACCAACCGCATTCGGCGGCAGATGAACAACTTGGGACATGTCAACGTCGACGCTATCGAGCAATGCAAAGAGATCTACAACAGCTACCACGAAATGGACGTGCAGCGCGAAGATCTCGTGAAAGCCGAGGCCGATCTGGTCAAGATCATCGCCGAACTGAGCGTCGAGATGCTCGACCGCTTTACAGAAAAGTTCGCGCAGATCCGCAGCAACTTTACGCGTATCTTTACCGAACTGTTCGACGGCGGCACGGCCGATCTTGTGTTGCTCGAATCGGAAAACCCGCTCGAGGCCGGTATCGACATTGTGGCGCAGCCGCCGCAAAAGAAATTGCAGTCGATCTCGCTGCTGTCCGGCGGCGAGCGCGCGCTGACGGCGATCGCCATTCTGTTCGCCATTCTGCGCTTAAAGCCGATGCCGTTCTGCGTACTCGACGAAATCGAGGCCGCGCTCGACGACGCCAACGCCGGCCGCTTTGCCAAGTACTTGCGGCGGTTTTCGGAAGAGACGCAGTTTATCGTCATTACGCACCGTAAGCCGACCATGGAACTGGCCGACAATCTGTACGGCGTCACCATGGAAGAAAAGGGCGTCAGCAAGATCGTTTCGGTCAAACTGAGCGAGGCAGTCGCGCAGGCCGAACCGGCATAAAATACCCATCAAGGAGTCGCATATGGGACTGTTTGCCAAAATCAAAGAGGGCTTGAAAAAGACCAAAGAGGCGCTCGCGTATAAGCTGGACAAGATTTTCACCGGCGGCGTTTTGAACGACGACTTTTACGACGAGTTGGAAAGCGCGCTTTTGACCTCCGACATCGGCGCGGCCGCGACCGACGAGTTGATGGAGCGCTTGCGCGACGTCGTGGACGAAAAGCATATCCGCGATACGGAATCGTGCAAGGGTGAGCTTAAGCGCATCATGGTCGAAATGCTTGAAGAGAATCCCGCGCCCGAATACGACTATCCGCTGATCATTATGGTGACCGGCGTCAACGGCGTCGGCAAAACGACGGCGATCGGCAAGCTCGCCAAAAAGTTTAAGGCCATGGGCAAAAGCGTCATCGTGGCGGCGGCCGACACGTTCCGCGCGGCGGCGTCAGATCAGTTGACCGTGTGGGCGGATCGCGCCGACGTGCGCATCATCAAGCACGCCGAGGGTGCCGATCCGGGCGCGGTGGTGTACGACGCCGTGATGAGTTTCAACGCCAAAAACACCGACGTATTGCTGATCGACACGGCGGGACGGTTGCATAACAAAAAGAACCTAATGGACGAGTTGGGCAAGATCAACCGCATTGTCGGCCGTGAAGCGCCCGATGCGACCGTATACAATTATATCGTGCTCGACGCGACGACGGGGCAGAACGCGATCGCCCAAGTCGACGTGTTCAACGAGTGCGTCGACATCGACGGCATTATCCTCACAAAGCTCGACGGCACGGCAAAGGGCGGCGTGGTGCTGGCGATCGCGTCGGAACTGGAAGTGCCCGTAGTCTATGTCGGCGTGGGCGAGGGGATCGACGACCTCGAGGACTTCGAGGCCGAAAATTTCGTCGACGGCATTATCGGTTAAAACGCTTGACAAGATATACAAGTTTGTCCTATAATAGAGGTGTTAAGCAAAAGTGCTTTACACCTCTTTATGTTTTTCGGAACGCACGGGCGAGGACTATGGGCAAAGATTTGAAAATCGGACTTTTGAACGAGTTGTACGGGGCGCTTTTGACGGCGCGGCAGTATGAGGCCGTCAAAGCGTACTACGATTTCGATCTGTCGCTCGGCGAGATCGCCGAAAATTTAGGCGTTACGCGGCAAGCGGTGCGCGACGCGATCGCAAAGGGTGAGGCGGCGCTGCTTGCTTACGAGGACAAGCTGGGTTTCTTGCAAAAAAGCCAAGCGGTCAAGACGGCGCTGCGGGATGCGGAAACGCAGATCGGCGTCGACAATGACAGGGCGCGCGACGGGATCCGTCGGGCGGCCGACAGTTTATAGGAGTGGGCATGGGACTATTCGGTAGTTTAAGCGAAAAACTGAATCACGTCTTTAGCAAGATCACCTCGCGCGGCAAGCTGACCGAACTGGAGATCAAGCAGGCCATGCGCGAAATTCGCGTAGCGCTCTTGGAGGCTGACGTCAATTATGCGGTCGTCAAAGATTTTGTTGCGCGCGTGTCGGCCGAAGCGGTCGGCGAAAAGGTGTTGAACAGTTTGACGCCCGGGCAACAGGTCGTCAAGATCGTCAACGACGAACTGGTCCGCGTCATGGGCGGCACGGTCAGCAAACTGGAAGTGTCCCCCAAACCGCCGACGGTCATCATGATGTGCGGCTTGCAGGGCGCAGGCAAAACGACGATGTGCGGCAAACTCGCGTTGATGCTCAGAAAGCAGGGCAAAAAACCGATGTTGGTTGCTTGTGACATTTATCGCCCCGCGGCCATCAACCAGTTGCGCGTCGTCGGCAAAAACGTCAATGTCGAAGTGTTCGACCGCGGTACGCAAAACCCCGTCAAGACGGCGGGCGAGGGTGTCAAAGAGGCGCTGAAACTGGGCTACGATACAGTGATCCTCGACACGGCGGGACGGTTGCACATCAACGAGGAGTTGATGAACGAATTGCTCGACATCAAAAAGGCGGTCGAGCCGACCGAAATACTGCTTACGGTCGATTCGATGACCGGCCAGGACGCCGTGACGGTCGCAACGACGTTCAACGAAAAGCTCGACGTGACCGGCGTGGTGCTGACCAAGCTCGACGGCGATACGCGCGGCGGCGCGGCGCTGTCCATTCGCGCGGTGACGGGCAAGCCGATCAAACTGTGCGGCATGGGCGAAAAGCCGACCGACCTCGAGCCGTTCTATCCCGACCGCATGGCGTCGCGTATCCTCGGCATGGGCGACGTGCTGACGCTGATCGAAAAGGCCGAACACGCCGTCGGCGAAGAGGAACTGAAAAAGCTCGAAAAGAAGATGCGCGAAGCGCGCTTTACGCTCGACGACTTTTTGACGCAGTTCGAGAGTATCGGCAAAATGGGCAACATTTCCGAGTTGCTCGCTATGGTGCCGGGGGCGAACCGCCTGAAGATTTCCGAAAAGGACATCGACGAGGGGCGGATCAACCGTTTCAAAGCGATCATTCGCTCGATGACCATGTACGAGCGCGAACACCCCGAAATCATCAAATCCTCGCGGCGCAAGCGGATCGCGGCAGGCAGCGGCACGTCGATTCAGGACGTTAATCAACTGTTAAAGCAATTCGACCAAACCAAGGATATGATGAAGGCGATGAAAGGGAAACGCCGTTTCCCGTTCTGAGTGCGGAATGTCCGCGGACAAAACGATAACCAACGTAAAAAAATATTTTTTATATACAAGGAGAAAGAAAAATGGCAGTTAAAATGAGATTGACCCGTATGGGCGACAAGAAATCCCCGTTCTATCGCGTGATCGTCGCCGATTCGCGCGCACCCCGCGACGGCAAATTCATCGACATCGTCGGCACGTACAATCCGCTGACGCAGCCGGCCGAAGTCAAGTTGGACGAAGAAAAGGCCAAGACCTGGCTGAAGAACGGCGCGCAGCCGACTGATACCGTCAAGTCGTTGCTTGTCGGCGCAGGCATCATCACCGACGCCAAGAAAGCGCCCGCCAAGACCAAGGCGACCAAAAAGAAGTCGAAGGAATAAGCCATGACGGAGTTGGTGCAATATCTGGTGACCGAGCTGGTCGACGATAAAGAGGCGGTCAAGGTGACCGAAAGCGACGGCGTGATCGAAGTGTCGGTCGCAAAAGCCGATATGGGCAAAATCATCGGTAAGCAAGGGCGCATTGCCCGCGCGATCCGCGCGATCGTCAAAGCAGCGTCGCACAATCTCGATAAAAAATACACCGTCGAGATTCTCGAGGCGGAGTAACGCGCGGGAATACGGCGGTACCAGGGAGTGAACATGGAAACCATTACCGTCGGAGAGATCATCAAAGCGCAAGGGATCAAAGGTGAGTTGAAAATCAAGCCGCTCACCGATTCTCCCGAGCGCTTTTTCTCGTTAAAAGCCGTGTATATCGGCAATACGGCATACAAGGTTTCGCATGTGCGCGTCGACGGCTTTGTTTATCTCAAACTTGTCGGTATCGACACGCGCAACGACGCCGAGGCGCAAGTGGGCAAGCGGATCGAGATCGACCGCGTTTTGGCCGCTCCCTTAGAGGACGGTTACACGTTCTATATCGCCGATGTCGAGGGCAGCGCGCTGATAGACGAACACGGCGAACGTTTGGGAACGATCACCGAAGTGTCGCAGTTCGGCGCGGCCGACGTGTTTACCGTCGAGACGGTCGACGGGCGCGTCATGCGGTTTCCGTATCTGAAAAAATTGCTGCTTGCCGCCGATACGCAGAACAAAACGTTCGCCGTGTATAAGGACGAACTGGCGCGGGTGACCGTGTATGAAGATTAAAATTCTGACGCTGTTTCCGTCGATGTTCGCGCCGCTGCACGAGAGCATTTTGGGACGCGCGGAGAAAAAAGGGCTGCTCGACATCGAGGCGATCGACATTCGCGCATATACGACGGATAAACATTTAAAGTGTGACGACGTGCCGTTCGGCGGCGGCGCCGGCATGGTGATGACGCCGCAGCCGATCGTCGACGCCGTCGAATCGGTCGATCCCGAGCGCAAGTTGCGTCGCATCTATCTTTCGCCGCGCGGCAGAACGCTGACGGCCGAAGTCGCGCGGCAGCTGAGCCGCGAGGACGGTCTACTGCTGTTGTGCGGACACTATGAGGGCGTCGACCAGCGCGCGATCGACTTGACAATGGACGAAGAACTTTCGATCGGCGACTATGTTTTGACCGGCGGAGAGTTGGCGGCGATGGTCGTCGTCGACGCCGTGGCGCGGTTCGTACCCGGCGTCTTGAGCGAAGGCTCGGCCGAAGAGGAAAGTTTTTCGGCGGGACTACTGGAGTACCCGCAGTACACGCGGCCGCAGGAATTTCGCGGACTGCGCGTTCCCGACGTGCTGCTCAGCGGTCACCATGCCAACATCGAGAAGTGGCGCGCCGCGCAGTCGGCCGCTTTGACACAGGCGCGCCGTCCCGATCTACTCAAAGACTGACGGCGCAAATTAAGTAAGGTAGGAGGTCGGGACATCGAAATGAATATACACTGGTATCCGGGGCATATGACCAAGTCGATGCGCCTGATCGAAGAGAATTTGCGGCTTGTAGACGTACTCGTCTATGTGCTTGACGCGCGCGCCCCGAAAAGCTGTATCAATCCGCAATTTGATAAGTTGATCGGCACGCGCCCGGTCATATATGTGCTGAATAAGGCCGATTTGGCCGATAAGACGGCCACAACGCAGTTTGTCAAGGCGCTAAGCGGCGCGCGTTCGGCGGTGCTGGAGATGAACGCCACGGCGTCTAAAAGCGCGGCGGCGATCGCGGCAACAGCCAAAAAACTGTGCGCCGAAAAGCTGGAGCGCTACCGCAATAAAGGCGTCAAAGCGTCGATCAAAGCGATGGTCATCGGCGTGCCGAACTGCGGTAAATCGACGATCATCAACAACCTGTGCGGCGCGGCCAAAACGGTGACCGGCAACCGCGCGGGCGTGACGCGCGGCAAACAGTGGGTGCGCGTCAACGATTATTTCGAGGTACTCGATACGCCCGGCACGTTATATCCGAAATTGGAAGATCAGCGCGCGGCGCGGCGGTTGGCGTTCATCGGCAGTATCAAAGACGAAGTTGTCGACACGCGCGAACTGGCGCGCGAACTGATCGACGAATTGCAGCGCGTCGCGCCGAACGCTTTACAGGATCGTTATAAAACGGCGGCGACGGGCGAGCAGGCTTTAACAGACATCGGCCGCGCCCGCGGGTTTGTCGTGCGCGGCGGCGAGATCGACGAAGATCGCGCGGCGACGGCGCTCGTCGACGATTTCCGCAAAGGCCGTTTGGGCGCGATCACGCTCGACGCCGTGGAGGAGGAAACATGACCGAAGAATTGTTTGCGTTCGATCGGGCGTTTCCCGGGCTGGTGGCCGGCGTGGACGAGGCCGGGCGCGGGCCGCTCGCGGGGCCGGTGGTGTGCGCGTGCTGTATCATGCCGAACGACAAAATGATCGACGGGATCAACGACAGCAAGCAACTGACCGAAAAGAGACGCGAGGCGCTGTTCGGGCAGATCGTCGAGACGGCCGTCGCATATCATGTCAGCGTGATCGATCATACTATTATTGACGAAATCAATATTTTGAACGCGACCAAGCGCGGTATGACCGAGGCGGTCGAGGGACTGAACGTCAAGCCCGACATCGTTTTGATCGACGCCGTGCGCTTGCCGCTCGATGTGCCTACGCAGTCGATCATCAAGGGCGACGCCAAAAGCTATGCCATTGCGGCCGCCTCGATTTTGGCGAAGGTGACGCGGGACAGACTGATGCGAGAATACGACGCGCAATATCCGGCTTACGGATTCGGCGCTAATAAGGGCTACGGAACGCGGGCGCACGTCGAGGCGATCCGCGCGGTCGGCTTAAGTCCGATCCACCGTCGTTCGTTTCACCTAAAGGCGGCGGGCGATGGGAAATAAGAGCAAGGGCGCCGCCGGCGAGAATTTGGCGGCCGAATGCTTGAAGTCGAAAGGCTATCGCATTCTCAACCGTAACTACCGTACCGACGTCGGCGAGATCGATTTGATCGTTACCGACGAGAGTACGCTGATTTTCGTCGAGGTCAAGTCCCGCTTTTCGACCGACTACGGCTATCCGTCGGAGGCGGTCACATACCGCAAGCGCAACACGATCAACCAGGTGGCCAGCCAGTATATCAAAAAATTTCGACTGTTCGACGTGCCGGTACGTTTCGACGTTGTCGAAGTGTACTGGGACACCCGCTCGGTCAACCATATCGAAAATGCGTTCGACAGTTATCTGCGCTACTAAAAAATTACCGCTTTAAAAGGAGAAACATGAAGTTCGAGCCGCTGAAAATAGAACACCGCGCGGCGTTTGAGGCCGCGATCCGATCGGTGACCGATACGGTCGCCTGGGAATACAGTTTTGCCGTGATTTGGCTGTGGAACGCCTACGACAACGCGAAAATTTGTATAGACG
Source organism: Clostridia bacterium (assembly GCA_022791055.1). Lineage (GTDB taxonomy): Bacteria > Bacillota > Clostridia > Christensenellales > Pumilibacteraceae > HGM11386. The sequence goes on along the minus strand of JAAVYI010000018.1, from coordinate 128,221 downwards.
ACGGCATCGTTTTTTTGTATACCGTTGTCGGTGAAAAGATGATTTTTTATCCGCCGTACTGCGCGCCCGACCGCGTGCAAGAGGCGCTCGACAAGATCGAGGCCTACTGCCGCGCGCAAGGACACCCGTTTTACGTGCGCGGGCTTTCCGACGAAATGCTTGCGGGCGTCGACCGAGCGCGCTATCAAATCGAGGCCGACCGCGACAGTTTCGATTACGTGTACGCCGCCGAAGATTTGATCACGCTCAAAGGCAAAAAATTTCACAGTAAGCGCAACTATGTCACGCGTTTTACCGCAAAATATCCCGACTATTCGTTCCGTCCGTTCGTTAGCGACGACGGCGCGCCGCTACTCAAACTATACGACAAGTGGAACGCGCACGTCGAGCATGAAACGCTGTTGACCGAGCGGCACGCCATTGCGCGCGCGTTTTTGTACCGCGAGCAACTGGGACTGCTGATCTACGTGCTGGAAGTAGGCGGCGAGGCGATCGGTTTTTCGGTATGCGTGCCGGGGGTAAACGGCGTCATGCACAACCTGTTCGAAAAGGGCGACACCGAATACGAGGGCGTCTATCAGGCGGTCAACAAGTTTACCGCAGAGGCGTGTTTCGGCGAGTACAGACTGATCAATCGGCAGGAGGATATGGGCATCGAGGGCTTAAGAAAGGCCAAACTGTCGTACAATCCCGTGTTATTACAGCCGAAGTACGCGCTGCGCCCGCTATGAGGCGGGTTTTGGAGCGGTTGTACGCCGACGGCTTTCCGGACGACAGTGCGGCATACAGACGGTGGTTTCTCGATACCTATCAAGGTTGCGCAGTCGTAACGGACGACGTAGCCGCCGGATTCTTAGTAGAAAAACAGGCCGTCATTGCCGGACGTGTGCAAAAGGTGTTCTACCTGGACGCCTTTTCTGTTTATACGCCGTACCGCGGCAAGGGATATGCAGCCCCTTTGATGCAAAAGCTATTAAAGAAGGCATTTGACGAGGGCGCGACCTATGTCTTTTTATCGCCGTTTGCCCGCGACTATTATCGGCCGTTCGGATTTGCCGACGTTGCGTTCGGCCGACAATACAAAATCGGCGGCGGGCTAAAGTCGGTCGAGTCTTGCCCGTGCGAGACGTTGCAAGCGCTGTACAACGGCGGTAGCGGCAACCGACTGCTGCTCGACGAACGCGCGGCAACCGATCTGATCGAAAGCTATGCCGTCGACGGACTGGAGATCGTGCGCGTAGGGGATAGCTGCGGCGTCGTCGACGGCGACCGTTTCGACGTTCTGTGTTTGGGGGCGGGCGACGTTGCTTGCGACGCGCTCATAGGTTTGACGGCCAAGCTGCCCGACGTGCAAGTGCGTGTCGTCAATGCGGCGCAGGCGCTCGAGGACGCGGCAGCTGTCGGCTACTGCGGCGCGCCGAAACCGGGACGCATAACCGACGGCATTCTTCCGAATAATAATCTTTGTTTGGGCGCGGGCGAGACGGTAGACGTCTCGACGCTCGCGGATTACGTGTTCGGTATCGACCGCGCGCAAAAAGCGGCGCGCAATCGCTTTTGCGACGAAGTTTAATTCGACCGCTTATTTAGTTGCATTTCCGTTCGTTTGGGTGTAAAATATATACTTGGAAATTTCTTAATGCGAGGAGAGTCATGCTCGGAGTTATGGCAAGCGAAATGCCGTCTTTGGCGCCCGAAATCCTGTGGGAACACGGTGGCGTGCGGATCACCGCCACGATGGTTTCGGCTTTGGTCACTACGCTGATAGTGATCCTGTTTGCGCTTGCCGTGCGGATCTTCTGTATTCCGCGTTGGCGCAAAACGTTTGAGAAAAAATCGGGACTGCGCATTTTGCTCGAAAGCATGGTCGGTATGTTCGACGGGAACGCCGGCGAGACGGTGCCGACGCACAGCGGTTTTGTCGGCGCGTGGTACTTTGCCGCCGCCGCGTTTATCTGTATCGGCACGCTGATCGAAATGACCGGTTTGCGGCCGCCGACGTCCGACTTCAATCTGACGCTGTCGATGGGCATTACCACCTTTATTTTCATTCAGTTTTTCGGATTCCGCGACCGCAAGCTCAAGCGCCTGACGCACTTTGCAAACCCGCTCAACTGGATCACCGACATTGCCGTGCCGCTGTCGATGTCGCTGCGTATTTTGGGTAGCGTGTTCTCCGGCTATTTGATCATGCACCTTATTTATTCGCTGCCGTGGGGCGCATTGATCGGCTTGCCGGCCGTCGCCTCGGTCATCTTTACTATCTTTCACGCGCTCATTCAGAGTTATATTTATATGTTCCTGTCCATGAGTTTTATCGCGGAGGCGACCGAGTAGGCCGCGTTCTGTCTTAAGGAGGTTTGTAATGAACATTTTGTCTGCAATCGTATTTTTGTTTTCCGAAGTGATGAATCTCGCGCCGATCGGCGCCGGTATCGCAGCATTTACCGGCGTGGGCGCCGGTATCGGTATGGGCATCGCCATTTCCAAGGCGGTCGAAGGCATTGCCAGACAGCCGGAGGCGGCCGGTAAAATTCAGCGCGTACTGCTGATCGGTCTCGCATTTATCGAGACGACGGCCATTTACGGCACGTTTATTGCGATCATGCTGGTCATCTAGGGCTTTTTGAGTCGGAAGGATAAAACGCACTATGGAGATTTTTGAAAAACTAGGCCTGGGCTGGTTTGAAATCCTGTTCCACGTCGTCAACCTGGTTATTCTGGTGGTGGCGCTGTATTTCCTGTTGTATAAGCCGATCAAGAAACTGATCGCCAACCACCGCGCCAAACTCGCCGCCGTCGTCGAAGAGAATGCGCGCCTGAACGAAGAGGCCAACGAGAGCAAGCACCGGTACGAGCAGATGCTGGCCGAGGTCAAGGAAGAGGCGGCGCAAGTGATTGCCGATGCGACCGAAAAGACGCAAAAGAAGTCGGAAGAGACGCTGGCCGCCGCGCGCGAGCAGGCCAAAGCGATCGTTGAGACGGCCAAGCGCGAGGCAGAGGCGGAGACGCGGCGTATCGAGCAGGCCAACCGCGACAAGGTGGCCGACATGGCGATCATGATGGCCGAAAAGATTTTGGCGCGCGAGGTCGGCAAAGAGGATAACAAAAAGATCATCGACGAATGTCTGAAAGAGTGGGAGTAATGCGCCTATGGTAATTCAAGTCATATCGGCCGCACCGCTCACCGACGACGAACGCGCCAAAATAGAAAAACGCTTTTCGGTAAAGCATCCCGGTCAAAAGCCGGTCTTTTCGTATTCCGTCGATCAGTCGCTGCTCGGCGGCTTGCTCGTTATTGACGGCGACGATTTTTACGACGCGTCTTTAAAGCGGCAAATGACGCGCCTGGTGTCCGGCGAGGCGCAGACGGAACGTGTGCAGCCTACGCCCGCGCAGCAAGCGCAACGGCAGGCGGTACTCGATAAGCTGACCGAGCAAATGCGTATCGAGCCGTTACGTCCCGATATCGGCAAATTGATGCGGCGCTTGGACGAGCGTATCGACACGTTCAAGCCCGATTACACCGGCTCTCATGCCGGCCGCGTTTGCTATTCGGGCGACGGCGTTATCCGTATCGAAGGCTTAAAGGACGCCGAATACGACGAACTGTTAGACGTCGAGGGCGTCAAAGCGATCGCGTTCAACCTCGAAGAGGACAACGTCGGCGCGATCGTCTTAGACGACGAGGACAAAGTGCAAGCCGGCGCGATCGTACACTCGACCGGGCGTATCGTCGAAGTACCGGTAGGCGAGGCGCTCTTGGGACGCGTCGTCAATCCGTTGGGCGTACCGATCGACGGACTGGGTGAAGTGCATACCGACCGCGTGCGTCCGATCGAGGCGGCCGCACCGGCGATTGCCGACCGCGGCAAGGTCAACACGCCTTTACAGACGGGTATCATGGCGATCGATGCGATGATTCCGATCGGCCGCGGCCAGCGTGAGCTGATCATCGGCGACCGGCAGACGGGCAAATCGTCGATCGCAATCGATACGATCCTAAACCAAAAGGGCAAAGGCGTGTACTGCGTGTACGTTGCTATCGGGCAAAAGTCGTCGACCGTGTCGGGACTGGTGCATACGTTGGGCGAATACGGCGCGCTCGACTATACCGTCGTCGTGTGCTCGACGGCGCGCGATTCGGCGCCTATGCAGTATATCGCGCCGTATGCCGGTTGCGCGATCGCCGAAGAGTTTATGTACGCCGGCCGCGACGTGCTGATCGTCTACGACGACTTGAGTAAACACGCGGTTGCGTACCGCGCCATGAGTTTGCTCTTAAAACGCCCGCCGGGACGCGAGGCGTACCCCGGGGACATTTTCTATTTGCATTCGCGCCTACTCGAACGCGCGGCCAAACTGTCGGACGCGTTGGGCGGCGGCTCTATGACGGCGTTGCCGATCGTCGAAACGTTGGCCGGCGATATTTCGGCGTATGTGCCGACCAACATCATATCGATCACCGACGGACAGATCTATCTCGAGAGCGAACTGTTCAACGCCGGCATTCGCCCGGCCGTCAATGTCGGGCTTTCGGTATCGCGCGTCGGCAGCAGCGCGCAGATCAAAGGAATGCGCAAGGTCAGCGGCAAGCTGCGCCTCGATTTGTCGCAGTACCGTGAATTGCAGGTGTTTACGCAGTTCGGCTCCGACCTCGACGCCGAAACAAAACGAATGCTCGACCAGGGCGCGCGGGCGACCGAGACGCTCAAACAGCCGTTGCACGCGTCCTATGCCGTCGAGCAACAGATCATCTTGTTATATCTCATCAACAAGGAACTTTTGGGGCGTGTGCCGACCGACCGGATCGGCGCGTTTAACAAGGGCTTTCTCGAGTATTTGGAGGTCAACGGCAGCGAGCTGTACGGCCGCATTTGCGCAAACGGTGACGTGTCCATGGAGGACGGCATCGCGCTCGAGGAGCTGGTAGATGCCTATTACGCCTACTTCTTTAAGAAATGAAGAACTTGACCGACATTAAAACGCGCATCAAAAGCGTAGCGGAGACTCGCCAGATCACCGGCGCGATGGAGACTATTTCGGTTGCCAAAATGCGCAAGGCGATGGCGCGCTACGACAGCAACCGCGCCTATTTCGACGTGCTGCGGCACACCATTGCCGACATCGCCACGCACGCGCGCGGGGTGGAGAGTCGATACCTTAGTAAGCACAACAGCGGCAACGCCGTCTATATCGTCATTGCGTCCGACAAAGGGCTGGCCGGAGGGTTCAATCACAACGTTCTCGAATACGCCTACGACCTTGTGACGAAAGCGCAAAAAAAGGCGTCGGTGTTTTGTGTGGGGCAAATGGCGCGGGAGTTTTTCGAAAATCGCAAGATCCCCGTCGACGTCGCATTCATTTCTGCCGCCTACGATCCGACGATCGGTGACGCGCACGAGATCGGGCAGTCGGTGCTCAATCTGTACGACGGCAAACTGACCGACGAAGTGTATGTTGTGTACACGCACATGACGGCAGGGGCGGCGACCCCGCAGTGTATTCGGCTACTGCCGCTCTCGAGCGAACTGTTCGTGTTTGAAAACGATTCGCAAGAGGCGGAAGAGAACTTTCGGGAACTGGAGTTCGACCCGTCGCCCGAAGAGGTGATGGAGCGGCTGATCCCGCAGTACTTGACCGGGATCTTGTACGGCACGCTTATTCAGTCGGTCGCATGCGAGCACCGCGCCCGCCGCGAGGCAATGAACAGCGCGACCGCCAACGCCGACGGCATTTTGGAGACACTCAATATCGAGTATCACCGCGCCCGGCAAGAAGCGGTTACCAACGAACTGTCCGAAATTATCACCACGTCTATGGGAGTCAACCATGAAGAAAAATAATCCAAAACTTCATTTCGGCAGGGTGCTGACGGTCGTCGGCCCCGTCATCGACGTGGCATTCGACGACGGCTATATGCCGCGCATGTACGAAAAACTGCTGATCGACCGCGAGGACGGTACGTTCACCGCGCTCGAAGTATTGCAACACGTGCGGCCGAGCGTTGCCCGCTGTATCGCGTTGCAAGCGACCGAGGGCTTGAGCCGCGGCATGTCTGTCGTGTCCAACGGCCACCCGATCGAAGTGCCTGTAGGCAAAGAGGTTTTGGGGCGCGTGCTCAACGTGTTGGGCGAGCCGATCGACCGCAAGGGCGACATCGACGCGCAGTATCATCGGCCGATCCACCGCAAAGCGCCCGAATTTTACGAGCAAGCGACTTCGACCGAGATCCTCGAGACGGGCATCAAGGTCATCGACCTGATCGCGCCCTATGCGCGCGGCGGCAAAGTCGGGCTGTTCGGCGGCGCGGGCGTGGGCAAGACGGTGCTGATCATGGAACTGATCCGCAATGTCGCGCACGAACACGGCGGCTATTCGATCTTCACCGGCGTCGGCGAACGCAGCCGCGAGGGGTGCGAGATGATCGAGGACATGACGGCGAGCGGCGTTTTGAAAAATACCGCGTTGGTGTTCGGGCAGATGAACGAGCCGCCCGGATCGCGTATGCGCGTCGCGCTGACCGGTCTGACGCTGGCCGAATATTTCCGCGACGACCTCGGCAAAGACGTGCTGCTGTTCATCGACAACATTTATCGCTTTGTCCAGGCCGGCAGCGAGGTTTCGGCGCTGCTTGGCCGTATGCCGTCGGCGGTCGGGTATCAGCCGACATTGGCGACCGAAATGGGCGCGTTGCAGGAGCGGATCACCACCACCAAAAACGGATCGATCACATCGATCCAGGCTGTATACGTGCCGGCCGACGACTTGACCGACCCCGCGCCAGCCGCGATCTTTTCACACTTGGACGCGACTACCGTGCTGTCGCGTAAGGTCGTCGAACAGGGCATTTATCCGGCGGTCAACCCGCTCGAATCGTCCAGCCGCGTCCTCGAGCCGCGCGTCGTCGGCGACAAGCATTATCGCGTGGCGCGCAAGGTGCAAGAGGCGTTGCAAAAGTATAAGGAGTTGCAGGACATTATCGCCATTTTGGGCATGGACGAATTGAGCGAAGAGGACAAAGCGACCGTACACCGCGCCCGCAAAATGCAACGCTTTTTCTCGCAACCGCTGTTCGTCGCGAGCGTCTTTACCGGCATGGAAGGCCGTTATGTCCCCGTCAAAACGACCGTCGAATGTTTCTCCGAAATCCTCGACGGCAAAGCCGACTGTTACCCCGAATCGGCGTTTTATATGGTGGGGGATCTAGACGAGGTGCGGCGTAAAGCGAAAGGCTAGCGCGACAGCGTATAGCGGCACGCTAAGACACTACGTGCGTCCCGTCGACACAGTTACGTAGAACCGAACTACGCGCCTGTGCCGACGGTGCGCCTGTTGTGTCTTAGCGCACCACTCTCCGCCGTCGGTAGCGTCGCGTCTCTACCCGCGTCTCTGCCTTCCGTCGGGTCTCTCGCGGCGCACTCTCCGCCGTCGGGAGTGTCGGCAGTTATGGCCTAATCAGTTGACAAAAATCTTTGAAAGGAGGTTGCGTCGGAAATGGAAAAATTATTTACGCTCGAGATCGTTACGCCCGAACGCAGCTTTTTCAAAGGCGAGGTCGAGGCCGTCGTTTTGGAGACGCCGACGGGGCAGCGCGAGGTTATGAAACACACTTTGCCGACGGTGTTCATTCTGTCGGGCGGTGTGATGCGGATCAAGCAAAATGCGCGTTGGATGGAGGCGTTTGCCGGCGAGGGGTTTGTGCGCGTGGGCGTGCGCGACACCGTCATTATGGCCGAAACCTGCGAATGGCCGTACGAGATCGATGCGGACAAGGTCAGCGAGGAGATCGAGCGCTTAGACGAGGCGATGAAGAAATCGCAGTCGATGCGCGAATATAAAATGGCGAAAGTGCAACTCGCCGTGCAACTGGCGCGGTTGAACGCCAAAAAACGGGGCGACTAAAAAGCCCGACGAACACAAACAGCAAATCAGAGATCGACAAGGATACAGTGCCGTGGAATTTTTTCAAAAAGACATCGAGACCATGCCGCGCCGCGCCATCGAGGCGTTGCAACTGGAGCGTCTCAAAGCGATCGTAAACTACGCATACGACAACGTGCCGTTCTATAAGCGCAAGCTCGATGCGGTCGGCGTCAAGCCGTCGCACATTCGGACGCTCAAAGACGTTCGCCTGTTGCCGCTTACCACCAAAGACGATTTCCGCGACAACTATCCATACGGGCTGTTCGCGCGGCCGATGCGCGATATTGTGCGCGTTCATGCCTCGAGCGGCACGACGGGCAAGCCGGTCGTCGTCGGTTACACAAAAAATGATCTCGACGTCTGGTCGGACATTGTGGCGCGGTTTATCGTCGCGTCGGGCGGCCGCAGCGACGACATTGTGCAAAACGCATTCGGCTACGGTTTGTTTACCGGTGCGCTCGGATTACATATGGGGTGGGAGAAGGTCGGCGCGACCGTTGTGCCGATCTCGAGCGGCAACACCGAACGGCAGATCATGCTGATGCAGGATTTGGGGGTGACGGCACTCGTCGCGACGCCGTCGTATGGATTATATATCGGCGAGACGATGGCGCGTATGGGCGTCGATCCGTCCGCGCTCAAACTGCGACTGGGATTTTTCGGCGCAGAGGCGTCGACCAAGGAAACGCACGAGCAGCTTGCCAAACTGTTACATATCACGACCAACGACAACTACGGACTGACCGAAGTGATGGGGCCGGGCGTGGCCGGCGAGTGCGCTTTGAAAACGGGTATGCACATCGCGGAAGATCATTTCCTGGCCGAGATCGTCGACCCCGACACGTTCGAGCCGCTCCCGGAAGGCGAGACCGGCGAACTGGTGCTGACGACGCTGACCAAAGAGGGCGTACCCGTTTTACGCTACCGCACCAAGGATTTGACGCGTATCATCAAGCAGCCCTGCCCGTGCGGCCGCACCATGGCGCGCATGGAAAAGGTGGTCGGCCGTACCGATGACATGCTGATCATTCGCGGCGTCAACGTGTTCCCGTCGCAAATCGAGAGCGTGCTGATGGAAATGGACGAGGTCGCCAATTCCTACGAGATCGTCGTCGACCGCATAGGGCATATGGATTCGCTCGAAGTGCTGATCGAGATCACCGACGGCAAGTTGCTGCTCGACTACGGCGAGTTGGAATCGCTCCGCGAGAAGATCCGTGCGCGGCTTAGACAAGTTTTACAGCTCGACGTCAAAGTCAAACTGGTCGAGCCTATGTCGCTCAAACGGTTTGAGGGCAAGGCCAAGCGCGTGCGCGACTTGCGCAAAAAAGACTAAAGACCGAACAGGAGGATACATGAAGAAACTGGCTATAGGAAACTATGCGGTGGCGCGCGGCGCGTACGAGGCCGGCGTTACGGTGGCGAGCGCTTATCCCGGAACGCCCAGCACCGAAGTCACCGAGTGCATTGCGAAATATCCGGAGATCCAAGCGGAATGGTCGCCGAATGAAAAAGTCGCGCTCGAGGTGGGCGCGGGGGCGTGCTACGCAGGCGCGCGGGCATTGGTCGGCATGAAACACGTCGGCCTGAACGTGGCGGCCGATCCGCTGTTCACGCTGTCCTATACCGGCGTCAACGGGGGCTTGGTCATCGTCACCGCCGACGACCCGGGGATTCACAGCTCGCAGAACGAGCAGGATTCGCGCTATTATGCGATGTCGGCCAAAATCCCCATGTTCGAGCCGTCCGACTCCGAAGAGGCGCGCACGTTTACCAAGTTGGCGTTTGCGTTCAGCGAGCAGTACGACACGCCCGTTTTCATGCGCATGACGACGCGCGTCGCGCACTCGCAAAGCTATATCGACGAACAGCCGCGGGAAAACGTGCCGATCAGATCCTATCAAAAGAACACCGATAAATACGTCATGATGCCGGCCAACGCCCGCAAGCGTCGGGTCGCGCTCGAGGCGCGTATGCAAAAAATCGCCGCGGCGGTCGAATCGCTTGCGATCAATCGCGCCGAATACGCCTCGACCGATTTGGGGATCGTGTGCGCCGGCATTCTCTATCAATACGTCAAAGACGTGCTGCCCGATGCGTCGGTCTTTAAGGTCGGCAGCGTGTACCCGTTGCCGCTCGAATCGATCCGCGCCTTTTCTGAAAAAGTTAAGCGTCTGGTCGTCATCGAGGAAATGGACGGCTTTATCGAGAATGCGTTAAAAGTCGCGGGGATCGCTTGCGAGGGCAAAAACATTTTCCCGCATTACGGGGAACTGACGTCGCGCGTTATTGTCGAAAATTTCTTGCATCAACCGTCGCCGACCGCCGAACCGGCTGTGCCGCGCCCGCCGGTGCTGTGTCCGGGCTGTCCGCACCGCGGCGTGTTTTCGGTCATCAATAAGCTGAAGTTAAACGTCATGGGCGACATCGGCTGCTATACGTTGGGCGCGCTCGCACCGCTGAACGCCGTCGACGCCGTGCTGTGCATGGGCGCGAGCATCGGCATGAATATCGGCGCGGAAAAGGCGCAGGGACGCGAATTTGCCAAAAAAACGCTTTCGGTCATCGGCGATTCGACGTTTATCCACAGCGGCATAACCGGACTGATCGACGCGGTATATAACAATTTAAATACCAAAATTCTCATTCTCGACAACGCGACGACCGGCATGACCGGCCACCAGCCGCACCCGGGTACGGGACGCACGATCTACGACCAACCGGCGTATAAAATCGATTACGAAGAATTGGCGCGCGCGTGCGGCGTGCCGAATATCGCAACGTTCCCGGCCTACGACTTGGCGGCGGCCGAAAAGACGATCCGAGAGCAGATGCAAAAGGACGGCGTTTCGCTGATGATCGCCAAAGAGCCTTGCGCGCTGATCAAGAAATCGGCCGCAGCGTTTACCGTGACCGACGCTTGCGTCAACTGTAAGCAGTGCGTAAAACCGGGGTGTCCGGCCATTGTCAACGGCAAAGCGAATCCGTACATCGATGCGGCGTTGTGTACCGGTTGCGGCGTGTGCGCGCAAATTTGCAAAGTACACGCGATCGTAAAAGCGGAAAAGGAGTAAGGCGCATGAATAAGACAACCAATATATTGATTGCCGGGGTAGGCGGGCAGGGAACGCTGCTCGCCTCGCGCGTGCTCGGCCGCTACGCCGCAGAAAAAGGATACGATTGCAAATTGAGCGAAGTGCACGGCATGGCGCAACGCGGCGGCAGCGTGGTGACGTATGTTCGATTCGGCGACAAGGTGTACGCGCCGATCATCGACGAGGGCGACGCCGATTATTTGCTTGCCTTCGAGCAACTCGAAGCACTCCGTTGGATACATTGTCTGAAAGCGGGCGGGACGCTGATCGTCAATTCGCAGCGGATCATGCCGCTGCCGGTCATCATCGGCGCGGCCGATTATCCCGAGGATATTGACGCCCGTCTGCGGGCACGCGACGTGAAATTGCATTCGATCGACGCCATGTCGGCGGCGCTCGACTGCGGCACGGTCAAGGCTGCCAACACCGTCATTTTGGGAAAACTGACCGCGGCGGCCGGGCTGGACGAGGCCGTCATGCGCGAAGCGTTGCTTGCCTCGGTGCCGGCAAAAGCGGTCGAAGTCAACCGAAAGGCATTCGAGCGCGGTCTTAAATTGTAGGGGGCGATATGGGGTACTTCAACAAAGCGATCGAAACGATGTCGCGCGCCGAACTGGAGACGTTGCAAAGCGAACGCCTTAAAAATTTGGTGGCCTATGTGTACGAGCGCGTGCCGTTCTACCGTGAAAAAATGAACGCGATGCGCGTTAAGCCGTCCGACATTCACACGATCGCCGACATCGTAAAGTTGCCGTTTACCGAAAAGACAGATCTGAGAGACAACTATCCGTTCGGTCTGTTCGCCGTTCCCGAGCGCGAGGTGGTGCGCGTACATGCCTCGTCGGGAACGACCGGCAAGCTGACGGTGGTCGGCTATACGAAGGCCGATCTCGACGTTTGGAGCGAGGTGATGGCGCGGTCGCTGACTTGCGCGGGGGTGACGGCCGACTCGACGGTACACGTTTCTTACGGGTATGGGCTGTTTACCGGAGGCTTGGGCGCGCACGACGGCGCGAGCAAGATCGGCGCGCGCGTGGTACCGGCCTCGAGCGGAAACACCGCGCGGCAGTTGATGCTACTCAAAGACTTTAAGGCCACCACGCTGTGCTGTACGCCGTCGTATGCGGCCTACTTAGGCGACGCGCTCTATGAGAACGGCTACGATATACGCGATTTCAGCCTGAAAAGCGGCTTGTTCGGCGCGGAGCCTTGGACGGAAGAGATGCGCGCGGAGATCGAAAAGAAGCTGCGGATCAAGGCCTACGACGTGTACGGTTTGAGCGAGATCATGGGGCCGGGGGTGTCGGTCGAGTGCGAAGCACAGAACGGTATGCACGTGTGGGAGGACCATTTCTTTCCCGAGATTCTCGACGACGATCTGCAACCGGCGCCCTACGGCGAGCAGGGCGAACTGGTGTTCACTACGCTGACCAAACAGGCTTTGCCGCTACTAAGGTACCGCACCAAAGACATCTGCTCGCTGCACGTCGACCCGTGTCCGTGCGGCCGCACCCATGTGCGCATGGGCAAAATCATGGGACGCAAGGACGATATGCTGATCATTCGCGGCGTCAACGTGTTCCCGTCGCAGATCGAAACCGTGCTGTTGCAAATGGGTAACGTTTCGCCGCATTATCAGCTTGTGGTCGGCCGCGAGAACAACACCGACACGCTCGAGGTGCGCGTCGAGTTGGCGCAGGGCATGTTCAGCGACGAGGTCAAGCATATCGAGGCGCTGCGTTCCGATATGGAAAGTCGCTTGCACAGCGCGCTGGGCTTAAGCGCACGCGTCAAACTGGTCGAGCCGAACACCATTCCGCGTAGCGAGGGCAAGGCGGTGCGCGTGGTCGACAACAGAAAGCTGTAACGGCAGACATGTCGATTACATATATAAAAAGGAGGTAAGGTACAATGGTCAAACAAATGGCGGTGTTTATGGAAAACCGCAAAGGACGTATCGGCGAGCTGACCAAGGTTTTAAAAAAGAACAACATCGATCTGGTCACGCTGTCGATCGCCGACACCAAAGATTTCGGGATCTTACGTTGCATCACGCGCGACAATGCGCGCGCCGAGCAAGCGCTCAGAGCGGCCGGCTTTACCGTGACGACCACCGAACTGATCGGCGTCGAAGTCGCCGACGAGCCTGGGCGATTGGCCGAAGTGACCGAACTTTTGGAGGAGAACGACGTCAATATCGAGTACCTGTACTCGTTTGCGCGGCAGTCGGTCGGCACCGGCATCATTCTCTTCAAGGTCGACAACGAGGCGCTGGCGCTCAAGGCGCTGAAAGACAAAGGCGTAAAAATATTGGAAGAGGCTATTATCTAGCCGGAGGCAACTATCGTCGTCGTCGATTGTCAGGCGGTCGCGCACAACGCGCGCACCGTTTCGCAAGCCGTAGGCGTACCCGTTTGCGCGGTCGTCAAAGCCAACGCATACGGGCACGGTTTGGGGATCGTTCCCGCGCTCGAGCCGTATGTGACAAGCTATGCGGTCGCAACGGCAGAAGAGGCGCTTAAGCTGCGGCGACGGACAGACAAGCCGATCACCGTGCTGTGTTGCGGCGCGTACAAGCGCGTGCGCGGTACGGCGTTCAGCGTCGGTTCGTTGGACGACGCGTTCGCCATTCCGTCGGGCGTCAAAGCGGCCGTAAAGATCGACAGCGGAATGCACCGCACCGGTTGCGACGAACAGACTTTGCCGGCCGTGTTGCGGACGCTTTCCGGACGACATATCGAGATCGATTCGGCGTATACGCATTTTTGCGACCCGTCGGACGCGGAGACGACCGCGCGGCAGTTCGAGCGGTTTGACGGTATGACGCGCACGCTCGGCGTGCCGCGGCACTGCTGTGCGAGTAACTGCCTGACGCTCGACAAAACCTACTATCTCGACGGCGTGCGCCCGGGTTTGGCGCTGTACGGGTACGGGCGAGAGGATCTGCGGCCGGCGATGACGGTGACGGCGCCGGTGATCGCCGTCCGATTTGTGCGCAAGGGCGAACATATCGGGTACGGCGATTATGCCGCGCGTAGAGACATGCGCGTTGCGACCGTGCGGCTCGGCTACGCCGACGGGTTTCGCCGCTGCGGCGCGCCGCTTAGCGTCGACTGTAAAGGGCAGAAGTGCCGCGTGGTCGGACGCGTGTGCATGGATATGTTCATGTTCGACGCCTCGCTCGTCGCCGTGCGGCCGGGCGAGACGGTGACGGTACTCGGCGGCCGGGCGACGATGGACGCGCTGTGCCGCGCCTATAGAACGATCGAATACGAGGTGCTGACCGGATTTGACAAATCGAGATCGAACACAATCTATATCGGCTTGTAAGCAGATGATCCGCGCCCGCATGATTGCCGTGCGTGCCGCCGTTTCCCAAAGAGAGGACAAGCAGTCCCGTTTGACGGCGCGTCTACTCGACCTGACGAAGGACGCTCGGACGGTGTTCTGCTACGTCTCTATGGGGTCGGAAGTCGATACACACGCGTTCATTCACGCGGCGGCTATACGGCAGACGGTGCTGGTGCCGCACACAAACGCCGATTTTTCGATGACGGCGGTCGCGCCGATCGGCGATTTGCGACCCGACCGCATGGGAAACGTCGAGGGACGCCCGGACACGCGCGAGATCGATGTTGCGATCGTGCCGCTACTGGCGTTTAACGAGCGGCTGTACCGTATCGGCTACGGCAAAGGCTGTTACGACCGCTGGCTTATCGGGCGTAAGGTGACGACGGTCGGCTTAGCGTTTGACGAACAGTCGGTCGATTTCGAGGCGGAGCCGCACGATTGCGCACTCGACTGCGTGTTGACGCCGACCAAACTATATACGCGCTGACCGACTACTATTTTTACGGCAAGGAGGGTATACTTACTCACATGAAAAAGCAACGGAAACCGATTGTAACGTATACATTGTCAAGCGTGATGATGTACGGATACTGCTTGATCTTTTCGATCGCCGCACTGGTGTTTTTGATCGATAAGATCCCCGCATGGGTGCAGATCATTATGGGGCTGCTGTTTTTGGCGCCGATCGTCGCCATGCTGTTTTTGAGCGGGCGCAAAGAGGGCGAGACACTGTACAAGCAAACCACGACGGGAACGCTGACGGCCATTCACGACAAAACGCCGCTCAAAGTTCCCGTATACAAGTGTTTTTATCATGTCGTCGGCTTCTTTGTGCCGATGACGCTGATGACGCTGATCGCCGGCTGCGCGCATGTGACGGCTTTGCGCGGCATCGTCGCGTTTCTGCTGATGCCGATCACCGTATTTTTTACCGGGACAGGCATCGATATGACGACGGTCGGCATCGGCATACTCGCCATGTACCTGCCGTTTATTCTGGCTTTGTCGCTGGTGTTCTGCGGCGGCTACTGGTTGGGCGCGTACAAGCTCAAGCGGCAGCAGGGCGAGATCGAGAGCGAATTGCGCTCGTTTGACAACTGATGCGGGTCATCAGCGGAAAATACAAGGGCAAGCGGCTGTTTGCCCCGAACGACGACCGCGTAAGACCTACGGCCGATCGCATCAAGGAAACGATGTTCAATATCTTGATGAGCCGCAGCGGGGTGTACGGCACGGTACTCGATCTGTTTTCGGGTAGCGGTGCGCTGGGGATCGAGGCGCTCAGCCGCGGCGCGGAGAAAGTTGTGTTCGTCGACAAGGATGCCGACAGCATACGCCTGACCAAAGAGAATTTGGCACACGTCGGCGCACATGCGTTCGAGGTGTATCACACCGATTACCGCGTCGCGTTGCGTAAACTGGTCGGCCGCAAGTTCGATTTCGTGTTCCTCGATCCGCCGTATGCGGCCGGATGCGAGCCGGAGATCGTGCGGACATTGGTCGAAAACGAGTTGCTCCATAAAAATGCTACCGTCATTATCGAACACAGCCGCAAAAATGACTTGATAAATTTGCCCGAATCTTTTATAATAGACCGTAGAGTTTGCGGCAACACCGTTTTAAGCTATTTGACACAGGCGGAGGCATTATGAATATCAGCATTATGGCCGGCACGTTCGACCCGTTTACGCTCGGACACTACGACGTTGCGCGTCGCGCGGCAAGCATGTTCGACAAAGTGATCGTAGGCGTCGCCGACACCGGCGAGCGTAAGGCGGCGCCGATCGACGTGCGACTGGAGATCGCGAGAAAATCGCTCGCGGGACTTAAAAACGTCGAAGTGCGGCCGTTTACCGGTTTCTTGACCGACTTTGCCGCGCAGTGCGGCGCGCGCATTCTCGTCAGAGGCTTACGCACCTACAACGATTTCGAATACGAAAAAGCGCTGTACGAAGTGTATAAGTCACAAAATCCGGACATCGAAACTATATATATTATGACCGCAGGCGTATGCAGCCACATTTCGGGGTCGATCGTGCGCGAACTGGCGCACTTGGGCGGCAGTCTCGAAGGGTATGTAACGGCAAGTGCGGCCGAATTGGTGCGCAAGCATTACGGCAAGCGCGGCTAAATCGATTGGGAAAGAGGCAATTTATATATGGACGTTATCGAACTGTTGAATCAACTGGAGGCCGAACTGGAAGGCCGCGGCGGCTTTTTCGGGAAAAAAGTCGATCTCGACCGTTGCGCGACGCTGGTCGCCAATATCCGCGCGGCGTTCCCGAAGGAACTGGCCGAAGCGCGTTACGTCATGGAAAATCGACAAAAGATCTTGGAGAACGCCGACATTGCCGCCAAGAATACCATACGAGAGGCGGAAGAACATGCCGAACATATCATCGACAATTCGGAGATCATTCGGCGCGCCGAAATCGACGCTAAGCAGATCATGGAGACGGCGTATATGCAGTGCGATACGTTGGTACACCACACCAAAGAGCATTTGGACAGAACGTTCAAAGAGACCGAACAGTTTTTGCTGTCGACGCTGACGATGATCCGCAACAACCGCGAGGAACTGCGGGGCGCGATGATCTCCAATCCCGACCCCGACGGCAGACGTTAAACGCGTATATACCGAACCGAAAAAGGAAAATAGAAATACCATGTTTCAAGCCGTATCGAAAATCCTGTCGCCGCAAGAGGTGAAAGAGAAACTGCCGCTGTCGGCAGCCATGCAAACCGTTAAGGCCGAGCGCGACGCCGCCGTCAAGGCGATCCTGTCCGGGGCGGACAGCCGTAAACTGTTTATTGTCGGCCCCTGTTCGGCCGACAACGAAACCGCCGTTCTCGACTATGTGGGGCGACTGGCGGGCATTGCCGAACAAGTCAAAGACAAATTGTTGATCGTGCCGCGCATTTATACCAATAAGCCGCGCACTCGGGGCGAGGGCTATAAAGGCATGTTTCACAATCCCAACCCGCATAAAGGCACCGACATTCAGGCCGGTATTTTGGCGATCCGACATATGCACTTGCGCGTTTTGTCCGAATCGGGGCTGTCGGCGGCCGACGAAATGCTGTACCCCGACAACTTCCCGTATTTGGAGGACGTGCTGAGCTATGTCGCCGTCGGCGCGCGCTCGTCGGAAAATCAGCAACACCGTTTGGTCGCCAGCGGCATCGACGTGCCTGTCGGTATCAAAAATCCGATGTTCGGCAGCTTGGCCGTTATGCTCAATTCGATCTACGCAGCGCAAATAGCAAACGAGTTCAAATACAACGATCACCAGGTCAAGACGACCGGAAACCCGTTTGCCCATGCGGTATTACGCGGCAGCGTCGACGTGTACGGCAACAATATTCCCAACTATCACTACGAGGACATTATCAAATTATACGATATGTACGGCAAAGAGGGACTGAAAAATCCGGCCGTCATCATCGACACCAACCATTCGAACAGCAACAAAAACCCGTTCGAGCAGGTGCGGATCGTCAAAGAGATCCTTGCCAATTTGCGCGTCTGCGACAAAGCAAATATGCTGGTCAAAGGCTTTTTGACCGAAAGCTATATCGAGGACGGCAATCAGTCGCCCGACGGCGAAGTGTACGGCAAGTCAATCACCGACGGTTGTTTGGGCTGGGCGCGTACCGAGCGACTGCTGCTCGATACGGCGGCCGCATTATAAAGGAGCGTAATGGAAGCAAAACGTAAAAAAGTAGGGCTGGCGCTCGGATCCGGCGGCGCGAGAGGGTTTTGCCACCTAGGCATTTTGAAAGTGCTGACCGAAAGCAATATCCCGATCGATTACGTGACGGGTTGCTCGATGGGCGCCTTGATCGGCGCATGTTTTTGCGCAGGCGTCGGCGTTGACTCCATGATCGAGATGGCGCCGCGCATCACACAAATGGCCTTGATGGATGTGCGCATTTCCTCGCGCAGACAAGGGATCTTAAAAGGCGACCGTGCTATGCGCATCGTGCGCAAGCTGATCGGCGATACAACGTTCGAACAGTGCAAGATCCCGTTTTTGGCAACGGCGACCGAAGCGCGCAAAGGACAGCTCGTGCAGTTTACCGAGGGCAAACTGATCGACGCCGTGCGCGCCAGTATCTCCATTCCCATCGCATTTCATTCGGTGCCGTCCGACGAGGACTATTTGATCGACGGCGGCGTACTCGAGCGCATTCCCATTCACCAGTTAAAGGACATGGGCGCGGACGTCATCATTGCCGTCGATGCGTTGGGCCCGCCGGCCGAAACGTTTGAATTTTCGCCGATGCACGGTATCATGAATATGATCGAGCGGACGTATCTCTTGATGGACTGGCAGGGGTGGCAGCACCGCGCGCAGGAGGCCGATTTGATGATCACGCCCGACCAAGGCGCGCGCTCGCCCTTTGTTTTTAAAGACAACGAATATTCGATCGAGCAGGGAAGATTGGCGGCGGTCGCGGCGCTCCCGCAAATTCGGCAGTTGCTCGAATCGGAATAAATCCCGTATAAAAGGCATAATTCGCCTTTTTGCGCATATAGTATACCGTTATCGGCGTTTGCGCCATGTGCGCGAGATAAACCGATCGTAAGTTCGTTTGAAAAGGAGCGGAAACGGTATGAAAAAAATATGCGCGGTTTTGGTGTGCGCACTGCTGCTGGTTGGAACGGTCGCGTGTTCGGGCAAATTCGATTACAGCGAATATTTGTCGGAAAACCGCACCGACACGTTTGTTGCCGAAATCGAGGGCGGCAAGCTGACCGCCGATACGGGCACGCGGGAAAATCCGTACAAGGTAGACGGCACGAGTTGTGAAAAAGAGCAGTTCACCGTCATCACCTTTACGCCCGATACCTTTATCCCCGGTAAAAAATACGGCTATATTGCGGTTATCGACGGGGTGGAACACAGCGGCGACATGGTCATGCATCCGTTCGGCGACAGCTACAGCGCCGACATCAAGGACAAAAGCGACGCGAGCGAGATCCCGTTTAAGATCGTAGACGGCGAAACGGTGATCGAGACAACGCTGAAAAGCGTCATGACCGAGGATATGATCGACGCCGAACGCGCTTTGACGGTCGGCCGCGAGGCCTTGCAAGAGGCGTTTGACAGTCATACCGAGGGCAAGACGCTCAAAGGGGAACTGTACGTGCGCATCGTCTTTAATCCCGTGACCGAAGAGGGCGGCTATTACTGGTACGTGGCGCTGTGCGCCGAAAAGACCTATGCCGTACTGATCGATCCCAAAACAGAGGCGATCATTGCCAAACGCGAATAGTTTTATAAAAAATTCTTTTGTCTGTCGGGCAAAAGAATTTTACTTTGTAGAAAATTCATGCTATACTATACGGTAAATAAGAACATTGCGGAGTGTACGCTTGGAAAACCAAAGTAACCCGAATAACCAATCTGCGCCGGACTTCTACCGTACCGCTGCGGTCACCGCCATCAAAACGGTGTATGCCGTTTTCGTTTCGGTTGCGCTCGTCTGTACGCTCATCGTGTTTTTGTTTCCGTTTGGCGCGATGCAATTCTATTTGGAACTGAATAACCGCCACCGCGCGCTCGAAAGCGCCGAAAGCTATCTCAAGCAGTATCCCGAAGAGGGGCGCGAGTGGGACAGCCGCTATGCCGGCGTGCTGTACCGCGCGGCGCAGCTTGCGGGCGATCTGTTCGATGACGCGACCGGCTCGAGAAAAGAGTTCTATGCCGAGAAAACGGTCGAACTGACCGAACGCTATTTTACCGTCGACAGCGTTTCGATGAAGAACGAGCAGATCGACGCTTTTAACGTCGGCGCGGCTGTCAATCCGATGTTGCACCCCGGTTTGTACAGTATTGCCGATCATTTAACGGTGACTGCCTATCGGGCGAATTTGTATTTGGACAAGTCGACCGCGATCGTGTGGACGCGCGACAGGGAACTGCCGCTCGACGTGCTTTTGAACAGCACGCTCGCCACGGCTAACTTCGAGCTGACCGACGACATGCTGCTACCGTGGATGACGGTTTTCAATCAGCTTAGCGCCTATATCGATACGGTGTTTGCCGAGATCGGCGTGACGCCTGCGATCATCAAAGCGGGCGACAATGCGCTGGGGGATTTTGCCGCAACGTTAAACGGCAATCATTTCGACCTGTTTTACACGTTGGGGCAAAACAAGGGCTTTACCAAGCTATACACTTTGCTGACCGACCAATTTTCCGTTTTTTCCGACTTCGTCAACCGCATGTCGCGCGACAGCGCGGCGGCGGCTTTGAAACAGTGTTACTGCGTCAAGACCGTTTCGGGATTTGCCACGCGTATGGATACGGTAACGTATATTCTGTATGCGCAAGGCTATCCGATCGAGGTTTCCGCCGAGGCTTGGCAGACGTGGCGCGCCAACGACGTTTACCGATACGGGGAGGGCGAACTCGACTATTATTATATGTCGAGTTATTATACCAACACGCTGCTGCCGACCTATGTGCAGTTGTATAACGAAGAGAAACTAAAGCAATAAAAAGATACGTTTCAACGGAGGATAGTATGAACAAGATACTCAAAGAGGGACTGACGTTTGACGACGTGCTGCTGATTCCGGCGGAATCGCACGTTTTGCCGAAAGAAGTCGATCTGTCTACGCGCCTGAGTAAGGACATTCTGCTCAATGTGCCGTTACTTTCGGCCGCTATGGATACCGTCACCGAATCCAAGTTAGCGATTGCCATTGCGCGCGAAGGCGGCTTGGGTGTGATACATAAGAATATGACGATCGACGAGCAGGCCGAGCATATCGACCGCGTCAAGCGCAGCGAACACGGCGTCATTACCGACCCGTTCTACCTGTCGCCCGATCATCTCGTTTCCGACGCGCTCGAACTGATGAAAAAATACAAGATCAGCGGCGTGCCGATCACCGAGAACGGCAAACTGGTCGGTATCTTGACCAACCGCGATCTGCGTTTTGAGACCGACTACCGCCAACCGATCAAGAATGTCATGACCAAAGAAAATTTGGTGACGGCGCCGGTCGGCACGACGCTCGAAAAAGCGCAAGAGATCTTGGGCAAGCACCGTATCGAGAAACTGCCCATTGTCGATAAAAATAACAACCTGAAGGGTTTGATCACCATTAAGGACATCGAGAAAGCCATTCAGTACCCGCATTCGGCCAAAGACAAGAACGGCCGCTTGTTGGTCGGCGGCGCCGTCGGCGCCAATCCGGAACTCTTAGACCGCGCGGCGGCGCTAGTGGCGGCCAAAGCCGATTGCTTGGTACTCGACAGCGCACACGGCCACAACAGCGGCGTACTCGACGCGGTCGAAAAAGTCAAAAACAAATTCCCGCAGATCACGCTGATCGCCGGAAACGTGGCGACGGCGGCGGCGGCCGAAGCGTTGTACAAGCGCGGCGCAGACGTCGTCAAGGTGGGTATCGGTCCCGGCTCGATCTGTACTACCCGCGTGGTCGCCGGTATCGGCGTGCCGCAGATTACCGCCATTATGGATTGCAGCGAAATGGCCGACAAGTACGGCAAGACGGTCATCGCCGACGGCGGTATCAAGTATTCGGGCGATATTCCGAAAGCGGTTGCTGCCGGCGCGCACGCGATCATGATCGGCTCGCTGTTTGCCGGAACGGCCGAAAGTCCGGGAGAACTGGAGATCTACCAGGGCCGCAGCTTCAAGACCTACCGCGGCATGGGCAGCATCGGCGCAATGAATAAAGGCAGCGGCGACCGCTATTTCCAAAGTGCCAATATGAAACTGGTGCCCGAGGGCGTCGAGGGGCGCGTTCCGTACCGCGGACCGCTGTCCGACATCGTATATCAGTTGATGGGCGGCTTGCGCGCCGGCATGGGCTACTGCGGACAGGGGACGATCGAGGATCTGCGCAAAAACGGGCAGTTCGTCAAGATCACAAACGCCGCATTGATCGAAAGCCACCCGCACGACATTGCCATCACCAAGGAAAGCCCCAACTATTCGCCGAAGAATAACTAGTGCGCGGACATTTTGTGACAAGGAGGCCGGACAATAAAATGAACGTAAGCGTTTTGGGCTGCGGACGTTGGGGGTCGTTTTTGGCCTGGTATGCCGACCGCTTGGGCAACGCGGTGGTCAGCTACGGTATGCCGGGCGAGCCGAGCTACGAAGTGCTGGCCGCCACGCGAAAAAACGAATATGTGGCGTTTCCCGACTCGATCGAAGTAAGCTGCGACTTGCGCTATGCGGTCGAGCGCGCCGATGTTATCATCATTTCGATCAGCGCGCAAGGACTGCGCGGCTTTTTAAAGAAAGTGACCGCGTTCGATCTGACCGGCAAGCGGTTTATCCTCTGTATGAAGGGGATCGAGGTCGAGACCGGCAAACGCCTTTCGGAAATCGCCGTCGAGAGCGGCATCGATCCGCAAAATTTGGCCGTTTGGGTAGGCCCGGGGCATATCCAGGACTTTGTCAAAGGGATCCCCAACTGTATGGTGATCGATTCGGCCAACCCGACGCTGACGGTCGAGCTGTGCAACGCCTTTAAAAGCGACTTGATCCGATTCTATTACGGCAACGACATAATCGGTTCGGAGATCGGCGCGGCGGCAAAAAACGTTATGGGCATTGTCGCCGGCATTTTGGACGGGCTGGGACTGGTTTCGCTCAAAGGGCCTCTGATGGCGCGCGGGGCGCGTGAGGTCTCGCGGCTGATCAAGGCCATGGGCGGCAACGAGTTTTCGGCTTACGGCCTGTGCCACTTGGGCGACTACGAAACGACGCTGTTTTCGCCGCACTCGCATAACCGCAAGTGGGGCGAGATGTACGCTTTAGGCGAGACGTTCGACCGACTGGCCGAGGGCGTGCCGACCGCTACCGCCATGATGACGCTGGCCGCGCGCTATCAAGTCGAACTGCCGATCACGCAGGCGGTCAACGACGCGATCGCGCACCACACGCCGCCTAAAGAGATCCCGTATGTTTTGGGGCGTCTGTTCGACCGCGAGGCCAAGGACGAGTTTTGGGAGACTGTTTCTTTTGTAAAAGATTAAAAACCGCACGCTTTTTGATGTCAAAAAGCGTGGCAAAAACCGCAAAGGGGCAGGACACTTCAGACTGTGTCTCGCCCCTTTGAACCGTACCGCAACTGCAAGGGACTTCGCCCCTTGACCCCTTTTTAAAGGATACGATATTTGAGCCTGGGAATATGTATAAAGAAACGCAGTCTTTGTATAATCGACTGCGTTATTTTTATTGATGGTTTCAGAAAGAAATTTTTTCCTCGATGTACGCGGCCAGCTTGTCGATCGCAATACGCTCCTGCGTCATGCTGTCGCGGTCGCGCACCGTGACGGCGTTGTCCTCTAACGTGTCGAAGTCGACCGTGATACAGAACGGCGTTCCGATCTCGTCCTGCCTGCGATACCGCTTGCCGATCGAGCCGGTGACGTCGAACGTGCAAGGAAAACGCTTGACCAGTTTTTTGTATATCGCGTCGGCCTGTTCGGACAGGTTTTTCTGTAGCGGCAGAACGGCTGCTTTGTACGGCGCCAGCGTCGGGTGCAAGTGCAACACAACGCGGGTGTCGTTCTCCAGCTGCTGTTCTTCGTAAGCGTTGCACAGCACCGCCAGTAGCAAACGCTCGACGCCCAGCGACGGCTCGATGACATACGGCACGTACTTTTCGTTGGTGATGGGGTCGGTGTAATCGAGCGCCTTGCCCGACTTCTTGATATGGCAGTTTAAGTCGTAATCGGTGCGGTCGGCAATACCCCACAGCTCGCCCCAGCCGAAGGGGAAGAGGAACTCGAAGTCGGTCGTCGCTTTGGAGTAAAAACTCAGCTCGTCCTTTTCGTGGTCTCTTAAGCGCAGGTTTTCCGCCTTGATCCCGAGAGAATACAGCCAGTCGCGGCAGAACGCGCGCCAGTAGTCGAACCATTCGAGGTCGGTGCCCGGCTTGCAGAAAAATTCCAACTCCATTTGCTCGAACTCCCGCACGCGGAAGATGAAGTTGCCCGGCGTGATCTCGTTGCGGAACGATTTGCCGACCTGTGCCACGCCGAACGGCACGCGGCTGCGGGTGGTGCGCTGAATGTTGTTGAAGTTGACGAAAATGCCCTGCGCGGTTTCGGGGCGCAAATAGACGGTCGAGGCGCCGTCCTCGGTAACGCCCTGGAAGGTCTTGAACATCAGATTGAATTTCTTGATCGACGTAAATTCCGACTTGCCGCAGACGGGACAGGGAATTTTATGTTCGGCGATGAACGCTTCCAACTGCTCGTTGCTCCAACCGGCGATCTTTTCGTCACGCTTTTTGCGCGCGATAAAGTCCTCGACGAGCTGATCGGCGCGGTGGCGCGTCTTACACGACTTGCAATCCATTAAGGGATCGGAGAAACCGCCGACATGGCCGGACGCCTCCCAAACTTTCGGATTCATCAAAATGGCGCAGTCGACGCCGACGTTGTATTCCGATTCGGTAACAAACTTTTTCCACCAGGCGCGTTTAATGTTGTTTTTCAGCTCCGATCCCAAAGGCCCGTAGTCCCACGTGTTGGCCAAGCCGCCGTATATCTCGCTGCCGGGGAAGATAAAGCCGCGCCCTTTACATAGCGCGACCAGTTTATCCATGGTAAGTTTGCTCATACTGTAACCTCACAAGAATTATTACATACAGTGTAAAAAATTTCGGCCGCAATGTCAAGCAAACGGCCGCCGAAAAACGGGCGGCGAAAACTTTTCTCGCCCGAATTGTAACACTTCACCCGCTGTAACATAGTATGACAGTAGATATATCTGTTATCGCGCGTTACCAAAGAAAAAGCGTACTGTAAGAAAACGGGATGCCGTTGACGCGGGAGCGGGTGCGGGCGGTCGCTAAAGGCGCCTTAGCCGCCGCCGGCCTGCTTGCCGCTTTACATAACAGTGTATATCGAGTCTAGGAAAAGGAGGTCGATCTTATGTTCGGAGGCGGATGCGGAAACGATATGTTCCTGATTCTCATTTTGCTGTGCTGCTGCGGCGGCGGTAATTCGTGCGGCTGCAACAATTCGTGCGGTTGCTACGAGAAGAAGGGCTGCGATTGCTGCGATATGATTCTGTTGTACTTAATTCTCTCCAGCTGCTGCGGCGGCCGGGATGCTTGCTGCTGCAAGTAATGCACGTACTTAATTCCTATCGCTGTATGCCTTAGAAGTCGCACGTAGAAAGCGGCGCCGGGCGCACAACGAAACAAGGAACGAAAACCGCGACCGCGTGTCGCGGTTTTTGTATTGCGCAGGTCGAAGGCAATGCCTTTTCGAAACCGCGTTCTTTTAGTTGCAAAATGCGTCGAACTGTGGTATACTAATCGCGGAGAGTCTATGAAACGAGCGATTGCAATTCTATTCAGTGTGCTGTTGGCCGGTTGCGTATCGGTCGGCTGTCAGGTCAAAGAGGAGGGCTTTGCCGCCAATCCGGAGGCCGAGTATCGCCGCGTTGCGTCGTTGTCCGGCGACAACGTCATTTTCAATTTCGATTCGCTGACGTCGTTACAGGTCGAGCATAAGGCGTCCTATCTTTCGCCGCGCATCGTTTCCGACGACGGCGACGGCATTGCCAATATCGACGCGATCTATCAGTACAGCCGCTCGAACGACGGCGTCAAGACATATGCGGCGTACCGACATATTTGGGACTTTTCGACCGACGACAGCGGCATCTATACCCCGCAGTACGGCAATTCCAGCCCGCAAGGGTATCAGAACGGAGCGTATTACTGGGGCGCGGGACTTGCGCCCGATTCGCGTACCTACGAAGAGATCTTGCTTCTTGCCGAAACGCACGGCCGGCAGTCGCCCGAAACGATCTACCGCCGCATTTTGACCCTGCCGAATGCCGATATTCTCGAAAACTTCGAGGGCGGCAAGTCGGGCGGGACGTTTACCGTCAAGGCCGTCGTCAAAGACGGATATATGACGGCGTTTGCGGCATGGATGCGCGACTTCTATTATTACTTGCAAATCTACGGAGAAGATATTTCCGATTTTCACTTTTTCGATTTTGCCGACGAGTATGTTGATACCGCCGTCATTACCGTGCGTTCGACCAAACAGTCGTTGACCGACGTCGTAGTCGAGCTCAACACGTTCGGCAGGCGCGGCATGGGTGAAATGAAGTTTGAGGCGCGCACCGCGTTCCAGACCGGGCGCGTGCAGGTGCGGGACATTACGACGGAGGGATAAAACGATGTCTCTTTTGGATCAATATATCGCAAAGTGTGCCGGCAAGCGGCCGGAAACGTTGTCGGATAAGGGATACTTATTCGATTTTACCGAAAATTTCACCACGCTGTGGATGGTCGAAGAGGGGTTTTACACCTATTCGAAACTGTGCGCGATGACGGCGGAGGAATTTAATACCTACGTCGAAGAAAGCCCGATGCAAGCGCGGCGGTTTATGGACAACGTGCGGCGCTCCAAGCTGTTTATGACGCGCGACGGGGTCAAAGTCAAATCGGCCAAGGGCGAAGTCTTTGAAAAGTTCTTGCTCGAAAAGTTGACGCCGGAAGACCGTTGGTTTATGGACTATCTGTTCGTCGCCGACGGCTATTACAACCTCGAAAGCAACTACATATTCGCCGAGACCGACCGCGTGTTCGACGCCTGGCAAAAGGCGGGCTATACGCCTGCGCAGATCTACAACGCGATCATCTACCTGTTCAATACGCGGCAGGGCAATATGGAAGAGTACTTGCGGACGGAATACGTTATTATGACGACGTTCCGCAACGATACCGCTTTTTTGAGCGCCTACCACGCCGCCAGCGAGTTTGAAAAAAGCGAGTTGCACGACTACATACTCGACAACTATACCAAAGAACGGTACACGTGTATCGTGTCCGCGCTGTTTGCGCCCAGCGCGCTCATCGACTGCGACACCGTACTCGACGACGCCAAGATCCTGTTCTTTACGCACTATATCAAAAATTCGCACCCGATCAGCTTGGAAGAGATGCTCGAAATATTCGAGCAGGTGTACACGCGGTTCTATAAGCTCAACACCAAAAAGCTGACCAACTTCATCATGATGTACGAGGACGTGTTCCGCATGACGTACCTCAATCTGTTTTCCGACAACAACGAGTTGCCGCTGACCGATACCGAGCTGTCGCTTGCGGAAGGCGACGACTTTTTGGAGAATGCCGACCTCGATGCGTTCGATTACACCACCACCGAAACGCTCGACAAGCTCGGCCGCGTCAATGCCATTCTGTCGACGGCGGCGCGCTACGAGACCGATTTCAAGTGCGAACTGCACAAGGAAAATAAATGCCGCTATTTCACGTCCAAAGAGACGGGAAAAACGTATTTGGAAATTCATCAACTGATCCCGCGCGACTATGCCAACGAGTTTTCGCACTCGTTAGAGCGCGCCAGCAACTATGTGCCGCTGTGTCCGCACTGTCATCGTCTGATCCACGAGGCGACCGACGCCGAACGTTTCCGACTACTGGCAACGATCTATCAAAAGCGCAAAAGCTGGCTGGCCGAGGACGGGATCGAGCCGTCGAAAGAACTGCTGTTCGCCATTTACGGGATCGAGCAGGGCAAGCTCGCGCCGGGCAAGAACGATTTTGAAAAAGCCTTCCTCGACGCGCCGCAACCCAAGCTCAACGTCGGTAAACGCGGGTTGCGCTTAAAAGAAAAGAAAGAACGCCAGGAAAAGGGCGAGGGAACGGGCGACCCGATCATCGTCGAGCCGGTCGAAAAAGCTACGCCCAAGAAAAAAGCGACGAAGAAAAAGACGGAAAAGTCGCAAAAATGATCCGGTATGTTCGGGCGGTATGTCCATGCGGCAACCGCACCGCCGTATAATTTATCGATGAGACGGGCAACTTGAAAAAGTGTCCAGTCCGAGGAGTGAAAAATGAATAAGTCCAAAACGCTGGTGCTGTACGCCATTACGTTCGCGCTGATGATCGTGTTCGGCCTCTTGCCTTACGTGTTCTTGCTGCCGCTGCTGTTTATCTGCGTGACGGCCGACTGGAAAATGTCGGCGGTGTCGGGGCTGATGTTCGGCGTGATCAGCTTTTGTTATGCGTTCGCCGGGTCGAGTTTGGTCGCGCTTGCCTTTATCGAAGCGCCTTGGATCCCGATAGTGCCGCGGTTGCTCGTCGGGATCGGCACGCACTTTGCGTTTTTGGCGGCCAAAAAAATCGTGCGCGGCGAGGGTAAATTTGCGCGCAGTCTGCCGTATGCGATTGCCGGTGCGGTCGGGTCGATCTTGAATACCGGCCTGGTCGTAACGTGTTTGATTCTGTTTACCCCCGATTTGGCGTTAAACGGCGTCGTTATGTACGTGTACGCGCCGACGCTGTTGATCGCGGGCGCGATCGAACTGGCGGTCAATACGTTGCTGTTGCCGCCGATCGCGCTTACTGTGCAAAAAGCCCTGCGCATGACCCCGAGGAAAGCCCTCGAAAGGAAAGAAGAAAGTGATACTGGCCATTGATATAGGAAATACCAACGTCAAGTGCGGCGTGTTCGACGGGGACAAGCTGGTGTATAGCTTGCGCCTGGCGACGTCCGTTTCCAAAACGAGCGACGAGTACGGACTGGCGCTGCGCGACCTGTTGCGCGGCAACGGGATCGAACTCGACACGATCACCGGCGTGATCATGTCGAGCGTCAACCCCAATCTCAATTACACGTTCGAGCATATGATCGGCTTTTATTTCGGCGTCAAGCCGCTGATGATCGGCAACGGGCTGAAAACCGGTATCAATATCAAGTACGACAACCCCAAAGAGGTCGGCGCCGATCGTATCGTCAATTCGGTCGCGGCGTACTATACCTACGGCGGGCCGGTCATCGTCATCGACTGCGGGACGGCGACGACGTTCAACTATGTCAACGAAAAGGCCGAGTTTTTGGGCGGCGCGATCTCGTTCGGGCTAAAGACGAGCGCGGATGCGCTGTGTGCCTCGGCGGCCAAACTGCCGAAAATCGAGTTGATCGCGCCTAAAAAAGCGGTCGGCCGCACGACGATCACCAACATGCAATCGGGCATTATCAACGGCTTTATCGGCATGGTCGAATATATTGTCGGCAAGATCAAAGCCGAAGAGGGCGACGCCAAAGTCGTAGCAACCGGCGGCTTGAGCGAGATCATCAGCCGTTCGAGTACCGTCATCGACGTCGTTGACCGCACGCTTACCTTGCGCGGACTGAACATGATCTATAAGATGAATCAGAAAGATAAATAGGAGATACTATGAAAAAAGTACGTGTGGCAATCTTAGGCATCGGCACGGTCGGCGGCGGTACATATCAGATACTGACCGAAAATCACGACTGGATCGCCGCGGCACGCGGACTGGATATCGAAGTCGCCAAGGTGCTCGATAAATCGGTCGACCGCATTACGGCTAAAGGCGTGCCGGCAAATAAAGCGACCGCCGATTTGAACGATATTCTGTCCGATCCGTCGATTTCGATCGTCGTCGAGACAATGGGCGGGGTCGAGCCGGCCGGCACGTTCATCATGAAAGCGCTGTCTGCCGGTAAAAGCGTGGTTACGGCCAACAAAGAACTGATTTCCAAGCGTTGGAGCGAACTCGAGGCAACGGCGAAAAAGAACGGCGCAGGTCTGTATTTCGAGGCCAGTTGCGTGGGCGGCGTGCCGATCATTCGCACGCTCAACGACGCCATGCAGGCCAATCGCATTACGCAACTGTACGGCATCATCAACGGCACGACCAACTATATTTTGACCGAAATGACCGAGAAAGGGAAGAGTTATGCCGAGGCGCTCAAAGACGCGCAAGCGCTCGGTTACGCCGAGGCCGACCCGACCGCCGACGTCGAAGGGTTTGACGCAATGTACAAGCTGAGCATTTTGAGTTCGCTCGGCTTTCATACCTGTATCCCGTATAGCGAGATTTACCGCGAAGGTATCACCGCAATCACGCCGGCCGATATTGCCGTCGGCAAAGATTTCGGCTATACGCTCAAACTGTTGGCGATCGGCAAGCGTGACGGCAACGACGTCGAAGTACGCGTGCATCCGACGTTTGTACCCAACGAACACCCGCTCGCCAGCGTGCGCGGCTCGTTCAATGCGGTGTTCTTGACCGGCGATTTTGTCGACGACATCATGCTGTACGGACGCGGCGCGGGCGCACGGCCGACGGGCAGCGCGATCGTGTCCGACGTGGTGTACTGCGCCGAACGCAGCGCGCACGTCTATTCCGACTTTGACAACAACGGCAAGCTCGACAGCGCGATCAAACTGAAAAAAGATTTCGAGTCGGCCTATTATATATCGCTGAAATTAGCCGACCGGCCGGGCGTGCTGTCGAAGATCACCAACATTTTGGGCAGCTACGGCGTGAGCATCGACAAGGCTATGCAGCATGGGGTCGCCGACAACTATGCGCCGGTGGTGTTTTTCACCCATAAAACCGACGAAACGTCGATGCGCAAGGCGCTTCATGAGATCGAGACGCTCGACGTCGTGCATTCGGTCGATGCGGTCATCCGCGTTTTGTAAGCCCTTTGGAATAAATTTCCGTTCGCTGAAAGATAATAAGAAAGAACGAAGGACGCACTGCCAATATTTTTTGTTATTCTATGCGTAATTCGTTTGACAGATTTTCTGTAAAATTGTATAATTGCAATGTTACAGTATAAAATTCCGACTAGAGGAGAATACGGTTCAATGAAGAGACGCAAAAGCACTTGGATGATTTTATTGGCGGTGGTTTTATCCGTTGCCATGGTCATAAGCGGAATGAGCTTTGTCGCATTCGGTGCTATTACGGGTGAAACGAATACGTTGATCAAAAACGTAGACATGCCGAGTAAAGTGGAATACGGCAAGACTTTTGTTATTCCCGCAGTTGCCGATGTAGCGGCGGACGCTATTACGGTTACCGCACCGAACGGCAAAGACGCTACCAAAAACGGCAATACGGTTACCGCCGATCAGGTCGGTACCTACACCGTGACTTTTTCCAAGGGTACAAAGGGTGAAGACGGGTATCAGTCGTATGATTTCTACGTGTACAGTTCGGTAGCCCACGACTACGAGATCAAAGTCGACTTTAACGGCGCCGATATCCCGACGTATTTGAAAAAAGGCGATTCGATGACGTTGCCGAAAGCGCAGCTCGTTTACTACGACGAGGACGGCAAAATGGTCGCGCTCGAAGGGCAAACGATCAAAGCCAAGGTCGTCAACGGCGATAAGACAACGGAATTTACCGTCAGCGGCGACGTGTCGGACGAGGCGCGCACCTACAAGCCCGAAAATAACGGCCTGGTGTACGTGCAGTATTATGCGCAACTCGACGGCAATACCAAGTATTATACCAAGGACTTCACCGTCAAGGTGCAGACCGAAGTCAAAGACAACGCTGCGCCTACGCTGAGCATTGTCAACGTGCCGACCGAAGCCAGCATCAACCGCAAAGTGACGTTGCCGACGGCGACGGTCAGCGACGACCTCGATGAAAATGTCAAAGTCGAAGTTACCGTTATGCAAGGCGATCAGAAAGTCAAGCAAGTGACTGTCGACGCTAACGGCTACGCCGACGAGACGCTCGACGCCGACGAAGTATTCGATAACGACAAATTGATGTCGTTCTATCCGACCCAACTCGGCGACAAAAACTATACGGTAACTTACCAGGCTACCGACGACGCCGGCAAAAAGTCGGCGCCCTACACCTATAAAATCAGCGGTGTGGACAAGGTTGCCCCCGTGTTCAAAGTCATCGACGAACATCAGATCCCCGAAAAGTGGGGCTTGAAAGTTTGGACGGTCGAGCAGGGTGCAGACGGAAAAGTCACGGATACGAAGAAAGAAGTCGATGCCGGTATTTCGTTCCCGACGCCTATCGTTGTCGATAACGCAGGCGACGAGGGCTTGACTGTTTCGTTCAAGATCACCAATTCGGACAACGCGACCGTCATGAGTTTTGAAAACATCCTCGACGAAAGCGAAGAAGGCAAGGGCAAGATCTTCACGTCGAACGGTGCCAACTACGGCGAAATCAAGGACAAAGAATATAAGTTCGGCGAATTCAAATTCGACTTCAACGAAGTGAAGAACACCGATCCGCAGACCGGTACCTATACGGTAGAGTACCGCGCGAAAGACGCTAAGGGTAACGTCGCCACCAAGACCTACAAGATCACGGTGGAAAGCACGTATAAGGACGAGAAAGCGCCTGTTACCGCCGAAGTGGAAACGCCCGACTACTTGATCGCCAAAGAGGGCGAGACGTTCGTAGTGCCTACGCCGTCGGTTGCCGACGCCGAGGCTGCGACCACGCGTTTACACGTGGAATACGAGATTGTATCCGATGCGCCCGGTACGGAACCGCTTAAGGTCAAGGGTGGCGAAAAAGCCGAAATCGTAAAAGAAGGCGACAATTTGGTATTCAAGATCGACGATACCAATAAGTTGACCTTAAACAAGAACCTAACGTTTAACTTGAAAGTCTCCGACAGCGTCGGCCTCTACAAAGAGAATAAGAAAGACGGAGCGAGTTTGAACGTTGTCCGCGTTGTCTCGACGGCAAGCGTCACCAACGCACCGGTTATCACTGCGGCTATTCAAGAGCAGAAAACGGGAGATGCCGCTTGGACGACCAAGGATCAAGTCAATGCCGGCGGATTCACGATCGCGGTTACTGAAGACGACTATCCGTTCACCGGTTTCGAAGTCCGCGTGACCAACCCGAAGGGCGAGACGCTCGACAATGTAAGCCTCGAGACCTACTATGACTACAGCAAGATCGTTGTGCGCAACTTGACCTTTACGCCGGGAACGAGCGGCACCTATCAAATCGCTGTTCGTGCGTTCACGTTGGCCGAAAAGAACACCGTTGCCATATATCCGATTGTGGTAGAAGGCGATTCGACGAGCGGCGGCAATACCGACAAGCCGACGACTTCGGCAATTTCGATGCCTACGTCGGGATCGGCGTACACCGCGTATAAATTGCAGGATACCCGTTTCGATAACATTCCGGACGTAAATCATGCATATTTGGCGCACAAAATCACCGGTGCAGGTTTCAGCCTGATGGGCAGCGAGTTTATCGCTTACAATCAAGGCACCTATCAGTTCACGGCCGGTTATGTGGCGACAGAAGGTAGCGAGTTAGTGACGCGCAGAACGTACAGCATTTCCACCACCGACACCGAAAAGCCGGTGATTGAAGTGCAGGGCTTGATGCCGACGTATGCGCCCAAGAAAGTAAAAGACGAAGACAAAGACGTGATTTTGCCGGCGGTCGTTGCGATCGGTGAGCATGGCAATGCCGAGATCGACATCCAAATTACCAAGAACGGCGAAGATGTCACCGCGACGCCGACGGAAGACGGCGGTTATTCGTTCGAGCCGCGTAAGGACGGCGCTTATACCGTCACCTATACGGCAGCGCTCAACGGTAGCGACCCCGTGACGGCAACGTTCACCGTCAATGTCGGCGACGTAGTGGCGCCCGACTTCAAAGTAACGTCTACGCCGGCCGAAAAAGCGCGCATCAATTCCGAATTTAAGTTCTCGGCGTTGACGCTGGAAAGCAGCGAAGATTCGATCAGCGATTGCACGTTTACCAAGAAGTTGATCGACCCGTCCAAATCGGAAGTTGTTACGGTCAGCGGTAAAGGTTCGACCTATGCCACTAAGACGGATAACGGCGCAACGATCAAGCTCGACAAGAGCGGCACGTACACGGTCGTTTACGAAGTCAGCGACGAGGCCGGCAACAAAACGACGTTGCAGTATCAAATCGTTGTGTCGGCACAGAAGTCGACGAGCAACATTTCCCTCACCATGATCAGCACGGTATTGATTATCGTCGGCGTTGTCTTGATTGCCGGTGTGATCATCTACTTTGTGCGCTACAGAAAAGTAAAGCCGAAGAAAGACAAGAAATAAGAAAGTAGGCTGGAATAGTCAAGGGCGGCTCCATATTTCAGAGTCGCTTTTTGACTATCAAAGGGGAGAGAAAACAAGGAATGGACAAATTGCGTCTTGACCGAAAATGCGAACAAGCGGAAGCGGAGCGTTTTCTGGCGGCGATCGGCAAACTCGACGACTGTATGCTGAAAGACTTTCAGCCGGTAACCGAAAAGTGCCATATCGTCCGCTACAAATATTCCTTACAAAACGAAAAAGTAGGCGTTCTGTACGACACCAAAGCGCGTTTGCTTTCGGTTACGGCGCCGCAGCCGATTTTGGAATTTCTGAAAAAAATGTTGCCGAGCGATTCGTGTGCGGTAGTTACCGACAAAAGCGAACCGCAAAACGTCGTCCGTAAGGTCGAACAACCGGCGCAAAATAAGGGTAACAAAGCGCCTGCGCAAAAAGTGAGCGCGCAACCCGTACAATCCGCGCAAGGCGCGGCAGCCGGGCATGACCGGCAACCGGGGCAAAAGAAAACGCCGAGCGCAAAAGCGCGGCAGTCGGGCGCAAGCGTCGCAAAACCGACGCCGAAGTCGGAAAGTAAGGACGCAGCGCAAAAGCAAGACTCTAAGGCCGCACAAAAGCCGACAGCCGAATCCGCAGAGCCGAAAGCGGACGGGAAACGTGCGCCCGGGGAAGAAGGGCAGGACTACACCGTTAAAAAGTTTGCGGCGGCGCAACTCGATAAGGTGCTTAAAGGCTTGAAAAAGTTGCGCGGCGTGTCGTATCGTTTAGAGAACACGGTTGCCGCCGGTACGCCGGAAGAAGTCAAAACGTACTTGATCCAAAACAAGAACGGCCAGAAAACCAAATTACGCTATATGCCGGGTAAAAAGATTTTGCAGCTACAGGGCAAGCGTAGCAATCTGTACGGCGAAGTACAGGCCTTGATCGCAGGCGATGCGGATTTTGTTTCGGCTGTCAAGCCGCATGTCGAGTTGAGCGGCGCGCGCACGGCGGACGTACAGAAAAAGCTCAAAAAGCGGTTGCCGGACGCGTTCGAATATCTTTCCGAGCAGTCGAAGATCGATTTGACGATCGGACTGTTGGACATCTATAATAACGAGATCAAGCTGACCGACTATTCGTCGCTGTTGACGCCGCCGTATCGAGGATTGGAGAAGTTTATCAGCGATTTACAAAAGGCGCAGGGCATCGAGGTCAAGATGATCGGGCAGGCGTTCGACAAGGTCGACGGCAAATATGTCTTAAAAGGCGGGTACACGCGCCGCATTCGCAGCGTCATATACGCCGAAGTATTGGCCGCGCTGTACGCCGAATATTTTGCCAGTCGGAATTTCTATTTGCACGCCGATAATTCGGAAGATTCCGTGCCGCGTATGATCGGCGACAAAGCGGAAGTGCAAACGATTTTCGAGCGGCTACTTGACACGATCAACTACAACAGCAAGAAACTCAAAGAGATCGGATTTTCCTTATAAACGATACGAAGGAGAGATTGTTATGGCTAAGTTTATATTTGTTACCGGCGGCGTTGTTTCCGGACTCGGTAAAGGCATAACGGCGGCGTCGATCGGCCGCCTGTTGAAAGCGCGCGGGTATCGGGTGACTTTACAGAAGTTCGATCCCTATTTCAATGTCGATTCGTCGAACTTGAGTCCGTATCAGCACGGCGAAATTTTCGTGACCGACGACGGCGGCGAAAGCGATTTGGTCATCGGCCATTACGAGCGCTTTATCGACGAGAATTTGGGACGTAAGAACGATATTACTTCGGGGCAGATCTATTCCTCCGTCATCTCTAAAGAGCGTGAGGGCGCTTATAACGGCGGCACGGTGCAAGTTGTGCCGCATATTACCAACGAGATCAAGGCGCGCATTCGGGCGCTCGACAACGACGAGGCCGATATTGTCATCGTCGAGATCGGCGGCACGGTCGGCGACATCGAAACGCACCCGTATTTAGAGGCGATTCGGCAATGCCGCGCGGAATTGGGCAAGGGGAACGTTGCTTACGTGCATATCACCCTGGTGCCATATATCGAGGTCAGCCACGAACAAAAGACCAAGCCGACACAGCGCTCGGTCAAAGAGTTGCAGGACGTGGGCATTCAGCCGGACGTCATCATTTGTCGGTCGGACTACGACATCGACGTTTCGTCCAAAAACAAAATGTCGCTGTTCTGTAACGTCGAAAAAGATTGCATTATGCAAAGTCTGACGACCGACAACATTTACGGCTTGCCGCTTTCTCTCGAGGAGCAAGGCCTGGCAAAAGTGTTGCTGCGCAAGTTCAAGTTGCCCGACGCCGAGCCGCAACTGGAGGACTGGAAAGCGTTTTATCAAAAGACTTGCGAATTGGCCGCGCGCAAAGACGGGATTCGCATTGTCATCATGGGCAAGTACGTCGAAAAGCACGACGCATACATTTCTTTGAGCGAGGCGCTCAACCACAGCGGCGTGAAGGCCGACGTCAAAGTCCATATCGACTGGATGTCGAGCGACCGTATCACCGAAAAGAAACTGGCAAAATTGAAAGAATACGACGGCATCGTCATTCCCGCCGGGTTCGGCAATCGCGGATTCGAGGGCAAAGTTGCCGCCGCCAAAGTGGCGCGGGAGAACGATATTCCCGTACTGATGATCGGTTTGGGCGCCCAGGCCGGCTACGTCGAGTACGCGCGTAACGTTTGCGGCCTGGGAAAAGCGACGAGCGCGGAAATGGATCCGAAAACCGATTGCGCGGTCGTAACGCCGTCCGGCGACGGTTTCCGCAAGGGCGCGCAGGAATGCCGCTTAAAGCCCGGAACGAAAGCGCACGAGATATACGGAGATAAGACGGTCGAGCGACACCGCCACAAGTACGAATTGAATAAAGAGTACGTGCATACGTTGGAGAAAAACGGCCTTGTTATCTCCGGGGAATCGCCCACGGGCAAATATCCCGAAGTGTTCGAGTTGCCGAGTAAGCGGTTTTATGTCGGCGTGATCTTCCGGCCGGAATTTAAATCGCGTCTCTTTAAATCGCATCCGTTGACCGACGCATTTATCGCCGCTTGCAACGCGTTCGCGGTCGAGAAAGCAAAAGGCTAAACGGGCAAACAGCGGGCGATTTTAGTACAAATAATTGAATAACACAGGTCGGCGCCACCGGGTGCCGCCGATGCGAATAGCATTTTATCTATGTCGTTAGGTCTTGGAAGATATGGATAGAGTGCTATTTTTACAGTTTGCTACTGCGCCGTCATTCGGGGTAAAAATAGGAGAGCGGCGCAAGCAAACGCTAATCGGATTTAACGGAGTAATACATATATGTTGCAATGGCTGAAAAAGTTGACGGTCATCGAGTGGCTGATATGGGGCGGCAGCGTATGCGCTATCGTCGTATGCTTTTTGGTGTTTCGCAATACGCAATATCATTATTTGGTCGGCTCGCTGATCGGTGTGACCGCGCTGATATTCGTGTCCAAAGGCAATCCGATCGGACAGATTTTGACGATCGTCTTTGCCGTCTTTTACGGCGTCATTTCATATTCATTCCGCTATTACGGCGAAATGATCACGTACCTGGCGCTCAGCGCACCGATGGCGGTCGCGGCGCTCGTCTCTTGGCTGCGCAATCCGTACAAAGGCGATAAAAACGAAGTCAAGGTCAATACCCTGTCGGCGCGGGAATGGGGGTTATTCATGACGGCTGCGGTCGTCGTCACGGTGGCATTCTATTTCATTTTATGGGCCATGCAAACGACTAATTTGATCATCAGCACCGTGTCGGTGTTTACCTCGTTCGTGGCAGCGTATTTGACGGCGCGCCGTAGTCGTTTTTATGCGGTGGGCTACGCGCTCAACGATATTGTTTTGATTGTCATGTGGAGCTTGGCCTGTCGGGAAAGTCTGACCTATTTGCCGATCGCCGTCTGTTTTGTCGCCTTTTTGGTACTGGATCTTTACGGCTTTATCAACTGGAGTCGGATCGGTCGCCGCCAAAGCGAGGCAAAAACCGTTACCGAAGGAGAGTAACATGCAAATTACATATTGTGAAAAGAAAGAGTTTTCGGCAGCCGAATTGCAAGATCTGTTTTTGTCGGTCGGATGGTCGTCGGGACAATATCCGGAAAAGCTGGCGATCGCCCTGCGCAATTACGGGACCGTCGTTTCGGCTTGGGACGGGGAAAGGCCGGTCGGTATGATTTGCGCGCTCGACGACGGCGTGATGACGGCATACGTGCATTATTTGTTGGTGCG
This sequence comes from Clostridia bacterium, assembly GCA_022791055.1. GTDB lineage: Bacteria > Bacillota > Clostridia > Christensenellales > Pumilibacteraceae > HGM11386. The sequence continues at coordinate 89,708 of JAAVYI010000018.1, read as the reverse complement.
CCCCGATTATCAAGGCTTGGGGATCGGGCGGCAGTTGGTCGAACGGGTAAAAGAAAAGTACCGCGATTACTTGCGTATCGTGTTAAATGCGTACAATTCCAAATTGGATTTTTACCGCTCTTGCGGATTCGTGGCGGGCGAGGACGAAACGCCGATGTTTATCACCACGCTGACAGACTGAAATGTCGGTCGAGCAGAAACCGCCTCCGGCTGTATGACATCGCGCGTCCTTACGTTGTCCGACGGGCAAACTCCATAAGGGTGTGATTTGCCACAAATAGTGCCTCGTGCGACGCGCCATTTGTCGTGCCTAAATATAGGGGCTTTGCGTTCAGCGGTGCAAGCGGAAACAGAGAGTATAAAAAGCGCGCCGTACTTTACGGAATACGGCGCGTTTTTGGTGTCTAATTATAATTCGATCTGTGTGGTCTTTAAGTCGCAGTAGTAGCGGCAGGTCGCCGCTTTGAAGTGCAAAACACAGTAATCGGGGTCGGTCACACCTTTTTTATAAAACATGGAATCGCCGACTTGCCACAGTTCTTGCTTGATCGCCGGATCGGTCAAAATCTCCATGACCCCAGTCAGCATAACGCCCTGATACTGAAACAGGCCTTTGCGGTAGAAGTAGAGGCACGCTTTGGGATTTTGCGCAAACTGGCCGACGCGCAAAGACGAAGTATTTGTGGAAAAATAGAAGTCGTTGCCTTCGATTTTGCGCGGGGAAAGCATCGCTTTGATGTTCGGATACCCGTTTTCGTCCACCGAGCCGATCAAAGCGACCTTGCGCCGCTTGATAAACTTTTGTAACCAATCTTGCATGATCGATCCCTTTCCAACCGTTTTTATGTGTCAGTCGACGTTGAAATTTTGATCGCGGTCGGGGCCTACGCCGACCATTTTGATTTTACAGTCGATTTCGCTTTCGATCGCGGCCAAATACTTGCGCGCGTTTTCGGGCAGGTCGGCTATAGAGCGCGCCTGCGAAATATCCTCGTCCCAACCGTCCAACTCGATGTAGACGGGACGGCAATCGGCCAATTCTGCAATATCGGACGGGAAATCTTTGAGGATTGCGCCGTTCTTTTCGTAGGCAACACACAGTTTGATTTTTTTCAGGCCGCTGAGCGTGTCGAGCTTGTTGAGCGCAATGCCCGTTAAACCGTTGACGCGCACGGCAAACCGTAAAATCACCGCGTCGAGCCAACCGCAACGCCGCGCCCGCCCGGTCGTTGTGCCGTATTCCGCGCCGACCTCGCGTATGCGCCGGCCGATCTCGTCGTCCAGTTCGGTGGGGAACGGCCCTTTTCCGACGCGCGTGGTGTACGATTTGGCAATGCCTAAGCAGTCTTTGATCAAGGTGGGACCTACGCCTGCGCCGACGCAGAAGCCGCCGGTGACCGGGTGGGAACTGGTGACATACGGGTATGTGCCGACGTCGAGATCGAGCAGCGCACCTTGCGCGCCCTCAAATAGTACGTTTTTGTTTTGCTTGATCGCCTGATAAATGAGTACCGACGTATCGGTCACATAAGGTTTCAGCCGCTTGGCATAGCTGTTGTAGCTGTCGAGAATTTCACGGTAGTCGACCGGCTCGCCGCCGTACAACTTAGTGATTATGTTGTTCTTGATTTCGACGTTGTTTTTGAGTTTTTCGGCAAAAACGCGCGGCTCGATCAAATCGCACATGCGGATGCCGATACGTTCGGCTTTGTCCATATAGCACGGGCCGATGCCTTTTTTGGTAGTGCCGATGTCGGCATTGCCGCGCGCATTCTCGCTCAGACCGTCCAGTACAATATGATAGGGAAGAATGACGTGCGCGCGCGCGTCGATTTTTAAGCGCGAGCAATCGACGCCCTTTGCTTGTAGGTCGTCGAGTTCTTCGAGCAATACTTTCGGATCGACGACAGTGCCGTTGCCGATGACGCAGTCGGTATTCGGGTATAGAATGCCGCTGGGTACGAGGTGCAATTTATACGTCACGCCGTCGGCAACCACCGTATGCCCGGCGTTGTTGCCGCCCTGCGCGCGAACGACCATGTCCGCTTGTTCCGACAGAATGTCGATGATCTTTCCTTTTCCCTCGTCGCCCCACTGTGCGCCGACCAGCGCCAAAGTACGCATATGTATCCCCTCCGAAAAATAACAATACCGTTCTATTATAGTCGATTTTCGCGCTTTCGTCAACTGAATTGTAAGTCGTACGACGCATAAGTTGGAAAAGTTGACAAAACGCGACAATCGTATTACAATACAAGTATGATCATCGATTTTCACACGCATTGCTTTAACGACGCGCTGGCGCCTAAAGCAATGGCCAATCTTTCCAAAAATTCTTTGTATCCGCCGCATTACGACGGAACGCTCCGCGGACTGCGCGAACGCATGGCCGAGGCCGGCATTTCGCATTCGTGTATTTTGAACATTGCGACCAACGCGCACCAAACGCCCAAAGTCAACGACTGGGCGATCTCGTTAGTAGGCGAGTCGGACGTCATTCCGTTCGGATCGGTGCATCCCGATTCCGACTGGCGGGGCGAGTTGGCTCGTTTGGCGGCAGCAGGCGTCAAAGGCGTCAAATTTCACCCCGACTATCAGGGCTTTTTTGCCGATGACGCGCGCATGTTTCCGATTTACGAAACGGCGCTTCAGTACGGTTTTATCCTCATTTTCCACTGCGGGAAGGATCTTGTCCTGCGTGAGCCGCTACATTGCGGCCCGGAGCGCTTTTTGCATGTCGCCGAGGCATTCCCCGGGAAGCCGGTCATCGGGGCGCATTTGGGCGCACAGGGGCTGTGGGACGATATGTTTCGACTGCTGATCGGCAAAGATGTCTATCTCGACACCTCGTTCGGGTTTAAATTTCTGTCGCAGACGCAGATCGACCGCATTTTGGCAGAGCACGACACCGATAAGCTGTTGTTTGCGACCGACGCGCCGTGGCAGCGACAGTCGGTCGAAGTCGCCGAAATGCGGCAATTTGTACGCGATACGATCGTATCGGAAAAGATATTTTACGGTAATGCGGCGCGACTGCTGGGGCTGTCGTGACAAGAAAAACAAAAAAGCAACCGTCGGTTTCGTAAATGCAACCGTCGGTTTTCCAATGAGAGCGTCGGACGCTGCGTATCCGGACACGGACAAACTCGCACAACTAAAAAAGCCCGACGGTCGGGCTTTTCGATTACAGTTTGGTCAGCTTTTTACGTCGGACGACAAAGCGATGTATGATTAAGATGATCAGCAGCACCAGCACCACGCCGATCAGCACGAACACGATGATCTGTAGCGCGGTCACGCCGTGATATTTGAGGTGTTCGGTCAAAACGTAGCAGTCGAGCGTACCCAGCGTTTCGTCGAAGTATTTGATCTGCGTATATTGTAGAGACGGATCGAATGTGCCGACGACCTGTACGCGCGTCCCTTTGGGGAGCGGCGGCTCGTTTTCGAGTTCGCGGTAATTTCCGTCGCCGTCGAGAATGTAAAGCTGCGCGGTGTCGCGGCCGAGCGCTGCGACGATTTCGGCATTGTACTGCGGCCGCTCGAAAACCGGTTGATACCGATTGATCGATAGATTGGCAGCATAAATGTAACCTTCGCCGCCGTCTACCGCGACGCGATACCAGCGGAACCCGCTGTCGTCGATAAACCCGGCGACGAACCGGAGCAAGGAAACTTCGGTGCCTTTACTTAGGCTGTCGTAGCCGCTGATCGGCGCAGCGTACACCGAAGGCCATTTGTATACGACGGTATCATCGTTTTGCACCGTGCCGACGGCGCTCGGCGGCGCGACATAGGGTAGGCGGGCGCTTTCCGGTAGGCGGAACTTGCGCACATAGCCGGACAGTAAAACTTTGTTTTCGGCGTCCTCGACAAGCACGAAACTGAAAGCGTCCGTATCGGTGAGGTTATACCGCGGCACGATGATCTTTCGCCCCTTGGCGATGGTATAGAACGGCGACATGTCGCGGGGGAGTTGGTAAACGGCAATATCCTCTTGCGCATAGAAAACGATACTGTCGTCGGTGATCGGAGCGGGTACGGGCGAATCGGGATCGACGGGCGGCTGTACGTTTTCGTCGATGACTTTGACCGCAAAGCAAGCCGCGTCGATCGCCTTGACGGTGTGCGCTTTGGTGTCGGTGACGATCAGATCGCCGTAGTCGAGCAGGGTATTGCGGATCGACGAAATGTTCAATCGTCTCGCACCGTCGGTGACCGGATAGCCGACATATTGTACCGGCGCGGAAGGCGTGGCGTAGTTGTTGGCGGCCGCATATTTGTGGATCATGCCGCTGTCGTCTAAAACGTAGATCGAACGCTCGACATCGACGGCAAAATCGATGACCGTGCCGCCGATCGATGCGACTTTGACCGGGACGCCGTTCTCGAGGCGGGAGACGGTGCCGCTTGCGTACAGGTAAATCGAACTGCCTTCGGGCATGACGGCGGCCGCTTCGACCGCGCCGGTGTACAGCGGTTGCACTTGGCTGTTTTGCAATCTGCCGATTCCGTTTTCGGTGCGGACGAACACGTCGTCCGCGCTGTCGGTGAATACGTCGAGTATGCGGCTTTCGGCCTCTACGGTGTACAAATGCGCGCCCGTTTCGTCAAATACGTCGATGATATTGATTCTATGACAGACATACATACGCCCGTAGTCGTCTACGGCAACGCCGGTGGGGTAGACAAACGGATAATCGAGATAGGATACGCCGTCGTCGGACACGAGGGCGACGCGGTGATTGTTGCAGTCGGCGACGATCGCTTTGTCCTTGCGCGTGATGCAAGTCGACGGCATATCGTAGAATCCGACTTGCGCGCTTGCCGATGCGATCAGTTCGGTGTAGCCGGAAAGCGTCGCGGGCGTTTTGAGTACGGCATATGCGCCCGTCAATGCATACAGATACCCGTCCGCCGCAACCAGGTCGGTCACGTCGGCGACGGCAAGCGTCTCAACGGGAATGAGCGCGCCGATCACCGAACGGTAAGCGGTGATTTTGTTTTCGCTGACGGCATACAGCATGTCGCCGCTGACCGTCATGGCGCGCACAGCCGGGACATTGGCGGCGCAAACGCGCAACGTGCCGTCGGCAGTCAATAGGCAAATGTTGTCGCGCGTGCCGGTGCCGTTGGCGCGGATACTGACATAGGCTTGTCCGTCCGCGGTGGCCAGCGCGGTGATGCTTGTGTCGGCTAAGCGATGCGTATGCTCGTCCGTCAACGTGTTTTCGCTGATCGCGTAGACCGATACGTCCGCAGCGTTCATAAGTGCATCGTTGGCGTATGCGTACAGCGTGCTACCGTGTGCCGAAAAGTCGTCGAGTCCCGAGGCGATCGTTGTTTGTGCGTCGCCGAAATAGACTTGCAGAACGCCCCTCTCCAACGTGACGGTCATGCCTTCGTGCCGATAGGCTTTGTCGGCGGCGATGTCGAGACCGCCCGTTTCGGCGCCCCGAAACGAAAAGGAGCGTATCGCCTGCGCGGTGGTTATGTACAGTTCGGTAGCGGTAGCGCCGATCGAAGTCGGCGTATCGAGAAACGTATACTGCGTCTCGGTCTGCGGCGCGAACAGCAGACGAACGTCCACCTCGGCGGGCGCGGCGGCGGCGCGGTAAAAGGGAAGTCGAGCGGCAAGCCCGACCGTCAGCGCCAACAGTGCAGCCGTTAAGATATAGCGTATTTTTTTGACTTTCGACATAGCGCGACCTTCTTATCGTTATACCGTATTATTTTACCATAATACGCGCGAAATGTAAATAGTTTTTGTGCGTTTTGAGGACATTTATTGCGTGTGCGACAAACGGTTAAACCGCGATTTTTTCCGTCGTTTTTTGAAAATTGTGCGGGTACTGTCAATTATGCACAAAAAATAAAAGATAATTTTAGTCAAACGATTTTTCAAAAGCATCTAGACAAGCGTCGATATGTGTGATATAATGTTAATACAAAACTAAAATAAGGAAGTTTTTATTTCTTTAAACGCCGGGGCGCTGGTATCGAGGCGTCAAATTTTTTGTAAACGTTTAAGTGAGGCAGTATGGAGACGATAGCGGTCATCGATTTAGGCAGTAATTCGGCGCGGCTTGTGTTGGCGCATATTTTACCCAACGGACATTTCGTGGTGTTCGACGAGTTGAAAGAAACCGTGCGTTTGGGGCAGGATATGGAGCGCGACGGCTTTTTGAAACCCTCGCGCGTGGCGCAAGCGGTCAAGACATTGAAAATGTTCCGCAAGCTGTGCGACTCGCAAAACGTCGATAAGGTGTATGCCGTAGCGACCAACGCCGTGCGGCGGGCAAAAAACCAAAAGAGTTTTCTCGAGGAGATCAGCGCGGTCTGCGGTTTTAAGTTCAAAGTGCTGACCGAAGAGGAAGAGGCGATACATATTTATCAGGGCGTTATCAATTCGCTCGACGTACCCAAAGCCGTTATCGTCGATATTTCGGGCAGCAGCACGCAGCTCATTCACTACAACCGCCGCAACATTCTCAACCGCGAGAATCTGCCGTTCGGTACGATCACGCTGTCGGATTTGTTCAACGATCCCAACGTTGCGCCCGAAGAGCAGGCGAAGATGATCGAAAGCTATGTCGCCGATCAGTTCTCGCAAATCGGCTGGCTGAAAGAACTCGAGCCGGACGTGCAGTTTGTCGGCGTCGGCGGCTCGTTCCGTAATCTCGCTAAAATTTGCCGGCGGATCAAGCGCTATCCGCTCAATATGGTGCATAACTACAATGTGTCGCTCAGCGACTTTAACACCGTTTACGATATGGTCAAGGTGCTTGACGCGGACAAGCGTACCAAGATCAAGGGCTTGAGCGTGGCGCGCGCCGACATCTTCTCCAGCGCGCTGGCCTGCATCAAGGGCTTTTTCGACTTCACCGGCTTTAACAATCTGATCATTTCGGGCGCGGGCATTCGGGAAGGCATCATGTTCAATCATGCCGTGCCGTCTACCGTTGAAAAGCCGATTTCCGACGTGTTGGGGCATTCGGTGTACACGCAAATGTATTATTACGACGTCAATATCCCGCACGCGGAACATGTTTGCAACTTGTCGATACAGCTTTATAAACAGTTGCGCGTGTTGCATAAGTTGCCGCGGCAGTATGTAAAGGTGCTGCGCGTGGCGGCGCTGTTGCACGACTCCGGGCGGCGTATCAAATATTACGACCACCACAAGCACTCGTTCTATTTTATCATCAATTCCAACCTGTACGGCATTACGCACCGCGATTTGGTGCTGGCGGCGTTTGTCGCGCAGGGACACCGAAACGACGACTTTAATATGGCGGATTGGAACAAGTACAAGGACATTTTGCGCGAAGAAGATTTGGTTGCGGTACTCAAGCTGTCGGTCATTCTGCGCATTGCCGAAAGCCTCGACCGCTCGATGTCCGGATCGGTCAAAGCGCTCAACTGCGATGTGCTGGGCGATTCGGTGATTATGAAGACCGAAGTCGAAGGCGATTGCTCGCTGGAGATTAAAGACGCGTTGACTGCGGGCGCCGACTTTGCCCGCGCTTACAAAAAGAATCTGGAGATCCTGTGATCCTGGCCTCTACATCGCCGCGCCGTATCGAACTGGTGCGGCGTTTGGGCGTATCGGTCACGGTTGTCAGTCCGACGGCGGAGGAGTGTGCTTGCGGCTCGCCGACAGAGGTCGCCGAAGAGAACGCCCGCCGAAAAGCCTGTTCTGTGCCGCCGAACGGCGAGATCGTCTTGGGCGCCGATACGGTCGTCGGTTTAGACGGCGCTATTTTGGGCAAACCTATCGATGACGCGGCTGCCGTCGAGATGTTGCGGCGTCTGCGCGGTCGGACGCACGACGTTGTGACCGGCGTCTGTTTGACCGACGGGGTACACTCGGTGACGGCACATGCGCACACGCGCGTGACCGTGGCGAACTTGACCGATGAAGAAATATGCGCTTACGTGTCTGCCGGGCTGTCGCGCGGCAAGGCCGGGGCATACGGAATACAAGACGAGCAGTTGCGGGGCAAGGTGACGGCCGACGGAGACTATGATAACGTCGTCGGGTTGCCGGTCGGGCTGGTCGCAGTGCTTTTAAAGGAGCATTTTTATGGCGACAATGGAAATTGCCGTTGAAATCGGCACATCCTATACTTCGATTTATCTTTCGGGCAGCGGATTAGTACTGCGCGAGCCGACGGTTGTCGCCTATACGGGCGCGGGCGAGCGGCGCAAGGTGCGCGCCGTCGGTAATAAAGCGATCGAAATGCTGGGAAAAACGCCCGAGCGCACGCTGATTGTGTCGCCGGTGGTGGACGGTGTGATCGTCGATCCCGATACCTGTGCGGTGCTGCTTAGGGCGTTTATCGGCCGCATCGTCGACGACGGCTATTCGTTTTTCCGTCCGCGGATCAAAGCGATCCTAGCCGTGCCGATGGGGTTAGAGAAGAAACAGTATAAAACCTATGAGGACGTTTGTTTTGCCGCCGATATTTCGGAAGTAACGACGATCGAGAGTATTATATTGGCCGGGGTAGGCATCGATATGCCGCTGACCTCGCCGCACGCCGGGCTTGTTGTCAATATCGGCGGCGGCGCGACCGAAATCGCCGCGCTCAGCCTGTGCGGCATTATCGACGGCTACGGCGTCAGCATCGGCGGCAATATGATGGACAATGCGTTGATCGACTATATCAGCGGCAAGAAGAGTTTGCGGCTGGGGACAAATACGGCGCGCAAACTCAAGCACGACATCGGCAGTCTGTATGTCAACGATACGTCTAAAATGGAAGTCAAAGGCGTCGACATTCGCACGCGGCAACCGTCGTCTTGCGTGGTTTATGCGACCGAAGTGCGCGAGGCACTGCTGCCGTTCTATACGCAGATCGCCGGCGCGGTGGAGAATATCATTCACCGCTGTCCGCCCGAAATCGCCGGAGACATTTACAGATCGGGCATATATTTGACGGGCGGCGCCAGTCAGATCACCGGGCTGCCGGAATTTTTGAAAGCCAAATTGCAACTGCCGGTGTACCTGGTGGAGGATCCGTCGTTTGCGGTCATACTGGGCGCGGGAAAACTACTTTCCAACGACGAGTTGCTCGCCGGGATCTTGGCGCAGAAATGACAATTCACGTTAAAACAAAATCCGCCTATGCGCGGATTTTTTGATAGAGGAGAAATCGCGGTGTATGAGATGCGACGTAAAAGACAACAAGTAACGCGCGAGGCGTGTGAAGAAGTCTTGCGCAGAGCGACTTCGGGCGTGTTGGCGGTCATCGATGCGGACGGCGATCCGTATGCCGTGCCGCTTAGTTTTGTGTATATGGACGGTAAACTGTATTTTCACTGCGCGCCGGTCGGGCATAAGATAGACGCGATTCGGACTAACGACCGCATTTCCTTTTGTGTGATCGATCGGGACGAGGTCATGCCGGAATCGTTTACAACCAAATATCGCAGTGTGATTGTATTCGGGCGCGCGCGGATTATAACGGATGAAACGGAAAAGCGCGAAGCGATAGAGGCCTTGGCGGTTAAATATGCACCCGATATTGACGAGGCGCAACTCGCAAAAGCAATCACTGCCGATTGGGTGAAATTCTGTATAATCGAAGTCAAAATTGATCATTTGACCGGGAAAATCGGCCGTGAATTATTATCAAGCAGTACTATGTCAGACAATAAAACCGCAAAATAGCTACAATAGGCGTTCTATGTCGGAAAATATACGCTCGACAAATGGGCGAATATGGGACAGGAACTGTTTGGGCGGCATGGTCGTTTGAAGCGGGTTTTGTAAAATACGTTCGGTTTGCGTAAATGCATCGCAAAATTCGGGCAGATGCTTTTTTAAATCGCGCAGCACGGTCGTTTTATCAAATGTGGTGAAAATCTCTTGCGTCATCAACCAATAAGCACCTTCGAGAACGACAAAATACCGGGCGAATTTGCGCGTCCGTAAATAGGGATTGTCGGGTAACTTGCCGGTGCAAGCCGGTTGTTTGCCTATACATGCGTCGCGGAAACAGTCTCTTGCAAAAGGAAGGCGCGATTTGGCAAGTTGTGCGTCCGGGCGTGGTGTTATATAGCCTTGTGCTTCCAGTATGTCCACAATGTTTTTGCCGTATAAGATAGCGGCATTATGGCGGAGGAGAAAACGTGCAAAGGAATCTTGTTGTAAAGCGTCGATCGTGTACACGTTCAAATGTACTTCGGACGCAACGGGGTAACGCGCTTGCAACGACCGTTCTGTATCGATGAGTGCGGCTGTTTGGCGATTGTCTAAGGCGCGGGCTACGATAAGACAGCAGTCCAAGTCGGAAACGCCGACGATAGCGTCTCCATGCAGTGCGCTACCGTGTAAATAAAAAGCAAGTAGGGTGTCGCCTAGAATGTCCACACATGTGCTAACCGCGGCATAGGACAGTTGCATGAATGGATTTTGTAGTGTTATGTCTTGCATAGCATTGCCTCTTTTTGAGCCTTTTCGATAATTTTAAGTGATTGGGCGCTCGAGCGAACGATCTCAGTGTGACATATTTGATTAAAAACTAAATACGATGACGCATTTTTTACAGTCGTCGAAACACAATTACGCTATATCGTAATTTATGAGCGTATGGGGCGCTTAACTGCGTAACGTGTTTTCAAATGATAACGACCGATGAAGAAATCGATTCTTATCGGTCGTTTTGCGGTGGGTATGTCGGCGGTGCTTCGCGGAGCGTAGCCGCTATCCCCGCCGGGTAATGTTAAAACCACTTTTCGTGTATTGCTTGTAACAAGTCCGGCGTTATTTCGATGGTGCTGTCGCCGAGTACTGCGTCTATGCCGCAGTACGGACATAATGCCGTTTTGGCGTTTTCTTCCTCTTGCACCCAATCGGTTATTTCTTTTGGATCAAAAGATTTTCAGGCAATAAAAGCAGTCTCGGTTTTTGCTGGTAGGCATAGGGGAATCGAACTTCATAAGCCTTTCGCGGCATATTTCACGGCATATTGCGCCCCTATCTCGGCCGTCGTAGTCCCTGCTACGACAGCCTCGATAGGAACACAACCTACCGCAAACTGTGCCGCGAAAGGTGCAACGCAGTTTTGACACAAATCGGGCGAGTGGGTACGGAATTCGTCCGACGGCGTAGTGGGACTACGGCTAGCTGTTTCGCGGCCAATCGTTCGATTTGTGCCAAAACCTTATGAGTTCAACTCGCCTATGCCTAAGAATAGATTCATCGTTTCCGAAAGAAAAACTGTGCAGTTTTGTCAATTCCGTTTTGGTAAACATGGTGTCCTTGAACGTGAATTGCGTGACAAGATGTCGGTGGTCGAATGTCGAAAGTTTGGCGTGTTACTGTTCTTCCGATTTTTCGGGGAACATACGCGGCAACAGTTTGCGAATGCGCTTGATTTCATTCGAGACCGCCTTGGGGGCGGGGGCGCCGACGATCTTACGCGCATACACGACGTTTTTGATTTTAACGCAGTTGAGAATGTCGGCCTCGAACAGCGTGGAGTAGTTTTTAAACTCTTCGAGCGACAGCGTAGACAAATCTTTTCCGTACTCGGTACAGTAGAGAACCAAACCGCCGATGACGGCATGTGCCTCGCGGAACGGCATACCTTTGCGAACCAAGTAGTCGGCGCAGTCGGTCGCTGCCGTAAAACCGCCTTGCGCGCCGGTTTCGAGCGCATCTGTATGAAAGCGCAACGTCGGCAACATGGCGGTGAAGATTTCCAGGCACGCTTTGACGGTGTCCTCGGCGTCAAAAACGGCCTCTTTGTCCTCTTGCATGTCCTTGTTGTAAGCAAGCGGTAACCCTTTCATGACGGTCAACAGCCGCATGAGATTGCCATAGCAACGACCCGTTTTGCCACGGATCAACTCGCTCATATCCGGGTTTTTCTTTTGCGGCATGATGCTCGAGCCTGTACTGAAACGGTCGTCTAGGCCGATATAGCCGAACTCGTCGCTTGCCCAATATATGATCTCTTCGTTAAAACGCGAAAGGTGCATCATCACGGTGGCGACGTCGGTCAGATATTCGATTGCATAGTCGCGGTCGCTGACGCCGTCCAGTGCGTTGTGTGTTACATCGTCGAAATCGAGCAGTTCGGCGACGCGTTTGCGGTTGATGGGGAACGTCGTTCCGGTGCAGGCGCCGCTGCCCAGCGGCATGATGTTGATGCGTTTGCGGGTGTCGAGAAAGCGTTCTGCGTCGCGCAAAAACATTTCGGCATAGGCCATTAGATGATGCGCGAGCGTCGTAGGCTGCGCCTTTTGCATGTGTGTGTAGGCGGGAATGATCGTTTCCGTGTGCTGCTCGGCCAAATCGACGATCGTTTTAATGAGATCGCGCAGCAACAGATTGATTTCGTCAACGCTGTCGCGCAGATACAGGCGTAAATCAAGCGCGACTTGATCGTTACGCGAGCGCGCTGTGTGTAATTTTTTGCCGACGTCGCCGACGCGAGCGGTCAGCTTTTCCTCGACGAACATATGAATATCTTCGGCGTCGCATACGGCTAGCTTACCGTTCTTGATGTCGAAAAAGATGTCCGATAGGGCGGCGCAAATCGTTTCGGCCTCGTTTTGAGGAATGATCCCGCATTCGCCCAGCATGGTGCAATGCGCGATGCTGCCCATAATATCGTGCTTATACAGCCGCTTATCAAACGGGAGCGAGGCGTTGAAAGCGTCCGCGCGGCTGTCAATGTCGTTTTTAAACCGACCCGACCACATTTTCATAGGGCGATTATCCTTTTTTCTTTTCGTTGCGCGCGAGCATTTGGGCGCGAACTTTCAGCGGTAGGCCGAACAGGTTGATAAACCCTTCCGAATCCTTTTGATCGTATACTTCGTCGGCGCTGAACGTTGCAATGTCCTCGTCGTACAGCGAGTACGGCGACTGCACGCCCGCGCCGCTGATCTTGCCTTTGAACAGCTTGAGCCGTACCGTACCGGTCACGGTCTGTTGCGTCGAGTCGACGAATGCGCTCAAGGCCTCGCGGAGCGGGGTAAACCAGCAACCGTCGTAAACCAGTTCGGCAAACCGAACGGCGACCAGTTCTTTGTAATGCGCGGTGGCGCGGTCGAGCGTGATCTCTTCGAGGTTAGCGTGCGCGGCATACAAAATCGCGCCTGCCGGATTCTCGTACACACCGCGGGACTTCATGCCTACAAGGCGGTTTTCAACCATATCGTCGACGCCTACGCCGTGCCGCGCGCCGATCTCGTTGAGCGTGGTCAACAGCTGTACGGGCGCTAATTTTTTGCCGTTGACGGCTACGGGAATGCCTTTTTCAAAGTCGACCGTCACATATTCGGGCTTGTCGGGCGTTTTGGAAATCGGGTTGCAAATCAGCAGCATGTCGTCTTTCGGCTCGTTCCACGGGTTTTCCAAATCGCTGCCTTCGTGCGACAGATGCCAAATGTTGCGATCCATCGAGTAGGGGTGCTTTTTGGTGACGGGAACATCCAGCCCGCGCTGTTCGGCGTACTCGATCTCTTCCTCGCGGGACTTGATGTCCCAAATGCGCCACGGGGCGATAATCTTCATTTCGGGCGCCAAGGCCTTGATCGACAGCTCGAAACGCACTTGGTCGTTGCCTTTGCCGGTGCAACCGTGGCAAATGGCAGTCGCGCCCTCGCGCTTGGCGATCTCGACCAACCGTTTGGCAATGATCGGGCGTGCAAACGACGTGCCGAGCAGATACTTATGCTCGTACACTGCGCCGGCCTGTAGGGTCGGGTAAATATAATCGGTAACAAATTCTTCCGTCAAATCTTCGATGAAAATTTTGGCGGCGCCGCTGCGAATGGCTTTTTCGTTCAGTGGCTCCAGCTCTTCGCCTTGCCCGACGTCAGCCGCTACGGCGATGACGTCGCAATCGTAGTTTTCTTTCAGCCAGGGAATGATGATGGTGGTGTCCAGTCCGCCCGAATAGGCCAATACAATTTTCATTTTACTCATAAACGCTCCTTCAATAGCCAATCGCTTGACAGTCTGTGTCAGAATGGATATTATAATAAAGTATACTGCTTATATAATAAACTATTTTTATCGAGAAAGCAACAAAAACGGAGTGTATTTTGAGAATTTTAGGCATCGATCCCGGATACGGGACAATCGGCTACGGCATTATTGAACGCGAGCGCGGCAACTTGCGAGCGATCGATTACGGGGTGATTCAGACCCCGCCGAACGAGAGTTTGCCGGTGCGACTGGCGATGCTCGACGAAGCGTTGCGCAAATTGATCGAGGCGCACAAGCCCGATGCGGTGGCGGTGGAAGAGCTGTTTTTCAATACCAATATCACGACGGGAATCAAGGTCGCGGAGGCGCGCGGCGTTATTTTGTTGTGTGCGATACGAGAATGCGGCAACCTGTACGAATACACACCGCTACAAGTCAAACAGGCGTTGACCGGCATGGGGCGAGCGGAGAAAAAACAAGTGCAGTTCATGGTCAAAGCATTGTTGGGATTAAAGACCGAACCGAAACCGGACGACGCGGCCGACGCCTTGGCGGTGGCGGTCTGTCATGCCAATACCATGCAATATAACCAGCGCGAAATGAACTGATTGCCGGCTTTTCGGGGAATGGATGAGGGGGATATTATAGTTATAATTTCGGAACTTTAAACAAAATCCGGGTAGTTTTCACCCGGAAATTTTTTATATTTCAAAAATTTTTCAAAGCCCCGAAAAGTGATAAAATCGACTGTTTTTTGGCATTTTTGCTACATATGTCTAAAATAATCGGTATTTATGCCACGCATAATAGTTGCAATATAGGGTTTTTACGCCGTTTTGAGGAGTTTTGAAGAGACGTGGCGCATTTTATTGCGATATAACTTTTTGCCGACGGCAGGCGAAATTTCTGTACAAACGGTTAAGTTTGTGCTATACTTAAAATGCAAATTCGAGCGTTTGCGGATCAATACTACAAGGATTTTGAAACAAAGTGATAGCGTATGTAAAAGGAAAAGTTACCGACGTGACGGTCAATACGGTTACGGTAGAGGCCGGCGGACTAGGATACGAGTTGAACGTCAGCGCGTTCTGCGCGCGGGCTTGTGCCGTGGGCGCGGATGTGAAATTGCCGACGTTCTTGCAAGTCGGGGAGTCGGGCGTATTCTTATACGGGTTTGTCGACCGTGCCGAAAAGGATATGTTTCTTCGGTTGCAATCGGTCGGCGGTGTGGGCGCCAAAATGGCGTTGGGCGTTTTGAGCGGTGTGACGCCGACCGACTTGATTGCATGTATCGCGCACGGCGATACGACCGCATTGAGCCGCGTCAAGGGGATCGGTAAAAAAACAGCCGAACGCATTGTATTCGAATTGCGCGATAAGATCGCCAAGGAAATTCAGGAGTTGCCGACGGGCGTCACCGTGCCTGTGACGGCGGTAGACGAAGAGGCTGTTATGGCGCTTATGGCGCTCGGCTTTAACAAAAACGAGGCTATGGTGGCTGTGGCGCGTGTACAAGGCGAAAACATGACGCCGGAACAGATCGTATTTAAGGCACTGAAGGGGTGACGGCATGGACGAAGAGCGGTTTATAACCAGTACGAAATTGTCGGACGATGCCGAACTCGATGTGTCGCTACGTCCCAAATCGCTTGCCGAATATGTGGGGCAAGAAAAAGTAAAATCGAATTTAAGCGTTTTTATCGAGGCATCGAAGAAACGCAAGGAAGCGCTCGACCATGTGCTGTTATACGGGCCGCCGGGGTTGGGCAAGACGACGCTTTCGCATATTATTGCCAACGAATTGGGTGTTCAGATTCGGATCACGAGCGGCCCGGCTATTGAACGCGCGGGCGATCTGGCGGCGATTTTAACCAACCTGAACGAAAATGACGTGCTGTTTGTCGACGAGATCCACAGGCTCAATCGCGCTGTCGAGGAAATTTTATACCCGGCCATGGAGGACTTTGCGCTCGATATTGTCATCGGTAAAGGACCGAGCGCGCGCAGTATGCGGCTGAATTTGCCGCACTTTACGTTGGTTGGGGCGACCACGCGCGCGGGGATGTTGACCGGACCGCTGAGAGACCGTTTCGGCGTCATCTGCCGTTTGGAAATGTACGACCCGCACGACCTCGCGCAAATCATTCGTCGGTCGGCATCGATTCTCAACATTCGCGTGGCGTCCGATGCGTTCGGCGAAATTGCGACCCGTTCCCGTGGGACGCCGCGTATTGCCAACCGACTGCTCAAACGGTTGCGTGACTTTGCCGATGTGTTGGGCGACGGCGTGATCACACTGGAAATCGCCCGTAAAGCATTGGCGCTACTGGAAGTGGATGAGATCGGCCTCGATGAGATCGATCGCCGCATCTTGCGCGCGATGATCGAGAAGTTCGGGGGCGGGCCGGTGGGACTGGATACACTGGCGGCTGCGACCAACGAAGAGGCTGTTACGATCGAGGACGTCGTCGAACCGTATTTGATGCAAATGGGATTTATTGCGCGAACGCCGCGCGGCCGCGTGTGTATGGCCGGGGCGTACCGACACTTGGGATTGGAACCTCCGGCGGCCGAATCGGCGCAAATCGGCATGTTTGAGCATAACAAGTAGTAATTTTCAACTATTATGTCAGGCATAAACTTCGTGCGAGCGGGGAGCGTTGCCGAAGTATGAAAAAAGCTGAGGATAACCGAAACACTGTATGGACTGGAAGAAAAACGATTTTTACTATGATCTGCCGGAATCGTTGATTGCGCAGACGCCGACGGAGCCGCGCGATCATGCGCGTATGCTGGTATATGACCGCGCGTCGCAAGAAGTACGGCACGAGCATTTTTACGATCTGCCCAACTATTTGAAAAAGGGCGACGTGTTGGTGATCAATAATACGCGCGTATTGCCGGCGCGGTTGTACGGCCATCGGACGACGGGCGCGCGCGTCGAATTTCTGTTACATAAGCGGATCAATCTGACCGATTGGGAAATCTTGGCGCGGCCGGCGCGTAAGGCGGAGCCGGGCGATACGATCGTTTTTTCCGATCGGCTTTCGGCGACCGTATTGACGCGCGGCGAGGAAGGGATTCGCACGGTGCGCTTTATGTTCGACGGCGTATTCGAGGACGAGCTTTCCAAAGTGGGCGAAATGCCGTTGCCGCATTATATTCATGAAAAATTAGAGGACGCCGAGCAGTATCAGACCGTGTACGCCAAAGAAAACGGATCGAGCGCCGCGCCGACGGCAGGCCTACACTTTACGCCGCAACTACTGACTAAGTTACGCGATATGGGCGTTGAAGTGGTGGAAGTGCTGTTGCACGTCGGACTGGGGACGTTTCGGCCGGTCAAGGCGGAACATATCAGCGAACACGTCATGCACAGCGAATACTACTGCTTGACGGAAAATGCCGCCGAACGTATCAATGCAGCCAAAAAAGAAGGACGGCGCGTCATTGCGGTCGGTACTACGTCAGTCAGAGTACTGGAAAGTTGTGCGGAAAGCGACGGACAGGTCGTTGCGGGGAGTGGTACGACAGACATATTTATCTATCCGCCGTATGCCTTTCGGATCGTGGATGCCTTGATCACGAACTTTCATTTGCCCGAATCGACGCTCATTATGTTGGTTTCCGCTTTTTGCGGGCGCGAGCAAACGCTGGCATTATACCGCGAGGCGGTCGAAAAGAAGTACCGTTTTTTCAGTTTCGGCGACGCGATGCTGATTGTAGGCAGGAGCGACGACCAAAAAATCGAGCAAAAAAATGAGGTTACCGAAAAGTAATTTCAAGTGTCAAAGTTACAGGATAGTAACAATCCTGCTTCCCGTACAACTACGGGACGCTACTTTGCTCCTGTGAGCGCATATATGCTTCGCCATACGGACTGCGTGCGCCTCGCGCTCGGTCATTTACGTCTGTGTAAACTCCCGTCGCGCTCGTCGCCAGCTGTCCGTCTTGCTCGCATCTCTGCACGCACAGGGGCAAAGCACGATCTTGCCTCCCGTAAATATAGGTGACGCTACTTTGCTCCTATGAGCACGTATAACTTTCACCATACAGATATAACACGATAAAGGAGTTACGTTTGCGCGGCAAACGAAAAGTAAGAAATGCAACAGTTTTCATTGGAAGTTCTCCACACCTGTAAACAAAGCGGGGCGCGCGTCTGCGCTTTTCACACCCCGCACGGAACGATCGAAACGCCGGTATTTATGCCGGTCGGCACGCGCGCGACGGTCAAGTCGTTGGCACCGTATGAATTGAAAGACGCCGGATCGCAGATCATTTTGAGCAACACCTATCATTTATATATGCGTCCCGGGCATAAGCTGGTCGAGGCGGCCGGCGGGCTACACAAGTTTATGGCTTGGGATCGACCGATCTTGACCGACAGCGGCGGCTTTCAGGTTTTTTCGCTGTCAGATTTGAGAAGTATCACCGAAGAGGGCGTTCGCTTTCAGTCGCATATCGACGGCAGCAAGCATTTGATCACGCCCGAATTTGCGATGGAGATCCAGCAGTCACTGGGCGCCGATATTATCATGGCGTTTGACGAATGCTCGCGTTACGGGACCGAATATCCGCAGGCCAAGGCCGCCATGGAAAGAACATTGCGTTGGTTGGCGCGCTGCAAGCAAGCGCATGAAAACGGTCGGCAAATGCTGTTCCCGATCGTGCAAGGCAACATGTTCGAGGACTTACGAATCGAGTCGGTCAAGCAGACGGCCGCATTTGCCGAGTGCGGCCTGGCGATCGGCGGCTTGTCGGTCGGCGAGCCGAAAGAGATCATGTACGACCTGTTGGACAAAATGCGGCCGTACTATCCGGAGCAAATGCCGCGCTATTTGATGGGGGTGGGCAGCGCCGACTGTTTGGTCGAGGGCGTGTTGCGCGGGATCGATATGTTCGACTGCGTACTGCCGACGCGCATTGCGCGCAACGGGACGGCGATGACTTCGCAGGGGAAACTGGTCATTCGTAACCAGACCTATCGGGAGGATTTTGCGCCGCTCGACCCGCAGTGCGATTGCTATTGCTGCCGTAATTTTTCGCGTGCGTACTTGCGACACCTGATCAACGTCGACGAAATTTTAGGCGGTCGATTGCTCAGTTTGCATAACATCACCTATTTGCATTCGTTGATGGCACGCATAAGAGATGCGATTCGAAACGACCGTTTCGGTGATTTCGTCGAGACGTTCCGCAACAGCCCGGAGTACGATCAATAATGTATACAGAGCCGATTTGGATCCGCAAGCAGCGCGCGCTCGATCCGCAGACGCGCGGGCGGTTGCCGTTGGCGGCAGAACAAAACGCCGACGGCTGTATGCTGTTTTCCGAGCGGTATTCGGGGGTATGCATAACGGCGGAAAACACAGAGGCCGCCCTTGCGCGCATTTCCGATGCGGTCAACGCGTATCGCAGTTGGGCGGAGCAGCGGCCGATCTGCGAGCAGTACATGCCGATCATTGCCGAAACCTATCAGACCGATGCGCGCGAGCCGCTGAACAGTCGCATCATTTTCGCGTGCGAACGGCGGCCGCTGCCGGCCAAAACGCACGCCCGCATGAAGAAAGAGGCGATTTTTTCGGCGTTGTGTTTTGCGCAGTTGTTTAACGCTCTTCCCGACGCCGACGCGCGACTGGGCGACATGGACGGCCGCGACTGCTTGCGCGAATTGCGCGCGTATGACCGCGCGGTAACGGCGGCGCTCGGCGTCGCGTATCCGGCGAGCGGCGATTTTTATGCCGATCGAGTACAAGTCATTCGCGCCATGGAGCAACCGGGGTTTATGCGCAATTCCGTGTGTACGTCGGACGGGGAGGACTGGAGCTACCGCAAAGCATTGCGGCGCATGATACTGGCCGACCGTGCGTATGCCCGCCGCCTGTGGTGCGCCGCAGTTCGGGAATGGGGCGACGAAACGGCCGATCCGTTCGGTTTTAAGGCCGAACAGCCGATAAAAATTTTATAAAACAGGCGAAAAGCTACTCGAAAATGCTTGCGTATCGGCAAAGATTGTGATAAAATATCTAAGTGACTCGTGCGGTCCGCTTGGGCGTTTCTATTATTCTTGCGCGCCAATGAACGCATCAATACGGAAAGGAGGAGAAGTCAGTCATGAACAGAAACATCATCAACGAAATCGAAAAGGACTACATGAAGAAGGAAGTCCCGCAGTTCCGCGAGGGCGATGTCATCAAAGTGTACGTCAAGGTCGTCGAAGGCAACCGCGAGAGATTGCAGGCCTTTGAGGGTACGGTCATCGCCAAGAAAAACGGCGGTGTGCGCGAAACGTTTACGGTGCGTCGCGTATCGTTCGGCGTCGGTATCGAGAGAACGTTCCCGATCCATTCGCCGCGTATCGACAAGATCGAAATCGTGCGCCACGGCAAGGTCAGACGCGCCAAGTTGTACTACTTGCGTAACCTGTCCGGCAAGGCCGCCAAGATCAAAGAAGTTCGATAATTTAGCTGAAAAAGGGTTTGCGCGGCAAACTCTTTTTTCTTTATGGGTCGCATTATATCGGTATCTGCCGTGAACGTACGGTTTTCTTTATATATAAGGATAGGATTTAAGCCGTGCAATTCGACCGAAAAAGGGAAATCGACGGAAATCTTTTCTGAAAAGTCTTTTAAAAATCATTGCAAAATGGAAAAATCTTTGTTATACTTTTATTTCGATAACACAAATGTGAAAATGCTTGCGTAAATAGGCATTTCCGCAGCCCGTGTTTTCCTAAAGGTTTATACCGCGATGCGATAGACTTCAAAAAAGCGTCGGCAGGGAAACTTCAGAATATCATACAAGTGAGGTACAGTTATGTTATTTTCAGCCAACGGAGTGACCAATCCCGGTTTGGACGCAACATTCGCCGTACTGTTCGCCGTGCTGTCGGTGGCCGTGGTGTTTGTCGCGGTGTTTCTGATTGTGCGGCTGTTCAACCGCGAAAGTCAAAGCGCCGGTTCGTTCGCTTCGGTCCTGGCGATGGTCATCGGGATCGGCGTCGTCCTGCGGTTGCTGTTGACCTTTCTTATCAAAGGCTACCGCGAAGATTTGGCGATCCTGACGGGTGCGATGGAACACGTCGCACAAAACGGATTCGGCGGCTATTACGCGGACGGGGGAACGCTGTTCCCGATACCGCTTTTATTGTACGGTCTGTTCGGCGTCATCACCGGCGGTATGGGCGTGACGACCGCGTCGGTTTGGATGCAGTTCTTTGCCAAACTTCCGTTGGTGATCGCCGACGCCGTGACGGCGCTCATTCTGTATAAAGTCGCCAAGAAATATGTCAACGTGTACGTCGGCCTCGTCATGGCCGGCCTGTTCTCGATCTGCCCGGTCTTTATGTTGGCGTCGGGCGTGTGGGGCAGCCTGTACAGCCTGCTGACCATGGAACTGGTGCTGGCGCTGTATCTGTTGACGCAAAAGAACTATTTGGGCTTGATCGGCGTGTATTCGCTCAGCTTGCTGACGTTGAAGGACGCGATCTACCTGTTTCCGCTGGTCGCCGTGTTCGTCGTCTACAATTATATCAAGGCTTGCGTCGCGCTCAAGAAAAAGGAAAGCAAAAGCATTGAAGACATTTGGGACGACAAAGAGACCGCGCCGGTCATTCGCGTTCCCATTTATATTGTCGTCTCGACCTTGCTGATGTATCTGGTCAGTCTGCCTGTCGTCATCAAGGATTACGGCGCAGGGTTCTTCAAATGGATCTATACCTTCTTCCTGCGGCCGCTCGTCGATCTCGAATACTTCGGGTTTAACGCGCTCGGCATCTTCAACATTTTCGATAAGAACGGCGACAAGCTGGGCGGGCAGTTCCCGACGACGGTCTTTGTCGTCATCTTCGGCGTGCTGATCTTGGCGATTGTGCTGCTGATCTATTTGAGCAAGAAAAACCGCGCAAACCTCGTGCTGTTGGGCGCCTACTGTATCATGACGTTGGCGACGTATTTCGTCGACTACACGGCAATGACGCTGGTGCCGGTGTTGGGGCTGTTGCTGTTGGCGTTCATTCTCATTCGGGACAAGCGTATCCTGCACGTGTTCGGCCTGGTCAGTCTGATGGTAGTCGTCAATGCGACGACGGTACTCATCAGCGCCGGCTACTTGGGCAATGCGATCGATTCGCTGTTCGACGGCAACGCGCTGTATACGGGTACGGTGCTGCTTGACCGCGGTTTCAATTTGGTCATGTCGATCGTCTGTTCGGTCATTACCGTGCTCAGTCACCTGTATTTCACGCTTGTTATGCTCGACGTTTCCGTTTCCAACAAACGCAAACTTTTGGGCGGGGCGGCGGACGCGAGTTTCGGCAAAAGCGTTCGTATGCTTTTCAAGTAGGGCGCTATGCTGGCTACGGTAGACAGTTACGGCTTAAACGGTATCGACGGCTTTGCGGTGCGGGTCGAGACCGACATACGCGCAGGCCTGCCCGGTCTCGAAATGGTCGGCCTGCCCGACGCGGCGATCAAGGAGTCGCGCGAGCGCGTCCGCAGCGCCATCAAAAACAGCGGCTTTCTGTTTTCGCCGCAAAAGATCACCATCAACTTTGCCCCGGCCGACCGTAAAAAGGGCGGTTCGCAGTACGATTTGCCGGTCGCGCTCAGCATTTTGGCCGCGACCGGGCAACTGGCGAAAGACTGCTTGACAGACTATATCGTACTCGGCGAGCTGTCGCTTGACGGCCGTGTCCGACCGGTGCGCGGGGTGTTCCCGATGTTGATCGCCGCCAAGCAGCAGGGCTTTCGCCGCATGATCATTCCCGCCGGGAACGCGGCGGAGGCCGGTTTTCTCGACGGGATCGAGGTGTATGCTTGCGCGTCGCTCGATGAGACGGTACGATTTTTGCGGGCGGAATTGCCGCTTCAGTCGGTGCCGTATTGTTCGGCGTCCGCCCGTCCGAACCGCGCGTTCCATACCGATTTATGTTACGTAAAAGGGCAGTACGCCGCGCGTCGCGCCCTGGAGATCGCGGCGGCCGGCGGCCATAACATTCTGATGATCGGCCCGCCCGGCGGCGGAAAAACCATGTTGGCTAAATGCTTGCCGACCATACTGCCCGATATGACGCTCGAAGAGGCGCTCGAGACGACCAAGATCCATTCGGCGGCGGGGCTTTTGGAGCCGGGCGAGGGACTGGTCTGCAACCGCCCGTTCCGTAGTCCGCATCATACCGTCAGCGCGGTCGCGCTCACCGGCGGCGGCGCCAACGCACAGCCGGGCGAGATCTCCTTTGCGCACAACGGCGTGCTTTTTCTCGACGAGTTGCCGGAGTACCCGCGCAGCGCTCTCGAGGTGTTGCGGCAACCGCTCGAAGATCACGTGATCACCGTTTCTCGTGCGGCGCGTACCGTCGAATATCCGGCCAACTTCATGCTGATCGCCAGTATGAATCCCTGTCCTTGCGGGCATTTGGGGTCGTCGACGCAAGAATGTACGTGTACGCCGGCGCAGGTGACCAAGTATCTTTCGCGCCTGTCCGGGCCGCTGTTGGACCGAATCGATCTACATATCGAAGTGGATAACGTAGGCTATGACGACATCGCCTCGCAAGCCGACGCAGAGTCGAGCGCTACGGTCAAAGCGCGCGTAGATGCGGCGCGACGGAGACAACTCGAACGGTTTGTCGGAAAAGAAGGCGTATATTGCAACGCGCAAATGCGTCATGCTATGGTGAAAGAGTTTTGCGTACTCGAGCCGTCGTGCGACGCGATTTTGCGCGGGGCGTTCGAGCGGTTGGGACTGTCGGCGCGCGCGTACAATCGCGTACTCAAAGTTGCGCGCACGATCGCCGATTTGGCCGGCGCAGACCGTATCGGACCGACGCACGTATCCGAAGCGATCGGCTATCGCTGTCTCGATCGAAGGGGCGGGGTATGAATGCGTCAAAGGCCTGTTTTTGGTTGGCGCAAAGCGGCGCGGAAGCCGGTAAACTCAACAAGCTGTTGGATATTTTTACGCCGCTCGAAGTGTGGGATCGATTCGATTCCGAACCGAAACTGCGCGAATTTTTCGGCGCAAAGCAGTACGGACTGCTTGCCGAATGGCATACGGAAGAAAAGATCGACGAACGGTTGCGCGCCTTAAAGCAAAAGGGGATCGGCGTGATGACGCGCGAGGGCGACAAAATGCCCGAACGCCTCAAGCAACGCGAAGTCTGTCCGCCGCTCGTCCTGTATTACCGCGGCGACCCCGATCTATTGTCGGGCGACTGCTTGGCCGTCGTCGGAACGCGGCACGCCTCAAGATTCGGCGCAGAGGCGGCGCAAGCGCTCATTCCCGACTTGGTGCGCGGCGGCTTGACGGTGGCCAGCGGCCTAGCGACGGGAATCGACGCCTATGCGTTGCGCGCCGCGCTCGATAGCGGCGGTCGGCCGATCAGCGTGTTGGCGAGCGGACTGGACATGCCGTCGCCGGTCGCCAATATCAAACTGTTCGAAGAGGTATGCGCGCGCGGCGTTGCCGTCAGCGAATATCCGCCCGACAGAAACGCGACCAAATATACTTTCGTCGAGCGCAATCGGCTTATCAGCGGCCTGTCTTTGGGCGTACTGATCGTCGAAGCGCCGGAAAAGAGCGGCGCGCTGATCACTGCCGATTACGCGCTCGAGCAGGGGCGCGAGGTATTCGCCGTGCCGGGCAATATTACGAGTTCGGCGTGTAAGGGCAGCAATGCGCTGTTAAAAGAGGGCGCGATCATCACGCTGCGCGCCGACGACGTACTTGCGCAACTGGGGTTTCAGCGTGCGCTAAAAGCGGAGACCGCCGTCGAGATCCCCGAGGAATTGCGGCCGATCGTGCGGTTGCTCGAAAAAGGCGAGGCGCACTTCGACGCTATGTGCGAGGCTTTACGGAAAAAGCCCTACGAGTTGGCGCCGCAACTGACGATGCTGGAGATCATGGGTTTGATCGTCAAGCGGCCGAACAACTATTACGACGTGAAAAAATAGAAACGGGTTGCTGCGTCACGGGTACGCCGCAGCGCCGCAATGTCTACCAAAAAAGAACTGTAAAACGGAGAGATATTAGACGTGAAACTGGTTGTTATAGAAGGTATCGGTAAGAAAGAGACCGTTGAAAAGTATTTGGGCGCAGGGTACAAGGTGTTCGCCACCAAGGGGCATGTGCGCGATCTGCCGGCAAAGTCGATGGCGGTCAACGTCAAGAAGAACTTTCAGCCCGAATATGTCATCATGGAAGACAAGCGCGATACGGTCAAAAGTCTGATCAGCGCGGCGGCGCAAGCCGAATGCGTGTTGCTCGCTACCGACCCGGACCGCGAGGGCGAGGCCATCTCCTGGCACGTAGCGCATCTGCTCAACATTCCCGACGATGCGCCCGTGCGGATCGAGTTCAACGAAATCAGCAAAAAGGCGGTGCAAAACGCGCTCAAAAATCCGCGCGCCATCGATATGAGTTTGGTCGACGCGCAGCAAGCGCGCCGCGTACTCGATCGCTTAGTCGGTTATCGGGTGTCGCCTGTTTTATGCCGCAAGATTCAGAACAGGCTGTCGGCGGGACGCGTGCAGTCGGTCACGCTGCGGCTGGTCGTCGAGCGCGAGCGAGAAATCCTCAATTTCAAGCCCGAAGAATACTGGCCGTTTTTCTCGATCGTAGCCGACGGGGACGACTTCCGTATCAAGGCCGCGCTCGCTACCCGCGACAAAGCCAAGTTCAAAATTCCCGACGAAAAGACGGTCGAGGAAGTCAAAGCCGAACTGGACGGGCAGACGTACACCGTCACCGGTATCAAAAAGTCGGTGACGAAGTCGCGCGCGCCCGCGCCGTTTATCACCAGTACCATGCAGCAGGATGCGCTGAACAAACTGGGCATGTCCTTAAAACAAACGTCGTCGGCCGCGCAAGCGCTTTACGAGGGCGTCGACATTCCCGGAGAGGGGAAAGTGGCGTTGATCACCTATATCCGTACCGACTCGACGCGCGTTTCCGCAGACGCGCAGAACGAGGCGCGCGCCTTTATCGCCGAGAAGTACGGCGCCGATTTCGTGCCGGCAAAGCCGAACGTCTTTGCTTCCAAAAAGAGCGCACAGGACGCCCACGAAGCCATTCGTCCGATCTCGCTCGCACGCACGCCCGACAGTATCAAGGATTGCGTCAACAAATATTATTACAAGCTGTATAAGCTGATCTACGAGCGTTTTCTTGCCAGCCAAATGGCGGAAGCCAAATACAACTCGATGAGCGTCGACATCACGGCCGGCCGCTACGGGTTTAAGGTGACGGGCAAAACGTTGCTGTTCGCCGGCTATACGGCAGTATATAACACCTATGTCGACGAGGGAAAAGAGGACGATGAGACCGTCGCAAAACTCCCCGAACTGACCGAGGGACAGCAACTCAAGTTCATCGAATACAAGTACGAGCAGAAGTTCACCAAGCCACCCGCGCGCTACACCGAGGCCAGCCTTGTCAAGACGATGGAAGAAAAGGGGATCGGCCGCCCGGCTACGTACACGCCGACGATCACGCTGCTCGCCACGCGCGAGTACACCGAAAAGGAAGGCAAGGCGATCAAGCCGACCGAACTCGGCATGAAAGTGACCGACATGCTGATCAAGTATTTTCCCGACATCATGGACGTGCAGTTCACCGCGCAAATGGAGTCGCGGCTCGACGAGATCGAGGACGGCGGCAAGGTGTGGCAGCAAGTCATTTCCGAATTTTACAAGGGCTTTGACGAGGAAGTCGCCATGGCTTTGGGCGACACGTTCAGCTTAAAAGAGCCGGATCAAAAAACAGACGTCGTGTGCGACAAGTGCGGCGCGAACATGGTCATCAAAAACGGCCGCTTCGGCAAGTTCCTCGCTTGCCCGAATTATCCGCGTTGCAAGAACACCATGCCGATCGACGAGAACGGCAACCCGATGCCGGCGGAAAAAAAGGAAGTCGTCGAGTCGGACGTCAAGTGCCCCAAATGCGGCAAGACGATGGTCGTCAAGCAAGGCCGTTTCGGGCCGTTCTTGGCCTGCCCGGGGTACCCGAAATGTAAGACGATCGTCAATATCGATAAGCCGGCGCAAGCCGAAGAGGAGCTGCCGCCTTGTCCCGAATGCGGCAAACCGCTCAAGAAGATCACCACGCGCAGTTCGACGTTCTACGGTTGCACCGGGTATCCGACGTGCAAATTTACGTCGAGCAACAAGCCGATTGCGGACAAGTGTCCCGAATGCGGCAGCTTTATGGTCGAACGCGTGACCAAAGCGGGCAAAACGCACGCTTGCGGCAATAAAGAATGCGGCTACAAGGTCAAGGTCGATGAACCGGCAAATTGACGTGATCGGCGGCGGATTGGCGGGCTGCGAGGCCGCGTTACGCATTGCGTCGCATGGTATCGACGTGCGGCTGTTCGAGGCCAAGCCGATCCGCTCGCCTGCGCACCACACAAACAAACTGGCCGAACTTGTGTGTTCCAATTCGCTCAAAAGCGACGACCCGAACACCGCGAGCGGCCTTTTGAAAAGGGAACTGGAACTACTGGACTGTCGGCTCTTATCGATCGCCCGCACCTGCGCCGTACCTGCCGGCAACGCGCTGGCGGTCGACCGCACGCAGTTTGCCGAAGCGGTGACGGACGCCGTCGAGGCCGACCCGCATGTCGAATTGATCCGTCGGCGCGTCGACGCGCTTGACGAAAATCGCATGACCGTGCTGGCAACGGGGCCGCTGACGATGGGCGGCGTGGCCGACGCGATCGGCCTGTTGCACTTTTACGACGCGGCCGCGCCGATCGTCGCCGCCGATTCGATCGACTGTCGGTACGCGTTTTCGGGGTCGCGTTACGGCAAGGGCAGCGACGACTATATCAACTGCCCGATGAACAAGGAAGAGTATTACGCCTTTGTCGACGCGCTCACGGCGGCGGAGGTTGCGCCGCTACACGATTTCGACCGCCGCGAAGTGTTCGAGGGGTGTATGCCGATCGAGATCATGGCCGCACGCGGCCGCGATACGCTACGCTTCGGCCCGCTGCGCCCGGTCGGTTTTACCGATCCTGCGACCGGCCGCCGCCCGTATGCGGTTTTGCAACTTCGGAAAGAGAACGTAGCCGGCGAAATGTATAATTTGGTCGGCTTTCAGACCAACCTCAAATTCGGCGAGCAAAAGCGCGTATTTTCGATGATTCCCGCGCTCGGCAACTGCGAGATCCTACGCTACGGCGTCATGCACCGCAATTCGTTTATCGAGGCGCCGAAAACGATTGAAGAAAGTTTTTGCTTAAAAGACAAGCCGAACGTTTTTATCGGCGGACAACTTTCGGGCGTCGAGGGCTATGTCGAAAGTATAGCGTCGGGACTGCTTGCCGCCGAAAATGCGGTGCGCAGCATGACCGACCGTCCGCCCGTCGTACTGCCGCCCGAAACGATCTTAGGCGCGCTGACGCGGTATCTCGTGACGCCGAACGCCGATTTTCAGCCGATGAACGCCAATTTCGGCATTCTGCCGCCACTCGAGAATCCGCCGCGAGACAAGCAGGAGCGGAAGGCGGCCTATGCCGCGCGGTCGGTTGCCGCACTTAAACAATTTAAAAAAGCGGTCGGTTTAAATTGATTTTATCGAAAAACTGTTGTATAATGATTAGGTATACGAAAATAATCGTTTCTTAACGCGGTAAAGGAGAGACAGGCTATGGAGATGAAAGGAACTACCATCGTTGCGGTCAAGCGCGACGGAAAAACGGTCGTAGCCGGCGACGGGCAAGTGACGGCGGGGCAGAGCGTAGTCATGAAAAGCAACGCCGTCAAGGTGCGGCGCATATACGACGGAAAAGTCGTCATCGGGTTTGCCGGATCGGTGGCCGATGCGTTTACTTTGAGCGAGCGTTTCGAGGAAATGCTCAATAAATACAGCGGCAATTTGATGCGCAGCGCGGTCGAGTTGGCGCAGTTGTGGCGCGGCGACAAGGTGATGCGCCAGTTGGAGGCGATGATGATCGTCGCCGACAAAGACGAAATGTTCGTCGTCGACGGCAGCGGCAACGTGATCGAGCCGCAGGGCGGGATCGTGGCGATCGGCAGCGGCGGAAACTTTGCGCTCGCCGCCGCGCGGGCGCTATCCGCGAACACCAAAATGAACGCGCGCAAGATCGCCGAAGAGGCGATGCGTATCGCGTCGGAGATCTGCGTGTTCACCAACGGCAATCTGACCGTCGAGGAGGTGTAGGCTTTATGAATATGTCTCCGAAACAGATCGTCAGCGAGCTGGACAAATATATTATCGGGCAGGACGATGCCAAGCGCGCCGTAGCTATCGCGCTGCGCAACCGCTACCGCCGCAGCCGTTTGGACGAAAAACTCAAAGAAGAGATCACGCCCAAAAATATCATCATGAAAGGGCCGACCGGCGTCGGCAAGACCGAGATCGCCAGACGACTGGCCAAACTGGTCAAAGCGCCGTTTATCAAGGTGGAGGCGACCAAGTTCACCGAGGTCGGCTATGTCGGCCGCGACGTCGAATCGATGATCCGCGATTTGGCCGAAACCGCCGTACACCTCGTCAAGGCCGAAAAAATGGCCGAAGTCGAGGCGCTTGCGCGTGCCGATGCGGAGAAAAAGGTAGCGGAAGCGCTGTATAACACGCGCAGAAAGCAGGACACCGAACGCCCCGAAACGCTCATTCGAGACGAGATCATCGAGGAGATCCGCAGCGGCAAGCTCGACAATCATATGCTCGAGTTGGAATTGACCGAACAGCCCAAACCGATGGAAGTCATTCCCGGATCGGGCGCGGAAATCAATATCGGCGAGATGTTCGGCGGATTTTTCCCCAAGAAAAAGAAAAAGCGCAAGCTGACCGTCAAAGAGGCGATGAAACTTTTGACCGTCGAAGAGGCGGAGCGCCGCATCGACATAGATGCGATCAACAGCGAGGGCTTGCGCCGCGCCGAGCAGGACGGCATCATCTTTATCGACGAGATCGACAAGATCGCCGCCCGCGGCAACGGTTCCGGCCCGGACGTTTCGCGCGAGGGCGTGCAACGCGACATTCTGCCGATTGTAGAAGGCAGCACGGTGATGACCAAGTACGGCGCCATCAAGACCGACTATATTCTGTTTATCGCGTCGGGCGCGTTCCACGTCAGCAATATTTCCGACCTGATTCCCGAGCTGCAAGGCCGTTTCCCGATCGTCGTCGAACTCAACAGCCTCAAGTTCGAGGACTTCGTGCGTATCTTCACGGTGCCCGAAAACGCCGTTACCAAGCAATATGCGGCGCTTCTACAGGTCGATAATATCAACTTGCGTTTTACAGACGACGCGATTTCGGAGATGTCCAAGATCGCCGTAGCCGAAAACGAGACGAGCGAGGACATCGGCGCGCGGCGGTTGCACACCATTATGGAAAGTCTACTCGAGGACGTCAGTTTCAACGCGACCGGCGATCATCCGATGATCGACGTGACGATCGACGCCAAATATGTGACCGAACACCTGTCGCGGCAGGTCAAGCGGCACGACTTGAAGAAATACATTTTGTAAGCGAGACAGATATGGTAAGCATTCCCAAGGGTACAAAAGACGTACTGCCGGCAGAAAGTTACCGCTGGCAATATGTCGAAGATATGGCGCGACAGGTGTGCCGAATGTTCGGCGCGCGTGAGATCCGCACGCCGGTGTTTGAACACACCGAACTGTTTTTGCGCTCGATCGGCGACACGACCGACGTCGTCAACAAAGAGATGTACACGTTCGACGACAAGGGCGGCCGTAGTTTGACGCTCAAGCCCGAAGGCACGGCGGGCGTGGCGCGGTCATATATCGAGAACAGTCTCGAGGCCATGTCGCTGCCGATCAAAATGTTTTATTTTACGCCGGTGTTCCGTTACGAGCGGCCGCAAGCGGGGCGCTACCGCGAACACCACCAGTTCGGCGTCGAGGTCTACGGCAGCGATTCGCCGATCATGGACGGCGAAGTTTTGAGCTTGGCGTACACGTTTTTGAAAAAAGTCGGCATAACCGGACTGCTGCTCAAAATCAACAGCATCGGCTGTCCGACCTGCCGCGCCGTATACAATCGGGCGCTCAAAAGCTATTTGGCCGAAAAGG
Source organism: Clostridia bacterium (assembly GCA_022791055.1). Taxonomy (GTDB): domain Bacteria; phylum Bacillota; class Clostridia; order Christensenellales; family Pumilibacteraceae; genus HGM11386. Next base: position 58,688 of record JAAVYI010000018.1, on the reverse strand, counting down.
TGGGCGACATGTGCGAGAACTGCCGCACGCGGTTTGAAAAGAATCCGCTGCGCATTCTCGACTGTAAAGTGCCGGGGTGCAAAAGCATCGTTTCGGGCGCGCCCAAGATCGGCGACTACCTGTGCGACGATTGCAAACAGCACATGGCGGCGCTCGAAACCTATCTGACCGACGCCGGGATTCCGTATGAGATCGATCCCAATATCGTGCGCGGGCTGGACTACTACACGCGCACGGTGTTCGAGTTCGTCACTGACGCGCTGGGTGCGCAAGGCACCGTGTGCGGCGGCGGGCGGTACGACGGCCTGGTCGAATCGGTCGGCGGCAAGCCTACGCCGTGCGTCGGGTTCGGGTTGGGGTTGGAACGACTGCTGCTGCTTATGGACGCGATCGGCGTGCAAATTCCGATCCCGGCGACCGAAGTATACGTAGCGCCGCAGTCGGACGCCGCGCGCAAAGCATGTTTGCAAGTCGTGCGTCAGTTGCGTACGCGCGGCGTGAGCGCGGACACCGATTTTATGGGGCGTTCCGTTAAGGCGCAGTTCAAATACGCCGACAAACTGGGCGCAAAGCACGTGATCGTCATCGGCGAAAGCGAGTTGCAGTCGGGGCGTGTGCGGGTTAAGCGCATGGCCGACGGAGTTGAGACCGAATGCAATATAGATTTACTATCCGATTATTTCGAGGGAGCATAAACAAATGGCAGAGTTTTTGGGAACAATGACGCGCAGCAACTACTGCGCCGAGGTAAGCGAAAAAGAGATCGGCAAGACGCTTACGGTCATGGGGTGGGCGGCGAAACGCCGCGATTTCGGCGGCTTGATTTTCGTCGACTTGCGCGACCGCACCGGCATTTTGCAGGTCGTGTTCGATGCGTCGAGCATCGGCGCCGAAGATTTCGCCAAAGCGGAGGGGATCCGCAGCGAATACGTGTTGGCGATCGAGGGCAAACTGCGCGCGCGCAGCGCGGAGACGGTTAACCCGAAGCTCGCTACCGGCACGGTCGAGCTGCTCGCCAAAAAGCTGAAAGTGCTGTCCGACGCCGAGACGCCGCCGTTTGCGATCGACGAGACTTCTGCCGGCGTCAACGAGTCGGTGCGCCTAAAGTACCGCTATCTGGAGTTGCGCACGCCGGCCTTGCAACAGACCATGGCCATGCGCAGCAAAATCAGTTCGGTGGCGCGCAACTATCTCGACCGCCACGGATTTTTGGAGATCGAAACGCCGTTTTTGGGCAAGTCGACGCCCGAAGGCGCGCGCGACTATTTGGTACCCAGTCGCGTACACCCGGGCGCGTTCTACGCCTTGCCGCAGTCGCCGCAACAGTATAAACAGTTGTTGATGATCGGCGGTTTCGATCGGTATTATCAGATCGCGCGCTGTTTCCGCGACGAGGATCTGCGCGCCAATCGGCAGCCGGAGTTTACGCAGATCGACCTCGAAATGTCGTTTGTCGACAACGAGGAGCAAGTTATGGAGATCGCCGAGGACATGATCCGCGAGATCTTCAAAGAGTGCAAGGGGATCGACATCGGCGGCAAACTGCGCCGTATGCCGTATTCCGAGGCGATGGCGCGATTCGGGTCGGACAAGCCCGACACCCGTTTCGGCTTGGAGATCGTCGACGTGTCCGATTTGGCGGCGACCTGCGGCTTTCAAGTGTTCGAGGGCGCGGTCAAAAAGGGCGGCAGCGTGCGTATGATCAACGCAAAGGGCTTTGTCGGCGGGGCAGATCCCATTCTTTCGCGCCGCGACATCGACCATTTGACCGATTTCGTCAAGACCTATAAAGCAAAAGGGTTGGCCTGGATCGCGATCAAGGAAAACGAGATCCAGTCGGTCATTACCAAATTCATGTCCGAAGATACGGTCAAAAAGTTGTTGGAACGCGCCGATGCCAAGCCGGGCGATATTCTGTTCTTCTGCGCCGACACCAACGACATTGTGTTTGCCTCGCTGGGCGCGTTGCGGTTGCACCTGGCCGAAAAAGGCAATTTGATCGACAAATCGAAATACGATCTGCTGTGGGTGACCGACTTCCCGCAGTTCGAGTACAGCGCCGAAGAAAAGCGGTACGTCGCCATGCATCACCCGTTCACCATGCCGAAGGTCGAGGATCTCGATATGCTCGAGACCGACCCGGCCAAGGTGCGCGCCATGGCGTATGACCTTGTTATCAACGGCCAAGAGGCGGGCGGCGGCAGTATCCGTATCCATTCGGGCGATGTGCAAAAACGCATGTTCAACGCGCTCGGCTTTTCCGACGAGCGTATCGAGGAGCAGTTCGGCTACTTCGTCGGCGCGTTCAAATACGGCACACCGCCGCACGGCGGATTGGCATTCGGCCTCGATCGTTTGGTCATGTTGCTGACGGGTACAGAGAACATCAAGGACGTCATCGCGTTCCCCAAAGTGCAAAATGCGTCCGACCTCATGACGCAAGCGCCGAGCGCCGTCGAGCCGAAACAGCTCAAGGAACTGTCGCTCAAAACCGATGTCAAGGTTTGACCGTACCGAACAACTGATCGGTGACATGACGCCGCTGTCGAAAGCGTCGGTTCTTCTGGTCGGCGTCGGCGGGGTGGGCGGCTATGCGTTTGAAACGCTCGTGCGCGGCGGGATCGGCGCGCTGACCGTTGTCGACGGCGACCGCTTCGAGGAGAGCAATCTCAACCGCCAGTTGTTGGCGCTCGTCTCGACGGTGGGACGGCCGAAAGTCGAAGTAGCCGCCGAACGCGCCGCGCAGATCGATCCCGCTTGCTCGGTTCGTGCGCTCCCATTTCGATTCGACGCCGCGACGTGCGAAACGGTGTTCGACCGACACTACGATTACGTCGTCGACGCCATCGACAGCGTAGCCGACAAAGTGTTGCTGATTTGCGAGTGCAAGCGCCGCGGTATTCCCGTCGTTTCGGCGATGGGCGCGGGCAGTCGACTGGACGACGAATTTTCGGTTCGGGATATTTACGAGACCAGTTACGACGGACTGGCCAAAGCCATGCGCAAGCGGTTGCGGGAGGCTGGGATCGACCGATTAAAGGTCGTTTGTTCCGCATTGCCGCCGCTTTCGGCGCCGGGATCGAGCGTCAGCTATCCGCCGGCCGTCATGGGCGCCAAACTGGCAGGGGAGGTCATTCGAGACTTACTATGCCGATAATCGAAACGTGTACCGTGATAAAAGACTGCGGCAAAACGGCGGTCGTCGAACTGGTGCGCACGCCTAAGTGCGACGGTTGCAACGCTTGCGCGTTCAATAAAAGAAGTTCGATTCGCATACCGGCCATCAAGGACGCAGAATGCGCGGCGGGCGACCGTGTAACCGTCGTTATGCCCGAAAAGCAGATACAGCTCGCGCCGCTGTTTCTATTCGTCATTCCGATCGTACTGGCGCTTGTCGCCGTCGTCATCAGCCGCAACTGGCCGGGGTGGGCGCAGGCGGTCGCGATCGTCGGTTTTTTGACGGTCGGCTTTCTCGTCCTGTACGCGGTCGATAAGCTGTACCGCCGCCAAAGAAAATTCATGCCCGTTATTACAGAACGTGCGCAAAAAGGAGAACAACATGATAGATCTGAAACTGATTGAACAAGCCGATCCCGAAGTCGCCGCCTCGATGCGCCGCGAGTTGCCGCGCCAACGCGACAATATCGAGCTGATCGCCAGCGAGAACTTCGTCAGCCCGGCGGTCATGGCGGCCATGGGGTCGCACCTGACCAACAAGTACGCCGAAGGCTATCCCGGAAAACGGTACTACGGCGGTTGCGTGTACGTCGACGAGGTGGAAGAACTGGCGCGCGAGCGTGCCAAAGCGTTGTTCGGTTGCGAGTACGTCAACGTCCAACCCCACAGCGGCGCGAACGCCAACTTCGCCACGTTCTTTGCGCTCTTAAATCCCGGCGACACCGTGTTGGGCATGAGCCTGGCGCACGGCGGACATTTGACGCACGGCAGCCCGGTCAACTATTCGGGCAAATATTTCAATATCGTGCCGTATGGCTTGGCCGACGACACCGAAACGATCGACTATGACGAAGTCGAGCGTTTGGCGCTTACCCACAAGCCCAAACTGATTTTGGCGGGCGCGAGCGCATATCCGCGCGTCATCGACTTCAAACGGTTCCGCGAGATCGCCGACAAGGTGGGCGCTTATTTTATGGTCGACATTGCGCACATTGCCGGCCTTGTCATTGCCGGCGAGCATCCCAGTCCCGTGCCGTATGCCGACGTTGTCACCACGACGACGCATAAGACGTTGCGCGGCCCGCGCGGCGGCATGATCATGTGCAAAGAGGCGCTCGGCAAACAGATCGATAAAGCGGTTTTCCCGGGTACGCAGGGCGGCCCGCTGATGCACGTCATCGCCGCAAAAGCCGTTGCGTTCAAAGAGGCGCTCGAGCCGTCGTTTAAGGCCTATCAGCACCAAGTCGTACTGAACGCAAAGGCGATGGCCGCCGCGTTAAAAGCCAACGACATCGACATGGTGTCGGGCGGCACCGACAATCATTTGATGCTGGTCAAGTTGATCAAGAACAACATCACCGGCAAGGAGTTGGAGCATTTGCTCGACGAGTGTCGCGTGACCGTCAATAAGAACGCTGTACCCAACGATCCGCAGTCGCCGTTTGTCACAAGCGGCATTCGCGTCGGCACGCCGTCGGTCACGACGCGCGGCATGGGCGAAAAGGAAATGCAGGTCATTGCCGATTGTATCGCCAAGGTCATTCACGAAAAAGAAGCGGCCTTGCCCGCCGTAAAAAAGCAGGTCGCCGCGCTTTGCGAAAAGTTTCCTCTGTACGCCGACAGTGTCAACGACTGAAAACATTTGATTCATTGCACGGGCGCGACCCGTAGCGAAATTTGAAGAACAAGAGCTTCGACGGTGATAAAACCGACGGAGCTTTTTTTCGTCGAAAATATGTACAGCGCTTGACAAGCTGTGCGCCGTGTAGTATACTTTAAATACCCTAGTAAAATACTAGGGTTTGAAAGCGTTTGCGGGCTATTTGCGTCCGCCGCGCGGGAGGTAGGCACGGCATGAAACTGTCGACACGCGCCCGCTACGGTTTAAAAGTGTGCTTTCTGTTGGGCGTGGGCGGCAGTCAGTCGCTGCCGCAGTTGTCCAAGCGCACCGGCCACAGCGGCAAATATTTGGAGCAGTTGCTGTCCATGCTCAAAAAAGGCGGCGTCATTCAGGCCGAACGCGGCGCAAACGGCGGTTACAGCCTGTCGCGTGATCCGTCGCAGATCAACATCGCGGAAATTTTGGACGCATTGGGCGACGGATTCGATATGGACGCTTGCAACGACGCGTGTCAAGACGCGTACTGCCCGAACAAGCGCATTTTTTCGACTTTAAGCGACACGATTAACCGCACGCTGTCGGCGATCACATTGAAGGATATGATTGACGACTATCGTTGCGTTTAAAGCGCATAAAAGATATAATTGCGTAAGGAGTTTACAATGAAACGGATATATTTAGACTATGCGGCGACCACGCCGGTCGACCCCGAAGTGCTGCAAACGATGTTGCCGTACTTTACCGAAAAGTTCGGCAATGCCAACAGTATGCACGGATTCGGGCAAGAGGGCGGCGTTGCCGTCGACGCGGCGCGGCGCAAGATCGCCGATTTATTGCGCGTCAAGCCGACCGAAATTTATTTCACGTCGGGCGGCACCGAGGCCGACAACTGGGCGCTCAAAGGCGCCGCGCGTGCATATCGCAACAAGGGCGCGCGCGTCATCGTCAGCGGCGTCGAACATGCCGCGCTGTTGGGGTCGGCCAAGCAGTTGGAGGACGAGGGATTCGACGTCGTGTATTTGCAGCCCGACGGGGACGGGATCATTCGGCCGGAGACATTGGAGAAAGCGCTCGATAAACCGACCTCGATCGTATCGGTCATGCTCGTCAACAACGAGATCGGTACAATACAGCCGATTCGGGAACTGGCCGAGATCGCGCACAAGCACGGCGCGCTGTTTCATACCGACGCTGTACAAGCCGTCGGCGCGATCCCCGTCGATATACATGAACTGAACGTCGACCTGCTGTCGTTCTCCGGACACAAATTTTACGGACCGAAGGGCATCGGCGTGCTGTACGTCAAGAGCGGCGTCAAGCCCGATCGGCTGATCGCCGGCGGACATCAGGAACGGACGCGGCGCGGCGGAACGACCAATGTGCCGGCTGTCGTAGGGTTGGCGGCGGCGCTCGAAAAAGCGCTTAACAATCTCGACAAAAACGCCCGGCATATCGCCGCCATGCGCGACCGGTTTGTCGAGGCGGTCGAGCGGCGCATTCCGCACGTTATCTACAACGGCGACCGCATTCGTCGCACGCCGGCAAACGCCAACTTCAGTTTCGAGTACGTCGAGGGTGAGTCGATCTTGATGCGGCTCGACTTAGAGGGGATCGCTTGCTCGTCGGGGTCGGCTTGCTCGTCGGGCAGTCTCGACCCGTCGCACGTGCTGCTGGCGATCGGCTTGCCCGAAGAGAAAGCGCACGGCTCGATCCGGTTTACCTTCGGCAAGGATACGACGCAAGAGGACGTTGATTACACGGTTGAAAAGCTGGTAGCGATCATAGAAAATTTACGGGCAATGTCGCCGCTGTTTGCGGAGATCAAAGGAGGACAAAAGTATGTATAACGAGAAAGTCATCGAGGAGTTCAGAAATCCCAAGAACGTCGGCGAGCTGGAGAACGCCAACGCGGTCGGACAGGTCGGCAACGCGACCTGCGGCGACATCATGAAGATATTCATGGTCATCGAGGACAACATTATCAAAGACGTTTCGTTCCAGACGTTCGGTTGCACGGCGGCAATCGCCACCAGTTCGGTCGCGACCGAGATGATCAAGGGCAAGACGGTCGACGAGGCGCTGAAGATTACCAACGCGCAAGTCGTCGAAGAACTGGGCGGACTGCCGGCGCAAAAGCTGCACTGTTCGGTGTTGGCCGAAGAGGCGATCAAGGCGGCCGTCAACGATTATTTGCAAAACTACAAGGCCAAGCAGGCGTAAAACCGATACAGTCTGCGCATAAAAATACCGTTTGCGACGCAAAATAACGTTGTAACGGAGGTATATCGTATGCGCAACAGTTTGTTGATCGGCTTGACGGTCGGCACGGTGATGGGAATGGTCATTGCGTCCAAAAACCGCGCCGTCGTGCAAAAAGTCAATGAGGCCGAGGACGCCATTAAATGCAAGATCACCGAAATGGCGGGACAGGATACGCAGCAACAGGCTTAAAAAAGCCCTGTGCGTTCGACAAGCCGGGAATCCGAAAAAGGGATTTCCGGCTTTTTCGATAACAATTTTGAAAAAGACACGTCAAAACGCTGTTCAAACGGCCGCCGACATGGTATAATGATAATTGTGAGATACTTGAGCGTAGATTACGGAGACAGGCGTGTCGGCCTTGCGTCGTCCGACAGCGGCATCATTGCCACGGGGCTATGTACGTTCGAGCACGGCAGTATGAGACAGGCGGTCGACCGCGTGGCGCAAGCGGCCGCAGGTTTCGATTTGATCGTTGTGGGACTGCCGCGCAACATGGACGGCACCGAGGGCGAGCGCGCCTCGAAAACGCGGGCGTTCGGTCGCGTACTCGAGCGGGTGACAGGCATTCCCGTCATCTATCAGGACGAGCGTCTGACGTCGATCGAGGCCGAAAGCGTGCTGATCGAGGGCGGCGTGCGCCGTGCCGACCGCAAAAGCGGGCTGATCGACAAGCTGAGCGCGCAACTGATTTTGCAAGCGTATCTCGATTCGCAAAAACGGTAAAATGTAAAATTCAATAGGAGTGAAACGGTTATGAGTAACGAAAATGTCGAATTGATCGACGAAGAAGTCATCACGCTGTACGACGATAAGGATCAACCCGTCGACTTCCACGAGGTCGCGTGTGTGGAGTACGAAGAAGAGTATTACGCATTGCTGCAACCGGTCAAGCCGATGGACGGTTTGGAGGAGGACGAGGCGCTGATTTTCAAGCTGGTCGAACAACCGGACGGAGAGTCTGATCTGTTCGTTCCCGTCGAGGACGAGGCTGTTCTCGAAGCGGTGTTCGAAGAGTATTTGCGCGCGGTGGCCGACTGTGAGTGCGGTTGCGACTGCGGCGACGGAGAATGCGAACATCACCATTGCGACTGCGAAGATTGCAAGCACGAAGAATAATATCTAGACATAGCGGCGAAGAAATTTCGTCGCTTTTTCCGAGGCGCTTTTTCATGCGAAAACCGTATAATTACATAGTACCGATCGGTGTCTGTATCGTCGTCGCGGCTTTGCTGTTTTGCGGCTATTATCGGTATGAGACCGACCCGTTGCTCGTCCGTCCCGTCTATGTTCCCGTTGTCGTACTGCTTAGCTTTGCGATCGGCTACGTCGGCGAATGGATCGCGGCGCGTTTTGGGCGGTACAATATCGCCGTCGGCGTTGCGATCATACGGCACATTGCGGTATTCGTCGGCGTTTTGGTCGCTTTCGGCTCGACGACACGCATCGTTGCCGCTTCGGCGATCGCATTCTTGATTCCCTTTTGGGGGTTGATACTCTGTTTGGTGACGCTCGCAACGCGTTGGATGTTTTTCGCCTTGATCGGCGTGCTATGGATAGGCGCGATCCTAGAAACGGTATTGCTTTCGATCGAGCGCGCGAGCAGACACAAGCTCGTCGCTATGCCGCACGACGGGGAGAAAACGATGCCCGCGGATGTGTAAAGCGCAAAATTCGTATCGACAAAAGGGCGCAAAACGGTTGCATTCCGTGTAAAGATATGCTATAATCTTTTAGGTTTAATTTCGCACCCGCATTGCGGCGACCCACTGTTGCGGAACGGTAAATTTTTTCATGCCGTGCCGTTGGGGTCGATCAAACGCGGCGGGGAGGTATAAACAGGAGGTTTTTTATCATGGCAAACAATGTAGTTTCGATGAAACAGCTGCTCGAAGCGGGCGTTCATTTCGGACATCCCACCAGAAAGTGGAATCCGAAAATGAAGAAGTACATCTACACGGCGAGAAACGATATTTATATCATCAATCTCGAAAAGACCGTCACGCTGATCGACGAAGCCTATGCGTTCATCAAGGACATCGCGCTTTCGGGCAAGTCGATTCTGTTCGTCGGCACCAAAAAGCAAGCGCAAGAGGCGATTGCAGAGGCTGCGCAAAAGTGCGGCATGTATTATATGAAGTCGCGTTGGCTCGGCGGCACGCTGACCAACTTCACGACCATTCGTTCGCGTATCGATCGGCTCAACAAACTCAATCAGATGGAAAAGATGAACGAGTTTAACGTGTTGCCGAAGAAAGAAGTTATCAAGCTCAAGGCCGAACGGGACAAGCTGGAAGAGAACTTGGGCGGCATTAAAGATATGCGCACGTTGCCGGGCGCGCTGTTCGTTGTCGACCCGAAGAAAGAGCATTTGGCGGTTGCCGAAGCGCGCAGTTTGCGTATTCCCATTGTCGGCATTGTCGATACCAACTGCGATCCCGACGAAGTCGATTATATCATTCCCGGTAACGACGACGCCATCCGCGCGATCAAATTGATCGCCGGCGCTATGGCCGACGCGGTCATCGAGGCGCGCGAGGGCGAGGAAGGACTTGCTGCCCGCAAGCAGATGGAAGCCGCTGCCGCGGCGGAAAAAGAGGCTGCCGCAGCCGAACAAGCTGCCGCGCAACCCGCAGTTGTCGAGCAAACCGAAAACGCATAAGTTAAGGAGAACGAATAACATGGCATTCACAGCGAAAGACGTAGCAAATTTGAGAGAGCAAACCGGCGCCGGTATGATGGACTGCAAAAGAGCGTTGACCGAAGCCGACGGTAATATGGAAAAGGCGGCCGAGCTTTTACGGGAGCGCGGCGTCAGCGTCGCCGCCAAAAAGGCGTCCCGCATTGCGTCCGAGGGCGTTGTGTTCTCGTTCGTAGCAGCCGACGGCAAGACCGGCGCGCTGGCCGAGATCAACTGCGAATCGGACTTTGTTGCCAAAAGCGACGTGTTCGCCGATTTGGCGGTCAAAACGGCCGAAGCGGTTGTTATCAACAACCCGAAAGACAACGAGGCGTTGCTTGCGGCCAAGTACGACAGCAAGGACACCGTGACCGACCTCATCAACGCGGCGACGGCTAAGATCGGCGAGAAGTTGGCATTGCGCCGTTTCGCCCGTTACGAGACCAAATGCGGCCGTATCGAAACCTATATCCACATGGGCGGCAAGATCGGCGTCATGTTGGAAGTTGCAACCGATAAGGAGCTGGGGAATAACGAGGCTTTTAAAGCGGTTTGTCACGACGTGGCTATGCACATTGCGGCGTTCTCGCCCAAATATGTTTGCGAGCAGGAAGTGCCGGCCGACGAGGTTGCGCACGAGAAAGAGATCCTTAAGGCGCAGGCGATGAACGAGGGCAAGCCGGCAGCGGTGGCCGAGAAAATGGTCGCAGGGCGTATCAAAAAGTTCTTTAAAGAGATCTGCTTGCTCGATCAAGAATATCTCAAGGATACTTCGATCACGGTTGCACAGGCTTTGGCCGATGCCGGCAAGCAGTGCGGTGCGACCTTGACCGTCAAGCGGTTCGAGCGCTTGGTGATGGGCGAGGGACTGGAAAAGAAGGTCGACAATTTGGCCGAAGAAGTGGCAAAAATACAACAAGGAGCCTAAAACGGCTCGTTCGGACACGGCAATGCGGTTGAGCGCGTTGCTGTGTCCGATTTTTTATGCGCGAAAGTTCGAGACGACTTTAACATGTCGACGGATTGAAAACTATCTACGGAGGGAAATCATGTATAAACGGGTACTTTTGAAATTGAGCGGGGAAGCCTTGGCCGGTGACGGCAGATCGGGTATCGATCCGGCTATGGTCAACCATGTGGTCGACCAGTTGGCGCAGTTGCACAAGGCGGGCATGGAGATCGCTATTGTCGTAGGCGGCGGCAATTTCTGGCGCGGACGGCAAGGCACCGATATGGATCGCGTGACCGCCGACCATATGGGAATGCTTGCGACGATCATGAACGCGCTTGCCTTGCAGGACGCAATCGAGAAGAAGGGCATTCCGACGCGCGTGCAGACCGCTTTGAGCATTCCCGCCGTTGCCGAACCGTTTATCTTGCGCAAGGCGCTTCGGCACTTCGAGTGCGGCCGTATCGTCATCTTTGCTTGCGGCACGGGCAACCCGTATTTTTCGACCGATTCGGGCGCGGCATTGCGCGCGGCCGAGATCAAGGCCGACGTGTTGCTGATGGCGAAAAACGTAGACGGCATATATAGCGACGACCCGCGCAAGAATCCCAAGGCGGTCAAATACGACCGGTTGACCTATATGGACGTCATCAATCAAAAGCTGAGTGTGATGGATATGACGTCGGTCACAATGTGCATGGAAAACGAAATTCCGATCGTCGCGTTCGCGCTCAACAGCCCCAACGGCTTGATTCAGGCGGCTAAGGGCGAGAAAATCGGCACAATCATCACAAAATAGCGATAAAACGGTTGTCTTTACGCAGGTATTTTGATATAATAAAGTATAACCGAATCCAAGGAGATTGCTATGGGCAACTACAATCCGCAAGTCAAAGAAGAATACGATAAATACGAGACGCGTCTAGGTAAAGCGGTCGAGCATTTCAAGAGCGAAATGTTGGCTGTTCGCGCCGGTCGCGCCAATCCGCAGATCCTCAATAAGATCGTCGTCGATTACTACGGTACGCCGACGCCGCTTAACCAAATGGCCAATATCGCCGTCCCCGAGGCGCGTATTCTCACCATTGCGCTTTGGGATGTCAGCATGGTCAAAGAGGTCTCGAAAGCGATCGCCGCATCGGATATCGGCATCAATCCCAGCGACGACGGCAAGATCATTCGGCTTGTGTTCCCGCAACTTACCGAAGAGCGCAGAAAAGACTTGACCAAGCAGATCAAAAAGACCGCGGAAGATACCAAGGTCGTACTGCGTAACGAGCGCCGCGACGTCATCGAAGTTATGAAACGCTTGAAAAAGGACAACATCATTACAGAGGACGAGCAGGCGTCGCTCGAAAAGGACATTCAGAAAACGCTCGACAAAACGATCGAGGACGTTGAGAAAATTCTCAAAGCAAAGGAAGCCGAGATCCTTGAAATCTGAGTGGCCGTCCCGTATTCCGACGCATATCGCTTTTATTATGGACGGCAACGGGCGTTGGGCGAAAAAGCGCTTGATGCCGCGTAGCTACGGCCATAAGGTCGGCGTGGAAACTATGCGGCGGATCGCGCTTGACGTGTTCGACGCCGGTATTTCCTATATGTCCGTCTACGCATTTTCGACAGAGAACAAGGCGCGTCCGCAAGAAGAAGTGGACGGGCTGTTCCATTTGATACGGACGCGGCTCGAGGAGCTGATGGCCGACATCATCGCCCGCGGCGCACGCGTGGTGTTTATGGGCGATTTGCAATACTTTCCGCAAGACATTCAAGAGATCTTGCAGCGCGTGAAAGAAAAAAGCGCGGCAGGGCGTAGCGGCACCCTTAATATCGGCTTGAACTACGGCGCGCGTGACGAGATTTTGCGCGCGGCCGCGCAGTGTGTACAAGCGGGCGACGCGACGCCCGAGGCGTTTGCAAAACGGCTGTATACGGCGGACATTCCCGACCCGGATCTGATCGTGCGCACGGGCGGAGAGAAAAGACTGAGTAATTTTATGCTGTATCAGGCGGCATATTCCGAATTGTTTTTTAGCGACACACTTTGGCCGGACTTCGATACCGCCGAACTGAAAGCCTTGTTGACGGAATACGCCAAACGAAACAGACGCTACGGTAAGGTTTGACATGAAAAAGAGACTGCTTACGGCAATCATAATCGCTGTCGTTTACGTGGGTACGCTGCTCCTCACGATTTTGGTACACCCTGTATTTTTCGACATCTTTACCGTGCTGTTGATGATCCTCGCCGGCCTCGAAGTCAGCCGCGCGATCGGCGACAAATACGGCAAGCCGATCGATCTGCTGATCGTCGCCGATATTCTCGTCGGCTATCTGTGCTTGATCTTGGTCAATACGTTCGTCGGGGGCGGCGCGGGCGTGACAGCCTATTTCGGCGTGTTGGCGGTTGCGTTTTTGGTCTGTGTCATCTGTAATATTGCCAGCAAAGTGATGACGCTTCGGAATGTGACCAGTACGATTTTGGTATTGATTTACCCGGTATCGCTTTTGATCTATATGCTGGGTCTCAACTATGTGGGCGAATACTACCAATACGCGGCGATTTTGTTGCTGTTCTTGGTCTCTACCATGACCGACACCTTTGCCTACTTGGTGGGCATCAGCATTCGCGGGCCGAAACTGTGTCCGAAGATCAGCCCGAATAAAACCATTTCGGGCGCGATCGGCGGGCTGCTCGGCGGTATGGCCGGCGGCGCGATCGTACTGCTGTTTTCGCTGTTCGATCTGTTCAAAGTTAATCCGCTGGGTGCGTCGACAGTCACCAACATTCTGCACTATTTGTTGATCGGGTTGGGCGGTTCGATCTTTACGCAGTTGGGCGATTTGATCGCGTCGTACTTGAAACGGCTGTGCGGTATCAAAGATTTCGGAACCATTCTGCCCGGTCACGGCGGCATTATGGACCGTATCGACGGCATGATCGTCAACGGCGTCTTTATCTATATCTACATGATCGTGTTAAGTATGCTATGAAACGTTTGGCAATTCTCGGAAGTACAGGCTCGATCGGTCGGCAGGTTTTGGACGTGGTTCGCAGATACCCCGACCGATTTTCCGTTGCGGCGCTGACGGCGCATACCGGCGCCGATCTACTGTGCGCGCAAGCGGCCGAATTTAAACCGTCGTTTGTCGGCTTGACCGGCTCGACGCAAGCAATAGACTGCGCGGTACCCGTTGCGTATGGGGCGGAGGCGCTCGAAGAGGCGGCCACGCGCGACGACGTCGATACCGTCGTCGTATCGGTGGTCGGCATGTGCGGCTTGAAAGCGGTGTTAGCCGCGATCCGCGCGGGCAAGACGATCGCGCTTGCCAACAAAGAGTCGCTGGTTGCCGGCGGCTCTCTGGTGATGGACGCAGCGAAAGCGGCCGGCGTCGATATTTTGCCGATCGACAGCGAGCATTCGGCGGTGTGGCAGTGCCTGTCGTTCGGCAAGCGGTTTCAAAAAATTATTTTGACGGCGTCGGGCGGCCCGTTCTTCGGGCGAACGCGCGACAGTCTCAAAAACATTACGCCCGAAGAGGCCGTCAAGCACCCGAACTGGAACATGGGCGCCAAGATCAGCGTCGACAGCGCGACGATGATGAACAAAGGTTTGGAGATCATCGAGGCGGCGCACCTGTTTCATACCGATCGAATCGAATACGTCATTCACAGAGAAAGCGTCATTCATTCGATGGTGGCGTTCGAGGACGGCACGATCGCCGCGCAGATGTCGCCGCCGACCATGGACATTCCGATCCAGTTGGCGCTGACGTATCCGGAGCGTTTACCGTCGGGAACGCCGACTTTCGATTTTTCAAAACCGCTGACCTTTCACGCGCCCGACGAAAAAAACTTTCCGATGCCGGCGCTTGCGCGCGAAAGTTTGCGGATCGGCGGCAACGCGCCGTGCGCTTTGAATGCGGCCAACGAGGCGGCCGTCGGCCTCTTTTTAAAGCATAAAATCGGATTTTGCGACATATACGAAATAGTAAAGGGCGTTTTATCGACCTTGTCGGTGATCGAAAAGCCCACACTACAGGATATTTTAAATACCTACGATGAGATCGTCGGAAAACTAATGAGAGATTATCGTTAGGGAGCAAACATGAAAACGTTTTTGTATATCTTGCTGGCGCTCGTCATTTTGCTGGTGATGATCGTCATACACGAGCTGGGACACTATATTGCCGGCAAAATTCTCAAGTTCAAGATCAACGAATTTTCGGTCGGCTTCGGCCCCAAACTGCTTTCCAAAAAGAAAAAGAACGGCGAAGTGATCTCTTTGCGGCTGATTCCGCTGGGCGGGTTCTGCGCGTTCGAAGGGGAGAGCGGTCTGGAAAACGCGGCTACCAATCGGCAGAACGCCGAAGTATTCGAGGAAGTCGCGGACGAAGCGGCGGTGCAACCCCTCGAAACAACGGAGACCGCGCCGCCGTCGCGGTCGTTTACCGAAGAAAAGCCGTGGAAACGCATCATAGTGCTGGTGTCCGGCGGGTTGGCCAATCTGCTGTCGGCGGTGATCTTTTCGTTTATCTTTATTTTGGCGATCGGCGTTGCCGTGCCGACCGTCGAGGCGGCCTACGTTGACGAAACGGGCGTCGTTTACAACGCCGTGCAAAAAGGCGATGTGATCCGCGCGGTGGACGGCCGCAAGATCACGGCCATGCACTCGTATGACGATTTGGTCAAGGGGTTATCACTCGGGGACAGCGTGACGCTGACGGTCGAGCGTAACGGCGAAACGGTCGATGTTGTTGTTACCAAAAAGCAGATCAAAGCCGAAACGGAAAAAGAGGACGGCACGGTCGAGCAACTCGATTACGTCGGATTCGGTTTTGCGACCTTACAGCAATATCGGTACGCCGGCGTCGGCCATGCGTTTACCTATTGCGTGCCGTATACGTTCAAACTGTCCTGGCTGGTACTCAGTTCGTTCGGACAGTTGTTCACCGGGAAAGCGGCCATTACCGACCTATCGGGGCCGGCCGGCACGATAACCATGATGGCGGATCTGGCCAAAAGCAACTGGCGCAATATTTTGATATTGCTGCCGTTTATCGCCAGTAACTTGGGCATTTTCAATCTGCTGCCGATTCCTGCGCTCGACGGCTCCAAAGTCGTCTTTACCGTCGTCGAGTGGATCCGAGGCAAGCCGATCAATCCGAAGATCGAAAACACGATACACACAGTCGGCCTGCTCCTGCTACTGGGGGTGGTGGTTATCCTCGACTTTATCCGCTTTTTGACCTGACGACGCATAGTACGCCGTATGCCGACTGCGTTTGGCGACCGCGCCAGTCATGTAGGAAGAACTACACGCCTACGCGCAGCCGCCATCTGTTGTCGCTTTTGCGGCCGCACTCTACGCCGTCAGGTCGTAACCGTCATTGCGAGGGCGCGTAAGCGACTGCGGCAATCTTTGACAGGGACAACAACACGACATAAGACAAACGGGAGGACGCTATGACAAGAACGGTACGGGTAGGGGGGCTTACGATCGGCGGCGGCAACCGCATAACGGTACAATCGATGACCAACACGCCGACAGCCGACTACACCGCAACCTTGCGGCAGATCGAGGCGCTTAGCGCAAGCGGTTGCGACATCGTGCGCCTTGCCGTTTCGGACGAGACGGAAGTCGAGACGGCCAAACGGCTGTTACAAACAACGCGCGTGCCGCTGGTTGCCGACATTCAATTCGACTATCGACTTGCGATCGCCTGTAGCGAGATCGGATTCCCCAAAATTCGGTTCAACCCCGGCAATATCGGCAGCCGCGAGAACGTCGAGCGACTGACGGCCGCCTGTAAAGCCAACAAAACGGCGATCCGGATCGGCGTCAACAGCGGTTCGCTCGAAAAGGAACTTCTTAACAAGTACGGCCCGACGGCGCAGGCGCTCGCCGAGAGCGCGCTCAGCCGGGCGCGGATTTTGGAGCAACTGGGATTCGATCAAATCGTATTGTCGGCGAAGTCCAGTTCGGTACGCACGACGATCGAAACATACCGCATTTTGCACGAGCGTTGCGATTATCCGTTGCACGTCGGTGTGACCGAATCGGGCGCATACGAGGATGGACTGGTCAAGTCGTCGATCGGGATCGGCGCGCTGCTGGCCGACGGGATCGGCGACACGGTGCGCGTGTCGTTGAGCGGCGATCCGTTACAAGAACCTGCCGCCGCGCATACCATTTTGCGGGCGTTAAAGTTAGAGGACGGCGTGGAGATCGTGTCCTGTCCGACGTGTTCGCGTTGTCACTACGATCTGATGGGGACGGTCGACGCGGTGCGCCGCATGACGGCCGGTATCACAAAGCCGCTGACCGTCGCCGTGATGGGCTGCGTGGTCAACGGACCGGGCGAGGCGCGCGAGGCCGATGTCGGCGTAGCGGGCGGCAAAGACAAGGCCGTTATATTCAAAAAGGGCGTTCCGGTCAAGACGGTCAAGCCCGAAGAGATCGAACCCGAACTGAAAAAAATGCTCGAAGAGTTGACGGGAGAAACGGTCGGATAAACCTCTCGAAGAAGGAGTACGCATGAAAACCTGTGCGCTGATGGAAGCATTCGACAGATTGACGCAGAAGGAGTTTTCCTATCTGCGGCTTTCGTATGCCGAGGCCGAAGTCCGCGCGCGCACGATCACCGTCGTGTTGCTGTACCCGGAGGCTTACGAAAAGGACGTGCACGCCGCGCAACCGCGCATTCGGGACGCCGTCGCCAAGGCGTGCAATGTCGCCGTACCGGTATCGGTGCGTCTCGTCAAAAGTCATTTCGACGAAAATTTCTTTAAAACCAGACTGTTCAAATTTCTGTTTGACTATCCGTCGCTGGCCGGCTCGCTCGAGGAGCGCGACATCGAAGTATGTTTTGACGGCGCCGTCATTCGCATTACGTTGCACGTGACCGAGGCCGCATACGACTACTGCGTCAACAAGGACATGCAAAAGACGATCGACAGTTTTTTGTACCACAACTACTGCGAGGACATTCGGCTGACCATCGTCCCGGAGACGCGCGAAACGGTCGTCGACAGTATCGACGAGTACGAGCAGATGATGGATATGTCCGAGGGGGGCGTGTATGAAAATCCCGACGAGGGGCGCACGATCCGCACGCAGAACGTCGAGGACTTTATCGGGCCGATTATTTACGAGCGCGCGGCCTATATCGAGGACTGTATTCGCCCCAAAGAGGGGCTGGTCGTTTGCGGCAAGATCGTCGGCTTGCAGAAGATCGACAAAAAGAACCCGCAGCCGGGCAAAGTGCCGTGCTTTTTCAAGTTCACGCTACAAGACCCTACGGGCGAAATGAGTTGCATTTATTTTCCAAACAAGCGCACGGTCGAGCAGATGGGGCTGTTGAAAGACGGCAAAGAAGTCGTTTGCCGCGGCAATCTCGATGTGGATAAGTTCCGTCCCGACAGCATGAGTTATATGGTGCGCGACATTTCGCTTTGCACGCTGCCGACCGATTTTACCGTCAACCGCATTATCCGCAAAGTAGACGACAAGTACAGATATGTGTTTCCGTCGCCGTACTTCGTTGTCGAGCAGGATTCTCTGTTCAAAGAAGAGCAAAAGCTGTCGCCGTTTTTGATGGGCAAAACGTTTTGCGTGTTCGACATCGAGACCACGGGTTTGAAAACGACGTCCGACAAGATCATCGAGATCGGTGCGGTCAAGGTGGTCGACGGCTTGATCAAAGAACAGTTTTCGACGTACATAGACCCGCAAATTCCCATACCGCCCGAAATCACCAAGCTGACGACGATCACCGACGAGGACGTCGCGGGGCAACCGACGATCGATCAAGTATTGCCCGATTTTTACAAGTTCTCGCATGAGACGATCATGGTGGGGCAAAACGTGCAGTTCGACTACGGGTTTATCGCCTCGTTCGGCAAAGCGATGAACATTTATTTCGACAACGAGCGCATGGATACGCTGATCTTAGCGCGCAAGTATATTCCCGAACTGAAGAAATTTAATTTGGGAAAACTGGCCGAATATTTCAAAGTCGTCAACAAGGGCGCGCATCGCGCGATTTACGATGCGATCGCAACAGCCGAGATTTTTATAAAACTTACCAATTATATTGCGTGAAAATGCTTGCATTCTAAGCGCGTTCGTGGTATAATGGAAATGCTTAAATAGGTTATGCTTTGAGAGTGGGCAGTTTGCCCGCTCTCAAATGCTGTTAAGGAGGCGGAGCTTTTCGGCTATGGAAAGCGTAGTGGAAAAAACCGATAGGGCGGTACGCCCGGTCATCGAATCGATGGGCTACGAGATCGTCGACATCGAATACGTCAAAAAGCCGGAAGGTATGCACTTGACGATTTATATCGATATTCCGCGCGGCATATCCTTAGATGACTGCGAGGCCGTGCATAACGCGGTCAATCCCGTTCTTGACGAGGCTGACCCGATCGAGGGGGCGTACATTCTCGACATTTCGTCTCCCGGCCTCGACCGACCGTTTAAAAAACAGCGCGACTTCGAGCGGAATTACGGCCGAGAGGTGGAGATCAAACTGTATGCGCCGCTCAAAGGCAAGAAATTCTATGAGGGCGTACTCAAGCAGAAAACGGATAATGCGGTCGTGATCGAAACCGACGCCGGCGAGACGCTGACGATCGAGGACAACCGTATTGCTTTTACAAGGCCGCTCGTGCGGTTTGAATAATCTTAAAAAACAATCGATTCGGAGGAAACACCAACATGGTCAATAAGGACTTTTTCGCAGCACTGGACGAACTGGAAAAAGAGAAACGGATCAAAAAAGATACGTTCATCGAGGCGCTGGAAACCGCGCTCGTCATCGCGTATAAAAAGCATACGGGTACGGCTAAGGCGATTCAAGTCAAACTGGTACCCGAGCGCAGCACGATCAAAATTTTGGCCTATCAGACCGTTGTCGAGCAAGTCGAGGATAAGGATACGCAGATCAGTCTCGAGGATGCCCGTTACATCAGCCGTAAAGCGAAGGTAGGCGACGTCATCAGCGAAGAGATCTCCTCGAAGGAGTTCGGGCGGATCGCGGCGCAAACGGCCAAGCAGGTCATCATGCAGAAGTTGCGCGAGGTCGAGGGCGCTATGGCATACAGCGAACTCAGCCAAAAAGAGGACGAACTCATTACCGGTGTGATCCGCCGTATCGAGGCGAACGGCACGGCCTATGTCGAGATCAACAAGCTCGAGGCGGTCATGCTGCCGCAGGATCAGATGCCCAACGACAAATTCGTTGTCGGCGATAAAGTCAAAGTATACGTTAAAAAGATCAAGGAAGGCCAGCGCGGGCCGCAGATCATGGTTTCGCGTACCATTGCCGGATTCGTCAAGCGACTATTTGAGTTGGAAGTGCCGGAAATCGCCGGCGGTCTGGTTGTCATCAAAGCGATCGTGCGCGAGGCCGGTTACCGCACCAAAATGGCCGTTTATACCGAGGAGTCGAACATCGATGCGGTCGGCGCTTGCGTCGGCAACCGCGGTATGCGCGTCAATGCGATCGTGTCGGAACTCGGCGGCGAAAAGATCGACATCATTCCTTGGTGTCCCGACATTCTCGAGTTTATTGCGCGCTCGCTCAGCCCGGCCAAAGTGGTCATGGTACAGGTCAACGACGCCGAAAAGACGGCAAAAGTCGTTGTTACCGACGACATGCTCAGCCTTGCGATCGGCCGCGACGGACAGAATGCGCGTTTGGCCGCGCGTCTTACGGGCTGGAAGATCGACGTCAAGCCGTACTCGTCGCTGACGGTCGCCAACGAGAGCATCGAAGAGCCGGAGCCGGAAGAGGAAACGCCGCTATCCGACGACGTATTCGACGAGGATTTGGGCGAACTGGAGTAAAGGACGATGCAAGAGAGAAAGACGCCCGAAAGAATGTGTATCGCTTGCCGGAACATGATCGACAAACGAAAATTGATACGGATCGTGCGCTCTCCCGAAGGTGTCTTTTCGATCGACTTTACCGGCAAAAAGAGCGGTCGCGGCGCATATGTATGCGACAATGCCGATTGTATCGACAAGTGCATGAAACAGCGCTTACTCAATCGGAATTTCAAGTGCGAGATCCCGCTCGAGGTTTATGAGGAGTTGGCGGATGCCTACAAGTCCCGAAAAGATTGAATCGCTTTTGGGGTTTGCGCTGCGCGCAGGCAAAGTGGCGTTCGGATACGATACGCTTTCCGGCTTGAGCCGCAGCCGCTTGCATCTCGTACTGTTTGCGGACGATTTGCAGGAGAACACGCGGAAAAAGCTGCTGCGCCTAACCGCGGATCGCAAGATCCCGGCGATACGGTGCGTCCGACCGCTCGAAGAGGCTTTGCATAAGCCGGGCGTCAAGGTCGTCGGTATCACCAACAAACAAATGGCGAAAGCAATGACCCGATTTGCAAACGAGAATTTTATACTGATCCCGGAGGTGGATTGATTTTGGTAAACACAGGTACGAACGGTAACGAAAAAGAAACCAAATTCGAAAATATCAAGCAGCTCAACGCAATGAACGCGCAGGGCGGCGAGGTTTCCCGTTTGTTGCAAGATGTCGGCGACTTGAAACGCAAGGTCGACACCCTCTTAAATGCGCAAAAAGAAAAGGAGCGCGCTTTACGCGAGCGGCAAAAGGCCGAACAAGAGGCGTTAAAACCCAAAGAGGCGCCGAAAGAAGAAAAGCCTTTAGCGCCCGCCCCCGAGGTGGAGAAGCACGAGTTGCCCAAAGCGCCCGCGCCCGAGGCCGCGCAGCCTGCGCCGCCCGCGTCCAAGCCGGAGGTAAAGCCGCCGGTCGAAACGGTCACGCGGACGCGCTCGTTTGCAGCCGATCCGGTTTCCAAAACGCCCAGCTATATTAAGGGGCGCGTTGCGTTGCCTACGCCTACGCCGCGCACGCCGCAAAACGCGCGTCCGCCGCGGCCGCAGAACGGTCAGCGCCCGTTTACGCCCGGCGCACGTCCGTTTACGCCCGGTGCGAGACCCGCTATGCCGAAGATCGAATTGCCGACCGCCGGCAAGGATCGCAAGTCGTTCGATAAGCGTAAGGACGTCAAAAAGCCGGACGATAAAAAGTCGATGAGCAAGCGCACCCTGATCCGCAAGGGGTTCATTCCGCAGGACATGGACGAAGAGCGGATGGGTACGCGCAAGCTGAAGAATAAGCGGGTCAAAGAACAGCCCGTTTTCGCGCCGATCAAAATCGATAAGGCCGTTATCACCACCGAAAACTTGACGGTCAAGATCTTGAGCGAAAAGATCGGCAAGACGGCACAGGAAATTATCAAACAACTGATGACGCTCGGGATCATGACGACGATCAACAGCGTCGTAGATTTCCCGACGATGGAACTGGTCGCCAACGAGTTGGGAGTCGAGTTGGAACTGAAATTAGAGCAGACCAAGGAAGAACTGCTCGAGGCGATCCACGAAGAGGCCGACGACGAAAAGGATCTCGTCAAGCGTCCGCCGATCATCACCGTTATGGGCCACGTCGACCACGGCAAAACGTCGTTACTCGACGCGATTCGCAATACGACGGTCGCGGCCGGCGAGGCGGGCGGCATTACGCAGCATATCGGCGCCTATTCGGTAACGGTCAAGGGCGAAAAGATCACTTTCCTCGACACGCCGGGTCATGAGGCATTCACGCAAATGCGTGCGCGCGGCGCGCAAGTGACCGACATAGCCGTACTGATCGTCGCCGCCGACGACGGCGTTATGCCGCAGACGGTCGAGGCGATTAACCACGCCAAAGCCGCCAACGTGCCGATTTTGGTGGCCATCAATAAAATCGATAAGCCGGGCGCCAACCCCGAAAAAATCAAGCAGGCGCTGACCGAATACGAACTTGTCGCCTCCGAATGGGGCGGCGACACGATGATGGTGCCGATTTCGGCCAAGAACGGCGAGGGCATCGATAAGTTGCTCGAAAATATCTTGTTCTTAGCCGAATACAACGGCTATAAGGCCAACCCCAAACGGCAAGCGAAATGTTCGGTCATCGAGGCCAAACTCGACAAGGGCAAGGGACCTGTCGCCAATCTGATTGTGTTGAACGGTACGTTGCACGTCGGCGATTATGTCGTTTCGGGCGTGACAGGCGGCCGAGTGCGCGCGATGGCAGATGACAAAGGGCGCGCGATCAAAGAGGCCGGGCCGTCGACGCCGATCTCCATTTTAGGATTCGACGAGGTGCCGGGCGCGGGCGACAGCGTGTTCGCCGTCAGCGACGAAAAAATGGCGCGTCAGGTCATTTCCGAACGTCAGGCAAAGATCCAGAGCGAAAAGGCCAACGAAGTGCATACAACTTCGTTCGACGACGCGCTGCGTAAACTGAACTTGAGCAAGATGACAGAACTCAACTTGGTCGTCAAGGCCGACGTGCAAGGTTCGGTCGAGGCGCTCAAGAACGCTTTGACGGGTCTGTCCGACGACAATGTCCGCGTCAATGTCGTACACGGCGGCGTGGGCGCGATCAATCGCTCCGACTTGATGTTGGCCGAAGTTTCCAAGGCGATCATTGTCGGCTTTAACGTGCGTCCCGACACCGAAAGCAAATCGATGGCGGAGGCGAACGGGGTCGACATTCGGCTGTACAAGATCATTTACGAGGCGACCGAGGACATCGAACGCGTCATGAAGGGGCTTGTCGAGCCGACCTACCGCGAAGTCGTACTCGGCCGCGCGCAGGTGCGCAGCGTCTTTAAGATCACCGGCGCCGGCACGGTTGCGGGCAGCTATGTGTTAAACGGCAAGATCCAACGCAACGCCAAGTGCCGCGTATACCGCGACGGCGAAGTCATTCATACCGGCACGATCACCGGCTTGAAACACTTTAAAGAGGACGTTAAGGAAATGGCGACCGGCTTCGAGTGCGGTATCAATTTGGGGGACTTCAACGACGTCAAAGAGAACGACGAGATCGAGGCGTATCTGTTGGAAGAGGAGAAATAATTGAATCATCGTATCGAAAGAGTCAACGCCGAACTGCAACGGGTGGTTGCCGACATCATTCGCAACCGCGTCAAAAATCCCAATCTGACCGGTATGGTCAGCGTAGTGGGTGTCGACACGGCCAAAGACCTCAAGACGGCGAAAGTCATCGTAAGCATCTACGGAAGTGCGGAGGCTGTCGAAAAAAGTTTCGAGGCGCTCAAAAATTCGGCCGGCTTTATTCGGCACGAACTGTCGACCGACTTGAAAGATTTTCGCGTCATGCCGCAACTTACGTTTGTGCTTGACAAGTCGATGGAATACAGCGAAAAGATCAACACGATTTTAGAGGACATCAAACAGCATGACGATCATTGACAGCCTTCGGACTGCCGCGCGCGTCCTGGTTGTGTCGCATATCCGACCCGACGGCGATACGTTGGGCGCAGCGCTCGCCGTCAAAGCGGTTTGCGACCGCTTGCATGTGCCGTGCGACGTCGTATGCGACGACGAAGTACCTGCGACATACCGCTTTTTACCGGGCGCGGAAACGATCAATACGCATTTGGAAAAGAAATATCCGCTTTGCGTCGCCGTCGATTGCGGCGACATTTTCCGCATGGGGAAGTTTCGCGGATATATCGAATCCAGCGCCGATTCGGTCAATATCGACCACCACAAGACCAACGACAGTTATGCCAAGCACAACTACGTGCGGTCGGCCTCGTCAACGTGCGAAATTTTGTACGGACAACTGGAGAAAAGCGGTTTACTCGACGAGGTCAGCGCAGTCTGTCTGTACTGCGGGCTGTCGACCGACACCGGCAACTTTATGCACTCCAACACCGACGCGCACGTATTTAAGGTAGCGGCCGACCTCGTCGAAAAGTACGGCGTCGTACCCAATGCGCTGGTCAATAAGCTGTACCGTAGCAAGCCTTATCATCGCTTACGGCTGATCGCGCGTGCGATCGAGTCGATGCGGTTTTTCGAGCATAACGCCGTGTGCATGATTTCGGTGCAACAAAGCGACCTCGACGAATTGGGTTGCGCGTTATCGGACACCGAGGGCTTGATCGATTATGCAATGGATTTGGGTACGACCGAAATCGGCATTTGCATGACCGAGCAGGGCAATCAATATAAAGTCAGTTTGCGCTCGAAAGGGTTCGACGTGGCGGCCGTGGCCGCGCAGTTCGGCGGCGGCGGGCATACCGCGGCGGCCGGCTGTATCGTCAAAGACAGTTACGAAAACGCGGTCGAACGCTTGTTGGGGGCTGTGCGCAACGTGCGATGAAAGGCGTTCTCAATCTCAATAAAGAGCCGGGCATGACGAGCGCGTCGGCCGTGGCGCGGGTGCGGCGTATTTTGGGTGAGCGCGCCGTCGGCCATATGGGAACGCTCGACCCGCAAGGCGAGGGCGTTTTGCTGATCGGCGTGGGCAAGGCGACGAGGCTGTTCGATTTTTATTTAAATAAGGACAAGGTGTACCGCGCTACGTTCACATTCGGTTACGCGACCGATACGCTTGACGGCGACGGCGCCGTCATCGAGGACGGGCGACCGATCCCGGAAGAGGCCGCGCTGCGCACCGCGCTAACCAAGTCGGTCGGCGCGGTCGAGCAAATGCCGCCGGCCTACAGCGCAAAAAGCGTCGGCGGGGTACGTGCCTATCGGTTGGCGCGACAGGGGCTCACCCCGCAACTGACGCCCAAGCGCGTCGAGATTTATAGCGCTAAACTGCTGTCTTTTCGATCGCCGGCCGCAGAAGTGGAAATCCATTGTTCGAGCGGGACGTATATCCGCAGTATTTGCCGCGACGTTGCGGCTATGCTCGGAACGGTGGCGACGATGACGGCAATCAAGCGGACGCGCTGCGGCGCGTTTACCGTCGATGACGCGGTGACGCTAACGCAACTGGAGATGTTAGGTGCGCGCGCGCTCATTCCCGTCGAGACGGCACTCGCCGAATTGCCGCGCGTCGACGCGCCCGACCCGTTGTATGCGTCAATCGCAAACGGCGTGCGCGTTGCGATAGACGCGCCGGATGAGCCGTTCACGCTGTACTGTCGCGGCGAACTGTTCGGGCTGGGCAAGCACGAAAACGGGCTTGTCGGCGTCAAAACCAATTTGAGGTGAGAGTATGCTTGCGTTGGATTTTCAATCGCGGTCGGAACTGCCGATCGTGTTGGGACTGGGATTCTTCGACAGCGTTCATTACGGACACCGTAAGATCATCGAGCGGGTGGTGGCTCTGGCCGACCGAACAGGCGCGACGCCCGCGCTGTTCACGTTCGGCAACAATGCATATAAGCAGTTTAACGCGACAGGCAAACTGATTTACACGCTGGACGAAAGAAAACGTATTTTGGAGCAGATCGGCATTGCGTGCGTGGTGGCCGCGCGGTTCGATAAAGCGTTTAAGGCGACCGACCGCAAGGACTTTCTCGACGCATTGTTCGACCGCTTTTCGATTCGCGGCATTGTCTGCGGGTATGATTATCTGTTCGGTGCGGGCGGCGCGGGCGACTGCGAATATTTAAAAACGTATTGTGCGACCAAGGGCGTTGCGCTCGAGGTCGTCGATAAAATCGAATTGGACGGCGAGCGCGTCTCCAGTACCGAAGTCAAGCGGCTACTTTCATGCGGCGACGTGGAAAAAGCCAATCGGTTTTTGGTCGATCCGTTTTCGATGACGGGTACGGTCGTCGCCGGGCGCGGCGAAGGGCATTTGTTCGGCTTTCCGACGGCCAACCTAGCGTATCCGTCAGGGAAGTTGACGCCGGCGTGCGGCGTGTATGCGACGCGCACGACCGTCGACGGTAAAACGTTCAAGTCGGTCACCAATGTCGGCAACAAACCGACATTCGGCGACATGCGGTTTTCGGTCGAGACCTTTGTTGCCGGCGAGCCGGGCGATCTGTACGGAAAGACGATGACGCTCAAGTTTATTCGGTTTTTGCGGTCGATCCGCAAATTCGACTCGCCGGAGCAACTGCGCGCGCAAATACATAGCGACATGGAGTGGTGACACAAGATGCTGAGAATCGGGCCTTCGGGCAATTCGGATACTTTTTTCCGGACAGGTCGTAAACACACATACGAGGCGCCGGCGTGGCTGCAAGAGATCGGACTGAACGCGTTTGAATATTCGTTCGGCCGCGGCAACTTTATGGGCGACGCGACGGCCGAAAAGATACGGGTAGAGGCGGCCGCGCACGACGTAGAGATCAGCGCGCACGCGCCGTACTTTACCAACTTTGCCAACGAGGATCCCGCGATGATTGAAAAGTCGTTCCGCTGGACGTCCAACACGATTTTGGCGGTCAAGAAAATGGGCGGCGAGCGGGCGGTGGTACACCCGGGCGCTTGCGGCAAGGACGAGCGAAGCGACGCGTTTCGTCGGCTGCTGGGCAAT
Source organism: Clostridia bacterium (assembly GCA_022791055.1). GTDB lineage: Bacteria > Bacillota > Clostridia > Christensenellales > Pumilibacteraceae > HGM11386. Next base: position 31,658 of record JAAVYI010000018.1, on the reverse strand, counting down.
TTGGAGCGACTGGCGCGCTATCTTGACGACAGCGGGTTTGCCGACTATAAAGTGTGTTTGGAGACGCTCGGCAAAAAACGGCAGTTGGGTACGGTAGAAGAGGTGCTTGCGATGTGCAAGCTGCACCCGTGTTTCTATCCCTGTTTCGATTTCGGGCATATCAACAGCTATACCGGCGGCGCGCTCAAAGGCTACGACGATTACAAGCGGATCGTCGATCTTTGCCTACATGAACTGGGACAGGAAAAAACGGCGCACATGCACGTGCATTTTTCCAAGATCGAATACGGATCGAGCGGCGAGATCCGGCACTTGACGTTTGCGGGCGATCCCGGATTCGGCCCGGACTACGAGCCGCTCGCCAAAGTGATCGACGAATATCGACTGGAGCCGTTTATTATTTGCGAGTCGTCCGGCACGATGAGCGATGACGCTTTAATCATGAAAAAATATCATCAAAACGTTTAACTATTTTCAAAAAATATGTTATACTGATGATACGGAGGTTTCCATGGCTGCAAAAGTGGACACATATGTCGTTTTGGGCGCAAGCAACCGATTCTATTTTACCCGTCTTTTGACGTCGTTCGGTTGCGTTGTCCTGGGCGTAAACGAAAAGTTTTTTATCACCGATTTTCGCTACGCCGGTATGACCAAGGACTTGACGGATTTTACCGTCATTACCGTCGAGGGCGGAGGCCTATATCGGGCGGTCGTCGATTGTTGCAAGCGGATCGGCGCCAAGGTGATCGGCTACGAGGACGACGTACTGACTGTGCAAGAGTTCAAAGATTTGAAACAAGCCTTAAGCGATTTCACATTGAAAGCGGCGGGCGAGGATCTTGTGCGGATGCGGGCGGTCAAGTCGGCCGAGGAGATCGAGCTGATCGCGGCCTCGCAGGCGCTCAACGAAAAGGCGCTCGCTAAAGCGGTTGCGCAGATCAAGCCGGGCATGACCGAAAAAGATTTGGCGGCGCTCGTCACCTATGAGATTTTACGTTGCGGCGCCGAAAACGTTTCGTTCGAGCCGATCGTGGCGTTCGGCGAAAACACCGCCGTGCCGCACCACCATCCGTCGCATAAGAAGCTCGAGAAGAACGACTTGATTCTGATCGATATGGGCGCGAAGTTGAACGGCTACTGTTCCGACCTAACGCGCACGTTTTCGTTGGGCGAGCCGAACGGCGAGTTGGTCAAGATCCATTCGATCGTGTTGGAAGCGCAGAATTATGCGTTACAGCATATCAAGGCCGGCATGACCGGACACGAGGCCGACTCGTTGGCGCGCGAGTATATTATCGCCAACGGTTTTTCGACCGAATTCGGGCATTCGCTGGGACACGGTGTCGGCGTGGATATTCACGAGTACCCGCGCGCGGCCAAGAAAAGCGAAAACATACTGGAAGAGAACATGGTCATCAGCGTCGAGCCGGGCATTTACGTCGAGGGACTGGGCGGCGTGCGTATCGAGGATTTGGTTGTCGTGCAACATGACGGCGTGCGCAACCTCAACGAATTTAGCAAAACTTTAAACCTTTAGGAGGATTTTTATGATATCGGCAGGAGATTTCAGAAAGGGCGTAACGGTTGAGATCGACGGGAAAATTTACGTGATCGTCGACTTCCAGCACGTCAAACCCGGCAAGGGCGCGGCGTTTGTGCGCGCCAAGATCAAAAACTTGGAGACGGGACAAGTTCTCGAGCAGACGTTCAACCCGTCCGACAAGTATCCGCCCGCACACATCGAGCGCAAGGAAATGCAGTATTCGTACCGCGACGGCGAGTTGTACTACTTCATGGATATGGAGTCCTATGAGATGGTGCCGCTTAACTACGACATCGTTGCGGACGCCATGCAGTTCGTCAAAGAGGAAATGTCGGTCAACGTACAGTTTTACAAGGGACGCGCGTTCAGCGTAGAGCCGCCCAACTTCGTCGAACTGGAGATCGTCGAAACCGAGCCGGGCATTCAGGGCGATACGTCCAAGGCCGGCAACAAGCCCGCAAAGCTCGAGACCGGTTTCAACATCATGGTGCCGCTGTTTATCAATAACGGCGAAAAGATCCGCGTAGACACCCGCACAGGCACCTACATGGAGCGCGTTAAATAATAAATTTGCTTTCGTCATGCGTTCACAGCATGACAAATCGATCCGAGCTGTCGTTCTGTATGGCTCGGATTTTTTTATTATGGCAAGATAGTCGTTTTCCGGCCTCGAACCCAAATTATATATATTTTAGTGTGCCGCACGAGACAAGCGGCGCACTTTTTTATTGCATAAATTGCGGACAAGCGTAATATGGTATAGTGTATGTTAGAACGCATTTTACCGGGTTATCTCAATAGCGCGCTCAAACGCCTCGACTATCAACGGTTGTACGAGGTGCGGTTGCGTGCCGGTCATCCCGTCAGTGTCAATTACGGCGGCAAGTTTTACTTTTTACGCGCGCGGGGGCTGACGACCGAGATCGCCGACACGCTGACCGTGTCGTTTGAAACGTTGGGCGAAATCGCCGTGCGCGCTTGCGACTATTCGCTGTACAGCGTGGGCGACCGTATCGCGTCCGGTTTTTTGACCGTGGCCGGCGGGATCCGTATCGGTTTGTGCGGGGAAGCCGTCACCGAAAACGGACATGCAAAAACGCTCAAGAATTTCAGTGCGATGAATATCCGTGTGGCGCACGAAGTCGGCGGGTGCAGCAACGGCATCATGCCGTATGTGTACGCTACGCGACCGTATAATACGCTGTTGGTGTCGCCTCCGGGTTGCGGCAAGACGACATTTCTGCGCGATATAGCGGTACATTTGAGCGCGGCGCGGCTCAATGTGCTGCTCGTCGACGAGCGTTGCGAGATCGCGTCGGTACAAAAGGGCGTGCCGCAGCTCGACGTAGGCCTGACCACCGACGTATTATCCGGTTGTAATAAAGCATATGCGTTCGAGGTCGGCATTCGCACCATGCGCCCCGACGTCATCGTCACCGACGAGCTTTCGGGCGACGATGCGGCGGCCGTGGCCGATGCGGCGGCCTGCGGCGTGGCGGTCGTCGCCAGCGCGCACGCCTACGACCAGCACGATCTTTCAGTGCGTGGCGGCTTAAATAAACTGTTAAGCAGCAAAGTGATCGATCGATTTATCCTGTTGGACGACACGCACGGGCCGGGGAGCGTCCACGACATACTCGACCGCAATCTCAACTCGTTACTGGCGTGAGTACTTCGCTGCTACTGTTGGCATTGGGCGCGGGTGCCGGCACGATGACGGGTATTGTACTGTATCGGGCGCTGGCCGCGCGCAAACGCTATTTTTCCGAACTGGCGCGCTTTATCGATTACGTCATCTCCGACTTGAAGTACCGCCGCACCGATGTCGTAACGCTCAGAGGCGGCTTTGTATCCGCCGACGACGCACTGTCGACCAACCTCGACGAATGGCTGAACGGGTTGGAAAGCGGGCAAAGAAAGCTGACGCGCGGCAAACTCAAGAAAACGGAAGTAAACGAGGTCGAGGCGATCCTGTTCGGCGTAGGGCAGGTCGATTTGGAGTCGCAACTATTCGAGCTTGCCGCGGCCAAAGAAAAGGTCAAGGCCATGCAAGTCGCGGCGCAGCAGCGGTTTGACAAGTACGGCGCGTTGTATATCAAGTTGGGACTGCTGGCCGGTTTGGCGTTGGGAATTTTGCTGATGTAGGTGGAGCGTATGGGAATCGATATTATTTTCAAAATTGCCGCCGTCGGGCTTTTGACGGCGATAGTCAACCAAGTGCTGAAAAAAGCGGACAAGGACGAGATCGCCACGCTGACGACGCTCGCGGGATTGGTCATCGTGCTGCTGATGGTCGTCGATCTGATCGCGCAACTGTTCGACACGCTGCGGACGATATTCGGGCTGTACTAGTGGATATTATCAAGATCGCGGCCGTCGGCATCATTACCGCCGTATGCGCCATGCTGCTGCGCGACACCAAAAGCGAGCTGGCCGTTTTGGTGACGGTGGCCGGCGGGTGTATCATTCTGCTGATGGTACTCGACTCGTTTTTGGGCATTTTCGCAGCGCTTAAGAATTTGATGGAGCGGGCGGGGATCGGCGGGCAAATCTTTTCGCTGCTCATCAAAATTATCGGGATCGGCTATATCACCGATTTTTCGGCCGGACTGGTCGAGGAAACCGGAGCAAAATCGTTGGCCGATAAAATTGTTTTAGCCGGCAAGGTGGTCATTATGGTGCTGTCTCTTCCTATCTTAATCAAGCTGTTCGACATCATCGCCGAACTGGTGCAATGAAAAAGCGGTTGGCTCTCGTGCTGATCGTGTTGCTCGCCGTCGTCGCCGTGCCGTTCGGCACAACGGCTAAGGCGGAAAGCAACGCGCAGGATGATTTGAACGACCACATCGACGACGTGGTGGACAAACTCGACACATCCGAACTCGAAAAATTTTTGCAATCGCTCGACAGCGATACGTTGTCGTTTTTGGGCATTACCGACGTAGGAAGCTATATCAAAAACGTCATTGCGGGCAATACGCCGACCGATTTCAAATCGATTCTGCAACTGTTGTTGTCGCTTTTGGGCGCTAATTTCTTAAAGTGCTTGCCGCTCATTCTGGCGGTGCTGGCCGTGGCGATCGCGTTCAACGTCATCAATTCGCTGAAAGGCAGTTTTGCGTCCGATTCGGTCGAGGAGATCGTGCATTTTGCCTGTATCGGCGTCATTGTCATTCTGCTGTCGGTGCGCCTGACCTCGATCATTTCCTCGGCCGCAACGCTGATCGCAAGCGTCAAAAAGCAGGTCGATATTGTGTTCCCGATTATGCTGACGCTGATGTCGGCAGCAGGCGCGGGCGCTTCCGTCGGCGTGTATCAGCCGGCCGTGGCGGTCTTGAGCGCGGGCATTATCGGGATCGTTTCGTCGTTTGCCGTGCCGGCGTTTATCCTTTCGGTCGCGTTTGCGGCAGTGGGCAATCTGTCGGGCGGCGTCAAACTCAAGGAAATGGCCGGGTTTTTTATGAGCTTGACAAAATGGTTGCTCTCGACGGCGTTCTTTTTGTTCATGGCGTTTTTATCGGTGCGCGGGATCACTGCGTCGGTGTACGACAATATTTCGGTGCGTACGACCAAATTTGCCCTCAGTAAGTACGTACCCGTCATCGGCGGCTATTTGTCCGAAGGGTTCAATCTCGTCATGGCGGGTAGCATTCTCGTCAAAAATTCGGTCGGCTTGTTGGCGATCGTGCTATTGTTGGCGACGGTATTGCCGTTTGTCTTAAACATTACGGTGTTCGGCTTAAGTTTAAAGTTGGCGGCCGCTGTGACCGAACCGCTGGGCAATTCGCGCATTACCGGGTTGCTGACCGGGGTATCGAAAAGTTTGGGTATATTGACCGCAGTCATTTTGGGGTTGGCGTTTTTATACTTTGTGTTCGTCATTTTAGTCATCGGAACGGGGAATCTTGCGCTATGAGTACGTTGGGAAGTTGGGTACTGTCGATCGCCGGCGTCGTATTGCTCGGCACGGTCATCGACCTGTTGCTGACAAAAAGTCGTCTAAAGACGTTTATACGGTCGGTATTCGCGTCCGTTACGGTGCTGATCATCGTCACGCCGATCCCGGCCTTTATCCAAAGCGGGTTCAAGGCCGACTTTGACTGGGGCAATATCGAGCTGGACAACAACTATTTACAGTACACGGAGACCGCCAAACTGAACGCGATTGCGCGGGCGGTCGAGGCGGTGCTGGCCGACGACGGACTGGACGGCGCCAAGGTGACGGTCGACGGGGAAGTGGGCGACGAAATACTTGTCCGAAATGTTGTGATAAATTTGTCCGAAACGGTTATAGCCGGCGAAAGCGAGCATATAAATAAGTATGCGGAAGTGAGAAAAAAGGTGGCCGCATATCTTAGAGTGAGCGAGGATAAAGTGAGCGTATATGGGTAAGATCATCGCAAAACTCAAGTCGATCAAACATATCGAGGTCATCTTAGCCGTACTTGCCGTCGGCGTCATGCTGGTCATCTACTTTACCACCTTTGCAGGCGGAAAGGAAGAGAAAACGCAGACGACGGACGGCAAAACGGACTACTGCGCCGCTATGCAAGTCGAGCTTGCGGAGGCAATCGCGTCGATCCGGGGCGCCGGCAAGACCAAGGTGCTGATCAACTGGGAGAGCAGCGTGGAGGCGGTCATCGCTTACGTGTCGAGCGTAAACGGTAGTTCGTCGAGTTCGTCGCCGCAGTTGGTGACAGGCAGCGGCGGTACGAAGCCCATTGTGCTCAAGGAGATTTATCCCAAGGCGCTCGGCGTGGTGATCATCTGTGAAGGAGGAGACAATGTACAGGTTAAATTAGATATTATTAACGCCGTGTGCGTTCTGCTGGACATAACGCCTGACAAAATCAACGTCCTGAAAATGAAAAATTAAAAAATTATATATGGAGGTTTCCTATGTTAAGTAAGAAAAAGAAAATCTTTGTGTTGATCGGTATGGTTGCTTTGCTGGGCGCGGCAGCGTGTCTCAACATCTTCCTCAACCGCAATACCGACAAACAGCCGGCCGACGGCAGCAACGTGACCTACGGCAGCTTTTTCGAGACGTACCGCGCCGATCGACAAAGCACGCGCGATCAGACGATGCTCTATTATGACGCGATCATCGCCAACGAGGCTTCGAGCGCAGAGGCGATCGCCAACGCAGAGGCTGCCAAACTGGCGCTTGCCAAGAATATGGAAGTCGAGTTGGTCATCGAGGGCTTGATCAAATCGCTCGGATTCGAGGACGTCGTTGTGACCAACACGACCGAAAACATCAATGTCATCGTCAAGTCCGACGAGCTGACCAAGGCCGAGGCTACGCAGATTTTGGAGATCATCACCACCGAGACCGATAAGACGGCGCTCGACGTGCGTCTAATTCCCGTCGAATAATCGGTTGAAAACGATTGTAATTTTTATTTGAGTATGCTATAATATATACGTAAGAGAGATCGGCAATTTTTGCCGGCAGTGTACGGGAGTGTCGAATGGCAATCAAGCCGCGTATCAATTCCAACAACAGCGGAGACGTAACCTACGGGCAGAACGTAGTGTTGTCTATCATTTCGCTTGCGACTTGCGAGATCAAGGGCGTTGTCGGACTGGTGGGCAAAGGCGTTCGGACCGAAACGGTCAGCGACACGATTAACGTAGAAGTGTACATCAACGTGGCGTTCGGCAGCAGTTGTTCGGACGTGGCGTACCGTGTACAGGAGAACATCAAGCGCAGCGTTGAAACGGCAACTTCCTTTAAGGTGGGCGTTGTCAACGTCAATATTTTGGGCGTGACTTTCGAGGACGCTTGAAAAACATCTGCGGGCGCAAGGTTTTGCGCCTGTGGATTTTTTCATAGAGAGGAGTAACATGAGTAGAAAGACAGCACGAGAGGACACGTTCAAGCTGACATACAGCCGCTTGGTCGCAGGATGCACCGACGAAGTGTTTTTTTCCGAAGTCACCGAAAACCGCGACGAGGCGGACGTACAGTACATACGCGAAGTCTGCGATGCGGTCGAGAAAAATTTGCCGTTTTTACAGAGCGTGATCGAGCGTTACAGCCAAGGCTATACGCTCGAACGCGTGTATAAGGTAGACCGCGCCATCTTGTCGGTCGCGATCTGCGAAATTTTGTTTACCGACGTGCCGCCCAAAGTCGCTGTCAACGAGGCGGTCGAACTGAGCAAGGTATATTCATCCGACAAAAGCGCGAAGTTTATCAACGGCATACTGGCGTCGGTGATCGCGGCAAGCGACGCGTTGCGTGTAGAATCGGAGACGTTCGGGCAGGAGGACATAACGGAATGAACATCATCGACGGAAAAAAACTGTCGGCCGAAATTCGGGAACAAATGACGGCGCGTGCGGCCGCATACGAGGCGCGCGTCGGCCGAAAAGCCGGGCTGGCCGTGGTGTTGGTCGGCGAGGATCCCGCCAGTCAGATCTATGTGCGCAACAAAATCGCCGCTTGCGAGCAGGTCGGCGTTCGCTCGTATGCGTACTATTTGCCGGCGGACGCCATGCAAGCGCAGCTTGACGAACTGATCGACACGCTCAACGCCGACAAAAACGTTGACGGCATTTTGGTACAGATGCCGCTTCCCAAACATTTGGACGAACAGGCCACGCTCAAGCGCATTGCGCCCGATAAGGACGTCGACGGCTTTCATGCGGTCAACGCCGGACGCTTGATGCAAGGGCAGGACTGCCTGGCGGCCTGTACGCCGTCGGGGATCATCGAGTTGATCCGCAGCACCGGTACGCCGATCGCCGGCAAACACGCAGTCGTGGTCGGTCGCAGCAATATCGTCGGCAAGCCGGTCGCCATGCTACTGCTCAAAAACGATGCGACCGTTACGATCTGCCATTCCAAAACGCCCGACTTAGCGTCTTTCACGCGCCAAGCCGATATATTGGTCGCGGCTGTAGGTCGCAAGGAACTGATCACCGGTGATATGGTAAAGCCGGGCGCGGTCGTGATCGACGTGGGTATGAATCGGGTCGACGGCAAGCTGTACGGCGACGTCGCGTTCGAATCGGTGTCGAAAATCGCGTCGTATATTACGCCGGTGCCGGGCGGCGTGGGGCCGATGACGATCACCATGCTCTTGAAAAACACGCTCGACGCTGCCGAACATGCAGAACGGTAAGCCGCTTTCGGTCACACAGCTCAACGGATATGTCAAAGGCGTATTCGAGGACGAACTGGTTTTGCACAATATCGCGGTTTACGGCGAGATCTACGAATTTTCGATTTCGGGGCAAAACACGTTCATCACGTTGCGCGACGGCGACTGCTCACTGTCCTGCGTGCGCTACGGCGTGACCGAACGCTATGCGTTGGGGACGAAAGTATTGCTGCGCGGCACGGTGACGTTTTACCCGCGCGGCGGTAGGGTCAGCTTTGTGTTCCGCACGATCGAGCCTTACGGGCAAAGCGTACAGTATGCGGCGTTTCTCAAACTCAAAGAAAAACTGCGCGCGGCCGGTTGGTTCGAAAACCGCCCGCCGCTCAAACCCTTTATCAAGGACGTCGTGATCGTCACAAGTTCTACGGGTGCGGTCATTCACGATTTTATTCGGGTGGTGTCGCAGCCGTTTGTCAATATCCGTCTGTTTCCCGTTAAGGTGCAAGGGGACGGCGCAGCGCAGGAAATTGCGGCGGCGATCGACGCCGTCAACGCGCATACGCAGGCCGACGTCATCGTAGTCGCGCGCGGCGGTGGCGCAAACGTCGATTTGGAGCCGTTCAATACCGAGGTCGTAGCAACTGCGGTACACCGCAGCGCGATTCCGATCCTGTCGGCGGTCGGACACGAAACCGATTTTACGCTGTGCGACTTTTGCGCAAGCGCCCGCGCCGCTACGCCCAGCGTTGCGGGCGAGATGATCGTGTCCGCCAATGCGCGGCTGTTGGACAAAATCGCGGCATACAGCACGCGGGCAACGCGCGGGATAACAAATCTTTATCACGCAAAAGCGCAGCGGCTGTACCGCGCGTCGGTGCAGGGTATGAGTGCGTCCGAGCGCAGTGCGGCGCTGTGTCGGCAAAGACTGGAATACGGTTGCGAACGGATCGAGACGGCGTTACGGCGGCAACTGGCCGCATGTACGGCGCGCATGATGACAACGGCGGCGAGCGTCACGCAACAAGTAGAAACGGTTTTCGACCGTGGCGAACGACGGTTTCGCGAGACGACCGTGCGGCTACAGGCGCGCAATCCATTGAAATTGCTGTCGGACGGCTACGCGAGAGTGCAAAAGGACGGCCGCGACGTCAAGGCGGCGGCGGAATTAAAAAGCGGAGACGGCGTAACGTTGCATTTTGCAGACGGCGCCGTCGGCGCGAAGGTGCGGTGATAACATGGAATTCGAAGAGAAGTTGGGGCAGCTCGAAGAGGTTGCCAAGAAACTGGAAAGCGGCAGCGTCGGACTGGAAGAGGGCATCGAACTGTATCGGCAAAGTCTCGATTTGACAAAGGACTGTTTGCAAGCGCTCGAACTGAGCAAAGGCAAGCTGACTGTTTTAAAGCAACAAATGGACGCGCTGTTCGAGCAGCCGATCGACGAGGACGAATTGCAATGAATTTTTCCAAGGAATACGATCTGAAAAAAGAAAACGTTGAAAAGCTGATCGCCGATTTAGCGCAAACGATCAAGGCGCCGGCGCCGCTCGACGAAGCCATGCGCTACAGCTTGCTTTCGGGTGGAAAGCGGTTGCGGCCGATTCTTTTGTTGGAAGCGTACCGATTGTTTGCCGGCGAGCCGACCCGCGCGGCCGAACTGTTGGCTTGCGCCGTCGAATGCGTGCATACGTATTCGCTGATCCACGATGATCTGCCGTGTATGGACGACGACGATCTGCGTCGCGGCAAGCCGACCAGTCACAAAGTGTTCGGCGAGGCGATGGCAGTGTTGGCGGGCGACGCGCTGCTGAATTTGGCATACGAATTGATATTCGAGGCGGCCGAGTTCGATCCTATGGCTGTCAAGGCGGGCAAACGCATCGCCGACGCGATCGGTTCGCGCGGGTTGATTGCCGGTCAGACGTTGGATATTGCCGAGGAAGAGAAACCGGCGGCTACGGTGTTGCGGTATATTTATCAGCATAAGACGGCCGACTTGATCAGCGCGGCTCTTTTGGCAGGCGCGATTTTGGCGGGTGCGGATGATGAGCAGTTAAAAAACCTCAAAGAATTCGGCGATAACTACGGATTCGCGTTCCAATTGGGCGACGACGTGCTTGATTATGCCGAAAAGACCGAAGAGAAGAATTTTGTTTCGATGTACGGTTTGGACGTTGCCAAAACGACACTGGTCGAAACGGTGTCCATGGCCAACGCACATTTGAATTTTTTGGGAAAAGACTGTGAGTTCCTTAAAAAACTGGCGCAGCAGTCGGTGAACAGGAAAGTATAATGTACTGGGAGAAAGTCGATTCCGTCGCGTCGCTCAAAAGTCTGCGACTGTCGGAGCTAAACGCTTATGCTGCAGAGGTGCGGGAACACATCATTGCCACCGTTGAAAAGAACGGCGGCCATTTGTCGTCCAATCTCGGCAGCGTGGAATTGACGATCGGCTTGCATTACGTGTTCGACTGTCCGAACGACAAAATCGTATTCGACGTAGGACACCAAGCCTATACTCATAAGATCATTACCGGACGCCGCGACCGTTTCGATACGCTACGAATAAGCGGCGGGCTTTCGGGATTCCCCAAAATGAGCGAAAGCGACTGCGATGCGTTCACCGTCGGGCATAGCAGTACGTCGCTGTCGGTGGCGTTGGGCTTAGCGCGCGCGCGCGAACTGCGCGGAGACGATTGCCGCATCGTTGCGGTTATCGGCGACGGCGCGCTGACCGGGGGACTGGCGAACGAGGCGATCAACGACATCGGCGCGAGCGGTGTGCCGATGCTGATCGTCTTGAACGACAATACGATGTCGATCTCGAGAAACGTCGGCGCTATCAGCAAATATTTGGCGCGACTACGCTTAAGCAAGCGGTATTCGCGGTTTAAGAGCGCGGTCAAGAAAGGCGTTTCGGCTATGCCGTTTTTCGGGCGCAAGCTGATGCGCTTTTTGGACAAGACCAAAGACAGCGTTAAGTCGGCGCTTTTGGTCAATAAGATGTTTGAAAATTACGGCATTCAGTATTACGGGCCGTTCGACGGGCATAATATTGCCGAAATGGTCGATATTTTCCGCCAGGTCAAGCACGAAAAGCGCCCGGTTTTGGTGCATGTCATTACCAACAAGGGCAAAGGTCTATACGAGGCGGAACGCGACCCGTCGCGCTTTCACGGACTGAGTTCCGAACAGGAAAAGCAGACCAAATCGATCGGATTTTCGCAATTGGTCGGCAATAAGCTGATCGAATTGGCCGAACGCGATCCGCGCGTCGTGGCGATCACCGCCGCTATGGCCGACGGCACGGGTTTAAAAGCGTTTGCCGCGCGGTATCCGACGCGTTGCTTTGACGTCGGCATTGCCGAAGAACATGCGGTAACAATGGCCGCAGGCCTTGCCGCCGGCAAAATGAAACCGTATTTTGCGGTATATTCGACCTTTTTACAGCGCGGATTCGACCAAGTATTGCATGACGTTTGTATCAACGATTTGCCGGTCACGTTGCTGATCGACCGCGCAGGCGTGTGCGGCGCGGACGGCGTGACGCATCAGGGCGTATTCGATCTGAGTTATTTGAACGTTTTGCCGAACATGACGGTGCTGTCGCCGCGCGACGGGGAAGAATTGCTCGCTATGTTGGAGTTCTCGCTTACCTACGAACACCCGTTGGCGATCCGATACCCGAAGTCGTTTACAACGGTATACGGCGCCGAGCCGTTTGCGCTGGACTGGCCGACGGTGCGCGTGGGAAAAGACGCCGTTATTTTGGCGGTAGGCAATCGTATGTTGGACGTTGCCATGCAGACGAAAGCAACGGTTGTAAACGCGCGTTGCGTCAAGCCGCTCGACACGGCGCTGCTCGACACGCTCAATCGTCCCGGGCAACTGTTGATCACCCTGGAGGACAATGTGCGCGCCGGGGGATTCGGCGAAAGCGTGTTGGCCTATCTCAACCGCGTAGGAATGCACTGTTCGGTCGAAGTGTCGGCGCATGAAACCAAGTTTATCGAGGACATGAGCGTAGACGGCGCATTGCAAGCGTCCGGACTGACTGCCGAACATATCAACGAAGTCATCGCGCAATTTTATAGCAAAAAGTAGAACGAGAATATCGGGCGTCCGTGTAGTGCGGACGCTTTTTTGTAAAGAATTTCGGTAAAACCGCTTTAAAACGTTTGTATATTTATGCGTTTGTGTGTATAATATGAGTTAAGGCTGTAGCATTTTCGGCCGAAGAGAGAACAAGGAGGCAAGCCATGCGGGCGGGGATCTACGCCAATGTGACGCGGGACGACGGACTGCAAGTCACGCGGGAATTGAGCGAGCGGCTTTGTGCGGCCGGGATCGAAACGGTTTTTCACAAGGCAAATGCCGTCGTGTGCGGGCAAACGTTCGACTTATTCGACGCGCCTGATTTGGACGTGATGATCACGATCGGCGGCGACGGTACGATTTTGCGCATCGTCAATTTTTGCGCCGAACGTAAAGTTCCGATTTTGGGCGTCAACATGGGGCATGTCGGATTTTTGACCGAATTCGAGCCGGGTAGTATCGGCCGCATTCCCGAACTGTTGCTTACGCGCCGCTATGACCTCGACGAACGCAGCCTACTGGAAATTTCGTTTGACCAAAAGACATTTTACGGCTTGAACGAGGTCGTGTTGACCCGGCAAGGCAATCGAATGCTTGACATTCAGGCCGAAGTCGGCGGCAAGCTGATCGACCGCTACCGCTTAGACGGCATCATTCTGTCCACGCCGACAGGATCGACGGCATATTCGCTGTCGGCCGGTGGCCCGGTCATGGCGCCCAATTCGGACGCTTTTGCGCTGACGCCGATCAATTCGCATTCTCTGCACTCGCGGCCGATCATTTTGAGCGACGAAGAAATGGTGGCTTTGACAAAACTGGGGGGCGGCGCCGCGCTTGTCGTTGTAGACGGCAACGAGGTGGGCGAGGCGTCGACGCCGGTATCGGTTCGAAAGGCCGACCGACGGGCGGCTTTTGTGCGCGACAAGGGCAGTAATTTTTATGCAAAACTCTTGAGTAAACTCAATAAGTGGAGCATTACGGAGTAGCGCGCTGTAAGTTTTGAAAAAACTCGATGCGGGGAGGTTCGTGGATACGGTATGGCCAGAAACGCCAGACAACTGAAAATATTAGAGCTGATTGCAAAAAAAGACATCGAAACACAGGACGAGTTGGCGGCCGAACTTTTGAGCGAAAATTTCCCGGTCACGCAGGCGACCATTTCGCGCGACATCAAAGAACTGGGGCTTGTCAAGGTTTCGGACGGCAAAAAACAGAAATACGCGCGCGAGTACAGCGATTACAGCATTTCCAACAAAATTCTCAATATGTTTCGGCACGCCGTGTATTCGGTCGATTATGCGCTCAATACCGTTGTCATCAAAACCATATCGGGCGCGGCCAATTCGGCCGGTATGTTTGTCGACCGACTCAATAACGACGGCGTGATGGGGTGCGTTGCCGGTGACGATACCGTTTTGATTGTCACGCGGAGCGAGGCCGCCGCACACGGACTGGTAGAAGAACTCAACGAGATTATGCGAGGGTAGCCATGCTGCAAAAACTTACGATCGAAAATATCGCGCTGATCACGCATTTGGAGCTGGATTTTTGCGATAAACTGAATATTTTGAGCGGCGAGACGGGCGCGGGCAAGTCGATCATCGTCGACGGCTTGATGCTGTTGCTCGGCGGCCGCTACGATAAAACGCTGCTGCGGTACGGCGAAAGCAGCGGTTATGTCGAAGGAGTGTTCGACGTGACCGACAAGGCGCGCGCGGCGCTCGAGGCGTTGGGACTGGAGAATGACGACGTGGCAATCGTTACCCGCCGCTTTACTGCGGAGGGGCGCAACGAGATCCGCGTCAACGGGCGGACGGTGACGACGTCGATGCTCAAATCGGTCATGTCGACGCTGGTGGATATTTACGGACAGAATGAGTATCAATCGCTGATCAACCCGCTCGAACACCTGCGCATACTCGATTATTATGCAAGAGAAGCCGAAACGGAATGTAAAACGCGACTGGCAACCGATTATGCGCGATACCGCGAAGTGGTCAAGGAATTGAAAAGTTTGGGCAATCTCGAGGAACGGGAGCGCAATATCGATATTTTACGCTTTCAGACCGAGGAGATCGAGGCGGCCGCCGTCAAGCCCGGCGAGGACGCCGCAATCGCAGAACAGCGGCAGCTGATTGCGGGCGCGGAACGGATTCGGACGTCGCTCGGCGCGGTGGCCGATTTGTTGACCGAAGGGGAATGGAACGTTTCGTCGCTGCTGGGCGATGCCGTGTCGACCTTGAACAATATTCCGGTCGATCGATATGCCGAATTATACGAGCGGCTCAATTCTGCGGCGATCGAGATCGACGATATTGCCGACAGCATTTTGCATGAATTCGACGACATGAATTTCGATGAGGAGCAGATCGACCGCGTGGAAAAGCGGTACGATCTGTTGGCTATGCTCAAGCGCAAGTACGGCCCGTACGAAAAAATGCAGAAGTTTTTGACCGAGGCCAAGCAGGAATTGTATCGACTGGAAAACTGTGCCGACTTGTACGAACAATTGGAACGCGAGAAGCAGGCGCTCATCGACCGGTTGTATGACAATTCTGTTTCGCTTAGCGAGATCCGTCGGCAGACGGCCGAAAAGTTGGCCGAAAACGTCGAGGCGGAGCTGGCCGAACTGGGCATGAGAGATTCGAAGTTCGAAGTCGTATTTGCCGATTTGCCCGTACGCGAGGATTGCGAGGCGCATTTGACCGCCAACGGGTTGGATCATGCCGAATTTTATTTAAGCCCCAACTTAGGCCAACCGTTAAAACCGCTGATCAAAATCATTTCCGGCGGTGAAATGTCGCGCTTTATGTTGGCGTTAAAGGTGATCACCAGTCGGACGGACGACATTCCGACGCTGATATTCGACGAGATCGATACGGGCATCAGCGGACTGATCGGGCAGGCGGTCGCCAAAAAATTGGCGAAGATTTCGCGGGTACACCAGGTGCTGTGTGTGACGCATTTGCCGCAGATCGCCTCGATGGCCGACAACCATTATTATATAGAAAAAGCAGCCGTTTCGGGAACGACGGTCACAAACGTGCGACTACTGGGCGCGCAGGAGACGGCGGAAGAAATTTCGCGCCTGTCGGGCAGCAAAGACATCAGTTCGGCGACACTGAAAAACGCCGAAGAAATGAAACGCTGGAGTGACGAATACAAAGCGTCGCTGGAATAGAGGACAAAACAAAAAGCCCGCAACAATACGGAAATTGCTCGGGCTTTTTGTTTTTGACAAATACGATCTGATTTACGCGTTTTTGTTGGTACGCATACATCTGGTACAAATGTATTCGTTCGACTCCTTGCCGTCGATTTCTACGCGAACTTTATGAACATTGGCGTTAAAGGAACGCTTTGTATGCCGGTTGCTGTGGCTTACGTTGTTGCCGCTGACCTTTCCTTTTCCGCATATCGCACAAACTCTGCTCATATGACACCTCCTGTCCCAAAATGATTCAACCATGAAATACTATACCACATTTCGCGCCGAATATCAAGCAAAAAAGTGCCGATTTACTAAAAATCTCGTATCTTTTTTAACGAATTATGCCAAATCCCTTGCAAATTCCGTCGGAATAGGTTAAAATAATAGTGTGCGATACATATACTATGCCGGAGGGACCATGAGTGTAAACACAGCCAACGCATACGGCAGAATTACGGTAACGGACGACGCCATTGCGCAGGTTGCCGGTTATACTGCGTTGGAATGTTACGGCATTGTCGATCTGGTTTCCCGCAAGCTGTCGGACAGTTTGGCGGATCTGTTCCGCAAGCAAAGAGTATCGCGCGGCGTCAAGGTAGTAACCAACGGTGACCGCATTTTTATCGATTTATACGTTATTATCAAGTACGGCGTATCGATCGAGGCCGTCGCCGAATCGCTCAAAAAATCGGTAAAATACGATGTCGAAAAGTTCACCAGTATGGTCGTTGACACGGTCAATGTCAACGTGGTGGGCGTAAAAGTTTAATATTCCAATTCTTTTCATAAGGAGAAAGAGTATGCAAAAGTCAATCAACGGAGCTACGTTCCGTAAAATGATTTTAAACGGCGCTAAGCTGTTGGATATAAATAAACAACATGTAGACGCACTCAACGTCTTCCCGGTGCCCGACGGCGATACCGGTACCAATATGTCGCTGACTATGCTGTCGGCGGCTAAAGAGATCACCAACTGTCCCAGTAACAAAATGGACGCCTTAAGCAGCGCGCTTTCCAACGGCGCTTTGCGCGGCGCGCGCGGCAACAGCGGCGTTATCTTAAGTCAGATATTGAAGGGCATGGCGACGGTGCTGTCGACGTGCGAAGAAATTACCGCCAAGTCGCTTTCTAAGGCTTTGGCAAAAGGCACGGAGATCGCGTATAAGGCGGTCACAAAACCCAAAGAGGGAACCATTCTCACCGTTGTGCGCGCCATGAGCGAACACGCGGCCAAAATTACCAAGAAAAGCATTGAAGTTGTCGATTTCTTCCGGGGCATTCTGTCTGCCGGCGAAGAAACGCTCAAATTAACGCCCGAATTGCTGCCGGTGCTTAAAAAAGCCGGCGTAGTCGATGCAGGCGGCCGCGGGTTGCTAATCATTTTCCAAGGGTTCTGCCACGTGTTGGAGGGCAAAGAGGATACCAATATCGCGTTCGACGATACTGTGCAAGGCAGCACCCAGTACGACGAGAAAGCGCATTTCGATTATAACGACCTTGCGGAGATCGAATTCGGTTATTGCACGGAATTGTTTATCATCAATCTATATAAAAAGACGACCGAGGCGGATATCGACCGTTTCCGCGAGCGGTTGATGGAAATCGGCGATTGCGTGTTGGTCATCGGCGATCTCAATATGGTCAAAGTACACGTGCATTCCAATGCGCCGGGCGCTGTACTGAGCTATGCGCTCGAATTGGGCGAGATCGACCGCGTCAAGATCGAAAACATGTTGGAGCAGAATCGCGCGCTCATCGGGCAGAAGAAAGAGGAGCTGAAACCTATGGGGTTGGTTTCGGTGTGCGCCGGCGAAGGACTCGCAAATATTTTCAAAGATTTGTTGGTAGACAACGTCATCGAGGGCGGACAAACCATGAATCCGAGCGCCGAAGACATCGCCAATGCTTGCGACCAAGTAGCGGCAAAAGACGTTTTCGTTTTCCCGAACAATAAAAATATCATTTTGGCCGCCGAACAGGCCAAGGCGCTTTCCAAGCGCACGTTGCATATCATTCCGACCAAGAACATTCCGCAGGGATTGTCGGCCGTTTTGGCGTTTAACCCGGAGGACACGGTCGCCAACAACGAGAGTATGATGAACGAGTCGATCGTTTCGATCAAGGCCGGTATGGTCACATATGCGGTGCGCAGTACCCAGGTTGACAATATGGACCTCAAAGAGGGCGATATTATCGGAATGGATAACAAGCGCATTGTTGCCAAAGGGCAGAGCGTGCAGGCTGTTACCAAAGATTTGGTCGATAAGATGATGGACAGCGATGTCAGCAATATCACGCTGTACTTCGGAAACGACGTGACCGAGGACGAAGCCAACAGCATTGCCAAAGAATTGACCGATAAATACAAACGCTGTGACGTGGACATTCATTTCGGCGGGCAGCCTTTGTACTATTATATCGTTTCGTTGGAATAAATTGAATGATAATAAGCAAAAGTTATCCGCCGGTGTGTGGATAACTTTTGTCTATAGCGTGAAACACTGTGAAACAAAATGCGTCGGTTTTCGACGGTAAATGTGGATAACTGTGTGGATAACTCCCAAAACAGGGAAAAATTGTTGATAAATGCCGTTTTTCAAAAAAATTCGTGCATATTTTAAGACGGCGGTCAAAACATGCTTTTAAGCGAGATTAAAGGAATCGGAGAGAAACGCGTCCTGGCGCTCAATAAGCAGGGCTTTTTTACGCCGCTCGATTTATTGTATTTTTTTCCGTATGCGTATGTCGATACGCGCACGCCTTGCGACGCGCGCGCTTGTGCGGACGGGCAGGCGGTATTTGTACGCGGCACGGTCGCGGACAAGTCTTTTCGGTATTTGCGGAAAGGCTTGACTATGGTGCGCGCGCGCCTCAAAACCGAATACGGCGACGTGCATTGCACATGGTTTAATCAAAAATACATCACGGCGGCGTTGGAGGGCGAAATCGGCGTTTACGGTACGGTCGAACATTTCAAGTCGACCGTCAGCTTAAAAGCGCCCGTTTTGATACGCGAGGACGGTATAGTTCCGCTGTACCGTCCGTTAAAAGGGGTGCCGTCCAACGTGTTGAAGTCCGCGCTTGCGGCAGTCTTTCGACGCGTAACGGTCAAAAGCGTTATTCCCGATACGCTGACGGCGGCGTTCGGCTTGCCGGCGCTAAACGACTGTTTTCGGCAGTTGCATTTTCCGACCGATGCCGAACAGGCGGAAACGGCCAGACGCGCGATCGAAATCGACCGCTTGGCCTATGAATTGGCGTGTTTTCGGTTATTGAAAGCGCGGAAAGTACCCGCGCCGCGCGCATACAAAATGCGCGAACCGGTGGAAACGTTGCTTGCGCGGTTGCCGTATGCGCTGACCGACGGGCAAAAAACAGCGCTTGAAGAGATTTTAGCCGGTATGCGCGGCGCCGATCCCATGAATCGACTGCTGCAAGGCGACGTCGGCTGCGGCAAAACGATCGTGGCGCTTTTGGCTATGTATTATGCGGCTGTCAACGGCTACCAGGCTGTGCTGATGGCGCCGACCGAATTATTGGCGGCGCAGCATTATAAGACGGCTTTGGCGCTGTTTGCCGATACCGATATTCGGTTGGCCTACGTGACCGGCAGTCAAACGGCACGGGAGCGCGAGGATGCGTTATTCCGTATCCGTCACGGAGATGCCGGCATTGTCATCGGAACGCATGCGCTGTTGGGCGAAAACGTGCATTTTGCGAGGCTGGCGCTGACGGTGATCGACGAGCAACACCGTTTCGGCGTCAACCAGCGGGCGGCTTTGGAGGCAAAAGCCGAGGCTGCCGATACGTTGGTTATGTCGGCCACGCCGATCCCGCGGACGGTGGCGCTGACGTATTACGGCGATTTGGAACAGTCGGTGATCGATACGATGCCGCGACGCAAAGCGCAGACGTTTACCCGTTTGGTGCCAAGCGGGAAAACCGATGCGATGTACGAATATCTGCGGGAGAAAGCTGCGGCGGGCGAGTCGGCCTATATCGTTTGCCCGCGCGTCGAGGATGAGGAACTGACTTCCGCCGCATCGCTGTATGCGCGCTTAAGCAAAACGGCGCTACAGCCGTACTTGGCGCTTTTACACGGCAAGCAGAAAGAGGCCGATAAGCGGCGCACCATGGATATGTTCGCGGCGGGAGAGGTGCGTATCCTGGTCACGACGACCGTCGTCGAGGTCGGGATCGATGTGGCGGACGCGACGACTATGGTGATCATGGACGCCGATCGATACGGGTTGAGCCAGTTGCACCAGTTGCGCGGACGCGTGGGGCGCGGCACAAAAGACAGCTATTGCTTTTTGCTGACGGAAAGCGAACCGCCCGAACGGTTGCGGTTTTTCGTACAATGCGGCGACGGATTCCGCTTGGCCGAATACGACTTTCGCACGCGAGGCGCCGGGGACTTTTTGGGAACGCGGCAACACGGCGGGGGTATTGCCGTCACAACGGACGCGATGGATATAGCGCGCAAACTGGCGGACGCGACCATGGCGGATGAAACGATACGGAGCGATATGGAAAATTTTACTTCCGACGGCATGAAGTATCTTACGCTGAATTAGGCGATGGTGCAGTTGTTTTGTGCAATTTCGTCGTAAAAGGCGGGACGAATCGCGCGTCGAA
The DNA here is from genome assembly GCA_022791055.1 of Clostridia bacterium. Classification (GTDB taxonomy): domain Bacteria; phylum Bacillota; class Clostridia; order Christensenellales; family Pumilibacteraceae; genus HGM11386. The sequence continues at coordinate 11,059 of JAAVYI010000018.1, read as the reverse complement.
AATTTATACTTGCATATCGCATAGTTTTATGATATAATAGAGGCATGAAGCGAAAAGGTGACATCGAGACGGCTGCGGCGCTTGTCGAGCGGCTGGACGAAGAAGAGCGGGCAAAAAAGGCCGATAAAAAACCAATCGTGCGCGAACTCGGCGAGTTTATTCAAACGGCGAAAACCGGTATCAATACGGCGGGCGAGTTATATGCCGACTGGGTCAAACCGCTTGTTGACAACCGTATGCAGATAGCGCGGCGGCTCAACGCAATATCCATGGTTTTGTCGGTGGTATTCTTTTTACTGTATGTTCCGTTTCTGCTGTTTTCCAAAGTGGCGGACGGGCTAGCGCTCGGTTGGAATATTGCTTTATACGTTTGTATCGGTGTTTACGGCGTGACGGTTGTCGCGTTGCTTATCGTGACGTTATCTTCGGGGCGACGCGTGACAACTACGACCGCGCAAAAACGCCGCAAAAAGACAATCAAAATTGCGTTTTTTGTGGTGCGTATGACATCGGTCGCGCTTTCGGTCACCGCGCTTGTCATCGCGTCGACGACAAACGCGGACGGTATACGTACCGTCGCGCATACGGTGGCTATGGTTTTTGCCGTAACGAGTATCGTATTTTCGGCGCTTCCGCTATTCTTCGGCGGGATCGGGGGTGTTATTAAATGGTTGATTTCACCGCCGAAAAATCCCAAATATACGTTGGCCTTCGTGGCGCTGGAATGGTACGGCACGGTTTCGCCGACGCGGGCGCTCGACAAGACGACCAAGCGTATGGCCAAGCGGTACGGCGACACGATTGCCAAAATTCTCGATACCTACATTTTGCCCGTATACGGCAAGCAATACATAAAGACGGTCGATATCGAGACGCTGTCGGGTATCTTTGACGCCGTTCCGGAAGGGGAGCGATTGCTGGCCGAATGGGTGATCGGCGCAATATTCGAATACGCCGAAGGTTGCGGCTATATCGAGGAAAATCTTTGCAGCGCGCTTGCTTTGGCAGACGAAAAAGAAGTTGCGAGCGGGAAACGTAAATCCGACGCAACCGACACGCCGCTGCTGAAACGGTTTGCGTCCTTTTTCGGCGGCAAACACAAAGAGGGAGATAATGCGGATTGCGAAGTCGATTGAGGTTTAAGCGTGACAATTTGCTTGACAAAGAAAGATGCCTATAGTATAATGAGTATACTTTATCCAATTATCGATTTAGCGCGTTAAAGTGAGGCGAGATGAAAAAAACATTGCCGTATGGCGTACAGGACTATTTACCCGACGAATGCTATAACAAACAGAATGTAGAGGCGCGTATCGGCGCGACGTTTTCTGCGTGCGGTTACGACCGCGTGGAAACGCCGACATTCGAGTACTACGATATGTACGCCGACGTATTGGCGTCATCCGACCGTATGTTTAAATTGACCGACAACGACGGCAGTCTGCTGGTGTTGCGGCCGGACATAACGTTACAGATTTGCCGTATTGCCGCCAAAATGCGTCCCGGGGTGAAACGGCTATATTATAAGGCAAACAGTTACGAGTATTTGCCGAACATTCATTCGGCGCGCACGCGCGAGTTTGCGCAGACCGGGGTGGAGCTGTTGGGCGAGACGGGAATCGAAGGCAATGTAGAGATCGTCAAACTGGCGATCGAAAGTCTGCTGGCGGCAGGGCTGGACGATTTTTTGATCGAAATCGGCGACGTTCGCTATTTCAAGTGTTTAATGGCGGAGTGCGGTTTGGTCAAAGAAGATGCGGAAACGCTGAAAGAGTTGGTAAACCGCAAAGATTCGCTGGGCATAGAATTGTTTTTACAGCGTACAAATATGGCGGCGCACTTCAAAGAACAGTTTTTGTTATTGCCGGCGTTATTTGGTGACTGTTCGGTCTTGGAGACGGCGTCGCGCGGGTGCGGGGCTTCGTGTAAAAAAGTTTTGGACGAGTTGGGAGTAATTTGCGATCATTTGACGGCTGACGGGTACGGGCGCTATATTTCGATCGATTTGGGATTGTTGCAAGGGCTGGAATATTACAGCGGCTTGGTCATTCGCGGGCTAAGCGGAAAAATGGGACAGTCGATTTTGGACGGCGGTCGCTATGACGACATCGGTGGTCGGTTTCGGTCGGGAATGCACGCGGTCGGATTTGCGATCGGTGTCAAACGATTGCTGGTAGCATTGGACGCCGAAAAAAAGCTGAAGGCCTTGCCGCCTTGTCGGTATGCGTTTGCCGATTGCGGCGACGCGCGTAGCGTCCTTATGCAAAAAGTCAATGCGCTGCGCAAACAAGGCGCGCGGGTAGTCGATTCCTTTTGTCGGGATCGGGCGGACTTGGAACGGTTTTGTCGGGAGAACGGGATCGGGATCGGCCTGCTGGTTGCGGGCGGCGCTGTTGTCGAAATAGCAATCGAGGAGGCTTGAGAAATGGAACCGATCACAATAGCGCTGGCGAAAGGCCGTTTGGCCGATAAAACGATCGAACTGCTATCCATGTGCGGGGTCGACTGCTCACCGCTCAAAGTGCCGACGCGCAAGCTCGTTCTGTATGACGCCGATAAAAAATATAAGTTTATTTTTGTTAAGCCGGGGGACGTGCCGACGTATATCGAGCGCGGCGCGGCCGACTTAGGAGTCGCGGGTAAAGATACACTTTTGGAAAGCGATCGGGACATTTACGAGGTCGCCGATCTGCGTTTCGGGGCGTGCCGTATGTGTGTCGCGGGGTATCCGCAGCAACGCGACGTCATCACCAACAGCAATTTGCGGGTCGCAACGAAGTACGAACACATTGCAAAAGGGTATTATGACAGGCAGGGTATTAGCGTTGACATCATCAAATTGAACGGCTCTGTCGAATTGGGGCCGGTGGTGGGGTTATCGGACGTCATTGTCGATATTGTGGAAAGCGGCAAGACGCTGGAGGCGAACGGGCTGGTGGTGTTGGAAGAAATTTGCGAAATCACGGCGCGCCTGGTTGTCAACAAAGTCAGTCTGAAAATCAAGTATAAAGAGATAAAGCCGCTGATCGATCGGATCGTTGCGGCGGTGGAGGACACAAAATGAAAATCGTTCGAGAGCAAGCGGAGATCGAAAAACTACTTCGCCGCTCGCAGTTGAATAAGGATGCTGTCAACCAAACAGTCAAGTCGATTATTGCGGACGTGCGCGCGCACGGCGACAGCGCACTCAGCGCGTATACCGAAAAGTTTGACCGCTATGCGGGCGCGCTGACGGTTACGCCCGAAGAAAGGCAGGCGGCGTATGCGCAAGTACCGAAAGAGACACTGGCGGCGTTGCGGCGCGCTCGGGACAATATTATTGCCTATCATAAACGGCAGTTGCGCCCCGATAACGTACAAACGGAAAACGGACGTACAACCGGCTATGTGATACGAGCGGTCGACCGCGCGGGTATTTATGTGCCGGGCGGAAAAGCGGCGTACCCCAGTTCGGTGCTGATGTGCGCGTGTCCGGCCATGGTCGCGGGCGTCAATGAAATCGTTATGGTAACGCCGGCGCCGGGAGGGACGCTCAATCCGTTGACCGTTGTGGCTGCCTGCGAGTGCGGAATCGAACGTATTTTCAAGATCGGCGGCGCGCAAGCGGTCGCGGCGTTGGCGTATGGCACGGAGACGATTCCGCGGGTCGACGTTATCAGCGGTCCCGGCAATATCTATGTGGCTGTAGCCAAGCGGGAGGTCTACGGCGACGTCGGGATCGATATGATCGCGGGGCCGAGTGAGATCTTGATTTTGGCCGATGCGACGGCAAATCCCGAATTTTTGGCCGCAGACATTCTGTCGCAGGCCGAACATGACGAGCTTTCAATGAGCATGTTGATCACAAATGATATAGAATTGACAAAAAAGACGCAACTATGCGTGACACAGCAGTTGGAAAAGCTACCTAAACGGGACATCGCCGCCAAGGCGTTGGAGAATCATGGGGCTGTCGTGCTGGTGTCCGATATGCGCGAGGCAGTCGCGTTGGCGAACCGTGTGGCGCCCGAGCATTTGGAATTGTGCGTAGCCGATCCGGATGCGCTTTTGCCGGCGATCCGCAATGCGGGAGCGGTCTTCATGGGACATTACACGCCGGAGCCGATCGGGGATTACTATGCCGGCCCGAATCACGTACTGCCGACCAGCGGTACGGCGCGATTCTTTTCGGCGCTGGGGGTTGACCAGTATACCAAGCGTATGAGTGTAGTGCGTTATACCGAAACGGCGCTTATGGCGGATGCGCAGGACATTATGACGCTGGCGCAAACCGAAGGACTGTTTGCGCACGCGAATGCGATCAAGGTAAGAATATAGGCGCGCCGATACGATCGGCAGGGAGACGGAAATGCGAAAGGCGAAATTAAATCGAAAAACGAAAGAGACCGATATTGCGCTCGAATTGGATTTGGACGGGACGGGCGCGTGTTCTGTAAATACGGGCGTCGGATTTTTGGATCACATGTTGGAATTGTTTGCCTGTCACGGCGCATTCGACGTAACGCTTCGTTGCGTCGGCGATACAAAGGTTGACGATCATCACAGTGTGGAAGATATTGCGATCGTTTTGGGTAAGGCGATCGCGCAGGCGCTTGGGGATAAAAAGGGCATCGAACGCTATGCGGTGTCGTTTGTGCCGATGGACGAAAGTTTGGCGCGTGTCGTCATCGACGTAAGCGGTCGGCCGTATCTGGCATACAATGCGCCGATGACTGGCAGTATCGGTACATATGACGCGCAGCTGAATGAGGAGTTTTTTCGCGCGTTGACCTTTAATGCCGGCTTGACGGTACATATCGATATTTTGGCGGGTAGCAACAAGCACCATATGACCGAGGCGATTTTTAAGGCGTTTGCGCGCGCGTTGCGTGCGGCGATTCGCGTGACGGGGACGGCGATCCCCAGTAGTAAAGGGGTGCTGGAATGAAACTGTTTCCGGCAATCGATATTTATGATCGGCAGTGCGTGCGGCTGTATCAGGGCGATTTCGAGCAAGTCACCGTGTACGGTGATCCGGTTGCAATCGCGTTACAATGGAAAGCGCAAGGCGCGGAATATCTACACGTTGTCGATTTAAACGGCGCCCGCGACGGTTCTGATTGTAATTTGGACGTGATCGGGGATATTGTGCGTGAAACGGCATTGCCGGTACAACTGGGGGGCGGGATCCGAACGAGGGCCGACGTGGATCGACGGTTGGGCTTGGGCGTTGGCCGTGTGATATTGGGAACGGTTTGCTGTGAAGATCCCGATTTTGTCGCATCCTGTGTGACGCAGTACGGCGCGGCGCGTATCGCTTGCGGCATTGACTGTAAGGACGGCAAGGCGGCCGTGCGCGGTTGGACGGAAGTTTCGCAAATTTCGGGTGTCGATTTGGGGCGGTGTATGGCCGACTGTGGGATACAAACGGTGATCTTTACCGATATTTCCAGGGACGGCGCGCTGACGGGCGTCAATGTGGCGGCTTGCAAAGCGTTCGGCGAGGCGACCGGGCTACAAGTGATTGCGAGCGGCGGCGTCAAAAGTCTGGACGATTTGACGGCGCTCCGACGCGAAGGCGTGTACGGCGCGATCTTGGGTAAGGCAATTTATCAAAAAAACTTTAGCGTGCGGGAGGCAATGGAGCTATTATGTGTGAAATAGTATTCAATCAACATGGGCTAGTACCGGCGATTGCGGTCGATGCGTATACCAATGAGGTGTTGATGCAGGCATATATGAATCGAGAAGCGCTCGAGCTGACGCTTAAGACGGGGCAAGCGTATTACTTCAGCCGTAGCCGCAAAACTTTGTGGCGTAAGGGCGAAACCAGCGGACATGTGCAAGAGGTCATCGAGATCTTGACAGATTGCGACTGTGACAGCATTCTGTTGCGCGTAATACAAACCGGCCCGGCATGTCATACCGGTGCGCGTAGCTGCTTTTTCCGTTCACTCAAAACATGGAAACGTGTCGGTAATCTGTCTGTTTTGTATAAGAACGTCGCAACCATTTGCGACCGTGCTGAAAACCCGCAGGAAGGCTCGTATACCAATTATCTGTTGCAAAAGGGTGTTGAAAAGATTTGCAAAAAGGTCGGAGAGGAAGCGTCGGAGACGATCATCGCGGCTATGAAAAACGACCGCGCGGAATTGGCCGGCGAACTGGCCGATCTGTATTATCATACGTTGGTTTTGATGCACGACAGGGGACTCGAGTTTGAAGAGGTCATGCAGGTATTGGAAGATCGGCACGCGGCGGAGCGTAAACGCAATTATTGAGCTGTATCGGCTGTTATATGATGCCTTGCATTACGCGTAAAAGAGTAAGGCGGTAAACGTTTTGTCTACGAAAGAAAAATTCAGGGTGATAAATTTCCGATGTTTTCCGGTCATCGCTATTGCTTTGGTGATAGCGATTTTTACCTGTCTTTTGGCGGTGACGTATCCGATCCCGGGCTTTATATTGTTCGGCTTATTGCTGGTCGGGCTGCTGATGGCGGCTGTTTTGACGCGCAAGCGGCGTCTGTGCGTTCCGATAACTTTTGCATTGGCGGCTGTATTGGCTGCGGTTGCGTGTACTGTCTTTTATTGTGATGTCAAACAAAGAAATGAATTGGATTTTACGCAGGAACATGCGACAGTCGGCGAGGTGTACGCTGCGGCCATTCGTGACGGCGAAGGGATCTTTCTGTTGGACGGTGTGCGGGTAGGCGGAAAATCGGTGTCCGGACGATTGGAAATTCATGTCGAGTCGGTGGCGGGGACGGTGATGGAGTTTGCCAAACCGGGCGATCGCATCGCGTTTAGCGGAAACTTATATGAGGTTTGTTGGGTAAACGGATTGCGGGTGAACGCGACGGCTTATCGCGACCGCGTGCGACTGCGCGCATATCCCGAGGTCGAAAGTTGTACGCTTACATTCGGCACAATGACCGGTTTGCAAGCAATACGTGCGCGGTTATATGCGGCTTTGGAAACGCAGTTAGGCGAAGATTATGCCGATCTCGCATATGGAATGTTGACCGGCGATAAGCGCGGGCTATCGCTTGCGATCCGTGACTATATCAGTATAAGCGGGTTAGGGCATATCTTGGCGGTTTCCGGCTTACATATCGGGTTTATCGCCGCGGCCGTCTTATTCTTGCTCAAACGCTGTCCCGGGTGGGTGCGGTGTGCGGTCACGTCGGTCATTTTACTGTTATATATGATTTTCGTCGGCTTTACGCCGTCCGTCGTGCGCGCTGTGGTCATGTGCGAAACGGGATTGTTGACCCTTGTCGACGGGCAACGGCGCGATCCGCTTTCGTCGCTCGCGCTTGCTATGACTGTCATATTAACCGCAATGCCGATTAGTATGTTTGACATAGGATTTATTATGAGCTGTTCGGCCGTGTTTGCGATCATCTGCTTTTCGCGTATGTTTACTCGCGGATTGCGGAAAATACATGTGCCGCGTAAAATCGCTGCGGCGATCTCGGTCTCTGCATCTGCGCAGTTGGGTATTTTGCCGGCGACGATCTATTACTTTCACAGCATACAAGTATATTCGATATTGACCAACGTTTTGCTGATGCCGCTCATCAGCCTAACCTTTATTCTATTGCTATTCAGTTGCTTGGCGGTGCTGATCGTGCCGGCGGCCGCGATCCTTCTCAAAGGAGTTGGCGTATGTTTGGCCGTGTTGGATGCGGTAGCTTACGGCGTGTCGTGTATTCCGTTCGCGTCGATTTTGATATACGGAAGCGTTGCGGCATTTTTGGCGTATATTTGCTATTTTCTCATCAGCCCGTTTTTTATGTTGCCGCGCGGGAAGCGTTGGGTACGGCTCGGCGCTTGGTTGGCTGCGGCCGCTTGTACGTTGGTACCGGCGCATTATTTTCGAGACTATAATGCTATAATCCCCGTTGACGGGTATCGAGATGTGACCAGCGTCGTTTCGACGGGGCGCGACGTCTATCTGATCGGAGACTGTAACGACGGCGACGCGCTGCATCGGACGCTACAGAACTGTTATGCACGAAACATTAAGGCGGTATTTCTGACCGGGCTGACCGAAGAAAACGCGAAACAGCTTGTAATGCTGCGGCAAACATATGCAATCGGCACGGTCTACTTTCCTGCGACGCGCACCATGCAAGGAGTACAGATACTCGTTCGGGACGGCGCCGATCTCCGTATGTTCGAGCAAGGGGATGATGTGCCGATCCGTCCCGTATATAAGGACGGCGATTTCCAAGGGTACGCCATGCGGGAACGCGAAAGGGATATTCTGTTTTTGGGATATAGAACAAGGTATACGGATTTAGCGGAAGAGGTGCGCGCGAGACTGGGCGTTGTGCGCTGCTATATGTATCTCAACCGCTTACCGGAATATATTTTTATTACCAACTTACCGGCCGGGTATTTGGGCGAAACGCCGTTTTTTCAGGTTTCGCCGCGTTCTGATCCGGGCATTGTTTTCGACTACCGCAACGGCGCGACATATATTCGCGGCTAATGCGGGATATGCGTTTCCAAATTAAAAGCAAGCTGTAAGTCGCAAGGCTCTTTTTCGGCAAGTGTTTGATTGATTTCTTCGGCGTACTCGCAGCCGAATCGGCGATAGGCGGCGATAACCTCTTCCGCCGAATGCGCGGAGATGTACAGCCTTGTCGCCCCAAGCGACCGCGCACCGCTACAAGCGTTTACGAACAGTTGTCTGCCGATACCGCGGTTGCGAAACGGTTGGGAAACATACAGTTCTTCCAATGCAACGTAGCGGTGCTTATTGCCGAAGAGCGTGCGGTCGACATAAGCAAACCCGACAATTCGATTTGCTTGCGCGGCGGCAAATGCGAGACAGCCGCGTTGCAAACCGTCGCAAATTTTTGCGGCAACGGCGCGCCGCTCGTTTAAATCCCAGTCCTCCGTGTACGCGACAGGTTGCAACATATAGCCGGATCGTGTTTTGCGCCAGCAGTGCGTGACGGTTTGTTTGCGGATAAATGTGTCGAGCGAAAACTTATCGAAGTTGTGTTTATTGCATGTAAAATAGGAAATTTCGGTTTGTTGGGGCATGGATGAACCTCTGCGCGGCGATTTATAATTATGTTATGTAGCGGCGATTGGCGCGTATGAACGGCGGCGCTACGGTGCTGTCGGTTAGCGGGCGATATAGGGAGGGGCGACGGTATGCGTTGCCGTGGACTTCGGTCTCGCGGTACTTGCGTAACATGGCTAGATCGAGTTCGGCGGTGAAAATGCCTTCCGTCTCGTCTGTTAGCAGTAGACAGGTGTCGCGCGAGCCGCTTGCATCTGGCAGGTACGCCACGCCGTCAAAAACACTCGAATGCCCGTTGCAGTCGGGGACTGCGGCGGGGTAGTTGCACGTAGCGACGGCAAGCATGTTCTCAAACGCCCGCGACCGCAGTTGCGACAAGCGGTTGATTTCCATGGGGCAAGCGTTGGGGATCAAAATCAGTTCCGCGCCTTTGAGCATGAGGATCCGGGCGCTTTCGGGGAACTCACGATCGTAGCAAATCATCGCGCCGACCTTGACCGACCCACAAGCTGTATCGAGTTCGGCAACATGAAAATCGTTCCCGGACGTCAGATTGCGCTCGACGTCGAAGTCGCAAGTGTGCACTTTCGCGTAGACAAACTGTCGCTTGCCGAAACGGTCGAATAGCGCCAGACTGTTGCGCGGCGCGCCCGGTTGTATTTCGAGAAAGGTCACACCGATCGCCATGTCCAGTTCTTTGGCCAGCGTGCCGAACGCAGCGACGAAACCGCCGTCGGCGTCGACGGCCTCCGCTTGCCAATCGGCAATAGGGCGGTTATAGATGTTATAACCGTTGCTCCACATTTCGGGGAACAGTGTAATGTCCGCGCCCAATGCCTTTGCCCGGCGGCAATAGGCTATGCCCTTTTCGAGATTTTCGTCCGACGTCTTGCCGGGCTGTATTTGCAATAAAGCGATCTTCAGAATCATTTTCCACCTGAAAAATAAAATTTATTTGTTTTGAATCGATTTAGCTTCGGGCGGCTGCGGTGTATTTTTTACCGAAATGAATATGTGCGTTGCGGCAAAAACGATTGCAAATACGACGAGCGGAATGCTCGCGATCATTGCACCCGAAAACAGAAATACGCACGACGGGAGAATTGATAACAATAGAGATTTCAGTAAACCGTCTCGATTCCAAAGAAGTACCCAAATCAAGCAATAGGCGAGTACCAATAGTGCGTTTACGGCAATATAAACGACTTTCGCATACGGGAAATAAAAGCCGAACCAAGTATACGGCAGATTGAAAACCATGAGCGCCATGCAAGCGTATCGGCCGATTTGCTCGAAAATTTCCGCGACCGTATTATGATAAAGGGGCGCACCGGCCGTATGCTTGACCGCATACACGATGTTGGGAATCATGATGATCACCACAACGATGAGTCCGTAATAATTAAACCAAGTCATGTTACATCTCCGCAGGTTTAAAGATAAAACGCTGTCGAAAACTAGCAACAACTTGAAAATTGTTATGTAGAAAACGATTGCGCATGGACAATTCTGAAGGCGTAGAATGAAACTGCGGCTGATTATAAGTCAAAAGAAGTTTTTAGGTATTCTATTCGCTGATTGTCGGTATTTTTATCAAGATGAATAACCTGACTTGATACGGTCATCACTTCCAAATGTTTGTAGGCGAACATACTTTGCGCCATTATAAGTATAATCATTATATTCAGCTTCGCAAAAGTAAGAGAGCCTCTCAAGGTGTAATTGTTACTTTTTTCAATTTTAGTTATAATTGCCATTTGCAGCCCTCCGTTTTGATTATAAAAAAGAAACTTAAACAGGATATTCGTTTAAGTTTCTTCTTGGTGGACGGGGGTGGATTCGAACCACCGAAAGCTGAGCTGGCAGATTTACAGTCTGCTCCCTTTGGCCACTCGGGAACCCGTCCATATGATCGGTTGCTTTGATTTTTACAAAAGCAGCCGAAGCTGCTTTGCTGGAGCTGGAGATGGGACTTGAACCCGCAACCTACTGATTACAAGTCAGTTGCTCTACCGATTGAGCTACTCCAGCAGGGGAG
>JAAVYI010000017.1 GCA_022791055.1 Clostridia bacterium | reverse complement strand
TTCGGGTCGAACGTATCCCTCGTATTCCTTGTCGATCTCCGTCAGCATGTAAAACCGCGACCCGCCCTCTTCTGTAACCGTTTCGGGCGTTTGCTCTACCGTCGTTTGTGTGTCGGGCGTACCGGCAACCACCACGGGCGCGATATTCGCGGTCGCGTCGAGCGTTTCCTGTACGGCTTGCATGGTCGCCTCGCGGTCGGCGGCGCGTTCGGTCACGGTGCGGAATTTGATCTCACGCACGCGGCGCTGCTCGTTCATGGCGGCGCGCACGACCAAAAAGACGATTGCCGCCAGCGCGGCCACCGCATACGCCAAAATCGCCGTTTTACTTGTCATGACCTCCCACAGCTTTGCGAACGCATCGCCGATCGGTGAGGCTGCGAATATGGTTAGCATCCCTATACTCCCTATTGTTGCACGCATGAACGGAACCGTCGGCTTTAGCCGGTTTTCGCCAGCGCTTTGCGCACCCTCGTCAAATTCTCTTCGGCGAACAGTTTTTGCAACATATCGAATACCTTTTTGTCGCCGCCGTCGTGCTTATAGAGGTTGAGCGTTTTCAGTCGGGCGACGACTTTTCCCGTCAGCATGGCGATCAACGCCTCGCTTTCGTCCGCGCCGCATTCGAGCAGCACCGACGTAAAGCGTTCGAGTTGCAAAATGCTTTTATTCCCGATGGCAAAACGCTCGCTCGTGCCGATCGTCTCGACAAAGGTATCGAGTTTTTTCCAAACCGTTTCGGGGAGAAAATGCGTTTCTCTGGCCGCAGTCACCAGCTCGCAGAACGTGCCGAACGAAACCGGCTTGACCTCGACCGCCGAGCCGGGCGCTTTCGGCACGCTGCACAACAGATCGATCTGTACCGACGCGGCCGCCAGTTCGGGCGGTATTTCTTCGTCGTTTTCGACGATCAGCACATATCGTATGTTATGCGGCAAGACGACCGACGTCGACTCGTTGAGCGTCCAAACGTGTTCTTCGCTGGGAAACAGCGCATACTTCAAAATCGGGCCGAACCAGTTGCGCACCGACTGCGGGCGCACACGATTGACGACCGCGATCGCGTTTTTGTCGGGCGTGTGCGCCGCCGAATACACGGCGTTGACAAATCCCGACGCGACATACTTGCCGCCGTCGAGCGTCCACATCAAATCGTTGGCGTTCCAACTTTCGGCCGCGTCTACGGTCTCCGTTTAGAAATAGCCGTCGAGCGCCGCCACAAACGCCGGCAAAACTTCTTTGTTTTTGACGTCGACGAGGATCAGTTTTGCCGCCGCCAGTGCGGCAAACAGAGCGCGCACCGAGGACGCCTCCACTTCGACGCCCCGATATAACGCGTAGTCGTGGAAGTTGGCGCACAACTCGTGAAAGGTCACGTTTTCTTTAAATGCGATCTCTTCTTTGCCGCTTTCGGTAAACGCGGTGTCGTAAGCATGTGTATCGACTTTCGGCGATTCCGCGGCCACCGTCTCGGTCGGTGCGTCCTGCGTTAAATCTTCGTCCTGCTCTGCGGCAACGGGCGACCGATACGAAACGCGCGCCAGTTCCCGGAACTCGCCGATCTGTTCGACCACCTCACCCAACAGCGGCGCGGGCGGCTGTTGCGACAAGCGACTGCGCTTTGCCGCTTGCACGGCGATAAAGACCGCTGCGCCGACGGTGACGAGTCCGACGACCGCCCCCGTACCGATATACCAAATCGGGCCGGACGGAATCACATGCGCAAACACCAAAATCGCCGCCAGTATGTCGACATACAAGACCAACAGTATCGCCAGCGTCGCTTTTATGCCGAACGCCGTACTGCGGCCGCGGTTATAAAACGCGCGCTTTTCGATCGTGTCGGTAAACTCGCGGAACGCCTGTTCGCCGTCCTCGTATTCGCGGCACTTGCTTTCCGGCTTTTCTTCGTCGAACTTGTGTTCCGCAAGCGTCAGCGTCCCCGACAACTTCAGATTGCCCGCGCTGTCGCCGACGTACACATTATATTCGCCGTTCGCAATGCGGAAAACTTGTTTCGCCTCGTCGAAACTGCGGAACGTATCGGGGCCGAACCGGATCTCCACCTTGGCGGAATCGTTCTTTTTGAGAAACAGTTTTGTAAAGCCGCTTAATATGCCCTTGGCTTGCGGCGCTTGTCTTTGTATGTACAACTGCGGGGTCACGTAGCCGTCACACGCGCCCGTATTGGTGACGGTGAACGTCGCGCCGCGGTCGGTCAGTTGCAAATGCGAATAGGCGAACGTCGTATACGACAGGCCGTAGCCAAGCGGATACTGCACGCGTTCGGGTTGACCGTTTCTGTATTCGGGAATGGGTGCGACCAGCTTGCCCGACGGATTGACCTGACCGGTGACGATCTCGATGACGGCGCGCGCGACCTGCTGCCCGCCGCGGTCGGTCGAAAGCACCGCGCTGCAACGGTCGGCAAACGATGCGTCGAACACGCCGTCGGACGCGACCGCCGCAATGATCTTGACCCCGTTTGCATACAGCGCATCGAGCAGTTGCAACTGTTCGGCCGGCAACGTCTCTTCACCGGGATCGACGCACAGATATACGAGCGCCGCGTCGGCTTGTTTGCACAGCTTGCGGGCCGCCTCGAGCAGCTCGCCCCCGCTTGCGCCGCGTCGGTAGCCGTCGGCAAATCCGACCGTTTTCCATTCGCAATCGTCAATGACGTCCTGCGGCAGCGCCACGGCCGTCGGCGTGTTCGCGGTCGGTCTATACGCCTCGTGCGCGCCCAGCACCGCCACGCTTGCCGAGGATTTAAGCGGCAAAATGCCGTCGTTCTTAAGCAGTACCGCCGATTGCCGCGCCGCCGTCAATGCCATACTGTCGTGCGCAGGCTCGTCGAACAGCGCGTCGCCGTCCTCCTCGATCGATACCTTTCGTTCGAGTACCGATGCGGCGTTGCGGTTGCGCAGCGACAGCAACGCGTCGATCACGCGGTCGCAGGCCGCGTCGATGCGTTCCATGGAAAGGATCTCCGACGCCTTACAACGTGCTTGTAGCCGCTCAGGCATCAGCGCCCCGTGCGCGCAGGCGGCAAACGCCTTTTCGTACTCGACGGTCAGCGACAGCAAATACGGAATCAACTCGTCGGTAAAGTCATGCGTTAAATATATGTACGCGCAGTCCTCATTCAACAGCCGCGCCGCTTCGGCCACGCTGTCGGCAATGCCGCACTTCAGCCCCATCCGATCACGCAAAATCTCGACGTCGTCGGCGACAAGAACATCCGGCTCGACCGCATCCAGTATAGCATCGGCCACCCGTTTGCCGATCGTTTTTTCTGCCGCGTCCCCGTCGGCGGTCATGATTTCCACGCCTACGAATGCGCCGCTTTTCGACAGGCCGTTCGCTTTGGCCGATAAAAATCGGCCGGTGATAAAACCGTCGGACGAAACGTTGGGATCGGTGCGGTTGGCAATATGATAGCACGCATACGGCGCGACGGCTTTCGCCTCGTTGCCGATACAACGGTACACATGTTCGGTCAGCTTGGGATCCCACGTAGCGGCAAGCGCCCGATCGGACGGAAAGTCGGTTACGCGCGCGCCCAAATCCGCCATCGGATTTTCCGACAGCGAGAGTATGGGAAAACCGTAGCCGTCCAAAGTACGGCTGCGGTAAAACTCTACCCCGGTAATCAGTTGGATTTTTTGCTCCGGCGTCAAGGTTTGAATCAGGCGTCCGTTCTTGATCATCTTCATTTAAACCTACTTGCGCGATTTGCCCCGCCGTCCGAAAATAGACGATGACACCATATAGTATAGCACAAGTAATGAATAAATGCAAGAGGTTACTCGCGTTTCGAATCTTTTTCTCGCAAATATTTTTTGCGGCCGTCTATTGCGCTTGCGTTTCTCCGTCATTATCTTCCGGAAAAAGAGGCTTGCGTTTACGGTGGATCGCACGCGCCTTCGCCGAATAAGCCCGTCACACGATCGAGTACGGCTTGATTGAGCCGAAAGTTCGCCGCCGTGTCCTGGTCACAGTCGGTATGATAGTCGCAGAACGTGCAGCGTTTGTAGACGCAGCCCGCCCCGCGCAGCAACACGATTTCGCGCGGCTGCTTGTCCTTAATGATCGAATATCGTTCCATAACATAAAAAACGGCGTCGCTAAGGACACCGCAGGGCATACTACGCCCGCCTGCTTAGTTTTGTTTTTGCGGAATCCGCAAGGCAGGATGGTTACGAACTGCCTAACTGTATTGTACCACGGTTTTATAAAAAACGCAGCTGTTTTCTCTAGGTTCGAAAATCTATTTGCAATTTGTCATCTTCGGCTCTCGACGTTTGTCGGCCAAAGCAACTTTGAGTATATCGACTATCTCATAAAAAATTTCGTCGTTTGTATCCCCTGCGCGCTGCGACATGAATTGATACAAATACTGCGTTTGACGTCGGTCGAGCGTCGCCGTTCCGTCGCCGGTATAAATATATCCGCCGTGACGACCGTAAAAAGCGACAACGGGAAAATCCCACTTGATCGTGTCCATATCCTTGACGATGGTATTTTTGGACACGCCGAATTGCTCGGCCAACTCCGCGCAGGTCACATGCCCCTTTTTTCTGAGCATGTCTTTGATCCTCTCCCTGCGTAAGTAAAACGTCATCTTCATGTTCACCCCCGTTTGTATACAGTATACAAAAGAAACGCGCAACCGTATATTTGACTTTTCGCGGAATCGCTATATTTTACGCGTTTTTGAGTACAAAAGCCGTCAAAACGAACACGCACATTGCGTATTGTTACCGTTTACCGCCGTCTTTTCCGTCGCGCTTTTTCCGCAAATTTTTCAGTTTGTCGAACGGGCCTTTTTCTTCGCCCTGAATGTGCACATTGGCATCGTTGATTTTGCCGTTTTTCGATTTATGCGTTTTGCCTTCCCGATCGATGATCTCCACTTCCCGCACTTCGACCATATCGTTGCCCGCGTTCCAAACGCTCGATTCGATCTCGCCGTCGTTTTCGTAATCGTCCTCGCCGAACAGGCCGCCGAACAAGTCGTCCAACACACTGCCGAACAGCCCGCCGCCAAAGCCGCCGAAACTGCCGAAGCCGCCGAAAATATCGTCGAAGATACTGCCGCCGCGCGGTTGCTCGCCGTGCGAGATATAGACACGGTCGGGATCGATGTCAATGGTCTCGTCTTGTGTCCGTTTGTTTTTCGCCTCGTCGTCCGACGCGGCTACGGTCAAATCCTTACACTGATACCCGCAACGCAAACATCTGGATTTACCTTGCGGCAGATCATACCCGCAGTTGGGGCATTTCATATTCCAATCACTTCCTTATCGATAAAACTTACCTGTTCTCTTTGTAGCGTTTCAATTCAGTCGGGACGTCTTTTCCACGCGACCGTTGCGCCACGCAAACGCCAAGTATAGCGTATGCGTGCCGTTGGTGCCGCGGATCGTCACCGTCGCCTTTGCTTTATCGGCGTACAGCGCCATCGACGGCTCCGCCTGATTGCGGTGTTCGAAAAACTCGATAAACGTCTGCGCCGATTCGACGACGACACCCAGTTTATACACGCTTTCGCCGTTGACCAGTCCCTGTTTATTGGTTCTTTTGGCGTCGATGTCGAATTGCATCACCCGTTCGGGAATGTTGCGGACAAATTCGTTGACCGCACGCATTGCTTCCCCATCGGCCCGAATAGGCTCGGCAATGTGTTCCGCCAAACAATGACTCATTTGCATAACCGATTTTCTGCCTCCGTACAACATATGATAGCACTTCGTCGAAAAAATGTCAACTTAAATTGACAGGCCGCGCATTTCGTGTTATACTGACGCTATGAAAAAAATCATTCCCATTCTCAGCCTGTGCGGCGCGCTCGTCAGTTCGTTTTTGGCCTTGGTCGCGCTGGGCTTGCTGATTTTTTGCGCCGTCGATCCGTCCCGTATCGCCGTTGTTGTCTTGACCATACCGCTGTTGATCGCCGCTACGGTGGCAACCGGACTGTCGACGTTTGTCAATTTTATGTTCCTGCGCGACCGTCTGTGTCTGGTCGGTTTCATCGCAGGCCTTATCGGGCTGCTCGTCACCGTCGCCGGGTATATCGTCATTCTTTCGCTGTAATGTTTTAAAAACACCGAATCATGAGAAAAGCCGCAGTACATGCCTGCGGCTTTTTGTTTTGGAATAATCCGAATCTTAGAGTTCGGCGAAGTATTTGATCGTGCGCACCATCTGGCTGGTGTACGAATTTTCGTTGTCGTACCAAGACACGACTTGCACTTGATAAAGGTCGTCGCCCACTTTGGAGACCATGGTCTGCGTGGAGTCGAACAGCGAGCCGTACTTCATGCCGATGACGTCGGACGAAACGATCTGATCCTCGTTGTAGCCGAACGACTCGCTCGCAGCGGCTTTCATCGCGGCGTTGATGCCGTCGACGGTGACGTCCTTACCCTTGACGACAGCGGTCAAGATGGTGGTCGATCCCGTGGGAACCGGCACGCGCTGCGCCGAACCGATCAGCTTGCCGTTGAGTTCGGGGATAACCAAACCGATCGCTTTGGCAGCGCCGGTCGAGTTGGGAACGATGTTGGCAGCGCCCGCTCTAGCTCGGCGCATATCGCCCTTGCGGTGCGGTCCGTCGAGGATCATCTGATCGCCGGTGTATGCGTGAATGGTGCTCATGATACCCGACTGGATGGGCGCGTAATCGTTGAGCGCTTTGGCCATGGGCGCCAAGCAGTTGGTCGTGCAAGACGCAGCCGAAATGACCTGATCGCCTTTGGCGAGCGTCTTTTCGTTGACGCCGAATACGACGGTCTTGAGATCCTTGCCGGCAGGCGCGGAGATAACGACCTTCTTTGCGCCGGCAGCGACGTGCGCCATCGACTTCTCTTTCGAACAGTAGAAACCGGTACATTCGAGTACGACGTCTACGCCGATCTTGCCCCAAGGCAGATCCTGCGCTTTCGGCATTGCGTAAATGGTGATTTCCTTGCCGTCGACGGTGATCGAGCCGGGCACTTTAACGGTCTTGCCGTCTTCTTCGAAAACAGGTTCTTTCGAGGTGACGGTGTGCGCGCCTTCGCCGATCTTGCCGCAGTAGCCGCCTTGCGCGGTGTCGTACTTCAAGAGGTTGGCGAGCATGGCCGGGCTGGTCAGATCGTTGATCGCAACGATCTCGTAACCCTTGGCGCCGAACATCTGTCTGAAAGCCAGACGGCCGATGCGTCCGAATCCGTTGATGGCAACTCTTACATTGGACATAAGTAATTGTTCTCCTTACAAGTTTATTTGATTTACCCTAATTATATATGTTTTTGTGCGTTCTGTCAATCAAAACGCGCCCCGTCCGCCTTAAATATACAGCAACTTTTTCAACCGCAGCAATACGGCAAATTCGGGGACCTCGAACGTCTCCGACAAACGGCGGCAACAAAATTCCCGCTCGCCGTCGACCAGTTGCGCGCGGTTGATGCCCGCCTCTTTCATGTAGGCGTTAGCCGCCAGTTTAAACGGATTCTTCGGCATCAACAGGCACTGCGCAAAATTATCCGCTTGCCCCTCGCGCTCGAGACGACCGTCCATGCGTTCGTCCTCGAAGATGTCGAGTAGGTCGCCGATGTCGCATATAAAATGCCGCGACGACTGCGTTTCTTTCAAATCAAACGAATACTGCGCCCCGCTGTCTTGCGTGTCGTGCAAATACAAATGCGCGGCCGCGTGCATCAATGCGTAGCGGTACAGCCTGCCGTCGCAACGGTCGATAATGCCCTGCTCGATGACCACCTCGCCCGCGTCGAGCGTATATGTGCCGAGCGGCAGTCGCAGTGTCTGCGGCTCCAGCGCCAACGCGCACAGCGAGAACGGGCTTTCGTCGATATAGCCGACCGTCGTCTTTAACGACAAAAAGTGCGCGAACGCCTCGGCGTCGACGGCCAACGACTTTTTCGGACGGTAGCCGAATTTGTGTAGCAAAAGCGAGGCAATATCCTCCAACTCGTACTGCCTTAAAATCGGGTTTCCGCCGATACTGCGTTGTCCGTCATAGCGAATCAACCGTCTTTAATCCTCTATGTTTGATATATGATAGCCTGCTTACCGGCGCAAGCCATTTGACCGCGCCGCTTTTCGTCGCCCGACTTTACTTCAGATTTTCGGGGTTGAGGCAGTCGAGTTCGGGCAACACGAAACGGCCGTCTTTACGGATCAGCTTGCCGTCGAAGTAGATTTCGCCGCCGCCGTATTCGGGCGTTTGGATAAGCACCAAATCCCAGTGCACGGCCGACTTATTGCCGTTATATGCGTCGTCGTAGCTACAGCCGGGCGTGAAGTGGATCGAGCCGGCGATCTTCTCGTCGAACAGAATATCGCCCATCGGCTGCGTGATGTACGGGTTGACGCCGATCGCGAACTCGCCGACATAGCGCGAGCCTTCGTCGGTATCGAAGATCTTGCCGCTCTTTTCGGGCAGGTTACTGGTCTGCTCGATGATTTTGCCGTCTTTAAACACCAAACGCACGTTTTCAAACTTAATGCCATGCTCGATCGAAGGCGCGTTATAATGAATGACGCCGTTGATACTGTCCTTGACGGGCGCGGTGTACACTTCGCCGTCGGGTATATTCATATTGCCTGCGCATTTGATCGCGGGAATGCCCTTGATCGAAAAGCTGATGTCGGTGTCGGCTGCAACGATACGCACGCGGTCGGTCTTTTCCATCAAAGCCTTGAGCTTATCCATCGCCTTGTCCATTTTGGAGTAGTCAAGGTTACAGACGTTGAAATAAAAGTCCTCGAATACTTCGGTCGGCATACCGGCCAGCTGCGCCATCGATTCGTTGGGATAGCGCAATACCACCCAACGCGTTTTGCACACGCGCGTGTTGTGGTGTACCGGGTGCGAGTACAGCCGCGAGTACAAGTCCATTTTATCGCCCGGCACGTCCGACGTCTCATACGAGTTGAGCGCGCCGCGCACGCCGATGTAGCAGTCCATTTCGTCCATGCGGTAAATATCGTACTTTTTCCAGTTCTCGATAAACGCCTCGTCTGCGCCGGTGATCAGCGCGCGCTGAATCTTGTTCTGCCGAATCTCGACGAACGGCTGCGCGCCGACGGCGTATGCCTCGCGCACCAGTTGCACGACCATTTCGGCGTCGACGTCGAACGCCTCGATCAGCACCTTGTCCCCTTTTCCTGCCTTGACCGAATAGTTGATCAAGTTATGCGCCAAAGTTTTGATTCTCGGATCCATGTTTCTCTCCTTTCCTATGCAAGATTATTTCCATATCAGTATACAACGGCGCAAAAAAAAAGTCAATCAATACGCCTCATTTGCTAGTCAAACGGCGATTTATATAGTATACTATATCCGTATATATCCATACAATCTATTTTTTGGAGGAACACCCATGCCATTAGTAAACACAAAGGATATGTTCGCCAAGGCGTACGAGGGCGGCTACGCGATCGGCGCGTTCAACGTCAACAACATGGAGATGATCCAGGGTATCGTTGAAGCCGGCAAAGAAGAGCGCGCGCCTCTTATCCTGCAAGTTTCTTCGGGCGCAAGAAAGTACGCCAACCCGCGTTACCTCAAGAAGTTGGTCGAAGCGGCCGTTGAGGATTCGGGCTTGCCGATCTGCTTGCATCTCGACCACGGCGACACGTATGAGCTGTGCAAGTCGGCGATCGACGACGGTTTCACGTCGGTCATGATCGACGCATCGCACCACTCGTTTGCCGAAAACATCAAGATCACTTCGCAAGTCGTCAAATATGCGCACGACCACGGCGTTGTCGTCGAGGCCGAACTGGGCAGACTGGCCGGCATCGAGGACGATGTCAACGTCTCCGCCGAAAATGCCAGCTACACCGATCCCGCGCAGGTCGAAGAGTTTGTTTCCAAGACGAACGTCGACAGCTTGGCGATCGCTATCGGCACCAGCCACGGCGCGTTCAAATTCAAGGGCGACGCGAAACTCCGTTTCGACATTCTCGAAGAAGTTTCCAAGCGCTTGCCGAAGTTCCCCATCGTGTTGCACGGCGCTTCGAGCGTTATCCCCGAATACGTCAAGGTCATCACCGACAACGGCGGCAGTATGCCGGGCGCTAAGGGCGTTCCCGAAGATATGCTGCGCAAGGCCGCCAGCATGGCTGTCTGCAAGATCAATATCGACTCCGACCTGCGTCTTGCGTTCACCGCGGCGGTGCGCAAGCACTTCAACGAGAACCCGGCGCACTTCGACCCGCGCCAGTACCTCGCCCCGGCCAGAGAGCTGATCAAGCAGTGCGTCAAGCATAAGATCGTCGACGTGCTCGGCTGCAACGGCAAGGCGTAAACCCGATCGATCGTACAAAAATACCGCAACGGCTTTTCCGTCGCGGTATTTTCTTTTCCCCTATTTTTGTTGCGGCGAGGGCTTATCTGTCGTCGCAGCCGCCTCTGTGCGCGTATCGCTCGAGACGGCGCCGCCGTCCAAACCGTTGTCCTCGAACTTCTGTTTTTTGGCAGCGCCGATCATCGTCATGATACGCGGATACATCAGGCAAAGCAGATAGATCAAAATAATGTCCTTGACCAGCATGATCAGCACGCCGGGGATCCCGGCGATCGCCGCAAGCAGACCGTTGCCGATGTAAAAGGCGACGATCAGCACTTGATACGTTATGCCGATCGCATAAGACGCGAGTACCCCTGCCGACGCGCACAAAAAGAGTTTCCCGGAAGTCACCGTTTTTTGTTTGGAAACGAGAAACCCGGTCAAAAACGCTTGCACGGGAAAACTGAGGATATAGCCGAACGAGGGCTGCAACACATACGTAATGCCGCCGCCGCGCGAAAACACCGGCACGCCGACAAGGCCGATGACGATATAGACGATCTGCGCGTACATGCCGTCGCGCCCGCCTAAGATCAAGCCGGAGGCTGCTACGAACAGCGTCTGAAAGGTGATCTTGACGGTAGGCGCAAACGGAATTTCGATACTGATCAGCCCGCCGATAATGGTCAGCATTGCAAAGTAGCTGATGCGAATCAAGCGTTTGGTAGTCATATCGGCATTGTACCATGTAAGCGTGCCCGGTGTCAACCCCAGTAGAACACATTTTACGGGCAAAATAGCGGACTATTCGGCCGAAACACCGTTTGACGTACTACCGAGTACGCCTGCACGCCGTTTCGGCCGTCTATCCTCGCTATTTTGCTTCGTAAAATGCTCGCTTTTCGACACGACGCTTTTCGAGATGTTTTTCGATGTTTCACGGCTAGGCGATAGCGGGGACGACGTCAGCGTAAAACAGTGAAAACGAGCCGAAAAGGCGTGTGTCGAAAAGTGTTCTGCCGAGGTTGACACCGGGTATGCTTCGGCAAGCATTTGACGCAGAGAAAAACCGTACGGGTGCAAAAATAGTTGTCGAAAACCCTTGAAATTTTTTTAAAAGTGTGTTATACTTATATGACACTTATTATCGGAGGGGCGATCGATTGGAGCTGTCGGGAACGTCAACTTTAAATAAGCTGGTCTTGTTGTTCGTTTTCGACAAGATGGATGTTCCCATAACCGAAAACACGATTATGGAAATGTGTACCTACAGCAACAACTGGTTCACCTACATGGATTGCAAACAGGCGTTGGCGCAGTTACTCGAAACCGGCTTTATATACCAGTCGACGCACGAGCAAAACATTTACTTTTCGATCACGCCCGACGGAAGAATGTGTCTTGCCAACTTCTATATGCGCATTCCCACCTCGCTGCGCACCGAGATCACCGAATACATAAAAGAAAACCGCATGACGTTTCGGCGCAAACAGGAGTATTTTCGCACCTACAACAAGAATGCGGACGGAACTTACACCGTGCAACTGAAGATCATCGACCCGGTATCGACTACACTGGAGATCAAGCTCAACGTTGCCAACCGTCACACGGCCAAAACGGTGCTTAACAAATGGGAAGAAAAGGCCGCGCAAGTGTATTACGCTTTGTACGAAATGCTGATCGACTAAAAATCGGCGTATCATAAAAATCATTTTTCGAGAGGTTTGAAGCGATATGGAATCGTACCGCACCCAAAAGACCTGCGCAAAGCAGATCATTTTCGAAGTCAAAGACAACAAACTGACGTCGCTCAAGTTTGTCCACGGCTGTTCCGGCAATACGCAGGGCATCTCCCGCCTTGCCGTCGGCATGGACATAGACGACGTGATCGCCAAACTCGACGGCATCGTTTGCCGCAACGGCACCTCCTGCCCCGACCAGTTGGCCAAAGCGCTCAAAGAATACAAAAAGAATCACGCCGAAGGCTAATACTGTCCACCCGCGCACGCGCCACCCGTCTCGAACGGGCTTTTTGCGTCCGCTTTTCCCTATACTCCAAGTAAAACCGCACACCAAAAAAGCCGCTCCTAGCGGTGCATTTCATAGAGATTAAAGCAAGGACGGTAATCAGTCCTTGCTTTTTTAGTACGGTTATGCTATAATGATTGTACGATAAACAGTAATTTACAAGTGAGGCGAGAAATTATGAACACCGAAATTCGGGCTGCTATTGAAAAATTTAAAGAGATAAGAGGTATATTAAAAAAGTTTGATAACAAAGATAAGGCAATAGAATATCTGGTTAATGAAACAAAATTATCAAAAGAAGAATGTTCTACTGCATATGATATTATTATTAAAATTGAAAATTAAATTTCAATTTATCTTTATAATCTTTTATAAATTATAGCGCACTATACTTCGCAAGCGAAGATAGTGCGCTATTTCTATGCCCGCAAGAAAATCCCTATAATACATACCCTTATTACAGCGGCTTTTCGTATATAAAAAATCATTATTTGCGTAAACCCTTAAACGGCGAATCGGTGAGAACGCCGATTTTTTTGGATTTGCCGAACAGCCCTCGGGCAAAAAGGTCGATCGGCGTGCGGGTATACGGTAGCCAGTCCGACTGTTTACGTATCGCCCTCCACTGCTTTTTACTGCCGGCATAGACGATTTCCGAAAGGCGGTCGCACCCGACGATCACCCAACCGCCGATCGAGACGAGACTTATCGGCAACGCGATTTTCCTAAGAGACTTGCAACCGGCAAACGCCCATTCCCCGATACTTGTCACGCCTTCGGGAACGGCCAGTTCGGTCAGCCGTTCGCAGTTGCGGAAGGCCGAATCTTCGATGGTGCGGATCCCGCGCGGCAATCGGATATGTTCAAACCTACAATCGCAAAACGCATGGGATTCGATACTGCGCACCCCGTCGGGGATCTCGCTGCTGTTACACCCCAAAATCAAGGCGTCGCGGTCGGTCTCGATCAGACAGTTGCCGTCGCTGTGATACCGTTCGTTGCGCCGGTCTACCGTAATCGTTTCAAGCGCGGACAAGTCGCAAAATGCGCCGTCGGCGATCTCCGTGACCGCCGCAGGAATATGCACCGCCTTACGGAGCGGCAACCCGACAAAGGCGCTCTCCGCGATTTCGGTCACACTGCCGTCGTCGGGAATGACGCTCGCGCCGCAGCCGGCGACAAGCGACTTGCTCTCGGTGTCGATGATACAGTTGCCCGCGCTGTGATATATCGAATTGTTTTTGTCTACCGTCAGTTCGACCAGCGTCTCGCACGCTACAGTCAGCCCGTCGTCGATACACTGCACGCTTGCCGGAATGTGCAATTTCTTGAGCGCATTGCAACTGTCGAAAACCCGATTCCCCAAATACTCGATCGTAGCGGGAATGTCGATTTCGGTCAGCGTCTCCAAGCCCGCGAACGCCTCGTCGCCGATGTTGGTGACGCTGCCGTCGTCGGGAATGACGCTAAAAGGGCAACCGGCCAGCAACGCCTTTTTCTTGGTCTCGATCAGACAGTTGCCTTTGCTATGGTATCGCGGATTGCCCGCCTCGACTTCGATCGTCTTTAACGCGTTACAGCCGTTCAGCACGCCCGTACCGATCTCGATCGTCGTAGCCGGTATGGTGATCTGTTCAAGCGCGGCGCACCAGGCGAACGTCTCTTTGCCGATCACTTTCGCGCCGCCGAGCTTGACACGCTTTAACCGACTGCACCAGGCAAACGCCATGTCGCCGATATGCGTCACGCTGTCGGGGATCTCGACGCTCTCGAGCGTCTCCATCGAGTCGAACGCGCCTTCATCGATTGCGACCACGGGTCTGCCGTCGTAGGCTGACGGGATCACCGCGTCGCGCATCTGCCGATACTGCGCCTGCACGCTGTATATCGAATATCCGTCGCCCTCTTCGCGCTCTTCAAAACAGAAAACTTCGTCTTGCATCACCGTTTCGCTCCTTTAGCCCAAGTCGGCGATCTTTGCCAAAATGTTCTCTTTCAAATCGGTGTATTTTTTCAACTTGGCCTTTTCCTCGTCGATCAGCTTAGCCGGCGCCTTGGCGGTAAAGCCGGTGTTATTCAGCTTGCCCTGCGCGCGCGCGATCTCGCTTTCGACGGTAGCCAACTCTTTTTCGAGGCGTTTGCGCTCGGCCGCCGTGTCGACCAGTTCGCCCATCGGAATATACACTTCGCACACCGGCGTGACCAGCGCGGCCATATTGCCGTCGGGCTTTTTCTCGACGACGGTCAGGCTGCTGCCGTTCGCCAGTTTTTCGATATAGCGCGCCGTCTTTTTGACAAGCGCCGCCTTGTCGGTTGCGGGTTTAATAAACAGCGCCGTGCGCTTGTTCTGCGGCACGTTCATTTCGGTACGCAGGGCGCGCACCGAACGAATGACTTCCATCACCGCCCGCATGTCCTCAGCAAACCGCTTGAGCGGCCGTTTGACCGGCGCGGGATACGGCGCGATCATGATGTTTTCGGCGTCCTTATTCGGTAGCGCGTCGTAAATTTCCGACGTGATAAACGGCGTGATCGGATGCAACATTTTGAGGATCTCGCGCAACACGTGTACCAGCACGCTGACGCGGTCGGCGCGCGTCGCCTCATCCGCGCCGTACAACTCCGTTTTGTTCAGCTCGATATACCAGTCGCAGAACTCGCTCCAAGTAAAGTCGTACAGTTTGGCCGCGGCAAGTCCGACCTCGTATTTGTCCATGTATTTGGTCACGGCCGAAACAGTGTCGTTAAGCCCATGCAAGATCCACTTGTCGGCCAAACTGAGCTTGACGTCCGAAAGCGGTTTAACCGCCACGCCCTCGCAGTTTAAAAGCACAAAGCGCGCGGCGTTCCAGATCTTGTTCATGAAGTTGCTGTAGCCGTCGAGTTTTTTGGTCGAATACTTGATGTCGCCGCCGGCCGCGATGCCGTGCACCAACGAAAAGCGCAGCGTATCGGCCGAATAGCTTTCGATGATCTCCAGCGGGTCGACGCCGTTGCCGAGCGACTTACTCATTTTGCGCCCCTGCTCGTCGCGCACAATGCCGTGGATCAGCACTTCGGAAAACGGGACTTCGCTCATATGCTCAATCCCCGAAAAGATCATGCGCGACACCCAAAACGTGATGATGTCGTAAGCGGTCACCAGCACATTGGTCGGATAAAATTTCTTGAGATCTTCGGTATTCTCCGGCCAACCGAGCGTCGAGAACGGCCAGAGCGCGCTCGAAAACCAGGTGTCGAGTACGTCCTCATCTTGCCGCACCGCGCCGCCGCAGTGCGGGCAACGGTCAACAGGATCGATCGACGCGGTCATTTCCCCGCACGCGTCGCAGTAGTAAACGGGTATGCGGTGTCCCCACCAAAGCTGACGGGAAATGCACCAGTCGCGGATATTCTCCATCCAGTGCAAGTATGTTTTTTCAAACCGCTTGGGGCTGAACGTCACTTTCTTGGTCTTGACCGCTTGGATCGCGGGCGCGGCCAACGGTTTCATTTTGACAAACCACTGCTTGGACACGATCGGCTCGATGACGGTATGGCAGCGGTAGCAGTGGCCGACGTTATTCAAATGGTCCTCGATCTTGACAAGCGCGCCGCAAGCCTTGAGATCGGCGACGATCTTCTCGCGCGCCGCCGCGCGGTCGAGGCCGCAGTATGCGCCGGCGTTTTCGTTCATCACACCCGCGTCGTCCATGACGCGGACGATCGGCAGTTCGTGCCGCGCGCCGACTTCGAAGTCGTTGGGGTCGTGCGCCGGCGTGATCTTGACCGCGCCCGTGCCGAACTCCTTTTCGACATACGGATCGGCGACGACGGGGATCTTGCGGCCGACCAGCGGCAAGATCAGATTCTTGCCGACGAAACTTGCATAACGCTTGTCGGACGGGTGTACCGCGACCGCCGTATCGCCCAGCATGGTCTCGGGGCGCGTCGTCGCCACGGTCACGCTGCCCGTGCCGTCCTCGAGGTCGTAGCGGATATGCCACAGGTGCGAATGCGCCTGTTCGTACTCGACTTCGGCGTCGGATATGGCTGTCTTACAGCACGGACACCAGTTAATGATACGGTCGCCCTTATAGATCAGTCCTTTATTATATAGATTGACGAACACCGTTTTGACCGCTTTCGAGCAACGCTCGTCCATGGTGAACGCCATTCGATCCCAGTCGCAGGAGACGCCCAACTGTTTCATCTGCTCGACGATGCGGCCGCCGTACTGCTCTTTCCATTGGTACGCGCGCTCCAAAAAGGCCTCGCGTCCCAGTTCGGCTTTGCTCGTCCCCTCCTCTTTCAACTTTTCGACGATCTTGACTTCGGTCGCAATCGAGGCATGGTCGACGCCCGGCAACCATAGCGCTTCAAAACCTTTCATGCGCTTGTAGCGAATGATTGCGTCCTGGAAGGTTTGGTCAAGCGCGTGCCCCATGTGCAACTGCCCGGTGATATTGGGCGGCGGCAGCATGACGGTAAACGGGGCCTTGTCCGACTTCGCGTCGGCGTGGAAATATCCCTTTTGCATGTCCGAGGCGTAGATCCTCGATTCAAAACTTTTCGGCTCGTAAGTCTTATTCATAAGCGCTCCGTGTGAAAATGATAGATACGAAAAAAGTATACCACACAATGCCCGACAAACGCAAGTAAAACGGCGGCATTTTTCAAAGGCGCGGCAAATACCGACGGGTAGGAACGGGCGCGCGACCGGGCGCATAGTATGGGATATAATTACCTTTTTAAGGAGAAAAACATGAAACGCATCAGTAAACTTCTTGCGCTCGGCATGGCTCTCATGCTGGCGCTGCCGCTCATCGCTTGCGGTAAGGACGACAACAAGACCGTGGTACGCTTAAGCGAAGTGACGCACAGTATTTTCTATGCGCCGCTGTACCTGGCCATTAACAACGGCTATTTCGAGGAAGAGGGAATCGAAATCAAGCTGTCGAACGGCGGCGGCGCCGACAAGGTGATGACAGCCATTGCCTCCAACTCCGCCGACATCGGTCTGATGGGTCCGGAAGCGACCATTTACTGCCACTTGAACGGACAGCGGGACTATCCCGTCATTTTCGGGCTTTTGACGCAGTGTGACGGCTCGTTCCTCGTGTCCAAAAAGGCCGAACCGAACTTTCAGTGGACGGATCTACGCGATAAGCACGTACTCGCCGGACGCGCGGGCGGCGTTCCTGCCATGACCTTGCAATACGTTGTCAATAACGCCGGTCTCCACCACCCTGCCGACGTCAATCTCGATACGACGGTCGCCTTCGATATGATGGTCGGCGCGTTCGAGGGCAGCGACGAATACGATTACTGCACGATGTTCGAGCCGACTGCGTCCGAATACGTCGCCGCCGGCAAGGGCTATATCGTCGCCTCTGTGGGCGAAGCGAGCGGCGAAGTGCCGTATACCGCGTTCTCCGCATCCAAATCGTACCTGGAGAAAAACCGCGACGTCGCCAAAAAATTCCTCGCCTGCATTGTCAAGGGGTACGTATTCATGCGCGACAACACGCCCGAAGTCGTCGCAGAGAAGCTCGAGCCTTCGTTTGCCGGCACGCCGGTCGCGTCGATCGCAGCATCGGTCAAGAGCTATCTCGCCATCAACGCCTGGGCGACCACGCCGGTCCTAAAGCAGTCGACGTTCGACCGCCTACAGGATATCATGGAAAACGCCGGCACCCTGCCCGAGCGCGCCGACTACGCTTTAGCCGTCGACAATTCGATCGCCAACGAGGTCGCGGCCGCTTAGTCGACGACAATCGCAATAGACTGCGATTGCGCGCGACTTAAGCATACCGATTAGAGGGTTTTACAAATGGAAATACTCGAAGTTCGCGGCGTCGGACTGACCTATCAGACCATGGAAGGTGAAACGCAGGCACTGACCGACCTCGATTTCACCGTCGAAGAAGGTGAGTTCGTAGCCATTGTCGGGCCTTCGGGCTGCGGCAAAACAACCATACTGTCGATCACGGCGGGACTGCTTGCGCCGACGGAAGGCGAAGTTTTCGTAGGCGGCAAAAAAGTGACCGGCCCCGGCACCGACGTCGGATACATGCTCCAACGCGATCAGTTGTTCGAGTGGCGCACGATCGAAAAAAACGTACTGCTCGGCTTAGAGATCCAGCACAAGGTCACGCCCGAAGCGGTCGAATACGCTAACGGCTTGATCGACAAGTACGGACTCAAGGATTTCAAGAAACACTTTCCGCGGCAGCTTTCGGGCGGTATGCGGCAGCGCGCGGCGCTCATACGCACGCTGGCCTTTCGCCCGAAGATCCTGCTGCTGGACGAACCGTTCTCGGCGCTCGACTTTCAAACGCGCCTAAACGTCTGCGACGACGTACACGCCATCATCAAAAGCGAGCATTTGACGGCGCTACTGGTGACGCACGACATTTCCGAGGCCGTCAGCATGGCCGACAAGATCATCGTACTCACCCCGCGCCCTGCTACCGTCAAGAACATCTACGCGCCGGACATCGACCGCCCCACGCCCTTAAAGCGCCGCGAGTCGCCCAAGTTCTCCGCGTGGTTCGACACGATTTGGAAGGAAGTCAGCATATGAAAACCGCACACGAAAGATTTTTAAGAAAGCAGCGCCTTGACAAGGTGCGCATCCTGTCCATTCAACTGGCCGTTCTCGTCGGGTTTATCGGCCTGTGGGAACTACTGGCCGACACCGGCGCGATCGACTCGTTTATCACCAGCTCCCCCAGCCGTATCATCAAGATGTTCGGTCAACTGGTCAGCCAGGACATTTTCAAGCACATGGGTATCACGCTGCTCGAATGTATCGCCGGCTTTATCATCTCGACCGTGCTGGGATCGGTGATCGCTATCTTGCTGTGGTGGTCGGACACGTTCCGCCGCGTAGCGGAGCCGTATATCGTCGTATTGAACAGCTTGCCCAAGATCGCGCTCGGCCCGGTCATTATCGTTTGGGTTGGCGCGGGCTACAAAGCGATCATTATGATGACCGTGCTCATCTGCATCATCGTCACGGTGATCAGCGTGTTGAACGGCTTTATGTCGTGCGACGACGGCAAGATCCTGCTGCTCAAGTCGATGGGCGCGAGCAAGTTGCAAATCCTGTTTCGGCTGATCCTGCCCTACTCGATCCCCAACTTCATCTCGGTGCTCAAGATCAACGTCGGCCTTGCTTGGGTCGGCACGATCATGGGCGAATACCTCGTCTCCGGCGCAGGACTGGGCTATCTGATCATCTACGGCGGGCAGGTCTTTAAACTCGATCTGGTGATGACCTCGACGGTCATACTCTGCGTACTGGCTGCGCTGATGTACGTCGCCGTTGCCATTGTCGAAAAACAGATCCGTAAAAGACGCTAACGCTTTTCGGCCGTCATACGCGCCACTCGTTTACGTCTAACCATGCGGCGTTTGTGCGTTCTTCGCGCAAGCGCCGTTTTGACGCGGTCGCCGACCGTGGCATAGAATAAGGCCGCCGCCATGTAAGCCGCGCCGATGATGCCGATGATCGGATATAAAAACGCGACCACCGTTTCAAACCCTAAGTTGGACAGGATCAGACCGGCGAGCAACACGACAGCCGACGCGAATTTGCGGTCGCGGGTCTGCGCGGCCAGCCAGTCGGTCAAGCCGCTTGCCGACGTCAGCATGGTGGTAAAGATCGCAGCAGCGACGACGGCGGCCATGCAATAGAACAGCACCGGCATATTTTTGGCCAAATACAGCACCGGCATGGTTCCCTGCGCGCCGCCGGCGTTCAAGGCAAAGATAATCAGTAGCAGCAACAGCCCCATGACCGCGCCGGCCGCCACCGAACAGACGGCGGCGATCTTGAGCGGCACATCGGTCGTCGCCAGCACGGTTGCCGCCAAGATCATGTTCATCGACACGTAAATGACGCACGACGGCACGCGCAACCCGAATGCCGGTGTCGCGAGCGGTGCTGCGATATGCAACGAGCAAACCAAGACGATCATTGCCACAACGGCGGGAATGAGCGCGCTGTTGCAACGTAAAAGCCCTTTTAAGCCACGATAGGATATGAGCGCGCATAAAATGCCGAACACAATCGAATACAAGGGCGAAAGCGGAAACAGCATGTCGCCGAGCGAATCCATGCCGGCCAGCATACCGGCCAGCACGATCAGGCTGTTGAACAGCAAAAAGATGTCGGCCGGCAAATGCGCCTTGCCGAACAGGTGACGATTGACTTCGGAAATATTGCTTGCCTTGGTGCGGTGGCCGATATAGAGAAACAGAAAACTGCCCAAGGCGATCAGTATTCCGCATACCAACGCGATCCAGGGCGAGATATAACTTGCGCCGAAAAAGGAGACGATCTCCTGCCCCGACGCAAAGCCCGCGCCGATCATCGTGCCGATGATCAGCATTGTCATAGCCGCACATTTCTTCACGCTATAGTCTATGGCGCAGTTTCTCCGAATATGCGAAAACCGAATTTCCGACCTTTTGCGGCCTAAAGGATTATTATTCTTTTGAAAAAGACTTCCTTATAGGCAAATGCCATACTCCCTACCCCTCTTCGCTGACTTCCTTTTCCGACTTCAGCGGCTTGCGGGCGGCGACGCGATCCTGGCGGTTGATGATCGAGCCGTTGATGACAAGTTCGAACTTATAGCCCAAAAAATCGGCGGCCTTTTCGCACAGCACCATGCGGGTAAAATAGATCTGCAAATATTCCATGGTTGCCGACGTGTTGTCCATATAGATCACCAGTCGAATGGCGCGTTTGTCGGCGTCGACGGCCAAATAATTCTTTTTGATCGACATGTTGACGCGGTCGTGAATGTCGGCTGCGTCGAAGTTCTTTTTGCGCACGCGACTGCGGTGCGCGTCCGATTTGTCGGCGATGATCAAGGCCGCCGAAATGGGATTGACCGGCAAACCGGTTTCTTCCTCGTGGTTGCCGATCGCGCCGATGATGGCCGCAATCTCGCCCACGTCCATGCCCATGCGCATCAACAGTTCAAAGGCGAGCGTCGCGCCCGTCAAGCCGTGATTCTTGCGGTTGATCGCGTTGCCGATGTCGTGAATCCAGCCGGCGATCGCGCCCAGTTCGACGGTACGCGCGTCGTACCCCAACTCTTGCAAAAGGTTGGCCGTCGTGCGCGAAACGTATCCGACGTGCCGCAGCCCGTGTTCGGTATATCCCATGACTTCAAGGTTATTATTGGCCGTCTCGATCAGTTTGGAGAAATTGGGGTTGGATCTTACCATGTCCAGGGTTACGACTTTCATTACGACTCCTATTTCAGATTTTTGAGCGCGCGGTAGTACGGGTCTTGGCTGAAGTCTCGCACGTCGTCAACCACGCCGCCCATACGCTCGATGGCGTTTTTGATCTCTATGTATTCGAGATAGTTGCAGTCGTCGAGCATACGATATAATACGGCCGCCGCCCGCTCGTCGCCGTATTTGCCCAAATACCCGGCGTACAGCGGCACGTTGTCCCCCTCGGTCAACAGTTCGAGCAACAGCTGATAGGTGCGCTCGTCGTGCTTGGCGTTGACGAGAATTTCGGCGATGACCGTCTTTTGCGCGAGCGTAGCGTTTTCCAAAAGTCCGTACAGCGCTTCCGCCACTTCGTCGGCGTGGTCGGTCATGACCTCGACGGCCAGTTCGCGTTGCTCGTTGTCGATATTTTCGTCGGTCAGCCATGCGACATAAGCATCGAACGGGTGCAACGCGTCCATGTCGGACAGCAGGTTGATTGCCAGCATGACCGCCTTGACGTTGCTGCCGTCTCGAATGAGCGCGCTCAACCGCGGCGCCGTCTCCGGCACCTGCGCGATGCGGTCGATCAGCAGCGAACACGGGTTGGCCTCGCCCTCCGACGTGCCGATCAGAATATCGACCAGTTCGTCGGGATCGGCAATGCGATCGAAGAACGCGCGCGGCGCGATCCCGCCCAAAGCGGCGGAAGGCGCATCCGCCCACTGCTCGTAGATGTCGGGCATGACCGCCTCCATCTCCTCCGGCGTCTCGAAGTCGTCGGCGTGTTCCTCGTAGTAGCGCAAGGCGTAGTCCTCGAACATCTTGTCAAAATCAAGCATTTTTGCGTCCTCCCTTCTTAGTCGTAAAATACAGTTTTGTATATTCGTTGAGTTCGTCCGATCCGATGTTAAACAACTCGGTAATGTCGGTCTTGGTCAAGTACGGTTTGCGGCAGCGCATGGCGTACACCATGGCCGCGGCAATACAGTCGGAATCGTCTTTTCCTTCGAGCGTCTTGCCGCCGAACGCGCGCACCGTCGTCTTGAACAGCCTGTCGAGCTTGTGCTCGAAGTCGTCCTGCGACACGCTCAGTCCCGCAAAAGCGGTGTAATAGGCGTCGAGAAAGGCCTCGCAAGCGCGGAGCGGCAGGTGCGGCTCGTACTCATAATAGCGGCCGCCCGAAATCAAGTGATAGCGTTTGTCGCGGGCGTAGAACAGCAACGCGCGGATATATTCGAACTTGAGGCCGTCGGGCGCGTCGCGCAACAACTGCGCGCGAATGAACGGTTGCCACGCCTCCGACTGCGCCAAAAAGCTGCCGACGTTGGCTTGCACCCCGTATAGATCGCTTTGGAATAACCAACGCACGGTCTCACGCATGTGCGCGTTTTCCTGTAAGCCCTTTTCGACGGCATGAATGCTTCCTTTGCGCTCCAGCCAGGTCTCCAACGCGTCGATACGTCGCTCCGTCTCGTCCGCGCCCAACCCGTCGTCGAGCGGCAGTTCGCCCACCCCTTGCAGATCGGCAACCATGCGGTGCAACTCCGTCAGCACACAGTCGCGCGGGTACAGTCGACGCGCGACAAACGCGATCTCGCGCGCCTTGTCGCACAACCCGGCATTGGCGTACAGCTTGATCATCGCCTCCAGCACTTCCTTGCGCATCGGGAACCGCTCGTACATCGCCTCGATCAGCTTGAGCGATTCGGGCGTCACGCCGGCAATGCGCGCGGCGGTACAGATACGCGCCAACTCTCCGTAGCCGTTCGGCTCGATCCCGCATAACTGCGTCAAATACTGCGCGCGGCGCGCGGCATCCTCATCCACCAGCACCAACCCGGTCAAGGCAAACACGTCGTCGGGACGGATCTCCAGCGTTTTCAGTAGATACTGCCGCGCTTTTTTCCGCTTATCCTGCGCCAAGCAAATCATCGCAACAGCCTTGAGCGCTTCCGGATAGTTGATCGACTGTTTATCCATGCCGTTGAGCAGTTTCGTCGCGCCCGTCAGATTTTCGTCCTCGACCAACGCACGCAACTGCTCGCCGACCGATTCGGCGTCGTCGGCCAGCATGATGTCGGGCGGATCTTCAAACTCGAGATCGAACGCCGGGCCTTCGTGCGCGTCGGGCAATAGGCGCGATACCTCGTCGTCCTTGATACGCCGCAACAAATCGATAGCGACGCGGAAATCGGATCCGTCGACAAAACAATGCGCATAGGCCATATACGCCGCGCCGGTCATGTTGCGGTGCAAGCCGAACTGCTCTTCGAGAATGCTGCGTCCTTCTTCGACCGCGTCCATGGCGACATAACACATCGCCAAATCGATCGGATAGTCGGTGTTGTCCGGACACAGCTCGGCCGCTTTATGCAACAGCGTCACCGCCGTGCCGTAGTCGCCTTCTTCAACCGCCCGCTTGCCCGCCGTGTTGAGAAATGCGGCGTCGGGCTTGAAATCCAGTATCTCGCCCATTATCCGGCCCTCCGACACACAAAGCAAATGCGTTCTTCGTTTTTGCCCACCGGCCGCATGGCGTAGCCGCCGAACGTTTGCACGGTAAAGCCCGCCGCGTGCAGCGCCTCGGTGAGCGCAAGTTCGCTATGCAAAAACTGGCGCTGGCTCTCGTCGCTGCGCCGCCACAAATCGCCTTCTCGCGCAAAGAACGTAAGATCGATATCCAGATAGGTTTTGTGCGGGAAATTGCGCCACATATAAACAAGGTCTCCGTCGTCGTAAAAAAAAGTATGATCCCCGAGCGTGTTGCGCAGCTTGTATGCGCTGCTGACGTCGAACAAAAAGACACCGCCGGGAACGAGCATTTCGTACACGCGGGCGAACACGTCGGCCGGCTGCTCGATATAATTGATCCCGTCGCACACGCAAGTGACGAAATCGACCGGACGGCAAGAAAACGCCGTCATATCGCTTTGCACGAACGTTGTGCGCAAGCCGCGCGTAAGCGCCTTTTCGCAAGCGACGCGCAACATATCCGCGCTACTGTCGACGCCGGTCACACGGCGACCGCGTTGGGCGAGCGCCAAGGTAAAACTGCCCGTTCCGCAAGCGAGATCGACGCCGCTGCCCTCCGGTAAAAAGCGCACGGCAAAGTCGACCCAGTCGCCGTAAGGCACGTCGGCCATCAGCCTGTCGTAATAGGTTGCCAGCGCGCGGTACATTATTTCTTTTTGTTTCCGTTGATTTTCAATTTGGCTTTCTGCGCCTTAGCCGCCCCGTCGTTCGCCTCGTCCGCCGATCGCTCGGCTTCCTGCGATTGTTCTACTTCCTGCGATTGCTCGACGGCCGGTTCGGTCGTCTCTGTCTCAAGGTCGGGCATCTGCTCGACCGCATCCGAATCGGCATAAAAATCCTCGCCGTCGACGTCGTCGTATTCGGCGTCGATCTCCTGCTTGACTTTCTCCTTTTCCGCCGCCAAACGCTCGAGGTCTGCGCGCGAAAAATTGGTCGGCAGCGGCGCGAACGAGCTGCCCTCATCGATCGAGGAAACTTTCTTTTTCTTCTTCGGATTGTTGAAACGAATGTTGCGCGTGCGGCGGTCGCGTTCGGCTTTCTCCGCGCGGTCGCGCTCGATCTCTTCGGGCGTGCGCTTATACAGTCCGCGATTTTTGACCGCGCCCTCGACTTTATCGTTGATAAACCGATCAAACATGCTGTGCGCGTACAGCGTCCACACCAGCATAATGAACGAAAAGCCGATAAAACAGAACAGCATGATGAGGATCGTCGAAATGAACGTCGGCAGGAAGATCAGCAGCAAGACCGGAATGGCGGTCAGCACCAGGAAAAACAGGTTTTGCGGCACCAATGCGATGGCGAACAAAAAGCTGTTCTTGATCAGTCCCCAGGTTTTCAGCCGATAGGTCACTGCCTGCGTCGTCAAAAACATCAGCATAAACAGAATGAGTATAAACTGTATGACCGAAACGGTGATGCCGACGATCTTCCACGCCGTGTGGATCTCGATAATGTTATAGGCGCGAATGTTGAACATCACCAAAAACAGCGACACGCCGACAAACAGCGA
Organism: Clostridia bacterium; assembly: GCA_022791055.1. Taxonomy (GTDB): domain Bacteria; phylum Bacillota; class Clostridia; order Christensenellales; family Pumilibacteraceae; genus HGM11386. Next base: position 46,678 of record JAAVYI010000017.1, on the reverse strand, counting down.
CGACCACAAGAACGGCAGAAAGTTGTACTTGATCCCGCGGAAAAAGTCACCGCCGACGCCGATACCCTGATCCCACACCAGACGGCGCATGACGTAAAAGCCGCCGGCCAGGCCGATCCCCGCGATCATGATCAGCGGGATCATCACCAGCCAGCGCTGAATCTCAAAACTGAACGCGCGCAACTGCCCCATTTGCACGGCGTCGTTGACGACCGGATAGCCGAATCCGATGTTGCCCGAATACGGCACCAAAGCCGAATCGGCGGTTTTCAACAGATTGACGATGACAAACCAGGCGATCGCCGGCAAGCAAAACAGCAGCACCAGCAAATTGACCTTGACCAACGCGCCGAAGCGGTTTTTGAAGATGTCGCGGAACTGCGCCCAGCGCGTGCCGGGCAAGCGGTTGGGGGTAAAGTCGGGCAAGTCGTCCCGCCCCATCGTCAGCCTGTATATCAGTCCTTTTCCTTTAGCCATATATCCTCCGTTATTTTATGCCGACGTCGCCAAGCGGTAAAACGCTTCGATGCCGTACAGCAGTGCGCCCTCGTCGAATCCGAACGTGTCCGAATGCAAAGGCGACGTATGTTTTTCGTCGCGGATCCCAAGCCAAACCATACAGCCGGGAACTTTGTCGCAGTACGCCGAAAAGTCCTCGGCCGTGTATCGCGGCGCGATCTCCTCGACGTCGGCGAACTGCTTGAACCGCTCGAGCGCATAGGCCGAATTGATCAGCGGCCGATACACGCTGTGCACGACGACGGTATGATCGGCGCCGGTGGCGTTGGTGATCTCGACCAGTTTGCGTTCCAACCGCATCATGCCGTTTTCCCGATCGGCCTCGTCGAAGAACCGAAACGAACATTCGGCGACCGCCTTATCCGCGACAATGTTGCGCGCGCTGCCGGCCGTCAGCTTGCCGACGTGCAACAATGCATTGTTGCGGAACGGCTCGACGATCTCGGGCAAGTCGCGCACCAACCGCGCGGCGGCATGGAGCGCGTCGACCCCCTGCTCGCGGGTGGCGCAGTGCGAAGCGCGGCCGGTAAACGTGACGTCGAACTCGACGGTGCCGGCGAACAACGCGCCCGGCGCCGACGCGAATTTCCCGACTTCCAGTTCGGGGCAAACATGATAGGCGTAGATCTCGTCGACGCCGTCAAGCGCGCCGCCTTCGATCATGCGCTCGGCGCCGCCCGCGCCCTCCTCGCCGAATTGAAAAATCAGGCGGATATTATGTTGCGGCGGGTGTTCGGTCAAAAGCCGCGCGAGCAACAATAGCGCCGTCGTATGCCCGTCGTGTCCGCACGCGTGCATACAACCGTTGGTCGACGCAAACGGCTCGCCGCTCTTTTCGACGATCGGCAGCGCGTCGATGTCGGCGCGGAATCCGATCGTGCGCCGATCGCTCGCCGTTCCCTTGACCGTGGTATAGAGGCCTGTCCCGACCGACTTGACCCGCAGGCCGATCCGCTCCAGTTCGGCACGGATATAGGCGGACGTTTGCGTCTCGCATTCGCTGATCTCGGGTATGCGGTGCAGGTCGCGCCTTAAACTTACGGCGTCGTCCAGCAGATTTTTGACCGGGGTCGAAATATCCATTGTTCTATTATACAACAAGCGGCAAATAAATTCAAGTTCTTTCAAGTGCAATTTGAAAAAAAAATATCGTTAGCCAAATTGTTGACATACGCGTACCTATACTGTATAATAGGGTTGTTAATGAGGAGCGCAGAGCAAGAGTAGCTTTCCCGAAACACGTTTACGCGGTCATTTGTGCCGACCGCGGCGGAAGGTCAAAGGGTATCTGCGCCGAAATCTGCGTCAATACGGCACCCGGCGCGGGTTGGGTGCGTCGGATAACACCGCCGCAACTGTCGTTCTCGTCTATTAGAGAATGAAGCACATTGACGCCCTGAAAAACGGTTTCGTTCAAGGCAGTCCGTGTGCGACTGTCTTTTTTTAATTTCGTATACCACTTTTGAAGGAGAAAGAACATAAAATGAAAACGTATGATTTCGCCGTCGTCGGCGCGACCGGAATGGTCGGCCGCAAGATGTTGCAGGTGCTGGCCGAGCGCAAACCGCCGATCGGCAACCTCTATCTCTTCGCTTCGGCGCGTTCGGCCGGAAAGACCGTCGACTTTTTGGGTAAGTCGTACACCGTCATCGAGCTGACCGAGGAAAACGTGCGCAGCCGTCATATCGATATTGCGCTGTTCTCGGCAGGCGCGGGTACGAGCAAGACGTTCGCGCCGATTTTTGCCGAATGCGGCGCGATCGTCATCGACAATTCCAGCCAGTGGCGCACCGACCCGGAAGTGCCGCTCGTCGTTCCCGAAGTCAACGCACACGCCATCAAAAATCATCACGGCATTATCGCCAACCCCAACTGCTCGACCATTCAGGCGGTCGTAGCCCTGGCGCCGTTGCACCGCGCGTTCCGCATTAAGCGCATCGTCTATTCGACCTATCAGGCCGTTTCGGGCGCGGGCGTCGGCGGCTACAGCGATCTGGAAAACGGCTTAAAAGGCGCTGCGCCGCAGAAATTCCCCAAGCCGATCGCCGGCAACATTCTGCCGCACATCGACGTATTTCTAGACGACGGCTACACCAAGGAAGAACAGAAAATGATCTTCGAAACCAAAAAGATTTTGGAAGATCAGTCGCTACGCATCACCGCGACGACGGCGCGCGTACCCGTGTACTACGGACACAGCGAGAGCGTCAACGTCGAGTTTGAAAAGCCGGTGACGCGCGCGGGTGTTTTGGACGTCTTACAAAAAGCCGAGGGCGTCGTCGTTATGGACGATCCGGCCAACCTGGTCTACCCTACGGCGCTCGAGTGTGCCGACCGCGACGAAGTGTTCGTCGGCCGCGTGCGGCTTGACGACAGCGTAGACAGCGGCATCAATATGTGGGTGGTAGCCGACAATATCCGCAAGGGCGCCGCGACCAACGCGGTACAGATCGCCGAGCGGATCATTTCCGGCAAATATTAAACGCGCGGGCGATCGCGTTTTTGGCGCGGACGACTTTGCAAACTAAACTATATCGAGGTGTACTATGAGTTTATTCAACGGTGTCGGCGTCGCCATGGTAACGCCGTTTTCGGAGACGGGCGTCAACTATGCCGAAACCGAACGACTGGTCGAACACATTATCGCCGGCGGCGCGGCCGCGCTGTTCGCTTTGGGGACGACCGGCGAGCCGTCGACAATGACGGCGGCCGAACGCGAGGAATTTTTACAATTCGTCATTTTGACCGTACACGGCCGTATCCCGGTATACGCCGGCACCGGCTCGAACGCGACGGCCGACGCCGTGACCAAAAGCCGCCGCGCCGAAACATTGGGCGCCGACGGTATTTTGGTCGTCACGCCCTACTACAACAAATGCACGCAAAACGGTCTTTTCGCGCACTATAAAGCGGTCAACGACGCCGTCGGCATTCCGATTATCGCCTACAACGTCCCCACCCGCACGCGCGTCAATATCGAGCCGGAAACGGGCGCGCGACTGGCCGAACTGAAAAACGTCGTTGCGCTCAAAGAGGCCAGCGGCGACATCGATCAAATGCTGGCTATGGCGGCCGCGATCGACGGTAAAATGGACTGGTACAGCGGCGACGACAGTTTGACGAGCGTCGCTATGAGTTTAGGCGCAAAAGGCGTCATTTCGGTGGCGGCCAACGTCATTCCCCGAGAGATGAAAACGCTGACCGACTTATGCGCGGAAAATCGCTATCCCGAGGCGGCCAAACTGCAATTCAAACTTGCGCCGTTTATGAAAGCGTTGTTTAGCGAGGTCAACCCCATTCCCGCCAAAAAAGCGCTCGAATATATCGGCATCAAGGCCGGCGCGCCGCGTCTGCCGTTGACCGAAATGGAACCTGCGCACGCCGAAACGCTGTTAAAAGTCATGCGGCAATTAAACATCGTCGGAGGGAAAGCCTAATGCGCGCATTCATCATCGGTATCAACGGAAAAATGGGTCGCATGTTGGTCGATACGGCGGCCGAATCGGGCTTTACGGCGGTGGGCGGCCTCGACCGCGTTCCGCACCCTACCGTGCCGACGTTTGCCGACGCGAGCGCCGTCAACGTCGCATTCGACGTCATTATCGACTTCTCCCGCCCCGAACTGCTCGACGCGGTCGTCGCCCTGTCCCGCGCGCACAAAACGCCGGTCGTGCTGGCTACCACCGGCTACAGCGAAAAACAGCTGGCGGAAATCGAGCAACTTTCGCGCGAAGTCCCTGTTCTCAAGTCGGCTAATATGAGCGTCGGCGTCAACCTCTTGCTGTCCCTGGTCGCACAAGCGGCCAAGGCGCTCGGAAATTACGACATCGAGATCGTTGAAAAGCACCACAACAAAAAAGTCGACGCGCCGTCCGGCACGGCGTTGCTGCTTGCGGACGCAGCCAGAGACGCGCGCGGTACGGCGCCCTATGTGTACGGCCGAAACGGACACTGCCCCCGCAACGAGGGCGAGATCGGCATTCACGCCGTGCGCGGCGGCACCATTGTCGGCGAACACGACGTGCTGTTCTGCGGCAAGGATGAAACCGTTTCCATTTCGCACACCGCCCTTTCCCGCGTCGTGTTTGCGCAAGGCGCGTTCCGTGCGGCGCACTTCCTTTTAACCGCCGCGCCCGGCTTATACAGCATGAAAGACGTACTGTAACGGCAACCCAACGGCTGACTGCGGCCGCACAATTATAAGAAGAGTAAATAGAAAAAATCGAGGTCAAACGCCTCGATTTTTTGTCGTGACGGCTTTCTTAAGTCGATCTTGCGGTTATGCCCTTACAGATCCGCATTTGTTTGATTTCTCCGTTTTCCTACTCGTCGTCGCAGCGTTCCAGTAGGTCGATACATTCGTTTTCGCGCATGATCTCATCGAGCTGCGTCGACGAAAATTCGGTGCCGGTATGTAGCGTCGCGCTGTAGAACGTTTCGTCGCCGCGCCGTTCCAAGGCCAAACGGTAAAACCGTTCGACTTGGAACAGTTCCTTGATCTTATCGCCCACGCCGTCGTTGCGGCGAAATTTGATCTTGACCGTGTAATACTTTTTGACTTTGAAAAGTTTCAGCCCGGAATGCGTCAGGCATTGCACGCCGATCAAGATGATCGTCGCGCCGACCGCGACGATATACAGCTCGCCGCCGCACGCCATGCCGACGCCCGCGGTCGCCCAAATGCCCGCCGCCGTCGTCAGCCCGCGCATCTTTTGCCCGCGCAAGATAATGATGCCCGCGCCTAAAAAGCCGACGCCCGAAACGATCTGCGCGGCCACGCGCGACATGTCCGCCGTGCCGTCCTCGAAACCGCCCTTAGACACCACCATGATCAGCGCGGCGCCGATACTGACGATGGTATGCGTGCGAATGCCGGCTTCTTTAAAACGCAGTTTGCGTTCGAAGCCGATCGCGCCGCCTAAGATCGCGGCCAGCAAGACGTTGAGCAGTTGCGCCAGTTCGAAAATGACTCTTTCCATGTATCTTTATATATGCGTTTCCACGCAACCTGCTACAACCAAATCGACGCCGTCGGCAATGTCATGCACAAGCACATCGCCTATTTTCAGCGGCAACGTAGGATGCACGGCATTGATCGTTTGCATGATGGCGAGCATTGACGCCTTGGGGATCGGCGAACTGGTTTTGACCGGGATCATTTCGCCGCTCGCCGCACGCACCGTCGAGGTGAGTACGCGTTTCGGGCAGACGATCTCGTTTTCGGCGTACAGCTTGCCGCGCGGACACGAATTGCCTTTGACCGACACCGCGACGCCGTTCTCCGTTTCGACTTCGATACTGCATCCCATCGGGCATTCTACGCAAGTCAAACTTCTTTTTTCTTTCATGCCTCTTCCTCCAAAAATACGGTGATCGGCGCATACGCCGACGCGATCGAATCGGCCTTTAGGATAAGCGTTTCCATCTCCCCGGGAACGGCGATCTTTTTCTTGCGCGCACTAAGTTCCGTATCGCCGCTGACGGCTTTGATCGTACAGTTTTTGAACGTGTTATTCACGCGGAAAAACAGTTTGACGTCGCCCGCAAGGTTCTTATCGATTTTTTGCGGCAAGACATAGGAAATATTTTGCCCGTTCAGCACGTCGAGCGGCGCTTTGTCTCCGCCGCCGCCCGACACGTAATCGGCTGCGCCGCGGCCGGCCGTTTCGGCCTCTTCGGAAACAAAGTCAACGAGGTCATGCACTTGCAACACGTTGCCGCAAGCGAAAACGCCGCCTACGAGCGTTTCGCGGTTTTGATAGACGACGGCGCCGCGCGTCTTTGGCGACAGCGGAATATCCGCGCCTTTGGTCAGCTCGTTTTCGGGGATCAGCCCGACCGAAAACAGCACCGTATCGCAAGGGAAATACCTTTGCGTGCCGGCGATCGGCTGTTTATTCTCGTCAACGCGCGAGATCTCTACGCCGGTAACGCGGTCACCGCCGTCGATGCGTGTAATCGTGTGATTGAGATAAAGCGGGATTCCGAAATCGTCGAGGCACTGGACGATATTACGCTTTAAGCCGCTTGAATACGGCATGATCTCGCAGACCGCGTGCACCTTGGCGCCCTCTAACGTCATGCGCCGCGCCATGATCAGCCCGATGTCGCCCGAACCTAAAATTACCACTTCTTTCCCCGGCAAATAGCCTTTTATGTTGACGTACTTTTGCGCAGTGCCGGCCGAATAGATCCCGGCGGGACGGCTGCCCGCGATGTTGAGCGCGCCGCGGCTTCGTTCGCGGCAACCCATGGCCAAAATAACGGCCTTTGCGCGCACGGTGAACACGCCGTCGGTCGGATTGATTGCGGTGATCGTCTTGTCGTTCGAAAGCGAAAGCACCGTCGTATTGATCAGCGTTTCGATGTTGCGCTTTTCGACCGCTTCGACAAAGCGCGCCGCGTATTCGGGGCCGGTCAAACTCTCTTGAAAGCGCGTGAGGCCGAAACCGTTGTGAATGCACTGCTTGAGGATCCCGCCCGTCTTTTCTTCGCGCTCGAAGATCAAAATGTTTTTTACGCCCTTATCGTATGCGGCGATCGCCGCCGCCAGCCCGGCGGGTCCGCCGCCGATGATCGCTATATCGCAATTTCTCATTTTGTTTTCTCCCGAACAAGCTGCGAGCCTTTGCCGCTTTTGGTGACGTCCTCGAATCGAATGCCCAATTCGCGCGCCAAAATTTCCGCGATATGCGGCTGACAAAAACCGCCTTGACACCGCCCCATGCCCGACCGCGTTCGACGCTTGACGGCGTCGACACTTTTTGCCGGCGGATTTTCACGGATCGCGCGCACGATCTCGCCCTCGGTCACCTGCTCGCAGCGACAGACGATCTTGCCGTAAGCGGGATCGCGCTTGATCACGGCGTTCTTTTCTTCGGTCGATAGGTTTTTGAAAAAGCAGTCGGGCTGTCGAATCGGATCGAACCGATCGTTCTTTTTAAGCGCAATGTGTTTGGCGACCAACGTACTCGCCACATATTCGGCGATCGCGGGCGCGCTCGTCAGCCCCGGCGATTCGATACCGACGCAGTGGATCAGCCCGTCGACCGTCGCGCTTTCTTCGATGACGAAATCATGTCGGTCGCTGTACGCCCGCACGCCCGCAAACGAAGTGATCGTATTATACAGCGGCAGATCCGGACACATCTCGCGCGACTTTTCCCCAATGTACCCCAGTCCTTCGGCCGTCGTTTCCGTGCCGTCCTGCTCGATCGCAGTCGGCCCGACGATAACGTTGTTGTCGACCGTTTGCGAGATCAGCACGCCTTTACCGCGCTTGGTCGGCGCAAAAAACAGCGTGTGCGAAATGTAGTCGCCGCTTTCGCGGTCGAGCAATATGTATTCGCCTTTGCGCGGGTAGATCCGTATCGATTCGTCGCCCGCAAGCGCGGCGATCTTCCCGCCGGCAAGCCCCGCGCAGTTCAATAGCAGTTTGCCCGTTACGCTACGGCCGTCCGCGGCATACACGTGAAAGCCGTCGCTTTTCTTTTCGATTTTCTCGACGTCGAAATCGGTCAAAAGATCGGCGCCGTTGTCCATGGCGTTGCCGATCGCGGCAACCGTCAGTTCATACGGACAAACGATCCCGCCCGTCGGCGCATACAGCGCGCCTATCGCCTGCGCGGAAATATGCGGCTCTTTTGTTTTGAGCGCTTTCGCGTCGAGAATTTGTAGCCCGGTCACGCCGTTTTCTTCGCCGCGCTTTTTGAGTTCGTGCAACGTGTTCTTATCCTCGTCGGAAAACGCGACGACGAGCGAACCGTTGTTGCGGTATTTGACGCCGAGATCGGCGCAATATGTCGGCATCATCTTGTTGCCGGCGACGTTAAACTTGGCTTTATTCGTATTCGGCGGCGCATCGAATCCCGCATGTACGATGCCGCTGTTGGCGCGGCTCGCCCCCATTCCGACGTCGTTTTCTTTTTCCAGCAAAACGGCGCGCAAATCGTACTTCGTCAGTTCGCGCAAAACCGTGCCGCCGACGACGCCGCCGCCTATTACAACACAATCGTACATAGTCCCCTCCGCTTGACATATCGATTCCTTTATATTATAATGCAAACAGGCAAAATATTCAATAGCAAAATATGCTTTTTGCGCATATTGACTGAAAACAGCGCGAACAGTCAAAGATATTGCGCGTTTTGCGCGTTTTAGGGAGGAAACCGTGAAAGACAACCTCGAAAAAGAAATGCTGGAACTGTTGCGGCAAAAAAAGCAGGTCGATATAGAAGAATTTTCTTCGACGCTGTACATCAGCGATTCGACCGTGCGCCGTAAATTGACGGCGCTACAGGACAAGGGATTGATCACGCGCACGCACGGCGGTGCGCGTATCAACGACGAATACGAGTTTTTCCCCAGCTTTACATTCCGCTCGCATCAGAACAGTTTGGAAAAGAAAAAGATCGCGCTTTCTGCGATCAAGCTGATCAAAAACGGCGACATGATTTTTCTCGACGGCTCGACGTCGGCATTTTTTATCGCCGCATATTTGACCGATTTCAAAAATATCAAAGTGGTCACCAACGGTATCGACACGCTTTCGCTGCTGGCGCGCAACAAGATTCCCGCCTATTCCACCGGCGGACTGATTTCTCCGGTCAACGGCTCCGTGCTTATCGGTCGTCACGCCGAAAATACCGTGCGCGCATTTCACGCCGACATTGCGTTTGTTTCGGCGCAATCGGTGAGCGCAAACGGCGAAATATACGACTGTTTCGAGGACGAAAACACACTGCGCAACGTCATGTGCGCAAACGCCGAAAAAAGCGTATTTTTATGCGACGGCACCAAATTCGGCCGCACGTCGCCCTATCGGCTTTGTTCGCTCGGCGCGTTCGACTGTATGGTTTGCGACCGCGACGTCCGCAACTATTTCACCACCGACCGCCTCCCCGAGATCATTTTCGATTAAAGGCTTTTCGGCGGCGCGCAATCTCTTTATTGACATTCTTATCGTTTAATCGCCGCAATGACCGCGAACTTTTGCTGCAAATAGATACATTCCGTTTCGAATCCGCATTGCCGCAGCATGTCGGTTTGTCGGCGCACAGAGCATTCTTTATCCAACTTCCGCCGTTCTTTCCACAGCATGAGATCCTGTTCGGTCAAACCGCTATGCGCCAAATGTCTCTCCCAATATGTGTTCTGCCAAGCGTCGATTTTCGGGCTGTCGGCGCAAAACTGGTCGTAGTTGACAAATATGCCGCCGCGCGGCAACCGATCGTATATGTCGGCAAATACCTTGCCTTTTTGCGCATCTTCCAGGTGATGCACGGACAGTGCGGAAATGACGGCATCAAAAGGCATATCGGGCAACTTGTAAAGATAGTTGCCCGCTTGATAGGATACCGTCTCTATACCGGCAAACCGTTTACGGGCGACCTGTAACATCTCCTCGGCAATATCCAGTAACACATATTCGGCGTTGGGGAACGACTGAAACCAAAACTGCGTCAACAGTCCCGTGCCCGCCCCCAGGTCGACAACCCGTTTCGGCGCGGCGATATGGGCGGCAAGAAACGCAGTCGTATTTTGATAGAAATCATCAAAGCACGGAATGAATTTTCTGCGGTTACAGTCGTATTCGGCCGCAATCAAATTGAATTGCTGTTCTATATTCATATTTATATGGTTTAAAACAAAACCGACGCGAAGTTGTCTTGGCGTCGGTTCTTTTGTCTTTACAAACGGATGTCGAGGGTGACGACCTTACCGGCCGGCAGCGGCAAACCGGTGACGAGGCCGGTCGCATAGTCGATGCTCTTTTCTCCGACCGACTTCATTTTCTTGGCGCCTTTCGGCAGCACTACGTTGACGGTCTTGGCCTTTCTCGATTTGATTTTGGCGATGACCACGCCGCGTTTAATATCCCAGTTGACCGAAAGTTCGGCGCCGGTGCGCGTTTGCAAGCCGGTCATATCGCCTTTCGGGAGCGAGTCGGGCAGCGACGGCAACAAGCGGATCGAATCCGACTTCGATTGCACAATCATATCTTGCACAACGCCGGTCAAACCGGTATTGCCTTCGATGCTGTACCCAGCCCAAATATCGGTAGCGGCGATACCCATGCCGCGCCAGTCGGAGGACGCAATGATCAAATTGTTCATCGCCATACAGCGGACAATGTTGGTCAATATTTCCATAGCTACCGCGCCCTCGCCCAAATGCGTGAACACGTTGGCATACGCGATCAACGACTGCGCCGACTGCGCCCCGACGGAAGTCGCCGCCTTCCGCTTGGCGGTCATGCCGAACGCCTTAAACTGTTCCGAACTTTCGTCGATTTCGGCCGCAGGGTATACCGGGTAGTACATGGCGGTGGAAACGGCCGACGGATTGTCGGTAAAACGGCTGTCGCAGTACTCTTTGACCGTGCCGTCCTCGTTGAGCTTATAGTCGGGGATACGCGTCAGCATATCTTTCCATTTGACGGTGTCGCTCTTGTTGACCCCGGCGATTTGGCTGCCCTCGATCAAGTTGGTCAACAACTCTTTCGCAACGGCAAAATCGACGGTCGCGTTGCGGGCGATCTCCAGCGTATCCACGCCGCCGCTCGCGTAGTTCAAAGGCGTTGTTCCCGGCGAATACGACGGACAACTGTCGTAGCAACCGTCGGCCGAGACCTTGAAGAACTCTTCGTAGAACATCGCCACTTCTTTCATAAACGGCAAGGCATGTTCTTTTAAGAATTTGACATCGTCGGTGTACAGATAGTAATCGTAGAACAGTTTGGCGATCCAACCGCCGGCCGCGGTAAAGTGCAACACTCCGCTGTCAACGCGACCGAACACGCCCGTGCCGTGCGCCATGATCGACGGCACCAACAAACCGCGGCAACCGTAGATACGCGAGGCGTTTTTCCTTAAGTCGTCAAGCACGCTTTCGTAATAGGTAAATACGCTCTTGAGATAGTCGGCCAAATTGCCGGTCAGTACGTGCGCATAAGTATTTTGCAAACTGCCGTCGGCGCGAATCTGCGCGTTCTCCGCCTTGTAGTCGCCGCACCACAATCCATACGGCGCCAACGGCAACGAATTAGGCGACGAGCCGCAAACGGTCAGATAACGGCCGAACGCCCACAGCTTTTCGATCAGCGCGTCCGGCAACTCGCCTGTCTGGAACGCCTTGTCTAACAGCACGTCGGCGAACTCGTCGCGGTCGGCGGCGTCGAGATCGAACTCGGCCGAATTGAACAGCTTGCTGTGCTGCGGCGTATGCTCCTTTAACAGTTTTTCATAGGTCGATTTGATCGAGGAAAGTTTTGTTTTCAACCCCTTCCACTCTTTTTCGCGCTGGCTTTCGACAAACGGCTTTAAGAGTACGAGTACACTCGACGCGCCAGAAATGCGAATACCGTCGGCCGAAACCTGCTGCGAGCCGCCGTAATGGTTGATAAAACCGACCACGCCGAACTCGGTGCCGTTGTCCGACCGCGCGGAAAAATACATAAAGTAGTTTTCGTACTTGGTGTTGACGCCGTCGGGCAGCTTGCTGATCGCCGTCGGGGTGCGCGCGTTGAAACGCTCGTGCAGATCGAGCGAGAACTTGACGTCGATCGGCTTGGAGCCGGTGCGCGTGATCTCGTATGCGATAATATCCTGCGCGCGCGAAACGAACATCGAGCGCTCGAAACGGGACGCGCCGTCGCGGAACGAAACCGACACTTCGCCGCTCTCCATATTGAGAACGCGCACATAGTCGCGCGGCGCGCGGTCGACGTTCATTTTGATCTTAAAGTCGCAAAGCGGCAGCGGATAGCTGAGCTGCGGCCGATAGCCCTTGGTAATCAGACCGTTGGACAAAATATTTTCGGCCTCTTTGACGGCGCCGTCGTCCATTTTCTTACGCACGTCTTTCAACTTATCGGCGACGTCTTGCAACACGCCGACATGCCCCTGCCACCACAGGTCGCTGTGGTTGATCATGACAACATCTTCCGCAGCGCCGCCGTACACGGCCGCGCCGATGACGCCGTTTCCGGTCGGAAGCGCTTCGCGCCAAGTCGAACCCCACCAAGAGGCGGGACGGGAGAATTTCAAAGCGTTTTTGGGCTTTCTGATCGCTGCCATTTAGAACCTCTCTCTTATCTTTTTTCGGCGCGGAAAGCGTACCTCTCCGTGCCTATACATACAGTATAAGTATAGCATATCGCAACGTATTTTGTCCAGTGTAAAGACCGAAAAAAACCGATTTCTTGGGATTTCGCCCAAAAAATCGGCTCTTTTGTCTTGTTTTTCGGGCAACCGCCGATCAATACTGATAATGCAATACGATCCCGGCGCGCAGGTACGGCGTGATCTTGTCCTTGCCGCGATAACTGCCGGTTGTCAACCCCGCCCAATCGTCCAGGCTTTGGAACGCGGTCGCCGCGTCCGCATAATGCTCGGTATAGTCGATGCTCAGCTTGGTTTCGGTGCCTTCGACCGTCATGGTGAACGCGCCGTAGCCGTACGGGAGACGCACTTCGAGCGTATCCTCGCCTTCGTTTTCGACTTCGTATGTCTGTTCCGCATCGGTCGTCTTGGCAAACGTCAACTTGGTCACGGCGGCAGCACCTGTAATCTTCAGCCGCACTTCGCTGTGGACCAAGTTATACGGCGTAAACGTGTAAACGGTGTTTTCCTCACTCGCCTCGATCGTAGGGCCGTTGCCCTTGATAAAGTCGCCCGCCCAGTCGGTCTTAACATAGGCTTTCTTCTCTCCGTCCCAAGCTAAGCCGTCGACGGCGCGCGCGATGTACGGATAAGCGTCGAGGTCGTGTACTTCGATCGTATTGGTGACAACGCCGCTGCTGTTGCGATCCCACATATAAATGAGCGCGTCGTCGTAAATGCCGTCGAAACCATCAAAACGCGACGCAGCCGTCGCCGTAAAACTGCCGGTGAACACCGTCGAGAAAATGACGATCAGGCACGACGCGAGGACGGCAGCCGTCACGGCCATCCAGTTGTGATAATTCCATTTGACTTTGACCGTCTCGACTTTCTTGACCGTAACGATCTCGCCCTTCTTGCCGGGTTTGGCCGGGTCGACTTTCTCTTCTTGGTATTCGTGTTCTTCGCGGATCTTGCGATCGGGCAGCTTTTTGAAAACGCGGTCGAGAACGGGATGCAAGTAGCTGAGGTACGGCGTGATAAAGCCGGTCATCAACATGAACACCATCATAATGAGCGGCAAGAACAGCGTTTTGAGCGACGCAGAGGCCAACGTGATCGCAGGCACTGCCATCGGAAGGATCAGAACGAGCGGCGCATTGTAGAGGAACAGACGCTCGATGTCCTGATTGAACTTTGCTTTGTATTTGTCTTTAAACAGCGTGACAAGCAACATAGTCACAAGCTCCAAAATGGCGCCGATCGCAAAGATATAGCCGTACTTCGGTGCGGCAAAGCTGAAGATCAATCCCAGTACCGCCCACAGCCACACATTGCCGCGCACGACGTCGGGCGCTTTGGCGTTGAACGTCTTTTTGAGTACCAGCGTGAACGCCGCATTGACAGCCGCCGACAGCAACATCACGCCGATCAAAAACGCCACGTTGCCGAACAGCAGATCGTTGATCGCGTGCAAGTTGAACGCGCCGAAGCCCGCGCAAATCAGGCCTAACAAATAGTACGAAACGAACAGCGTCAACACCGACGCCGCGATCGAAAGCAGTTGCACCAACGCCCCGCCGATCGAACGACCCAACATATACGGGTTGTTCTTCGCCTCCGGGTTAGCCGCCGCGAACTGCTTATTCTTTTTAACCGTCAGCCAAACGACGGCAACGATCAGTCCGACAATGACCGCGCCCAAAATGTAGGACACGAACACCGGATACCAAACGGTAAACAGACTCAAATAGGTAAAGAACACCGACGCCGATTTGGAATCGAGCGTATTGAGATCGTAATCGCCGAACTTTTCGGTAAAGCGCGTCATAATGCCGGCGTGTTGCTTGCATATGTTTTGCGACAGGTTCTCTACGGTGTCGGCCGCCGTCGCCGAGCCGCCGACGTTGCCGATCCCCAAATACGGGCCGTCGAATGCGTCCACCCCGTTGACAGCCTTATTAAAGCCGAATAGGTCGAACAGCGAACTGGCGTATGCCGATCCGTTGATCCCCGAATATGCGCCCAAAAGCGCCGCATTTTTATCCGACACGTCGTACAAGGCGAGCGTGCCTTTGTCGCCGAATGCGGTAAAGTCTGCCGACAGCTTGACCCGATCGGTCACGTTGTCGAACCCTTTGAACTGTTGCGTGAACGCCAAAGCGCCGGCAGTCTCGTCGGTGAATACAAACACCAAATCGTTTTGATACGAAAGATTGCCGCTCACGATGTCGACGATGTTTTGCAACATGACGGCGGCAGGCACCGCTTCGGAAGCCGCTACACCGGCCGCGCGCGAATCGTAATGCGCCGTCATCAGCACGGCGTCGCCCGGAGTGCCGGCAAGCGTTTTCGCGCCGGGAATATAGACAACGAGATTGTTGACCGTTTGATCGACGATCGCCACTTGATCGAGCTTATCGGTCGTGTCGAGCGAGGCGTCGAGCAGCACGGTCTCCTGTTCGGTATACGTCGGGACGGGCGTCGTATTGACGGCAACGTCGACTTGCGTCATGCCGTCGTCGTCGATCGTCGAGTCTGCATAGCGGCACACCGTGTCGAGAACGGAAGCGATATACGTGCGCGCCGTCGCTTTGCCGTCGGGCGTCGAACGGTTTTCGGCCGCAATTCCCTCGACGTGTTTGACGCTGTCGGCGACAAAACGGGAATCGGTCTTACCGGGGCGAGCATAGGTCGCGTCGACAAAACCCAGCACGAGCATTGCGACGATCAGCACCGCCAAAACGGGATAGTAGATTCTCTTAAACAATTTCATGAAGCAACGGTTCTCCCACTTTTGTTTGTACATATCGGACAGAAACGGTCTTACGGCCATTCTACACTTACCTATTTTACCACAAAGTAAAGGAAATTACAAACGCTTTGGGGGTACTTTCTCCAAAAAGTTCGATGAAATTTGCGAAACGTCGCTTTGCTTATTTGACGCTGAGCAGTCCGTATCCCTCGCGCTCGATACGGGTAACGGTCGGCGCCTTTTGGAATACGCGGCTGTCGGTATGCAAGATGACGGTATTGCCGAGCGCGACGGCAGCCGTCGTCAACACGCGGTTGTCGCCGATCGCGGCATAGATCTCCCACACGTCCATGCATCCCTCGGGCTGCATTTCCGATACGTAGCCTATAAGCGCACCGCCGATGTCGTATGCGCCGACCAACCCGAACGAGCGGTCGACCTTCAAAACAAGCACCTCTCCCGCTTTTACGACATTTAAAGTCGAAATACCTATGTACATTGCAAACATACCTCCCTGCTTTTTATACCATCATTATACCACAAAGTGCTTGACAACTGTATGTCCACATTATAAAATAATTTCAGAAGTTTTTTACCAAAATGTCGAAAACGGAGGTTTTCCATGCAAAACTCGGTCGTGTACGGTATCCTGATGACGCTACTCACCTCGCGGGAAAAGGTTTCGCGCAAGTTTTTAGCCGAAAAATACGAGATCAGCGAACGCACCGTGCGCCGCTATATCGACGCGTTGAGCGGCGGCGACATCCCTATCCAGACGATCCGCGGCAAAAACGGCGGCTACACCATTGCCGACAACTACCGCATCGATCACTCGTTTTTCACGCCCGACGAGTACGACCGGCTTTTGACCTGCGTCGGCGCGCTCAGCAGCTTTGACGACGACCGCAACCGCAATATCATCGACAAACTGCGGCAACTCAGCCAAAGCCTGGATCATGAGCAGTATCTGTTGAAAAGCGATACCCTGGTCATCGATTCGGGTACCTGGGCCAACCCGCACTACTACCGCGGCAAGATCGAGACGATCAACCGCAGTATCGCCGACGGCGTGACACTCAACATGCGCTATATCGACCGCAACGAGACGGCCAGCGAGCGGCTGTTCGACCCGTATTCGCTGATCTTAAAGGAAGGCGTTTGGTACGTGTACGGGTGGTGTCACGAGCGCAGCGACTTCCGACTGTTCAAACTTTCGCGCATTCGCAGTCTGTACTTGACCGACACGCCGTATCAAAAAAGGCCTTCCGACGTTTACGGAAAGCTCAACGAAAAGTTCGAGAACGCGCGGCAGATCGAACTGCATATCGAATTTTCCCCGTCGATCGAATCGGACGTCGAGGAGTGGCTGGGGACGGAAGTCATCACGCGCAAAAAGGGCGACGTCATGACCGCGCAAGCGCTTGTTTACAGCAGCGGCAGCTTGCTCAAAAAACTGCTGTCGTTCGGTTCGGCCGTGCGCGTCGTTTCCCCGGCCTATTTACAAGAAGAACTTTTGACCGAATGCAAGCGGGTGCTTGTCGCTTACGGGGTCGAATAAGCGTCGACGCCCAAAAACCGATACGCCTTTTCCGCCCACATGACGCGCGACACGTAGTCGCGCGTTTCTCGATATTCGATCGCGCCCGTTTTCTCCCACTGTTCCGCCCGCGTCTCGCCGGCGTTGTATGCGACGAGCGCATACGTTCGGTCAAACCGCTTTAACAGGCGGCTGAGATAGAACACCCCAAGGCGCACGTTGTACGGCGGCTCATACAGGCGTTCGGGGTCGAACGGCTCGCCCAACAGTTCGGCGAGATAGGCGCCCGTCGACGGCATGATCTGCATCAGCCCGCGCGCGCCCTTATGCGACGTCGCTTGCGGGAGGAACTTGCTTTCCGTCCAAACGACTGCGTGCACGAGACGTTCGGACACGCCGAATTCGGCACAGGCCGCGGCAATTTCCGCGCCGTATTTCTTGGGATAACGAAAAGCGATCGCCGCATAGAAAAACACGGCAACCGCTACTAAACTTAAGTTGACGAGCGCAAATATCCTTATCCCCGTTCC
This sequence comes from Clostridia bacterium, assembly GCA_022791055.1. GTDB lineage: Bacteria > Bacillota > Clostridia > Christensenellales > Pumilibacteraceae > HGM11386. The sequence continues at coordinate 29,236 of JAAVYI010000017.1, read as the reverse complement.
GCGATTTGATTGTATAATAGTTTCACCTCGTCCCGCAAAGTCTTGACGTCGCCGTTGTTGTCGATAACGACGTCGGCGCGGCGGCAGCGCTCCGCTTCGTCCAACTGGCTTTTGAGAATGGCGCGCGCCAAGTCCACGGTGATAGTATCCCGCTTGACAAGCCGCTGTATACGCAGTTCGGGGTCTGCGGTCACGTTGATGACCAGTTCGACCTTTTTCTCCAGGCCGCTCTCATACAGCAAGGGCGCGACGACCACCGCAACGGTCGCGTCGCAAGCGCGCAGCCGTTCGTCGACGGCGCGGGCGATCAACGGGTGCGTGATCGCGTTCAGGTCGCGCAAGGAAGCCGCGTCGTTGAATACGATGTTCTTGAGCGTGCGGCGGTCGAGCGCGCCGTCGGTAAAGGCCGCAGGAAACCGCGCCGCCAGCATTTCGGCGCCGACCGTGCCGGGCGCTACCACCTCCCGACTGAGTATATCGGTATCGATAATATATGCGCCGCATTCGCGCAATATTTCCGCGACCATCGATTTGCCGCTTGCGATCCCGCCGGTCAAGCCTACGGCGATCATGCTTTACACTCCAGCCAGTTTTTGGCCGCGGACACTTCGACAGTCAGCGGCACGTTCAGTTCGACGGCGTGCTCCATGCTTTCCTTTACGATCGCCTTGACCTGCTCGACTTCGTCGTCGGCCGCCTCGACGATCAACTCGTCGTGGATCTGTAAGATCAGTTTGCTTTGCATACCCTCGAGCGCGCGCACGACGTTTAACATGGCGATCTTGATAATGTCGGCGGCGCTGCCTTGTAACGGCATATTCATCGCCACGCGCTCGCCGAACTGCCGCACGGTAAACTGCGGCGAGAACAGTTCGGGAATGCGGCGCACGCGGCCGAGCAGCGTAATGGCGCAGCCCGATTTTTTGGCGCGCTCGACGCTGTCCTCTTGATAGCGCTTGACGCCCTCGAACCGCGCGAAATACCGTTCTTTATATAACTTTGCCTCCGATTGCGGCACCTTGATGCTTTCGGCCAAACCGAAGTCGCTCATGCCGTAAATGATGCCGAAGTTGACGGCCTTGGCCTTGCGACGCATTTCGGGCGTGACGTCGGCGCGCGCGACGCCGAACACCTCGGCCGCCGTCGACGTGTGAATATCGTCGCCGTTCATGTAGGCCGTCACCATGCGCTTGTCCATCGAGAAATGCGCCAGCAAGCGCAGTTCGATCTGCGAATAGTCGGCCGACACCAGCGTTTTGCCCTCGCCCGCGCTGAACAGTCCGCGTAAAGCCCGCCCCTCTTCCTCGCGCACGGGGATATTTTGCAAGTTCGGTTCGACGCTCGACAGCCGTCCCGTCGCCGTCGACATCTGCCGAAATTCGGTGTGTACGCGACTGCCCGAATCGGCCAGTTTCATCAGCCCCTCGACGTAGGTGCTGTTCAGTTTGTAGATCAAGCGATAGCGCATGACCATCGGCACGATCTCATGGCGGTCGGCGATCTGCTCCAAAATTTCGGCGCTGGTCGAATAGCGCGTGGTACGCTTGGGATAGTCGATACCCAAATCTCTGAACAGCACGTCGGACAACTGCCGCGGCGAGTTGATGTTAAACTCCTTGCCGGCCGCACGGTAAATGTCGAACGACAGCCGCGTCAGTTCGGTCTGGTAGCGTTTGCCCAGCGTGCGGCACATTTCGGTGTCCAGGCGAAAGCCCTGCCGCTCCATATCGAGCAACACGTCGACGAGCGGCTGCTCGACGTCGTAGAACAGGCGGTGCATTTGCGACCGCTCCAACTCTTTTCTTTGTAAGGCCGCGACATACAGCAGCCCCGACGCATACGCCGCCCCCGCGCCGTAGTGTTCCAATATAGAATCGGCCTTTTCGTGCGGGACGCTCATATCGGCTATATACTGCGCCAGTCGGACGTCGAAAAAGTTGTTGAGTTCCAGCCCCAAGCCGTACAGCCGCTGCTTGAACTTCTTGACGTCGAACACCACTTTGACGACTTCCCTATCGGCCAGCGCGGCGGCGAACAGCTGCGCGCAGTCCTCGAAATCGAACTTGCCGTCGATGAGGTCGTATTTCAAGCCGACCTCGTATTCGGTGTCGGGGTCGTAGGCGAAAAAGAATGCGTTTTCGTCGCAGTAAAAAGCGATCTCTTTCGACGGGCGCATGACGTCGATCACCGCCTGCGGCTGTGTCAGCTTGATGCGGGCAGGCGCTTTGCGCGCATCGAAATGCTCGTCGGAGACGCTGGCGTAATCGCCGTACAGGTCGCCGCGCTTAACCAGCGACTTAAAGTCCAGTTCGCGCAAGTATTCGCGCACCTGTCCCGAAAACGGAAACTGAAACCCGCATTCTTCGAGGCGGACGCCCAGATCCATATCGGTGACAATGGTCGCAAGTTGCCTACTCAAATACGCGCTCGCCCGCCCGCTGTCGAGCTTATGGGCGACCGAGCCGGTCAGCGCGTCGAGATGCTCGTAAATGCCGTCGAGCGAGCCGTAGTCTGTCAGCAGTTTGACCGCCGTTTTATCGCCGATCCCGGTGACGCCGGGGATCTCGTCGGACGCGTCGCCGGCTAGCGCCTTATAGTCGATGATCTGCGCCGGCGTCAGACCCATTTGCGTTTTCAGCGCCTCTTCGTCCATGCGCGCGGTATCGGTCAGACCGCGCTTGGTCAAAAGCACGGTTGTCGTATCGTCGATTAGCTGAAAGCTGTCGCGGTCTCCGGTCAGAATATAGGTGCGGACTGGGTTGGTTTTGGCCATGGTGCCGATGATGTCGTCGGCCTCGAATCCCTCACGCTCGATAATTTTGACGTGCATGATCCTGAGCAGTTCTTTAAGGATCGGCAGTTGCACGGCCAGTTCTTCCGGCATTCCTCTGCGCGAGGCTTTGTAGCCGTCGTACAGCTTGTGCCGAAAGGTCGGCGCGGGCAGATCGAACGCCACCGCCATATGCGTCGGCTGTAGATCGGTCACCGCTTTTAACAGCATGGTGGTAAATCCGTACACCGCTTGCGACGGGCGTCCCTGCTTGTCGGTCAGCGGCGGCAAGGCAAAGAATGCGCGGTTGATCAAGCTGTTGCCGTCGATCAATACCAAAACTTTTTCATCCATAATTACAGTGTTCCCCTTTTCGGCCGACGCTAAGCCTTAGCGCGCCCGCTTTCGTATACTCTGTATTGTACCATTTCGGCGGCCGAATGTACAGCGATTGAATACGGTGTAGCCGCTTTAATTTGCCAAAGCGCCGAACTTTAAGGCGCATTTTTTGCCGAGCGGATCGCTTATGCTTAAAACGGCCGCAATATGATTTTATAAAAAATTTGCAAAAAAGCGGCGGCAATCGCTTGTCAAAATTTCGATTATGTGTTACTATATTTAAGTTGACTGCGCCGAAGTGGTGAAATGGCAGACGCGCTGGACTCAAAATCCAGTGCCCGCGAGGGCGTGTCGGTTCGAGTCCGACCTTCGGCACCAACTTTACCCCTCTTTTTTATTTGCGATGGTGGCGGAATTGGCAGACGCGCACGTTTGAGGGGCGTGTGGGCAACCGTACGGGTTCAAGTCCCGTCCTTCGCACCAAAGACGATAAAGGTTGAACCTTTAATTCGTCAATAGCCTTGTCGTTATCGGCAAGGCTTATTTCTTAATTATAAAAATTTTCGCATTTGCATTGACAATCCAGGCGATTGCCGGTACTATACTATATAGGAGCGTAACATGGAAAAGTTATATCTCGAAGATTCGCCCATTGCCTATTATATCGACGACACCGCGCAGAAAGAGTGGCTTGTTTTTATGCACGCCGCTTTTGTCGACCATCGCATGTTCAAAGCGCAATTTGCGTACTTTTCGGGCAAATACAATTTGCTGGCGATCGATATTTTGGGACACGGCGATTCCGTTCGCGCACGCAAAGGCGACGCTGTTACCGAAATGTCCGATTGGATAGACCGCATTTTCCAAAAGCACAATATCCCCGCCGCGCATTTTGTCGGGGTGTCGTTGGGGTCGGTATTCATACAAGACTTTGCCAACAAATACGAAAACAAAGTGTTGTCGCTCGCTTGTTTCGGAGGCTACGACATCAATCATTTTGATATTTCCCGCCAAAAGGCCAACGGAAAAAGTCAAATGAAAATCATGTGCAAAGCCCTGTTTTCGATCAAATGGTTCGCAAAAGCCAACAAAAAGATCAGCGCCTATACGAGCGACGCGCAAGACGCCTTTTATGCGCTGAACCTGCAATTTAAAAAACGTTCGTTTCGGTATTTGGCCGGGCTGCAAAAATTGATCAATCGGTATCCCCAAAAACAACGCCCCTATCCGTTATTCGTCGGTTGCGGCGAACACGACATACCGGCGGAAATCGAAATCGTAAACGAATGGGCGGCATACGAACATTGCGATAGCATCGTCATGCCGGGCGCCGGCCATTGCGTGAACATGGACGCCCCGCAAGAATTTAATGTGTGTTTGGAAAACTTTTTGCGAAAATGCCCTAGCTAAAACCGCTGACCGACCAACCGAAAAAAAGTCCCGACCGACGGGACTTTTTGTTTTTTTGCGTTTTTATTTTGCTTAGTGCTACAGCGGTTTGACGACGATCGTTTTGATCTCGAACGGACGGAAGGTCATTTCGAGCGTCGTTCCCTGCCCGATCGGGGTCAGCGACAGTTCGGGAATATCGCTTTCGAAAAACGCGCTTTGCGTATCGAAGTCGATGCGGCACGGCGACACTTTGCGCGCGCACTCGTACAGTCTAAACGCGATTCCTCCGTCCTCGGCAAGTTTGACCGTCTCGCACACGACCGACGGCGAGGAGATCGCAAACGGCGCGCGCAACGTTTTTTCGACAAACGGCGGCCGCATATTGAACGCCGCGGCTGTGCGCACCGTTTCGGCCGTATCGGCGGCACGGACGCAGATCGCATACGAGAACGATTTGACCCCGCGCTCGCCCCGCTCGTCGGGGTGCGTGCCGCTTTTGATCAGGCTCAGTCCCAGCGTGCCGCCGTCGCAATGCACCCCGTATTTACAGTCGTTGATCAGCGTAAAGGCCAGCGTGTCCTCTCGCAGTTCCGACCAACGGTGATTGACGTACTCGAAAGCCGCCTGTTCGGTCGGCGTCGAATTGTACACGCTGCGGTCGATAAACCCGAACTGCACTTCGCTGCGCACCTGCGGCGAAAACAGATCGGTTTCGAACTCGACGGTCAATAACGTGTGATCGTCCTGCCAGTCGACCGCCGTATCGAAACGGATCAGCGGATCGGACGCATTGAACACGATGTCGCGCGTCAAAGTCGACTTGTCGGCAATGCGATACATCTCGCGCACGACGAGCAGTCCGCCGCAGGTAAAATGCGTCAGTTCCGTCCGCACGGCGGCGCGGCGTTTGAGCGCCTGGTCGGCGTCGATGTCCCAGTTGTCCCACAACAGCGGCAGATCCTCGCCGACCGTCATTTTGCCGAGCACGCCGCACGCGATCTCGCGCCCCTCGTATACGAGCGAGCTTAAGCCGCTTTCGCCGATCTTCGCCGTATAGAACGGCGTTTCGATAACGCCGTCGGCATATACGGGCGGCGAGGGCTGCGCTACGATGCGCCCCGTTCCCCATGCCGGCATATCGACGCGCACGGGCGAAACCGTTTTGCCGTCGGGCGCAATGTAGGACGGCGACGGCCGATCGGTCGCCAAGACGTAGCCCGAAACGGGAAACGACAGCGTATTGAGCGGCAGATCGCCGCGCCCGAGCGTGTCGACCATAAACCCGTCGAGCATGTCGAGCGCGCCGCGCAAATCGGCTTCCGCCTCGTCGTTGACGCAGGCGATCGACGTGCCGGGCAAAATATCGTGAAACTGGTTGAGCATCAGCGTGTCATACGCGCGGTCGGTCGTCTCTTTCCCCGTACCCGTCAGCGCACCGACAAATTCGGCGGCGTGTAACGCGTTCTCCAAAAGCCGATTGTATTTTTTCAAATCGTGCCGTCCGGTCAGCGTGCCGCGGTGCAATTCGAGATACAGCTCGCCGTTCCAAACGGGCAGTTCGTCGGGCAGCCGTTCCATAAAGGCCTGTACCGACGTATGCTCGACCTTGGCCGCCGGATAGCGCTCGCACAACAGCGCCTCGCGTACCATATCTTCGTTCGGCCCCGCGCCGCCGTCGCCGTAGCCGTAGGCCATCAGCGCATAGGGCGCATAGTGCTTGCCGACGATGTTGCCGCAACGCGCCGAAACGGCCGTCGGGTCGAGCCGCGTGTGCGTCGAATTGAAATGCACTTTGACCGCGCTGCCGTCCAAGCCGCGCCAAACGAAAGTATCATACGGGAATCGGTTTGTGTCGTTCCAGCTCAGTTTTGTCGTCAAAAAGTATTGGACGCCCGAAAGGCGCATGATCTGCGGCAGCGCCGCGCTGTAGCCGAACGTGTCGGGCAGCCAAAACACTTCGGGCGTTTTGCCGAACTGCTGTTTTTGGAACCGCGCGCCGCGGGCGAACTGGCGGCACAGCGCTTCCGCACCGGTCAGATTACAGTCGCATTCGACCCAGCCCGCCGTCGTCTCCCACCGCCCGCTTTCGACCAGCGCGCACACGTCCCGATAGAAATCGGGATACTGACGAAACCAGTCGTAATACAGCACGCTCGACATCAAAAACCGATAGTCGGGATATTTTTTCAGCAGTTGTACTGCGTTCGAGGCCGTGCGCAACGCCTTGCGCTTGGTCTCGACCACCGGCCACAGCCAGGCGGTGTCGAGGTGCGAATGTCCGATCGCGCCCACATACGGCTTTTCGCCGCCCTGCTGCCTGTCGAAAAAGGCTTTTAAGATCTGCGTTCCGCGCGCAACCTCATCTTTGGTCGGACGGCGGGACAGTGGCATGACGTCGAACAGCGCATGATACACATCGGTCAGCCCCGCATGGTAAAAGGCGTCGGCCTGCGCGCGGTAGCAGGCATTCAATTGCCCGAGCAAAAAGTCGAACGTCCGTAACGGCTCGTCGAACGTCACGGCATAAATGCCGCCGTATGTGCGCGTCGGCATGTAGCCGTTGAAGAAAAACGTTTGTTTTCCGTCGCGCGGCATGGTGCCGTAATAGGTGTGTCCGGCGTACCCCTCGACGGTGATCTTGCCCGCCGGCACGCCGATATAGCGGTGTAACCGTTCGTTCGGCGTGCGCACGCCCGCCGTATAGTCGGTAAGCCCCACAGGCTCGCCGTCGCAAAAAACGGTATTTTCCGGTGCGCCGTTGTCGATCTCGAGCACGGCCGCCTTTTTCAGCGTAAACGTAAACGTCGCATACACAAAGTCGCCGCCCCAGGTCTCGCCGTTTCGGATCGCGCGCGGCGGCGGCGCGGTCTCGCCGTCTCGTTTTTGCGAAAAAAGGACGTCGGCGACCGGCGTCTTTTTTATCACTTCGAAACCGCCGTAATAGTCGGTAAGCCCGGCTACTTTGGCGATCATTCTTTCATTTTGCGCATGGTTGATCATATCGACTCCTTTCCCCGCGCGCGCGGCAAACCGTCAAACCGACTTGTCGCTGACCGCGCCCGACGCTTTTCCGGCGTTTTCGGTCGCGCGCTCGCCTAACCGCTCGAATACGGCGGTACACAGCACGTCGGTTATGTAGATCTGCGAGGCAACGGTCGCAAGCGACCCGCCCTCGTAAGCCGCCTCTTTGCGCGAGGTGTACAATAAATAATCGGCGTACTTGCTTAACGGCGATTTGGAATAGTTGGTAATGACGACGACCGGCGTACCGTTGGCGTGCGCGATTTCGGCCAGCTTGATGATGTCGAGCGTTCCGCCCGAAACGCTGAATAAGATCAGCAGATCGTTTTTACTTAAATTTGCGGTAATGATCGCTTGCGCGTGGTTGTCGGATGCGTTTTCGGCGTTGATCCCCGCCTTGATCAGCCGCGCCTTGACGGCGAGCGCCGCGATCTGCGAGTTGCCCACCGCGAACACGCACAGCTTGCGCGCGCCGATGATCTTATCGGCCACCCGTAAGCATTCTTCGTAGTCGAGCTGCTTATAGGCCTGTAGAATCGAATCGGCCATTTCGTCGGCCAACCGCTTCGGCTTGGACTCGTCGTCGCCGACGTCGGTTGCAATGTCCTGCGAAAGATGCAATTTGAAATCTTGAAATCCCTTGTACCCCAGCTTGCGGCAAAACCGCAATACGGTAGCCTCCGCCACGCCCAACGATTCGGCCAAATCGGTGATCGACAAATAGATCAGGCTGTTGCGATCCATGTCTTTGAGTTGGTCGATAAATTTACGTTCGGTCTTTGTTGCGTTGTCGCGGTATGCGTCCACCCGTTCGAATACTTTTCCCAGCACGGCGACCCCCTGCATAATGAAAATTTATTTCATTATATACCCTTTTTCGCGCGCCGTCAAGAAAAAACGTGCCGCGGCCAATGATTGAGAATACCGTTGTCGTGTAAAAGCCGTTCCAGTTCGGAAAAATGCCGCTCGTTTTGCTCCACTTCATACGGCTCGATCTTCTGTCGCGCGCAGTACGCCGCAAGCAGGCCGGCCGACTCGCCGATATTCCACTCGACCGGGTGCGTGCGGTAACAGCCGTTGGTCAAATGCGTGGTGCCGATGTTTTTGCAACCGGCCAAAAGGTTGTCGGTATCGGCCGAAATGAGCGCGCCCAAAGGGATCTCGAACGGCTTTGTCGGCGCAAACAAAAACGTATGCGTTACGGTGGTGATATGCAAATCGATATGATACTGCCCGACGCCGACGCTATGCTTATATACGCGCCCTTCGGTCACGTCGTCGGCCGTCACGGTGTAGCGCGCTTTCATGCGGCGCGATTCGCGGATATAGGGCGCGGCGGCAAGGCCGTCCGACGTTCCCAAAATATCCGTCCTAAGCCCCAAGCCCTTATAGCCGCCTTCGGTCTGCAACCAGTAAATCAGACTGAGCGTCAACTGCCGCGCCATGTATCGGTGGTGCGCGTCGTCGCCCGTGCCGAAGATATTGCCCATAAAATAGTCGTTTTGCGGCCAGTTGATCAGCGTCACGTCGACCGGCTCTCCGGCCTTAAAATGCGCGGCGTTGACGATTCGGCGGTAGGTAAACAGGCCGAACAGCTTTTCGTCGCCGTCGGTCTCGCCGTTGAAAAAGCCGAACCGTTTCGACTTTCCCGTCCGCGAGTCGGGACCGCGCATACCCAGCACGTCGTATTTGTCATAAGGCATCGGGTACTTGCGGAAAAAGTCGTATTCGGCCGGCCGCTCGATCGGCTCGCTGCGCCCCGCCTTGTAGTCGCAAGCGGCCACCCACGTGACCGGCTGCATGTCGGTCGGGCAAGCCGTTTCGGGCGCGAGCGCCTCGCCCGTCTCCAAGCGCGATTCCGCACCCGTCACGTAGCCCGCGCCGCACACCGCCAACAAGTCGCCCGTCTCGGTAGCGTCGATAAAATAGTCGGCCTCGATCGTCTTGCCGTCCGACATGGTGACGGTGTACAAATGTCCGTTCTCGCGCCCGGCGCTTACGGGCGCGCAGTGTAAACATAGCGTAACCGCGCCGCTGTCGAGATAGGGCTTGAGCCGCGCGTCCAACAGTTCCTGCGCCAACTTAGGCGGATGTGCCAACCGCGACACCGACGAACCGCCCGGGCAGAACGCCGCGGCCGACTTGAGCGCGTCGATAATTTGCGGGTGGTTGCGATAACGGTCGCGCACCTCGTTGCGGTATGCACGATAGGACGCCGTACAACCGGTCGTTTCGATCCAGCGATGTTCGTCGGGCGGCACGGCCTGCGCGGTCAACTGCCCGCCGATGCGGTCGTACTGCTCGGTCAAAATGACCCGACACCCGTTTTTAGCGGCCGAAATCGCGGCGTTCAAGCCGCCCAATCCCGCGCCGATGACTGCTACATCGTACCGCATACAGCCTCCCGAAACCACGCCGCCGCGCCGAGCAGTCCGGCATCGTCACCCAGTGTCGCCGCCTCGACCCGCCGCGTCGTATATTTTTTGAGTATCGGCAGCCACGCCGCCGCCGAACGCGCCACGCCGCCGCCGATGATACACAGCGCGAACGGCGCTTGCGCGTGTATCGTCTCGAGCGTCGCAGCCAGATCGCGGCAGAACGTTTCGACCGCCGCTACGGCTTGCGGCCTGTCCGAAACGAACAGTTCCGCGGGCGTCAAATCGATCGCCGACGCCGCCCGCACGACCGCCGACCCCGAAATATATGCTTCGATACAGCCGCGTTTGCCGCAGGTGCATTTCAGCCCGTTTTCGACAAGCGGCAGATGTCCGAATCGGCCGAACGTAAAATCGTCGCCGAATACGACCGCTTTGCCGTCGTAGTATGCCCCGCCTACGCCCGTACCCAGCGTCAGCATGACGGTCGGCTCGTTATGCGTGCGCGCCGTCGCCTCGCCCAACAGCGCGGCGTGGCCGTCGTTTATGACAGACACAGGAACGCCGTATCGCGCCGACAAATACGCGCGAATATCCAGCCCGGTAAAGCCGGGAAGATTGTCGGTTGCATACGTGCAAACGCCGCGATACGGATCGATGTCGCCGGCGGACGAGACGGCAATGCCGTCGAACGGCTTGCACGCGTCGATGACCGTACAGACCGAATCGAGTACGGTTTGTCGGTCGACGCACACGGTCGGCGCGCGGTGGCGGCGGATGATCTTTCCGTCGCATAGATGCGCGCCCTTGACGGCCGTGCCGCCCAAATCGATAGCAGCCAGTCTCATCCCTTCACCGCCCCGACGACAACGCCTTTGGTAAAATACTTTAAAAAGAACGGATAGGTGCAAACGATCGGCAGCATCGACAGAATGATCGTCGCCGCTTTGATATTCTCCTCGTACTTGAACTTTTCGCCCAACACGATCGCCGCGTTGGGGTCGCGGAACTGTTCGGTAACGTTGACGATATAGAACGGCAGCGGGTACAGATTGGAATGCGCGGCCGAAATATACATCAAGGCGTTGAAATAGTTGTTCCAGTACACAACGGCGGTAAACAGGCAGACCGTCACCAGCATCGAAATCGATATGGGAAAAATGATGCGGAACAGAATTTGCAAGTTGTTCGCCCCGTCGATGCGCGCCGACTCCTCGAGCGCCTCCGGGAGACCTTCGAAAAAGTTTTTGATCAGAATGAGGTGAAACACTTGTACGGCCGACGGCAGAATGAGCGCAAACAGCGTGTTGGTCAGTTTGAGCGTCGACATCAAAATGTAGTTCGGCACCATGCCGCCCGAAAACAGCATCGAGATGAAAAAGTAGATCATCACCGTGCGGCGCAGCGGCAAGTCCTTTTTAGACAGCGGATAGGCGGCGAGCGCCATGGCCAAAACGCTGATAGCCGTGCCGCACACCGTGACGATGATCGTCACCAAAAACGCGCGGTAAAACTTCGGCTCGGTCAGCACCGTTTTGACGGCGAACAGGTCGAACTTGACCGGCCAGAACAGCACCGTTTGCGAGTGCGTACTGAGCGCGGTCGCCAAAATATTGAGTATCGGCATCAGCGTAAACAGCATAAAGAGAACGAGCAGAATGCTGTTGACGATATTGAATGCCGTATCGCCTTTGCTGCGAATGTGTGTCGAAACGCTCATTACCAGATACTCCTGTTAAACACTTTCTTGCAGAACAGATTGCCGCCCAGCACCAATACCAGCGAGATGACCGAATTGAACAGACCGGCCGCCGTCGTCAGCGCATAGCTGCCGCCGTTTTTGATCGCCAGCTTGTAAATATATGTGCCGATGATCTCGCCCTTCGATTCGGCGGTCGGCGTCAGCATGGCGTAGATCTGCTCGAACCCCGCGTCCATCAGATAGCCGATACGCATGATCAGCAGCACGGCCACCGTGCCGGCGATCCCCGGCAGCGTGATATGCCAAATTTGTTTGAGCTTGCCCGCCCCGTCGATCTTGGCCGCCTCGTACTGTTCGGTATCGATCGCAAGGATCGCCGCGATATACGCGACCGCCGACCAGCCGATGTCTTTCCATGCCGTCGTCAGCACCATAATCCAGGGGAACTGATTGGCCGAAGAAACGTCGATCGAACAGCCGAACAGCTTGAGTATGGCGTTGAGCGCGCCGGTGTTGGGGTGCATGAACGTCATGAACACGCTGGCGACCACCGCCCAGGACAGAAAGTGCGGCAGGTACATGACCGATTGCACCGCTTTGTTGAATACCTTATTCTTGACTTCGGTGATCAGAATGGCGAGAATGATCGGCACGGGAAACACCAAAACGATCTTCATCACCGATATAAACAGCGTGTTCCCCAGTACGCGCAGGAAGTCGGAGTTTGCCGCAAACAGTTTGGCAAACTGCGAAAAGCCGCCCCACGGCGTCATGATAATCGACGCGATCGAACTGGTGTACGTCGTCAAGTCGATCTCTTGCTTGAACGCCATGATCAGCCCGGCCATCGGCACGTAGCAGAACACAAAGGCAAGCAGCACGCCCGGCAGTAAAAACAGCATGAGCGAGCCGTATTTTTTGAATTTCGATTTTTCTTTCAACCGTGCTTGTACCATATAGACCTCGAATCCGTGTAGGCGCGTGAAATCCGTTTCGCGGACGGGGCGCATACAAACCTGCGCCCCGCCGGAACGGTTTAAAAGTTGTATTATTTGTTTTTGTACCAGTCTTTGATCTCACGCACGGCGGCGGCGTTGTCCCCGCCCGACCAGCCGGCGCGAATCGATTCCACCGTTACCGCGCTGTCGTTGCCGTAGATCAGCTTGGTGACTTCGGAATTGAAGTAATCTTCCATACCGGCCGCGCGGTTGGAATACGTCGCAAGCGGCGGCGCGAACTTGACGGGATTGAGTACCCCGATCAGCTTGTGATCGTCGGAATTGAACGCGTCGGTGTTGGTCGCTTTCCACTGGAAGTAATACGCATCGTTGCCCTTGATGACGACCTGCGTCCACCAGGTGTTGTAAATGTTGTCGTTGGTGCCGGTGACAAAGTGATCGGCGCTCGTCTTATCCGTCTTGTATTGCGCGGTCGGCTCGTACTCGCGGGTAATGCTGTTGTATTGATAGTGCGTGCCAAGCTCGCCCGCAACCAAGCGTATAAAATTCTCGTCTTTCAGCTTTTCCCGGATCATGTGCATGACGTGAATGCCGCTATCCGCCATCCAGTTGGGTACGACGGTCACATAGCTGACGCCCGACGACTGCCAGGTCTTTACCTTGCCTTCACTGTCTTTAAAACCGTAAGCAAAGTCCACGCAGTTCTCCATTTTCTTGCCGCCGTTGGCATTCAACTGTTCGGACACCGTCGCCATTTCCCAGAAGTTCGACACCGTGGCGATCGCATTGCCTTTGGCGAACTCCTGCGCGCAGTGCGAAAAACTGTTGGTTTGCATGGCCGCATCCAAAAGCCCCTCGTTTTTGAGCGCTTTCATCGCCGCCGCATAGTCGGAAAATCCCGGGTTTTCGATCATGTGCGTCAGCTCGCCGTCCATGTCCTGCCATTCCTGGTCGACGCCGAACGACGCGGCGATCGGCCCTACGACCTGGATATTGCTGGGCAGCGTGAACGCAGTCTTGTTGCCCGGTTTCGAGTCCTGAAACGCCTTTAACAGCTTTTTGAAGCCGTCGAACGTCGTCGGCACTTCGGTATACTTCTTGCCCGTGTCGGGGTTCGTTAAAGTATACATAATGTCCTTGCGAATGATGATCGACTTGTCGATGTTGTTGTTGGACGCGCTGTCGGGAATGCCCAGGATACGGCCGTTATAGGTCACGGCGTCCCAAGCCTCCTGCTTGATCGCGTTCTTCATCACCGAGAACTTCGGCGAATTGACAACGTCGGTAATGTCGGCAAACGACGCGTGCATGACCGCATATTTGTTGAACTGGTTTTTGGTCAGTTTGAGCGCGTGATAGTCGGTCTTTTTGTCGACGATGATGCCAGTCAGATTGCTCTCCGCGCTCGCGCCGGTCGGCAACTGGTCGTAAGACACCGTATAGCCCGTCATCTCGTTAATCAGCGGTATGGCCGCATTCGACTCCATGGTGTCGGACACATACGGCAGCAGCAGTTTGAGCGCCGGCTTACTCGAGACGTCCGCATCGGGATTGATCTTGTTGATCTCCACCTTTTCGAACTTACAGCCCGCAAGCGCCCCTAAGCACAACGCCAAACTCAATAGTATTGTCAGTATTTTTTTCATGTTTACTCCGTAACGGGTTTCGCCGTATTGCTCAACCCCGTCAAGCCCTTGATTTCGACATAGGCGTTTGCATAACCGGCGTCACAGCAGGTATTGAACTTCTGCCCATACGTTTTATGATTCTCCGTGCCGCCTTGAACAACTACAAGGATCAACAAATCTTCTTTTGCAACGTCCGTATATGCAATTTCGGTTCTACCCGCATCGGTCATATAGTTGGTAAACAAGGTGCGCGCCGCATATTTGCCGTCGCCGGTCGTAATTCCCAAACCGTCTTTCAACGTTTTCTTGACCCCGCTATGGTCGTAATAATTGCTCCAGTCTGCGCTGGCAATAATCTTACCGGTATTCTTATTTATAACCGCACAACCGGTATACTTATGCTCATGAATGTTATCGGCCGTTGCCGTAGAATCCCAAACATATAGTTTGCCGTCGCCGGGCGAGGACGTCAATTTTGCATTTTTGACAACCGTGGGATTTGCCCAAGTCACCGAGTCACCGATTTTCAAATATTTGTCCGCAATCGTTACAACAATGGAAAACTCGGCTTTCAGCGTAGCGTCGGTAGAGTCGGTAACTTCGATTCTGACGGCGTACTGGGCTTCTACCGTGTTGTCGATAGCGGCAATGTCGGTTGCGTTGAGGCTGATATTGGCGGCGACGACGTCAATATCGTCGGTCACATCAAACGTTCCCGCATCGTCCCTAAACCCGATAGCCGCAAGAATTTGCGTTTTCAGTTCCTCTTCCGTCAACTGCGTGTCGCTACGCAGAATGTCAAAGCCGTTATATCCTTTCGTCATATACGGCGCTTGGTTGACATATTCGCCCGTCAACACGTCGGCACCTTTTTTGAGTTGTACGACGTTCTTCCAGCGGTAGTTGAAACCGGTCGAGGCGAACTGTCTGCCGTCCATGTCGTACTGCGGCACGCCGTCGCCCGCTGCCTTTATTCCCCAGTAATCGTCGGCGGAAATCGCTTTGCCGCCCGTTACTTTCCCGTACCAGTTGCCGCCGGCCGTGTAACCGACGATCAGCACATAGCCGCCGGCCGGTACGGTAACCGTCGTAGCGTTGATACCGCCGTTTTTGCCGAGCGTGTACCGGTTGTTCTCGTCTACGCCTCTGCCGTTCGCGCCGTTCCAACCGAACACGACAACGCCGTGGCTGTCGAACACGGTATACTCGGCCATTGCGTCGGCCGTGTTCAGCGTGAGCGCTACGTCGTCGGCGTTCTTAATGATAAACGGATCGTCGAAGTCGATAATTTTGCCTTCCGAATGCGGGTTGCGGATCGCTTCGGGCAAATTGTCCACGTCGGTCACTTCGAAATATTTGTCGTGCGCTACGCGGATCCGCACGCCGCCGACGGCAGCGCTGAAGTCGATCCCGCAGACGCCCGACTTGCCGCTCTTATCCTGATTCGCATACACATAGTAGTTGACTTCTTCGGCCGATTTGACGACGACGTCGAACGTCTCTTCGTGCGATTCGTTCATGCTGTCGCGCGTCTCATAGGTAACGGTGTAGCTGCCCGGGGTCAGTTTGTTCGTCTCTGCGTCGTACCCGAAATCGGCATCCGTATCGACAACAATGGTCGCTAAGCGCTCGCCGTCCTCGGTGGCGTACACGTCGGGCGCAAGATCTTCGAGCGTCTTGCGATAGTCAGGGTTAAACAGTCCGATGTCGTCGGGAATAATGACGCTGCCGGCCGCAGGTTTGACCCAAGCGATCTCGCCGGCCTCGACCTGCGTCCATTTTGCGTACAGCGTGATGTCGCCCGTCACCGTGTCGGTGTCGAAATTCCAGGCCGTTTCGCCTGCCGCATCCTTAAACCATCCGTCGAAACGGAAACGCGCGCGCGTCGGGTCGGTCGGCTTTGTCAGCGTCTTGCCCGCCTTGACGGTCGCCGACTGTACGGCGCTGCCGCCTTGCGAATCGAACGTTACGGCGCAATCGGCCAGCGGCGTCCACTTCGCGTACAGCGTGACGTCGCCCGTCACCGTGTCGGTGCCGAAGTTCCAGCTTTCGCCGAACGTTGCGTCCTTAAACCAACCGTCGAAAATGCAATCTTCTTTGGTCGGGTCGGCAGGTTTTTCGACCTTGCCGTCTTTGTCTACGGTCACCGCAGCGACCGCACTGCCTCCGTTCGACTCGAACGTGATGGTAAACTGCGGTGTGCCGCAGGCCGCCAGCCCCAAGCCGAGCGCCATGACCGCCGCCAACATCAGCGCGGTCCAAACGGTTTTGATGTGTTTCATATTAACCCTCCTTAAATTTCAAACGTGTTTTCACGCCTGTTACGAAATTCAGTTCTGCTTTCTCTTGCGCGTAAACGCGACGCTAAGTCCAACTAAAAGCAGTATGAGCGCGGCGCCGCCCGTCGCTACGCCTATACTCGACCCGCAGCCGCAACCTTTTTCGGGCGCGGGCGCAGGCGGATTGTCGTCGCCGTCTCCGTCGTCCGGATCGGGGTCGGGCTTCGGCGGATTGACGCGGTCGGGGCGAATGCTCTCGGCCGGGATCCAACCTTCTTTGTCGATATAGTAGCGCGACAGATGCGCGTCGAGTACGTTATTGAGGTTGGCCATTTCTTCGGCGATACGCGTCGTCGCGTGTCCCGAAGCGTAGTTTTTGGCGTTGTTTTGGATCTGATAGACGGCGGTCATGATCGCCCGGATCTCTTCGGCCGTCGAGAACGGCATGGCTTTAAGCGCGTCGAGCGCGGCGTTATACGCGGTCAGCTTGTTGCCCTCGATCTCGTAGAGGTCGGCGCGCGACTTCATCTCGTCGGTAAAGGCGGCCAGCAGCTTATCGATCTGCTTATGCGGTACGACGGCCGCGCTGCCGTAAATGCCGTTCGACAGATAGGTACGCGCCAACTCCGAATTCATGATCGTTTTGGAATCGAAGATGACCGTTCCGAACGCGCCGCCTTTTAGGGCGGATAGCGCCTGCGTCACTTCCTCGTATGCGTTCAGTCCCATGAAGTACGGCGCAATGCCGCCGTAGTTGAAGGATACGCCGCCGATCTTACCCACCATCGACATGATACGCTGCGCAACGGTGTTGGCGTTGGTGTAATACGCCATCGGCGTGGTGACTTCGATCAAGCCGGCTTGCACCCAGCTGAACCAATCCTGGCTCTTCTTTTCGGTTACGTCGGCATCGGGGAACACCGACGTCGAAATGATGATATTGTTTTCGCTGTACGTGCCTTTCTTGACACGATCGGCCTCGCAAGCGTCAACCGCCGCTTTGACCTCTGCGACAAATTCGTTGATCTGGCGGATCTTGAATGCGCTCCAGGCCGCCGCCGTCTCCTCTGCGTCGAAACTGGTCTTTTTGCTGAGCTGCCGCTTGAGATAGCTGAGCGTTCTGTTCTTGTCCGCCACGTTCTGCTCGGTCAAAAATTTGTTGGCCGAAAACTCGCTGTAACCGTGGTCATACGGCACGTCGGGATTGTCCTTGTCGTAGCCGTAGAAGTTCTGCACCGGGTAGCGAATGTAGTCGAGGTTGATGCCGTCGAGGTCGTACTCTGTCAAAAGTTCGGTATAGTAGTCGACTAAAAACTTGCGCACTTCGGGATTGGACGGATCGATAAACTTATACTTGCCGCCCTCGAACTGCGTAT
Source organism: Clostridia bacterium (assembly GCA_022791055.1). GTDB lineage: Bacteria > Bacillota > Clostridia > Christensenellales > Pumilibacteraceae > HGM11386. Next base: position 11,395 of record JAAVYI010000017.1, on the reverse strand, counting down.
ACTCGTTGCCCTGGTAATCGCGGATCACCCACTTGCTGCGCTCCGACTGCGGCACAAGCTGCTCGTCGGAATTGGCCTTTTTGCCGGTCAGCACGTTGCTTTCGGCGTACCCTTGATAGCCGACGAAGAAATCTTCCACCCAGGCGTGTACTTCGATGCCCAGTTTATGCGCCTCGCCGATGAACGCCGACAGATAGTCGTCGTACCCCTCGTAGACGTTGTTTTTGAAATCGATATGATAGTCGACGTACTTGCTGTTGCCGCTCATCGAGTAGCCGTTCCAGAACGTTTCGACGTACACGGTATTCATGTTGACCGACTTGAACAGCTTGAGCGTGTCGCGGATCGCCTCGGTCGTCTTTTCCCGCGCGGCCACGGGACGGTGCCAGGCCGCGATACTCATGACGGCGTTACCTTGATAGGTCATGCTTTCGATCAGCGTCGCTTGGTTGATGATCGTCAAATACAGGTCGTAGAAGTCGGCCAAATGCACGTTGTTGATGACTTCCGCCTCTTCGTCGAGCTGCAACTGTTTCATCAGTCCGTACAGCGTCTTTTTGTCGGCGGCGTCGTCTTTGGCGCCGAGCGCTTTTTCGGCGGCCCCTTTTGCGCGCGTCCACTTGTTGTTTTCCGCGGTGTCGCCCTCGCCGATATAGTTGAGTTTATATTTGGCGTCGATCGCCGTTTGCATCATTTCGTTGACCGTATCAAGCCGCGCGACGGCGGTCGTCACGTAGCTGGCCGGCGTGGTGGTGATCGTCACCGTATTGCCCGCGTCGATCGAGACCTGCGCGCCGTTTAAAGCCGAATTGATCAAAAACGTTTCGGCCGCGCCGTTGCCGGAAAGAATGAACGACGGATCGTCGAGCAGGCTGTCGATCTGCTTGCCGTGCGTCTCGATAACGCCTGTGATCGGCGTCGCGCCCTCGGCCGACGTGCGACGCACAAGCACCTCGTACCCCCACTCGTTACAGCCGGTGAAGTTGGCGAACTTGTTCGACGCAGAGCATACGCTTTTGTCGTAACCCTTGTCGTAGAGCATCAGATAGTTTTCGGCGCGGAAACCGGGGAACGGCGTATTGCCGCTCGCGTCGGTGATCAGGTCGACGTCGGTCGGCTTGACCGGTGCGGTCGGGTTTACGAAAGTCAGTTTACGCGAATTGGACTTGGTCAGATTGACGAACTGCATACCGATCAGCTCCGCGGTGTCGCCCTCGTCGACGAACGCCCCGGGCGTCAGCAGCGCGCGGTATGTGCCGTGAATGGACACGATAAAAGAGCGCGCGTTCAGACTCAGTTCGGTCGTATTGCGCACGCCGCGCATTTTTTGTATCTTAAACTCGCCGTTATCCTGTAAGGCGAACAGCGCTTCGGTGCCGAACTCGTTTTGGCCGGTCGTAGGCCCCCACTCGGCATTGTAATATACGATCTCGTTTTCTTTGCGCGTTCCGTTCATCTTGGTGAGCGGAATGCGGATCTTTTTATCGGGCGCTAAGTTGCTCGTCCCCGACGCGACTTTCATATCGACCGCGCCGATATAGTCGGGGAATGTTCCGTTCTTGGTAAGCGTCGTGCCGACTGCGGCCGCCGCCCAGGTGTCGTTGTCGTCCTTAAGGCTTACGACAAGGCCGTTGACGGGTATATAAAGGCCCCCCCCGTGGCACGTTGCTTCAAACGGTACGCGCCGCTTTTCCACTCGAATGCGTATTCGGTCACGCCCGCGCGTTCGGGGGTTTCGGGGTACAGCCAGGCGGTCGTGAATACCGCGCTGTCCTCGCCGAAAGAAAAGTTCAGTTTGGTCAAAGTTCCCGCGGAGTCCTCGACGACGAAGGGATCGACTTTCGACGCCGCGATCGAAATTTCGGCGCCGTTCATGCCGTACACCGTAGGCGCAGCGGCTTTTGCCGTCGTCCCCCCGCCGCCCAGCAGTGCGGCGCAACCGGCTGCGACGGCGCACAGCGCTACGGCCAGCGCAACCAAACGGTTGCGCAACATACTCTTACGCATAGTGAATCCTCCTCACCTAGTTATTGTTATAAGGTCTCGCCTACCGTCAGGCCGACCTCGAACATACGTTTCCAGGGCATTTCGCACTGCGTGATGCGGTAGTCCGCCGCGACGTGCGGCATGATCTCGCGCATGTGCGCCGCGATCGTTTGGGCGACGATGTGCGCGACCTTGCCGCGCCGCTCGCCCGCATCGAAGTAGTTGAGTCCCAACCCGGGCAAATCGCGTTCGCACACCGTTTTGCGGGTGTACGCACAGTAGCCCGCATCTTCGAAATACCTGAGCGCCAAAAACCGTTTATGCGCCGCACTGTCGCCGCAAGCACGGAACAGACAGGCTTGCGCGATCGCCGTTCCCAACGTGTTGGACGAGGTGTTCCACCCCGCATAGGCCGACACTTGCATCGCAACATTCGCACTATCGAGCATACGCACAAGCTGCGTATCGGCGCCGTTGGCGTAGGCGACGTCGGCCACCGCTACGCGCACCCCGCAACGCGTTAAGTCGCGGATCTTGAGCGCGTATTCGGCAAGGCTGCGTTCGGTTTGGTACGAGCGACTGTCGCTCGCATCGGCCGCCGACACCATGCCGCTTGCCGGCGCGTTGACCATTAACGTAAAATCGGAAGAAAACTCGTCGCCTGCCCGCAAACAGCCGGCCGCGGCCAGTTGCAGTTTGACGCTTTCGCCGAGCGGCCGATCCTCGAAGGCGGGAATGGCTTTCGGCGCGGCGCACGAAGAATAATCGACGGCGACACGCGGCGTGCCGACCACGCTGTTGACGTACCGCGCCAACAGCGTCAGCCCCGCCTCGTCTGCGCCCGGATAGATCAGGCAGTCGAGCATTTTGCCCTTGTCGGAGACGGCCGCGCGGATCTTGCGCTGGTCGATGGCCGTCCAACCGTACGGCGCGGAATCGTCTTGCGGTATGACCATAAAGTCGATCGTGTCGCCTACGCAGTCGAGCGCGCGCTCGAGCATACGGAGATTGACGGCGCGACGCGTCGTAAAGTCGTCGAGGTACGGCGCGACCTGTCTTGCAAGCGCATCATATTGCGCGCCGGTCTCGCCCTTGTCCTTACACACGCCGAACGCGAACATCTCTTTGCCGCAGATCTCCCAATAATCGGGTTCTTCGTCAGCCGAAGAATATTGCGGACAGCGCATGATCAGCCCGATCGCGTAGATCGTCAGCGACGGCCGCCGCGCTTTCAGTTCTTGTAAAACTTTCAGCCGCATTCCAAGCGTTTCGGTCGACAGCCGATGCAACCGCGACGGCAGCAGCCCGCCGTACAGCAGCATTTCGAGCGAGACGACCAGGCAGTCGGCATCGGCGCAAGCCGCAAATAAAAAGTCGCGGATCTTCTCGAAGTCGGCAGCTTGCTTTTTGTCGGGCATGATCGAAACGTCCGGCACGGTAAGCGAAAACGCTGCGTTTTCCTGAAACAGCATTTGCGGATACCGATAATTGCAAGGGCGCTCGTCGAGCGGCAGTAATACGATCTTTTTCATCCTCATTCCTTTTATATAACTCTGTATTTTTCGCGCGTCTGTTTCGGTTTGTAGTCGCTTGTCGTTTGCGACATAAGCGTATCGAACCGATTGGGTGCGGTGCGGATCTTGGCCGCCCGGAGTTTGGGCAACAGGTTGCTAATATCTTTTCCCGCTTGCAACGCGCGATATGCCCGACATTCGAGCGTCGCATAGTTAAAGTAATCTTTCAGTTCGTCGAGTAGCCGCGGATTGAGTGCCGCCCGCAATTTGCGGTAAACGCGCTCGCGTTCGATCGGGTCGCCATGTAGCGGCGGGTCGTACATCACGCAGGCCGCATTGTCCTCGATCAGCCGTAGCGCCGCCGCGGGCGCGTTCGGCACCAGCACGGCCGCCGCCTCGCTTTGCGCGCGGTCGGGGTCGTAGGTCGCCGCATTCCACATATATTGCGCCGCCGTGTAGAGCGCGAACTTGCTCAGTTCGGGATACTCCATCGGGTTCATCACCATGCCGGAATGGGTGCGATATAGGTCGGCGTCACGGTTGCGCAGCGCGCCTAAGAACAGGCGTTCGGTCATGAAGTCGCTGACCGGGTAATTGTCCCACAGCATCAAGTCGTGTCCGAAGTATTGCCGCGCGCGCGCCGCATCCTCTTTGTCTATGTACTCCGCGACCGTATTATAGCCCGTCCACATAACGGTAGTATCGGTCGGCAGGTGCGCTTTTATGCCGGCGCGGTACGGCGTGTCGTCGTTCTGCCAGTAGTCCGTCGGGCAGAACAGCACGCTTTTACCGAGCGCCTTTTGCACCTGCTCGACCGTTGCCGCCTGCGCTTTGGCGGGCGACTCGAACATGGCGGCGTCCGCAGGGTTAAGCGCCGGGTCGATGTCGTCGAACAACAGCGCAAATTCGCGGAATCCTACCGCCTCCATCGCCTTGAGTTTTGCGACCAGCGCGCATAGATCGTCCTCGCTACTGTACCGCATGTCCAAGCCGACGCTGATCGCGTAGCAGAGATCGATCTCGCGCTCGCTTGCGTAGCGGCACAGCGCGGCCAGTTCCGCCTGTTTTGCCTGCGGATACGGCTCGCGCCACTGCGCGCGGTGATACGGGTCGTCTTTGGGCGCGTACAAATAGAAGTTCATGCGCACCGCGTCCATAAAGTCCAGTAGGCTTTTGCGGTCCTCGTCGGTGTACGGCTTGCCGTAATATCCCTCGACGATGCCGCGGCGGCTAAAGTCAGCAAAGTCCTCCGCCCGTCCGACGAACGCCGCGCCTTGCATCGCCTCGACTTCGCGCAGCGCATACCGCTTACCGCGGCCGTTGCTGTAGTCGATTCGGCAGTTGCCGGCCGCGTCGACGCGCAGTTTGAAACCGTCGTTTCCGCAATCGCTTTGCGCATAGCGCACGTCGCGGATCGGCACGCGCGCACCCGATGTAAACAAATTGCGATAGCTTTTCACGCCGAGCGTACCTCACTGTCGGACAGCGTCAGCACCCGATTAAAGCGTTCGGTGATCAGCATCGGCCGCGTAATGCTCGACCCGATGACAACGGCATACGGATCGTAGCGCAGTACCTGTTCGAGCTGCGCCGGCTCCCAAATTCCGCCCTCGACAATCAGCTTGCCCTTGAGCGGCAGGCTGACGCTGCGGATAAAATCGACGTCGGGCGTTACGGCGTCTTTCGTTTCGGCCGTGTAACCGCGCAAGGTGGTCGATATGTAGTCGAATCCCAGTTGCAGAGCGCGCACGGCGTTATTATACGTATCTATATCGGCGACAAGCGCGGTTTCGGGCGACAGCTTGCGCGCGTAGGCAACGAGCTGCTCGAGCGTTTCCCCGCCGACGCGCCGTCGTGCCGTCGCGTCTATGGCGATCGCGTCGCAGTTTAACTCGATCAGCCGCTTGACGTCGGCCATATTCGGCGTTATGTACACTTCGCTGTCGGGGCTGTGCCGCTTGGTCAAGCCGATCACGGGAACGTCGACTTCGTTTCGTATAGCGGGAATCTCATCGGCCAGCGCGCGGATCCCGACCGCACCGCCCGCTACGGCGCAACGCGCAAACAAGTGCATCACTTGGCACCCGTACAGCGGCTCGCCTTCTGCGGCTTGGCAGGAAACAATCAAACCTCTCTGCAATTTTCCCATAAATGCGGCTCCGTCCATGCCGATACGCAAATGATTTTCATCATATCGGCATAATTATGAAATCTATTTTCATTATAGACCATATTTCCCGCTTTGTCAATAGTTTTTTTAAATATTTTTTCAGTAAATTTCAGTAATATTTAAATAATTTTTCATTTTGGGTGTCAAGTGCCTTTGTCGGCATAAAAAAACGGCGTACCGTCGAAACAACGGTAGCCGTCATCGTGCTTAGTGAATCAGGTAGAAGATTATCGCTCGTAGCGCTCGATAAAGTTTTTGAGCACGTCGACCGTGCCGTCGACGCCGAGCGCCGAACTGGAGATACAAATATCGTAGTTGTCCGCCTCGCCCCAGGTTTTGGATGTATAGAAGTTATAGTAGTTGGCGCGGCGTTTGTCGGTCTTGCGGATCAGCGTGGTCGCCGCCTTTTCGTTCAACTCATACAGGCGCATGATCCGCTTGACGCGGTCGCGCATGTCGGCGTACACATACACCTTGATGATCGGATAGTCGCGCAGAATATCGTCGGCGCAGCGACCGACGATAATACACGGCTCGGACGCGCATTTCTTGATCGCGTCGGCCGTAAAAATGAACAGCTTGTCGTCGGTGATGATGTCGTTGAGCTGGATCGGCGTGGCCGTGCCGCCGTAGTGCGAACTGACCAAGGAGAACAGAAAACTGTTGGTGCGCTTTTCGTCGGCCTTTTCGAAATGTTCTTTGGCTATCCCGGACTCGCTGGCCGCGTGTTCGATGATGCTTTTATCGAAGTACGGAATGCCCAGTTTTTCGCTCAAACGGTTGGCGATCTCGCTGCCTCCGCTGCCGAACTGGCGGGACAATGTAATGACGCGCTTGGTCATGATGTTCTCCTCCGCTACCTTTTTATATCTATATTATACCACGATTTTCCGCGTTTGTAAATACCGTTTTGAAAAAATTATTGTATTGTTTTCTCGCGTTTCAAAAGTCGAGTATCGCCGCCGCCTGACGCTCGTCGATAGCGCACGGCGAACACATTTGCGCGTTGGTGATCAGTTTTAACAGCGTCAACTCGTCGCGCACGTCCTGCGTGTACACGCCGTCGCCCGTACCGATCCCGACCGCCAATCCGCGGCCGAGATAGCTGACCGTGTTAGGGATCCCCTTCCCGCCGCCGATGTCGGTCGACGGCAGCAACACGAGACGCGCGTTGCACTGGATCATCAGATCGACGTCGTCGTTGTCGAGATATATGCCGCCGGTCAAAAGCGCGTTGTCGAGAACGCCCAACTTATGTAGCAGCATGATCGGACTTAAATGGAAACGCACATCGAGACGCCCGACCTCGTCGAGCGTTTCGGCCGCCCGCACGAACAGCGCCGCGCCTTCTGCCACCCGCTCGATCACGCGATCGATGACGGCGTCATCGGTCTCTAAGCCGGGTAAATACAGCCGCGGATATAAAAAATCGGCCGCATCGCTCGTTTCGTCGATGTGCATATACGGCATGACATGCATTGCTTCAAAGACAGTCGGCCGCCGCGTGACGACGTTGGCGCGCCCGCCCTTTTGGGTGACGCGTTGCACCCGCGCGGCCGCCGTAGCGTTGTCGTAGATCAGCGCGTCGGTCATTGCAACGTTTTGGCAAGGTCGAGAATATACGCTTTCATCTTGTCGCCGAACGGCGAGCGCAGCGCATATTCGACCGCCGCGGTCATCGCACCGAACTTGTCGCCCATGTCGTAGCGTTTGCCTTCGAAGTCGTAGCAGTATACGCCTTCGGTCTCGCACATGCGGTTGAGCGTATCGGTCAGTTGGTATTCGTTGTTTTTGCCGGCGGGCGTGCGCTCGATCTCGTCGAACACGCCGGGGGTGAGTACAAAGCGGCCGAGCGACGCCAAGCGCGACGGAATTTTATCGAGCGGCGCTTTCTCGACCATGCCGAGACAGCGATAGGCGCGCCCCTCTTGCTTGCCGACCTTGGCCGTGCCGTACATAACGATGTCGTCGGTCGCCACGTACTGGACGCCCAACACGCTTTTGCCGTAGGTCTCGTAGCAATCGGCCAGCTGCCGCATGACCGGTTTCCCCTCTGTATAAATGACGTCGTCGCCATACGCTAGGCAGAACGGCTCGTCGCCGGTAAACGATTTTGCGCGGTACACGGCGTCGGCCGTGCCTTTGGGAACGGGCTGCGAGCCGAACACGATATTGGCGCGGCTGTAAGTACTCTTAAGCAGTTTGATCAGTTCGGGCTTATCCTTGAGATTTTCTTCCAAACGCGGATTGGGCGAAAAGTAGTCGCGGATCGGCTCTTTGCCCGGTCCTAAGATCAGCATGATGTCGGTGATGCCGCTGTCGATCGCCTCGTTGATGATATACGACAGTACCGGCGTGTCGATGATCGGTAAGATTTCTTTGGGAACGGCTTTTGTAATAGGGAAAAAGCGCGTACCCATTCCGCCGCAGGGAATGACCGCCTTACGAACTTTCTGCATGAACGCCTCCGATTGAAATTACTGTTTCGAGAAAACGGGCATACCCGATGCGACCTCAATAGAACACTTTTGAAAGGTCGCACCGTGTACCACCGCATTCCCTATAGTATACTATACTTTACGTCTTAAAACAAGCAAATTTTACAACTTTTCACGATTGGCGGGCAAATCGCTTTCTTTTTCCGCGTTAATGTGGTAAACTGTACGTAAATTCTTAATGAAGGACACGATGAAACGCATGAATCTGTTACGCGAATTTTTACCGGTCACCGAATTTTCCGACTACGACGACTTGAAGAAACGCTATCGGGTATGCGTACCCGATCATTTCAATTTCGGTTTCGACGTCGTCGACCGCTACGCCAAAGAAGACCCGGACAAGCTGGCGCTCATTTGGTGCAACGACAGCGGCGAGGAACGCATGATCACCTTCCGCGACGTCGCCGAGAACTCCAACCGCATTGCCAACATGCTGTACGACAAGGGCATTCGCAAGGGCGATCATGTTCTCGTCATGCTGATGTCGCGTTTTGAATACTGGTATACGGTGGTCGCCTGTCACAAGCTGGGCGCCGTCGTCATTCCGGCCACCGCGCAGCTGACCTATAAAGACATTGTGTATCGTTGCAACTACGCCGCCATTCGCGCGATCGTCGCGGTCAACGCCAAGGGCGTCATCGAATATATCAACACGGCGCTGCCGAAGTGTCCGACCGTGCGCTTTGTTTTGGGCGTGGGCGGCGGCGCGGATGTCACCGACTTCGACGAGGCGTGCAAGCCGTACCCTATGGATCGGCTGACATTCAAGACCGAAAACAAGGCGACCGATCCGATGCTTGCCTACTTCACCTCAGGCACGACCGGAATGCCGAAAATGGTCACACATGCGTACACCTATCCGCTGGCGCACATCATAACGGCGCACATGTGGCACCGTTGCAAGGACGGCGGTATCCACTTTACGGCGGCCGACACCGGTTGGGGCAAAGCCAGTTGGGGCAAGATCTACGGCCAGTGGATCTGCGGCGCGGCGGTGTTCACGTATGACTACTACGGCCGCTATACCCCGCTCGACCTGCTGCCGCTGCTGGAAAAGTACAAAGTAACGACGTTCTGCGCACCGCCGACCATGTACCGATTTTTAATCAAAGAGGACTTGACGCGCTACGACTTGAGCGCGATCGAGCATTTTTGCACCGCCGGCGAGCCGCTCAATCCCGCCGTATACGACAGCATACTCAAAAAGATTAACAAGCCGATCTACGAGGGCTACGGCCAAACCGAAACGGTGCTCGCTTTGGGTACGTTCCCGTTCATGCAGCCGCGTCCCGGCTCGATGGGGCGGCCGTCCCCGCTCTACGACATCGAGCTACTCGACGAAAACTCGCAGCCGGTGTCGCAAGGCGCAGAGGGCGAAATTTGCATTCGCGTCAAGCCCGACCAGATCGGTCTGTTTATCGGCTATCATAACGACGAAGATCGACTGCGCAGCGTGTGGCGCGACGGTTTCTACCACACAGGCGACGTGGCTACGATGGACGAGGACGGATTCCTTTGGTTTGTCGGCCGCGACGACGACATCATCAAGTCGAGCGGGTATCGCATCGGACCGTTCGAGGTCGAATCGGCCTTAATGGAACATCCGGCCGTACTCGAGTGCGCGATCACCGCCGTTCCCGACGACATTCGCGGACAGATCATCAAGGCGACCGTCGTGCTTGCGCGCAACTACTTCCCGTCCGAAGAACTCAAACGCGAGTTGCAAGACCATGTAAAGCACACGACTGCGCCGTATAAGTACCCGCGTATCGTCGAGTTTGTCGACCGTCTCCCCAAAACGATCTCCGAAAAGATCCGCCGCGTCGAGATCCGTCAAAGCGATAATAAGTAAATCTTGTCCGACATGACAAAACGCCCCATGCAATCGATTTGCACGGGGCGTTTGCTTTTGTCGTAACGCGTTCCCTTTACACCACGCGGCGGGCGGTGATGTAGAAGCTCCAGCGCTTACTGCTGATCGGCTCGATGACGGCATGATCGGAGGCGGTATGTAAGATCATATTGTCGCCGAAGTAAATGCCGACGTGTCCGATGCGCTCGATGCCTGTGTTGTTTTTGCGCGATTCGTTGGTAAAGAACATCAGGTCGCCGCGCTTTAATTCCGAAACGGCTTTGCCCTGTAAACTTTGCTCGCGCGAGGTTGTGGCCAGATTGACGCCGGCGCCCATTTTAAACACGTATTGCGTCAGCGACGAACAGTCGAAACTTTTGCCGTCGAACGACGGGTTGCGCACGCCGTTGCCCCAGTGGTAGCGCTGCGCGCCGAACACATACGGAAGCCCCAGCAGTTTTTTGCCCTGTTCGATGACCGCCTCGATCGCCTCGCTGCCCTTTTCAAACTCGACCTTATACGCATAGGAGGCCGAAACATAGGCGGTTTGTCGTTTATATATGATTTGATGCCAGTTCCCCGACGTCGCCACATAAGCCGCCATATCGCCCTTATCAAGCGTACCGAGCGCTGTGTAGCTTGTCCCTTTGCCCGCACGCACAGTCAGCGAATCGGTATTCGAGCAAACCAATATATCTTTTTTTACAACCGGTTTGACTGCCGGCGGCGGTACTTCTTCCGGCTTTTCGACGACCGGCGGCGGCACGTCTGCGGGCGGCTCCGGGTCGGGCGCAGTCGGCGGTTCCGGCTCTTCCGGATCCGGCGGATCGTCCGGCAAATCGTCGTCGCCGTCATCTTCGCCGGGTTGCGTGATACTGCCGCCCGGCAACGGCGACGGCTGGTAGCCAAGCGGCTTACCGCAAGCACTGAACATACAGAGCGCTACGGCGAAAGCCGCCAATAGCATCCATAATTTTTTCTTCAAAGTAGCCTCCATTATCGTTTTTGTTACCGTCTCCGGCAACGGATCACCCTTACTATAGCATATCGTCGCCCTTTTCGTCAATAGGGTTACGCGAATTTATACGTTGAAATATTTTCCAAAGGGCGACTCGTAAAGCGCACTTACCATAGGGAGTAAAATACCAAATATTTTATTGATACGCTTTCGGATAATGAAAAAAGCACTCGAACACTTTATTCGAGTGCTTTTAGCTAAACATTATTAGAAAGACAAATTGAAATTTATCGTTCTATTGCTCGTTCCATTAAAAGAATTGTGCCGTGTTCCTGTTCTCGAACTTCGCCGGTTTTAGTGAATTTGTTTTTAGTCCAAAATCTTTCGCTTTGCGGATTGCCTTTGTCTATTCCCAAG
>JAAVYI010000016.1 GCA_022791055.1 Clostridia bacterium | reverse complement strand
GGAATGTTTTCGGGAGACGATTTCAGAGAGAGAGTATAGAGGATGCTTTTGGGGGGGGTTAGAGGGATGTTATTATGGGGGAATGCGGGGGCTTTGTGGGAATGCGATTTAAGGGGAATGTTTTCGGGAGACGATTTCAGGGAAATTCCGGAAAGCGGGGGATTTTTTTGAAAAAGTGAAAAAATTTTACGGAAAAGGGTTGACAAGTGGCTTGGAATGTAGTATGCTATATATGTCAATCGTTTGACATATATATGTCAATCCATAATTACATACATGGGACTGCCGGAAAAATCGACGATGAGGAGGCTGACATGTACAGCTTGGAACAGAAAGACAGGCACAAGGATCATACCAAGAGGCAAATACTGTCGGTGCAGGAAAACTACAAAGTTTTTGTGCCGTTCGGCGTTTTGTTGCTCACGGGATTGCTCGCGCTGGACATTGCGAACGCGGTCGGCGACTTTATGGCGGTTTATATCAACGTGCTTGTCAACGTTGTCGGAATCGGGGTCGAATGTTGGGTGATCCGTTTGCTGATCCGCGGGAATATTCGCCAGCGGCATTTGTTTGCGCAGTTGGAGAACGGAGCGGACGAGAATGCGCGCGTTCTACGGTACGTATCCGACACGGACGGGGTTTTGCGTCAAGCCGATACGGTGCGCATTGTGGAAACCGAAACGGCGTACATCGTTTTACCGCAGTTGCAACGATACCGCCACCGACTGTTCACCCGCTACGATTTTCGCAATGATTTCGGGCGGCTGACGTTGCCGAAAGCGGCGTATACGGCAGTCGAAGAGGAAAACGGTGTGCGGTATGTGGCGGCTGATACGCAGTTTGTATTTGCGGCGGCGGGAAAGGCCGTTGCGATGAGCGACGACGGAGACACGAATAAAAAATAATTTAAGCGCCGGGGCAGCCCGGAAAAATAGGAGGATTCGAGATGAAAAAGGTATTGGCAGCGATTTTGGCAATCGTGTTGGCGCTAGGCTTATGCGGCTGCGGCGCGGGTGACGAAGTGGCCGGCAAAGGCGATTTTTTGGGGTTACAGGACGGGGAAGAGTTCACCACCGACCAAGAAGTTGCCGTCAGTTTCATTCGGCCGCGCGGCAACGACGCGCAAGAGGCCTGGTGGGACGAGACCGTTGCGGCGTTCAACACCGCATACGCCGGGCGCATCAAGGTTTCGAGCGAGGTGCTTGTACGCGGCGACAACAGCTCATACGAGCAGCAGATCGGTTTGCGCGTGGCGGAAGGGTTGCCCGACGTCATGTATATGGACGGGCCGTATGTCAGCAACTGGGCGTATAACGGCATGATCATTCCGATCGACAATTACATTACCGAAACGTACCGCACCGATTTTATGGACTACGTACTCGATCAAGGCACGTACAACGATCGGCTGTATGCGCTCAGCATTGTCGACAGCACGATCATGGTGTTTTACCGCAAGTCGTTCATGAACGAGTTTTTGGCGACCAAGCCGAAGTTCGCCGACGGCAGCGCGATCACGCTGCCCACATCGCCCGAAAACGCCTGGACGTTCAACCAGTTGGCGGAGATCGCCACCAAGATGACCAAAAGTCTTGCCGGCAACAAAAAGCGGTACGGGCTGAGCATTACGGGCGACAAAACCGAATGGATGAGCTACGCTTTCTCGCCGATGTGGGGCGGCAACATTTTGGGCGCGGACGCGCTGACGGCGACCGGCAACCTCAATTCGGCCAAGGGCATGGAGGTCGGCAACTATTTGCGCAACCTGCGTAAAACGAACGCGATCAACCCGTCGGCGAGCGGCACCGATTTTTACGACGACGGCGTCAAAGAGGGGACGACCGGTTCCGACTGCAAGGCGGCGATGTATTTCACCGGCACGCAGAACATTACCAAATTCAACGAGTTCCAAAACATTGCCGAGGACTGGGACGCGACCTATTATCCGCGCAACAACGACGGCAGCTATTCGGTGCCGTGCGGCGGCTGGACGCTGGCATTAAGCAAGGACTGCGCCGCCAACAAGCGTGTAGCGGCCGTCGAGTTTATCAAGTACTTGACGAGCGTTTCCTCATGCGAGAGTTTCGCCTCGCAAACGGCGTCGCCGCCGTCGCGCAAGTCGCTGTACGAAAGCATGGACGAATACAAGGACGGTTCGACCGTGCAAAACGGCGCGTATGTGCGCATCAAGCAGCAGATTTTCGCGGCTGCCGCGCCGCGTACCAAAACGATCGCGTATGCCGAATTCAGCCCGCTGCTCGCTAAGGCGCTCAACGAAATCGTATCGGACGCCAACCCGAATATCCAGGACAAACTGAACACGGCGGCGACGACGATCGACAACAAGATCAAACAGGCAAGCTATAAATAAGGAGAAGCGGCGATGCTCGAGAGAACCGAAAAAAGAACGACGGCAAGACAGCGGCGGTACGACGTCACCGGGTGGCTGTTCTGCCTGCCGGCCGTGCTGTTCGGATTGGTGTTTTTGGTGACGCCGATCGTACTGAGCTTTGTATTCAGCTTTACCGATTATCACATGCTGCGCGGGTTACATGCCTTTGTCGGCTTTAAGCATTACGTCGAGTTATTGCACGACGCCGTATTCGGCAAAGCGATCGCGAATACTTTTAAGTTCGCGGTGTTCGTGGTGCCGCTGCAATGCGGCTTGGCGCTCGTGCTGGCGCTGCTTGTCAACCGCACGGCAAAGGGATTCGGCATTTTCAAGCTGGCGTACTTTGCGCCCGTCATCACGTCGATGACGGTGGTCGCGCTGCTGTTTATGAATTTTTACGACACGTCGGGGCTTTTCAATCTTTTGCTCGGGCTTGTCGGGATCGAGCCGCAGGGCTTTTTACACGACCCGAATCAAGCGATGTACAGCATCATCTTTATGTCGGTTTGGCAGGGCGCGGGCTATCAGATGATCATTCTTTTGGCGGCGCTACAGAACGTTCAGCCCGAACTGTACGAGGCGGCGAGCCTGGACGGCGCGAACGGGTGGCAGAAGTTTCGCAACGTGACACTGCCCGGTATCTTGAGCGTGGGCAGTTTCGTGTTGCTGATCACCGTTATCGGCGCGTTCAAGCTGTTTACGCAGCCGTACATCATGACGCAGGGCGGCCCGGACAACTCGACGATGACGGTCGTGCTGTACATCTACGAGCGCGGCATGACCGACAAGCTGATCGGCTACGGCAGCGCGATCGCCATGCTGTTCACATTTGCGTTTATCGTGGCGAGCGCGGTCGGCAAGGGCGGCGGCAGACTGGTTTCGTTCTACCGCGTCCGACGCGACCGCTATATAGAGGAGAGAATATAATGGCGACAACCGAACTTGTTTATGCCGGACAACGCGGCGCAAAAGCGCGCAAGACGGCGGCGCTTGTCGCGCAGTACGTCGTCAATATCGTTCTCGGCGTGCTGTTCATCTCGCCGCTGTTGTGGATGTTTGTCACGGCGTTCAACCCCATTCAGGCGCTCGGCAGTCAGATCACTTCGATCACCGAATTTCTGCCCAAAACGCTTTCGTTCGGCAACTTTCAAGCGGTGTTCACGCGCATACCCATGGTGCGCTATTTACTCAACACGCTTTTGTACGCGCTCGGCACGGTCGTGCTTGTGCTGATCGTCAATTCGCTTGCCGGGTATGCGCTGGCCAAGATCCCGTTTCGAGGCCGCAACGCGCTCATCATGTTCATCGTCATCATGCTGACGATCCCGTTCGAGGGGATCACGCTTTCGCTGTATATGGTGGTCGCCAAACTGCAACTGCTCAACACGCCGTTTGCCGTTATCTTGCCGAGCGCGATGAGCTGCTTTTATATCTTTATGTTTCGGCAGTTTTTCACCGGCGTTCCGAACGCCGTCATCGAGGCGGCCGAAATCGACGGCTGCAAGCCGCTTACGGTATTTTTCCGCATCGTGCTGCCGATGGCGACGCCGGTATTCGTCACCGTGTTTATCTTGGAGTTTTTCGGCAAGTGGAGCGACTATTACTGGCCGATGCTGACGCTGACCAATTCGAACCTGTGGAACATTCAGATTGCCATAGCCGACTTCAATTCGCGTGCCGAACACTACGGGCAGTTCATGGCCGCCTTGACCGTCTGCACGCTGCCCATCGTCATTTTGTTCCTGTTCTTACAGAAATACTACATTCAGGGTATAGCGACGCAAGGCATGAAGGATATGTGATTCTACACCGTACAATAAACGATATGCGATGCGACAAGGAGTTGCAACATGTTAAACAAACCGAATTATCATTTCGCACCGGTCAAGAACTGGATGAACGACCCGAACGGCACCGTGTACCGCGACGGCGTGTATCATCTGTTTTATCAGTACAACCCCGAAGGCAGCACATGGGGCAATATTCAGTGGGCGTATGCGACCAGTACCGATTTGATTCACTGGAAGCGCAAAGGGATCAAGCTGGCGCCCGAAACGCACAAGGGCGAACAGTACTGTTTTTCGGGTTGCGCGTATCCGCAAAGCGACGGCTATTTGCTGGCGTACACGTCGATCGGCTACGAGCCGTGGGCGATCCAACAGCACGCGCGGCAGCGATTTGCCCGCGCCAACGCCGATTTCAGCGTCATCGAGCGGCTGTACGAAAAAGATCTCGATCAACGCAGCCAGCCGTTTCCGGTGCATGAGTGGCGCGATCCGTTTATATTTTCGTATCAGGACGGCGTGTATCTGCTGCTGAGCGGCATTTGCTGGCAAGACGGCAAGAGCGAGAACAGCGTGCTGCTGTACCGCGCCAAAAACGCGGACTGTACCGAATGGGAATTTAAAACGGTGCTGGCCACCGAAAAGGATCACGTGATCGAATGCCCGAACATGCTGATCGAAAACGGCAAAGCCGCGCTCATTTACTCGACGATGACCGACCGAAAAGTCAAGTACATCGCCGGCGACTTCGACGGTATGCGGCTTTGGGAGCGCAGCCGCGGCGTGGTGGACTGGTCGGAGCACTGTTATTACGCGACCAACCTTTCCGCGTCGGAGACGGGCGCGGCCGTACTGTACGGGTGGTTGCAAGAAAATCTCGAGCGGGGCGACGCGCCGGACGGCACGTACAGCGGCTGCCTGTCGATCCCTCGCAACGTACATATCGACGAGCAGTATCGGCTGCATATCGCGCCGATCGACGCCGTCAAGCATTTACAGGACCGTGCGCTGCCGGTCAGCGGAGACGAGATCGTGTCCGACAGCGTGCGCGCGCGCCTTTCGTTTGTCAGCGAAGGCGATTGCCGCGTGCGGTTGACCGAAGGCGAGCGCGAATATCTGACCTTGCGGGTGCGCGGGGGCGAGATCGTCGTCGACCGTGTGTCGCGGTTTCCGGACGCGGACGAAACCGAAGAGCGCATTCGCTTGGGCGGCAACAAGCACAAGTTCGATATTTTGGTAGACGGTTCGGCGACGGAAATTTTCGTCGACGGCGTGGCCGCGGTCAGCGTGCGCATGTACCGCAGCGAGAAGCCCGAAAAGCTGTTTTCGCTCAAAGAAGGCCGCGTTACGGACGTGCGCGCTTACACGATGAAAGCGGCGCAAATCGTAGGCGAGTAGTGGGGACAATGCGCGCGTGAGGCGCGTGCAGTCGATTTTACGGCAAGGAGGTCGTTTTTGATGAAGAAGGGCAGAAAATGGATGACGGCGCTTTTGGCGCTGGTGGCGCTATGTTCGATCTTGGCGGCGTGTTCCCAAAAGACGCCGACGCCGACCGAGCTGGAGTACGGCGACATCGATCTGTCGTCGGAGACGGCGGCGGGGTTGGAGTCGATGGCGCAGTACCGCACGCGGTTTAAAAACGGGGACGTCAATATCGGCGACGTGATGCCGTATTACCACGACGGGATATACAGCTTTTTCTATTTGGCGGAGACGAGCAATCACCCCGTGTACCGCGTGGACACGACCGATTTCGTGCATTACGAGGACAAGGGCGAGGCGCTTTCTCCCGGCGCGTCGAACGCGCAGGACGCGATGATCGGCACGGGCAGTATTGTCGAGGCCGGCGGCGACTATTATTTTTTCTATACCGGTTTCAAAAAGGACAATCCGGAGGCGGTGATGGTCGCAAGATCGGTCGGCAATATCGACCGTTTCGAAAAGGTGTCGGACTTTATGTTTACGGCGGCGTCGGTCGACGGCTGCGACCTCGACGGTTGGGACTTCCGCGACCCCGAGGCTGTGTACGACCGCGAGAACGGGCAGTTCGTGCTGTTCCTGTCGGCGCGTAAAGGCGGCGAGCCGGTGATCGCCGAGTTCCGCGTTTCGCTCGACTTATCGAGCGTGACGTACGGCGGCGTGGTGTACACCGATACGCAGTTCGGCGCCAACGTTCTCGAATGCTGCGACGTGTTTCCGATGGGGGACAAATGGTATTTGACCTATTCGGTGCAAGACACGTCGAACGGCGGCAACGACGGCGAGAACGCGGTCGAGGCAGCCGTCGGCAGTCGCGGCAAAGTCTTTTACGCCGTGGCGGATCGGTTGGACGGGCCGTTCGTGCAATACGCCGACGCGTCGCTCGACAGCCACGCTTTTTATGCGGCGAAGTCGATTCAAGACGGCACGAACACCTATTTGGCCGGCTGGATCCGACAGAAAAATTCCAACATCGGTTGGCAGTATTTGTGGGGCGGCAACTTACTGGTGCATCAGCTGTTGCAAAACCCCGACGGTTCGCTTTCGGTCGCGTTGCCGCAGTCGGTACGCAATCATTATTCGGTCGAACGCAAGCTCGACAGCGCGCTCGAGGCGTACAACGGGTTCGACATGATCGCCGAAAGCAAGGATTATCACATCATCGGCGGCGAATACTCGTCGTATCTGTTGCATACGACGGCGACCTTTGATAGTGACGTAAGCGAGTTCGGGTTCGCGCTGGGGGTCAGCTCCAACACCGCCAACATTATCGAGGTGGCGTTTGTGCCGCACGCCGACAAAATGCGCAGCGCGATGGCGGGGCAGCAAGAGCTTTGCGCCAAAAATATCCGCTTGACGCCCGGCGAGACATACGACATTACGCTGTTGGTCGAAGGCTCGACGGTGACGGTGTACGTCAACAACAGCGTGGCGTTCACGTCGCGCATTCGCAACATCGGCAATAAAAAGCTGGCGGTGTACGCGCTCGGCGGCAGTGTGACGATGCAAGATTTTCATTTGTACACGCCGTCGGGCTACGCAGACACGCTGGCCGCCGGCTACGGCAATCTGACCGTCACCGAACGCGGGGCGGAACAAAAAGGCAACGTCAACATGCTCGCCGTTGCGCCCGACGCGCCGGCGACCCTGCGCTATACGCTCGACGCGGACAACTTCGTGCGCTGTACCGCGGCGGTGTACGCGCAGACGGCGGTGCGCGCGGCGATCAAGCTGGGCGGCAACACGCTCGGCGAATACGTTGCGGAAGCGAACACCGTTTTACAGGTGCGTGCCGATACGTTGGCGTATAAGGGCGACGCGCTCACCGTCGAACTGACGGCCGATACGGCGGTCGACGTTTGGACGAACGTATCTTTCGAAACCGACAAACGGCCGTTTGCGGCCGCGGTTAAGGCGGAGGCGGCCGACAACGGCACCGTCGGTTACACGGCCGGGGCGAGCGGTGTATACGAGTATGTGGCGACCATGTACTACGGCGGAGCGATCGACGGCGACCCGATGTTCGAGGTGGGCGACGGGGCGCGCGCACCGATCAGCGAGGCCGCGCGACTGGTTACGCTGCGCGGCGCGGTGCGGTTGCAAGCAGGCGAAACGCTGTCGGCCGCGCTCGGTTACGGCAAATTCCCCGCGTCGATCGGCGCGCACAGCATTGCGCTGCAAATCTGCGGGGGGGGGAGTACTGATACGTTTGCCGCAGGCGTGGGGACGTATACCGCGCCGGCGCCGACGCCGTGCAATATCACGGCCGAAACCGTGCCGACGTTTGCCGGGGTTGAGTTTACGGGCGAGCGGGAAATGTCGGTGGAAATGAACGGCCATGTGTTCGGCGAGCAGGGTAAAAACGGTTTTGTCTACGCATACGGCAAGGCGGGCGACGAGCTGAAACCGATGACCGAATACAACACCAACGGCGAAGTGTGGGAATACAAGCACAAAGCGCCCGAAGCGAGCGACGCGCTCGAGATCAAGGCCGACTACATGAAGCAGGGCGGCGGCTACGTGACGGCGGTCGTGTGGGTCGCGCCGGCCGACGGGTTTATCGATTTTGTCGCCGATTACGAGAGCCATTCGGAAAACGTGCAAGTACAAGTTTTACGAAACCGCACGCTGTTACGCGACGTATTTTTAAAGGAGGCCGGGCGGACGGAAATCACGCTGACCGGGATCGAAGTCAAGGGCGGCGATGCGGTCGCGCTGGCGGTGCGCGCGGCGGGCAGAGCCATGGGCGAGAGCGACGGCAATTATCATGTCAAGATCGGCAAGGGCAATTCGACCGTGCCGTTCGACCCGACCGCGCCGCCGATCGCCGATCACGCCGCCGATTATAACGTCGATCGGCAGGGCGATTACGGCTGGCAATATCTTGACGTAGGTTACGTGTGGGGCGACAACGAGCACCCCGGCGATGCGGCCGAACTGGAGAAAAGCGCATACGGTTGGGGCAACAGCGGCAAGGGCATCGACGCAAGCGGCACGATACACGGCGAGGCTACCGTTGCTTGGTGTAACTTAAGCGGCGGCACGCTGGCAGTCGGTGTCAGCGGTGCGGTGACGGGCAACGCCTATATCCGCATGTGGGTGCTGCGCGCCGACGGCAGTTACGAAAAAGTGACCGACGGCAAAGTGAACGGGACGTTCGCGTTACCGAACAAAGGGTTCGTTTTACAGCCGAACGACCGCATTGCCGTCATGTTCTTCGACAACAACGGCGCGGGCTGTACGCTTTCGATGCAAGTGCGTTCGACCGACGAGATCGAGATTCGGGGCACGGCTTTGGTGGCCGAGCTGGAAAAAGCCAAAGCGATCGGCAACGACGACGGACGCTATACGCCCGACAGCTTTAATCGGCTGACTACGGCGATCACCGACGCCGAAAACTTCGTGCGAGACATGGCGGACACGCGCAAGACGTATTCGGAAGTGGCGGCGGCCGTTCGGGCGCTCAAAGACGCCGTAAGCGGCTTACAGCTCGACACGTCGGCGGCGCGCGCCGAACTGGACGCGGCGATTGCGTCGGCGGAGGCGATCGAGGGCAAGCCTTTGCTGGGCGATGCGGCGGCGTTTGCGGCGGCGCTTAAGCAGGCGAAAGACGTGGCGGCGCAAGCGAATGCGACGAGCGAAACGCTGACCGCGGCGACGGCTGCGCTGGTCGCGGCGATGCGCGGCGTGACGGTCAAGGTCGCCGATTTTGCGGCAGACTTTTCGGACGGGCAAGGTAATAGCGGCTGGGCGTTCTATCGGATTGCGCCGACCAACTGGGACGACTACAACGCGGGCGGTGCGCGCGTCGAGCTTAAGTATAGCGACGGCGCGTACAAAGACGGCGAAACGACCGTCGGCGTCGAACTGTGGAAAACGAGCGGCGCGACGGTGGCGTACCGCAACTACAGCGCGGCCGAGCACACATACGCATTGCGCGGGCAGATCGAGTATATCGGCGACGGCGCGGAGGCGTGCGTGGCCTACGTGATCTTGCGCGCCGACGGCCGTTACGAGCATATTGCAAACTGGAATACATACCGTGTCGGAGCGGCGCACACGATCGACAAAGAATTTACCTTGCAAGCCGGCGACGCCGTGTTGCTGGTGCTGCGCGACGTGGGCGGCGCGGCCACCGATTCCAAACTGACGTTGCAAATCGGCTGTAACGACGCGCTCACCGTAGACAAAAGTCGGCTACAGGCCTTGGCGGACGAGGCGGGCGAAAAGAATGCGGACGACTACACGGCCGAAAGTTTTGCCGCACTCACCGCGGCCAAAACGGTTGCGCAAAGCGTACTGGACAAAGCGGAGCCTACGGCGGGCGAAGTGTACCGCGCCGAAAGCGCGTTGCGGCGCGCGATCGAACGCCTGGAGCCGCAGAACGCCGTTACAAGCACCACCCAGGCCGACGTGCTGAACGGTAGCGGCTTGTGGACGGTCTACCGTAGCGGCATTACCTGGGAGCCGACACGGTTGCTGTTCGATACCATGCTTGCGTACAACGACGATAACGGCAATCTGAAGTTGGGCGACGGCGAGTCGGTGACAGGCGCCGACGGTGCGCTGGTTTTATCGTCGGACAACAGCGGCATTGCATTGGTGTTCCAAACCCAGACCGCCGGGAAATATCGATTGACGGCAAACTATACGGGAGACAGCAAAACCAACGGCCGCGTATTTGTGGGGGCGGGCAACGAACTGTCCGAACGGAAGTGGATCGGGACGGCCGAATCGTTTGACGATACGATCGAGTTGCGCGCGGGCGAGTATATCGCGATCCATTTCGAGAATTTTTCGGGCGGGCACGGACTGGCAAGCGCAGTACTTTCGTTTACGCTTGCCTTGCAACCGGCGGCATAAAGCGCAAGATAAAAGCCGCGGCCGAATAGGTCGGTCGCGGCGAAAAAGCGCACCTTGACAAGCAAGTATCAGGCCGTCGTCCCCTCGACGAGGCGCACCGGCACGGTGGTAATCGGCGCGGCGGTTTCGGAAGACAGCAGGTTGCGCACAAGGGCCTCGGCGATTGCGGTTTCGTCCTGCGCGACGACGGTGATCTTGGGATCGGCTAAGATCCGCACGAACTGCGAGTTGTCGAAGCCGACGATCTTCAAGTCCTGCGGCACGCATAGGCCCTGCGACACGGCATGGCGATAAAGCGCATAGGCCAACATATCGTTCGAGCAAAACGCGCCGTCGAACTGTGTCAGTTTATTTTGCAAGCGGTCGGCGACGAACGACGCGTAGTAGTTGTAGCCGAATTTATCCTCGGTCTGGAACAGTTCGTAGCTGACGCCGTGCGCGTTGCAATAGTCGGCAAAGCCGCGATAGCGGTCGTGACCGGCCAGGCGCGCGTTGGTCATCGGGCCGGAGATATGCAGTAGGCGCGTACAGCCCTTGTCGATCAGGCGTTTGGCCGCCATCTGTCCGCCGGCGAAGTTGTCGGACGCGACCATCGGGATATTGGGCAGCACGCGATCGAACGTGACCAGTTTGAACGGCACGCGTTCGTAGTGTTCGATGTCGAGCGTATGCGAGCAGACGATCAGGCCGTCGATGCCTTGGCCGTTGAGGATGCGAATGTATTCGTGCTCGAGCTTGGGGTCGGTGTAGCTGTTGCAAAGCAGCAGACGTTTGTCGCGTTTGCGGCACTGCCATTCGACTTGGCTGATCAGCCCGCTGTAAAACATCGACCCGGAGTCGGGGACTAAGATCGCGATGATGTCCGACTTACTGCTTTGCAACGAACGCGCGATGCGGTTGGGCTGATAGTTAAGCTGTTGCATGGCGTCATAGACTTGCTTGCGCGTGTTTTCGCTGATATAGCCGCGGTTATTCAGTACGCGCGATACCGTCGTCGGCGTTACGCCCGCGATACGCGCCACATCCTTGATACTTGCCATATTCGTTACCCTTTCTTACGATTTGAAACTTTGTGACAATCGTTTGACAGTTTCGATACCAGTATAACACATTTCGAACCGTTTGTCCATTTAACGAAAGGAGCTTTGTATGAAATCCAAAAAACGTTTGATCGCACTGTTGCTGATTGCGGCCGTCGCCATGTGCGGCGCGCTCGCTTTGCCTACGGCTGCATCGGCTGCGGTCGTGCCGACGGCGGCGCATATCGAGCAATACCGTCCGCAACTCGGCTATACTCCGAACGAGCATTGGAACAACGACCCGAACGGGCTGTTGTACATACCGAACGCAAGCGGCGACGGCGGGACGTATCACATGTACTATCAATACGCCGTCACCGGCAACCGTTGGGACGCCATGCACTGGGGACACGCCACCAGCACCGATTTGGTGCATTGGCAGGAGCATAACGTGGCGATCGAGCCGCTGTGGGCGGGCGACCCGGCGTATCTGGCCGACGACACCGTTCCGACCGGGCCGATCTTTTCGGGGAGCGCGGTGTACGTTTCGGAGGAGCATAAGGCGCGCGGATACAAGAACGAGGCCGGGTTCTATGCGATTTTCACACAGCCCAAGACGGCCGAAGAACGCGATGCGGAGGCGGCGGTCGAGGGGACGACCGACCAGCGGCAGACGGTGGCCTATTCGCCCGACGGCGAGACATTCGCGCATACCGAATTTCGTGAGGTGCTTAAGACGGCGAACAATTTGACGGTCGGCGATGGGGACGCGGCGGAAAGTATCGGTTTACAATATCCCGGCGATTTCCGCGACCCCAAAGTGTTTTGGAGCGACGCGCTCGGCAAGTGGATGATGGTCGTGGGCGGCGGCGAGGTGGTACAGTTTGTGTCGGACGATCTGCTCGACTGGGACTACGTCGGCAGCACCGGCTTTTGGGGCGAGTGTCCCGACCTGTTCCCGCTCAACACCCCCGACAGTCTGTCGGAGGCGTTCGGCGCGCAGACCTGGGTTTTGCTACTGTCGCCCGAGGACAAACCGCAGTCGCACGAATATAACGGCACGAGCCGGGAAACGCACGAATACCCCAACGAATATTATGTGCTGGGCACGTGCGACGAGAACGGCTTATTCACCGCATACGAGGGCGAGACGCTGCGCGCGTTTTCGTTCGGGTTCGACAGCTACGCCGTACAGACGTTCAACAACGCGCCCGACGGGCGGCGGATCGGCGTCAGTTGGGCGGCCAACTGGAAAACGGTCGACGACTACGCCGAAAAGGGCAGCGGCGGTTTGCGCGACAACTGGAACGGCGGCATGACGATGGCATACGAGTTGACGCTCGAGGACGTGGGCGGTGCGCTTATGCTGGCGCGCAATCCCGTGCGCGCGTTCGAGACGCTGCGGCAAGAGGTGCCTTTATATAAGCAGACGGGCGTGACGGTCGGCGCAAGCAACGTTTTGGACGGGGTGCGGGCGTCGGTCGCCGAGATCGACGTGACGCTGGACGTGACCGACACGACGGCCAAACGGGTCAACTTGCAACTGGCCGTATCCGAATACGAACACACCGATATTGATTATGATATAGAGAGTATGACGCTGACGGTCGATCGCAGTCGCTCGTCGCTGTCGGCAAAAGACACGGCGCGCTACCGTATCCCGTACACGACGCAGCTTCTGCCGCAGGACGGCAAAGTGCGGATTCATGCGTATCTCGATTGGGGCGATTTGTTTGTGTCGGGCGGCAAGGGCGAGGCGAGCGCCAACGTGGCGATATTTCCGTCGCTATTCAGTAACGGCATGTCGCTGACGAGCGACGGAAAGATTGCCGCCGACGTCGCCGTGTACGCGCTCGACGGCATTTGGGACAACGGCGACGATTGTGCGGCGTTCGGTTCGTTTTACTTGAGCGCGCGCGACGAGACGCTGTATGTCGGCGACACGCTTACCGTGCTGGCCGGATCGCCCAACCGCGCGTTCGATGCGGCGGCCGTGACGTATGCGGCCGACGGCGATGTCGTTACGGTCGAAAAGCGCGGCGACGGCAGTTTGGCGGTTGCGGCAAACAAGGTCGGCCGTGCGGTGGTCACGGCACGCTACAACGGGCATGAAAAGCAGTTTGCCGTTACCGTGCTTTCGGGGCGCGCTGCGTCCGACTTGGCGTTTACGACGACGTATGCCGGCAAGTGGGTGCGCGATGACGGCTATGTGGGCAGCGCGAGCGGCGACGGGTTTGTTTACACCGACGACGTGTTTACCGATTTTTCGCTGTCGGCGACGGTGACGGCGCGCAGCGACAACGCCGTTGCGTTCGGGTTTATGTTTGCCGCGGGCGATCGGTACCACACGTACTACTGCGCCAACTACGACTATGCGGCGCAGCAAGTCAAACTGTGGATGAGCGGCGGCGAGTCGATCGAAACATATCCGCTGGCCTTGCGCCGCGGCGCGCCGGTGCGCTATGCCGTCACCGTCAAGCAGGGCGCGATCACGGTGGCGGTCAACGGGCAGACGGTGATTGCGACCGAACACGGGCTGTACGAAGGCGGGCATTTGGGGTTGAATGTGTTTAACGGGGCATTCGCGTTTGACGATATTCGCATTGCGCCGATCTACGGCGCGGGCGAATCGGTGCGCTTGCCGGTGGGCGATGCGGCGTTTTTAGTGCGCAACGAGACGGACAAGACGTACTTGACGGCCGACGACTACGCGGTCGAGGACGGCGTGCTGTCGCTGAAACAAACCTATGTCGCCTCGCTGTTGGGCGGCAAGCAGTACGCGTTCACCGTGCTGTTTGCAAGCGGCAACACGGCGGCCTTTACGCTCGACACCTATACCGCCGTACAGATCTTCGACAGCTACCGCACGCTCGGTAGCGGCGACAGCCTGACGCTGGCGATGGCGCTCGGCACGGCGACCGTCGAGGCGGTGCTGTTGGACGGCAAGCCGGTCGAATATGCGCTGGAAAACTCGTCGCTGACGTTAAGCGGCGACGTTGTGGCGGCGCTAAAGACGGGCGATCACACGCTGCGGATACGGACGGATCAAGGCGCGCTCGAATACGTGTTCGGGTTTACCGTCGTACCGCCGGCGCCGGTCGACAGGACGGGCATGATCATCAGCATTGTGGCGGCGGTACTAATCGGTTGCGCGGCGGCGGCATTTGCGGTATACTGGATCGCGGCGATGAAACGCAAAGGACGGGAGTAAAAAGTTATGGTAGTTTGTTACGGCGAAATTTTGGCGGATCTGATCGGGTCGCGGCAGGGCGAGCTGATTTCTTACGAGCGGTATGCCGGCGGCGCGCCGTTTAACGTGGCGTGCGCTTGCAGTCGCGCCGGCGGGGTCAGCGGCTTTGTCGGGTGCGTGGGCGACGACATCATCGGCCGCTATTTGACGGCGTTTGCGGCGCGGCAGGGGCTTGCCTTTACCGATATAGCGGTCTTGCCGGACGCCAACACCACGCTGGCTTTTGTCGAGCTGGCCGCGGACGGGGAGCGCAGTTTTTGCTTTTACCGCAAGCGCACGGCCGATTATCGATTGGCGAAAGAGACGCTCAAACGGGTCCAAAGCGCCGACATCGTGCATATCGGGTCGCTGATGCTGAGCGAGCGCGAGGGCGTGGCGTTCGCCGAGCAAGCGGTCGACGCGGTCAAGAAGGCGGGCAAAAAGCTCAGCTTCGACATCAACTACCGCGACGACATTTTCCCCGACGCTGTTGCCGCGAAAAAGATTTACGCAAAGATCGCAGACGCCTCCGACATCGTCAAATATTCGGAGGACGAACTGGAGATGTTCACCGGTATGCGCGGGCTGGACGGCATCAAAAAAGTGTCGCGCCCCGACAAACTGGTGTGTGTGACGTTAGGCGGCAAGGGCAGCGCGTACTGTATCGGCAACCGCGTTTGCACGGTGCCGAGTATTGCGGTTAAGCCGGTCGATACGACGGGGGCGGGTGACGCGTTTTACGGCGCGCTGCTAAGTCGGTTAGACGGCAAAGATTTTACCGCGCTTTCCGACGCGGCGCTATATGAGATCTTCCGTTTTGCCAACGTTGCCGGCGCGCTTGCGACCACCGCCCGCGGCGCGCTCAACAGCTTGCCCACCCAAGCGGAAATAGAACGCTTGCTATAAGTTATTTGTAGTTCGCGTCTGCGTGAACGCTACTGCCGAAAAAGCGGTTGCCGGTTTGGCGACCGCTTTTTCCAATGTGCCGGTAAAAAATATGTCGCGGACGTTGCGCAATATGAAAAATCGATCCGCAATCCGATTTTTGGAAAGGCGATATTTTTGATCCCCGTCTCGTACTTGCATGCTCATCATCAAGTCAACGGCGCTTTGCACGTCGGCGATCAAAATGTCCTCTGCTCGCAAATAGAAACAGCACGCAATCTTGCGGTGCAAATTGCGTGCTGTTCTTGGTGGAAGTTACAGGGCTCGAACCTGTGACCCCCTGCTTGTAAGGCAGATGCTCTCCCAACTGAGCTAAACTTCCACGACGATTGGTAGTATAGCATATTGCGGCGCATTTGTCAAAGGAAAAAGCGGGGGAATTTCGATTTCCGAGTAAAAATACAGGACAAGGAAACAGTGCAGTTTTCAGTACTTAAAATGCAAATCAATTGACAAACAAAAATGCTTATAGTATAATCTAACTATAAACATTTTTTTCGTTTGTAAAGAAATCGAACATAGAGGGGTGGGAAGTAAGAAATGATTGTTAGATCGGTACATCTTTCACCGGAAAAAGCGTCGATACCGTGATTTTGAATTTTCAAGAAATTTTTATATTAGTATTGACAAAAATAGTTTAGTATGCTATAATTTAACTATAATTGATTTTGCGTAACAGAAAATATATCAAATGGGGTGAAGGTTTTAGGCATTTGACATATGGAGGGTGAAAAGCATATGTGGAAGAAATTGGTTTGTTTATTGAGCGTGGTCGCGATCCTGTTCGGTGCGATGGGATTGGTGGGGTGCGTGAATGAGGAAGCATCCGCTAGGAAGAATATTAAAAACAATGCCGGAATTGAAATCCCCGACGACGCAAAACTGGAATATCGCTATGCCGAAGAGTCGGGCGTCATTCCGGTGCATGGAAGAAAAGCGCATTATGCTGTATTCACTTTTGAGAACGATCCAGTCGATTGGTTGGAAGAAAATAATTTTTCCGAAGCAAAGGATACGGATTTTGAACATGGCTTTTTGGATAGCGCTTGGGGACTAGTGAAAGTATTAGGGGAAAAAGTTCCGGACGAGCAAATACCGAATTTTCAAAATATTTATCTGTGGTTGCAGGCAAATGGTGTATATTTTGCTTATTTCCCCGAACAGTCAATGCTTATGGTTTACAGTACTCCAAGTTAAAACCGATATGACTATATAGTTTCGTGCGCTATAATATAAATTCACAAAAATACAATCAATGGGTGGAATCTTTGTAGCGAATCACATGGAGGTGAGACGAATGTGGAAGAAATTGGTTTGTTTGTTGAGTGTGGTGGCGATCCTGTTCGGTGCGATGGGGTTGGCGGGGTGCGTGAATGAGGAAGCATCCGCTAGGAAAAGGATAAATCGCCTTACGGAGATTGAGATTCCCACTGACGCAAAGATGGAATATCATTATCGTAAAGATCTTGGTTTTGCCCCGGGGCGTGAAAGTCAGTATACAGTGTTTGTGTTTGAAAATGATCCTACGGAATGGTTATTAGAAAAAGAATTTACAGAAGGGCGCAATGAAGAGATAGAAAAACATTTTACGCCCCCTATAGCCTTTTTGTCGAGTCTTGAGATTCCGGATGAATATTTGGCAAAAGATTTTGAAAATGATGCTTATCTTTGGTTGTATACAAGCGGAGTTTATTTCTTTTATAGTGTAGAAAAACAGATGCTTATCGTTCATATTCAAGGTTATTAAATCAATTAGGAGGAAGATTATGAAAACGATCAAAAGAAATGTCGGCGTACTTGTACTGATGGCTTGTTGTGTGCTATTGGGTACACTTGTAATCTCTACGGCGCAAATGCGAAATCCGACAGCCGTTTATGCGCAATCGGAAACAGGAAGGACGCCAAGCGACTGTATCGAGCGGATCGACGCAATCGAGGCCGAATTGCAAGAGCAAGGGACAAGTATACTCGAAGTGTTGAACGAGCAAAAACTAGTTTATTCGGAAAAAGTCAACACCGATTCGGACGAAGAGAAAACTTTCACGGTTGCAAAGCTGGACGCCGTCGAGAAATCGATTTCGGATTTTGCAGACATCTATTACGGCGTACAGCGCAGCAGAAGCCGCGCACTAAACGACAACGCATATGCAGCATTTCCGTCGCACGTTTCGCCCTATTGTACTTGCAATCTGACCGCCGGAAAAACATGTATTGAATGTGCGGTACATTTTCTTACAAGGTTAGAGGTCATTGGAATCGCGGCAGGATTTTATATGCGGGGTTGGGTGTTGGCTAATGATTTGCTTTGGATGAACTTGGCGAATCGGGAACTGGACATGGATTATTGGCCTACTCTCGGCAGCCGCATTGCCGAGGCTCCGCAGATAGCCGTTACATTGGCGAAAGAAAATAACGACTTGGCGGCGGGTTTTGAACAAAGCTCTCCCGGTTTTCTTCATGGCATTTTTGAAAGCACTATCGAAGGCGATACCTATAACGCATTGGGTGAGTTTTATTTTCAAAAGAAAGATGCCGGAAATGGGAACGTGAACATATACATAATCGACCGCTATGATTGGGAGTATAGTGATAAATACGGTGTGGGGAATGTATTGATCGATGTTTTGGCTCGTGCGCAAGAACTTGGTATCGTAACGCCGTTTTATACGCATATCAATCTGACAATTCCCGGTGAAGCTACGTTCAACTGGCAATATACCGATTCGGGCGTCTCTATTACGGGTGTAGCGGAAGGCACGACTACTGTGGAATGGCCAGAAACAATTGATGATTTGCGTGTGCGTCCTATTCCTCATGTCCCGCAACCGAAAGTAAATGTAACTTCGATTGCCGACCGCATGCGGAAACGGACGACTGGAAAAAGTTGAGCAATATCTCGGTTTCGTCTAAGTGGCGCATAACGAATATACGATCCGCTATGACGGAAACGGCGGAACGGTAAGCGAAAGCGCACAAAAGGCAACCTATCAATGCGTTATCGATTCTTTGGCCGTTGCTACCAAAGAAGGATTTACCTTTCTGGAATGGAATACCGCAGCCGACGGAACGGGCAAGACCGTCCGTGCGCCGTATACATATGACAGTGACGATGATCTGACGCTGTATGCACAATATTCTCAAAATCAATATACGGTGACGTTTAACAAACAAAACGGCAGCGGCGGCAGTGACGGCGTGAACGTTGACTATCAGGCCGCCATGCCGACAGGACTGACGGCGCCGACAAGACCGGGATATGCGTTTCAAGGGTATTATGCGCAGCCGAACGGTGAAGGGACATGCTATTATGACCGCAATATGACCGGCAATGCCGTTTGGGACATTGCGCGCGACGACACGATTTACGCGTATTGGGTGGGGAATACATATAACGTATCTTTGCACCGACAAGGCGGAACAGGCGGCTGCGGCAGTGTGCAGGCAACTTACGGATCGGCTATGCCTACGGGGGCGGATATTACCGCGCCGACTAAAACGGGATACGTGTTCCGCGGTTATTATGCCGATCTAAACGGCAAAGGAACACAATATTATCATGCGGATATGACGAGCGCCAACCCGTGGAATATTTCCGAGGATAGAACGCTTTATGCGTATTGGACGGCGAAGGTATATACGGTTACTTTGAACAGACAGAGCGGCAGCGGCGGCTCTGCCAGTGTACAAGCGACCTATTATGCGGCCATGCCGACCGCAACGGCGCCGATAAGGGCGGGTTATACGTTCCAGGGCTATTACGAAAAGCCCGACGGTGCGGGGACAAAGTATTACCATGCGAATATGGCAAGCGCAAACAATTGGGACGTTGCGGACAACAAAGAGATTTACGCATATTGGACCGGCAATCAATATACGGTCAAGCTAGACAGCGGCGGGTACGGCGGTTCCGGCGAAGTGAATGCGACTTTTGGGTCGCCGATGCCGACAGCCGGCATAGTCGCACCGAGACGAACGGGCTACACCTTTAAAGGGTATTACGACCAGCGAAACGGCAACGGCGCAAAATATTACGACGGCCCGAATCTCGTTAGCGTGCATGTTTGGGATAAAACGTCGGGCTGTACCTTATATGCGTACTGGGAGCAAAACACCTATACGATTACCTTGCAACAATACGGGAACAATACAAGCGAGATCCAAGTCAAATACGGCGATGTTGTGACGGTAGAAGATTTTGCGCCCGGGCGGTGGGGGTATCAGTTTATCGGTTATTATGCCAACTCCAACGGAACGGGAACGGAGTACTTTACGGCCGAATGGCAGACGTATTACGGCAGTACATCGTATATGTTGGTCAGTCGAAACGTCAGATGGTATAAAGAATCCGACGGGGTCATTTATGCGAAATGGGCTGTTTGTTCGATGAATTACGACATTCATTATTACAGCACCGAGGACGCGAGCATCATTTATACCGAAACGGTGCGACTGGTAAACGAGCAGACAATCACGTTGGGCGCTAAAGAGGTCAAGGGGTATGTGTTCAAGCAATGGAACATAAACGGCGCGACGTATACGGATACGACAAGAACGTACAAAGCCAGTTTGATTTACAGTTACGTGGTACAGGGAACGATGATAGCGTCATATCCTTACGACACGCCGGGCAGTATCTACGCCATGTACGACAAGGACAGTTGCGTTGCCGAAGGCACGTTGATCACGCTGTCCGACGGGCGGCAAGTGCCGGTAGAGACCTTGACAGGGAACGAGTTGTTGCTTGTTTGGAATCTCAAGACGGGGCGATTCGACACCGCGCCGATCCTGTTTATCGATAAAGATCCGGCACGGATTTACCGCGTTATCAATCTGTATTTTTCTGACGGAACGACGGTCAAGGTCATTTCCGAACACGGATTCTGGGACTGCGATCTCAATCGATACGTGTATCTCGATGAAAACGCTGCGCAGTATATCGGGCATTGGTTTAACAAGGCGGTAGCCGACGGCAACGGCCAAATGACCCGGGTGAAAGTACGGCTCGAAAATGTCGTTGTGCGGGACGAATACACGACGGCATACAGTCCCGTCACGTATCAACATTTGTGCTATTACGTCAACGGTATGCTGTCCATGCCCGGCGGTATCGGGGGCTTGTTCAACATTTTCGAAGTAGACGGTGACACCATGCAATATGACAGCGCGGCAATGGCGGCGGACATTTCGAAGTACGGGCTGTTCACCTATGAAGAATTTGCGGATCATGTTCCCGTTCCCGTCGAGGTTTTCGAGGCGTTTGACGCGCAGTATTTCAAGGTAGCGATCGGCAAAGGTCTGTTGGACTATGCTATTTTAAATCGCTTGGCGGAGCGGTATGCGCCGTTGTTGGGCATAGGCGGCGACGCATAAACGCAGAATGCAAGACGAAAGAAAAGGTAAAGCCGAGATTTCGTAAGGGGTCTCGGCTTTGGTTTACCTTCGTGGACTATGGGAACAGAGGCGGGCGTGTGTGCAATCCGAAATTGCAAAGTTCACCGAAATATCATATGAAATAATTGCTTTTTGGGGCGGAATGTGCTATACTGATTCCATATATTTTTACACGAGGTTTTTGCGCACATGAAGATTACCGAGCGCGCGAGCAGGATTGCGCCGTCCCTGACACTGGAGATCACCGCCAAAGCAAAGAAGTTGAAAGCGGAGGGCGTGGGCGTCGTTTCGTTCGGCGCGGGCGAGCCGGATTTCAATACGCCCGACTACATCATCGAGGCGGCCAAGGATGCGCTCGACCGCGGGCTGACCAAATACACGCCGGCAGCAGGTACGCTGACCTTGCGGCAGGCGATATGCGACAAGTTAAAGCGCGACAACGGTCTAGACTATGCCGCGGGCGACATCGTGGTATCGAACGGCGCAAAACACGCGCTCGCCAACGCCTTTTTGGCGACGGTCGAGGCAGGCGAGGAAGTGATTATTCCCGCGCCGTACTGGCTGACCTATCCGGAGCTTGTCAAGTTGGCCGAGGGCGTGCCGGTCTACGTACATACGTCGGCGAAAAACAGTTTTAAGATCACGCCGACCGAACTGGAAAAGGCGATCACCGACAAGACGCGCGCCGTACTGATCAACAACCCCAACAACCCGACGGGCGCGGTGTACACGCGCGAGGAGATCGAGGCGTTGGCGGCGGTACTGCGCAAGTATCCGGACATTTATATCATCAGCGACGAAATCTACGAAAAGCTGTGCTACGGCGTCGAGCCGTACTCGATCGCGGCTTGCGAGGGTATGCGCGAGCGCACGGTGATCGTCAACGGCGTTTCCAAAACGTATGCGATGACCGGCTGGCGGATCGGCTACACGGCGAGCGCGACGCCGCTTGCGAAAGCGATCGGCAGTATGCAAAGTCATATGGCGTCGAACGCCAACACCATAGCGCAGTATGCTTCCGAGGCGGCGCTTGTACACGACGAGGGCGAGAAGTTTTTGAAGCTGATGCGCGAGACGTTCGACCGACGTCGGCAGCTGATGATCCGCTTGCTCGACGGTATGCCGCAAGTGACGTATATCGAGCCTTTGGGCGCGTTCTATGTCATGGTCGGCATCGAAGGGCTGCTCGGCAAAACGCTGTCGGGCTGTAAGATCGACACGGCGCTCGACTTTGCCAACGCGCTGTTGGAGAAAGAAAAGGTTGCGGTCATTCCGTGCGAATCGTTCGGCGCGGACGGCTACATTCGCTTGAGCTACGCGATTTCGGAAAGCGACATCGCGCACGGGCTGGACGGGATCAAGCGTTTTATTGCAGGGTAGAGAGGGTTATGGCGGATAAAAACTACAGAAAGAACAAGCGCACGGGCTTACTGGAAGTGCGGGAGCATGACTACACGCTGGAGAACCTGGCGGAGCCGGAATTGTTCCGCGGCATTTTCGACTATCATTCGGTGCCGAAGATCGTTTTCAACGATCGGATCGTGCCGCACAATACGCCCGAAAAGCTGTTCATCACCGATACGACGTTCCGCGACGGGCAGCAGTCGGTCGCGCCCTTTACCGTCAAGCAGACGGTCGACCTGTTCAAGCTGATGAGCAAACTTTCCGGCAAGAACGGCATCATTCGGCAGACCGAATTTTTCTTATACAGCGACATCGATCGTAAGGCCGTCGAGGAGTGCCGCGCGCTGGGGCTGAAGTTCCCCGAAGTGACCAGCTGGATCCGCGCCAACGAAAAGGACTTTGCGCTTGTCAAATCGATGGGGATCCGTGAGACCGGCATATTGGTCAGTTGCAGCGACTATCATATATATAAGAAAATGGGGCTGGATCGGCAAAAGGCGATGGACAAATATCTGGGCATCGTCAAAACGGCCTTAAGCTACGGCATTGTGCCGCGCTGTCACTTCGAGGACATTACGCGCGCCGACTTTTACGGCTTTGTCGTGCCGTTCGCGATCGAGCTGATGCGATTGGCCGAAGAAAGCGGCTTGCCGATCAAGATCCGCGCTTGCGACACGTTGGGGCTGGGCGTGGCGTTCCCTGGCGCGGCTTTGCCCAGAAGCGTGCCGGGCATTATCTACGGTCTCAATTATTTTGCCGGCGTACCGAGCGAGCAGCTCGAGTGGCACGGCCACAACGATTTTTACAGGGCGGTCAACAACGCTTCGACGGCCTGGCTGTACGGTTGCGGCGGCGTCAACTGTTCGCTACTCGGCATCGGCGAGCGTACCGGCAACTGTCCGACCGAGGCGATGTGTATCGAGTACGCGCAGTTGATGGGCGACGACGGGGGCATGAAGTTCCCGGTCATCACCGAGATCGCCGAATATTTCGAACACGAGTGCGGCTACGCCATTCCGCCGCGCACGCCGTTCGTCGGCCGCAATTTCAACGCGACGCGCGCCGGCATTCACGCCGACGGTATGCTGAAAGACCCGGAGATTTACAATATTTTCGACACCGAAAAGCTGTTGAAACGCAAGCCAACCGTGTCGATCAACAATGCGTCGGGTCTGGCCGGGATCGCGTACTGGCTGAACGCCTTTTACGAACTCGAGGGCGACAACAAGATCGATAAGAGCGACCCGTTGGTCACGGCCGTCAAGACGGCGGTCGACGCCGAATACAGCGGCGGTCGCACGACGGTGATGGGCGACGACGAGTTGGACAACATTGTACGCTTTGCGGATCGGCGGCGGCATAAGCTGCTGGTGGTCGGCGAGGATATAAAATAAGTTTTTCAGGAGGATAAGGAACATGATCAATTTAATTTACGGGGCTAAGGGCAGCGGCAAGACCAAGAAGATCATCGACGCAGCCAACGAGGCGCTGAGCACGGCAAAGGGCGACGTCGTGTACATCACCGACAACGACAAGTCGAAGGACATCGACGTGCGCATTCGGTTCATCAACGTCAACGACTATGACGTCCATTGCAAAGGCTGCCTGACCGGATTCATCAAGGGCATGATCGCAGCCAATTCGGACAACAACAAGTTCTTTATCGACGGACTCGGCCGCATTTTGGGCAAAGAACCGCAAGAACTGGGCGAAATGTTCGAGAAGATCGAGGCGATCTCCGAGCAGTACGGCGCCGACTTCACGCTGACGATTTCGGCGGCGGAGGTGCCCAAATTCATGAAGAAATATATTTGACGGCGTATACGGGGGCATATACGGGCTACGCTTGTCAAGTCGGCTCGGTCATGTACGGGGGTGTACACTCCGCTCGCCGACTTGCCAACTGTTGCCCGTCTTTACCCCCGTCTCCGCCGTCAAACGTGTTCTTTCGAACCGTGTGTTTCCCGAACAAACGCCGAATCGCTTCCCGTAAGGGAAGTCGTTGCGGGGGTTCGGGGACACAGTCGAAAGTGTCCCCGACGCCTTTTGGTACTTTTCGGCGCACGAAAAGTACGATAGACATCGAATAGTAGCGTTTGACAAGTGCGCAAGATGCAGACAAACAGTCTTTGCGAATCTCGTTTTTAAAATGGGATTAAATGAAGATTTTGCGTAGTCAAAATAAGGTTTTAAGCACATGAAATTTATTTCTACAGTCAACAAGAGAAATGCGGTTTCGGGGGCGGAGGCGATCGTGCGCGGCATTGCGCCCGACGGCGGTCTGTACGTGCCGGAGACGTTCCCTCGGATTTCGGCGGCCGACTTGGCGTCGATGCTCGACATGGACTACCCGGAACGCGCGGCGTTTATCATCGGCAAGTTTTTGCCCGAACTGAAAAGTTTGGGCGAGATGACCGAAAAGGCTTACGCTCGATTCGACGGCGATCCCGCGCCGGTTTTGCAAATCGACGACGGCTATTATTATCTCGAGCTGTGGCACGGGCCGACACATGCGTTCAAGGACATTGCGCTGACGCTTTTGCCGTATCTCTTGTCGGCGAGCAAAAAAGCGGTCGGCGACGACAGCGAAACAGTCGTATTGGTTGCGACCAGCGGCGACACCGGCAAAGCGGCGCTCGAGGGCTTTAAGGACGTGGACGGCACGGGCGTGACGGTGTTCTATCCGTCCGACGGCGTAAGCCCGATGCAAAAGTTGCAAATGATGACGCAAGAGGGCGGCAACGTACACGTCGCGGCCATTCGCGGCAACTTCGACGATGCGCAGACGGCGGTCAAGGCGGCCTTTACCGACAAGACGCTGATCGACGCGTTGCAAAAGAGCGGCAAGGCGTTTTCTTCGGCCAACTCGATCAACTTCGGTCGGCTGGTGCCGCAGATCGTCTACTACTTTTCGGCCTATCTCGATATTCTCGACGCCGGGCGGGTGCAAGAGGGCGGCAAGGTCAATTTCGTTGTGCCGACGGGCAACTTCGGCAACATTTTGGCCGGTTACTACGCTATGCGCATGGGGCTGCCCGTAGGCAAGCTGATTTGCGCGTCCAACCGCAACAACGTGCTGACCGAGTTTTTCCGCGAGGGGCAGTATGATGCGCGGCGCGAATTTTTCAAGACGCAAAGCCCGTCGATGGACATTTTGGTTTCGAGCAACCTCGAGCGGTTGCTGTTCGAGATCGCCGGACGCGACGACGGTTTGACGGCGAAACGCATGGCCGAACTGAAGGGAAACGGCGCGTACACAATTACCGACAGTGAACGCGCGGCTTTAAACGAGTTGTTCTGGGCGGGCTATGCCGACGAGGACGCGACGGCGGCGGCGATTGCCGACGTGTTCGACGAATACGAGTACGTCGTCGACCCGCACACGGCGGTAGCGGCAGCGGTGTACGAGCAATATAAGGAAGAGACGGGCGACGAAACGCCGACCGTCATCGTGTCGACGGCCTCGCCGTTCAAGTTCCCGAAGTCGGTTTTGACGGCTTTAGGCGAGCGCGTGCCGGACGACGATTTCAAGGCGGTCTATCGCTTGGAGGACGTTTCGGCCATGCCTGCGCCCGAAAGCATCGTCGCCTTAGAGCGTATGGAAAAGCGTTTTGCGGACATAATCGACAAACAGGATATCGGCGATTATGTCCGGACATTATACGGAAAGAAGGACTGACAGCGTGGAAACTACCGAACGAAAAAAAATCGTATTCAGCGCCATACAGCCGACGGGGACGCCGACGATCGGCAACTTTGTCGGCGCGATTCGCAATATGGTCGCCATGCAGGACGACTATACTTGCTTTTATGCGGCGGCCGATCTTCACAGCATCACCGTCGACCGCGTGCCGGCAGAGTTCCGCAAGAACGTCACCGAAATGGTCGCGTTGCTGTTAGCCTGCGGGATCGACCCCGAAAAAAGCACGTTCTTTGTGCAGTCGCACGTTTCGGCGCACGCCGAACTGACTTGGCTGTTAAATTGCAACACCATGTTCGGCGAGGCCAAGCGCATGACGCAGTTTAAGGACAAGTCGAAAAAGCACCCCGAAAACGTCAACGTCGGGCTGTTCGACTATCCCGTCTTAATGGCGGCCGATATTCTGTTGTACCGGGCCGACTACGTGCCGGTCGGCATCGACCAAATGCAGCACGTCGAACTGGCGCGCAACATTGCCGAACGGTTCAACAACAAGTATTCGCCGACGTTTACCGTGCCGGAAGGGGTGTTGCCCAAATTCGGCGCGAAAGTGCAATCGCTGGCCGATCCGACGGTCAAGATGTCCAAGTCGGACGACAATCCCAACGGCTACGTGCTGATGCTCGACGACGCCGACACGATTCGGCGCAAGTTCAAGCGCGCCGTCACCGATTCGGGCGACGAGATCGCCGCGCGCGCCGACAAGCCGGGGATCGGCAATCTGCTGAGCATTTACGCGGCGTTCACCGGGCGCACGGTCGAGGCGGCCGAAAAAGAATGCGCGGGCTTAGGCTACGGCGATTTCAAACTGCGGGTGGCCGACGCGGTCATCGCGGGACTCGAGCCGATTCAGGCGCGGTTTGCCGACTACATGCGCAACAAAGACTATTTGACCGAACAGATGCAACGCGGGGCAGAGGCCGCTGCGCACGCGGCGCGTAAGACGCTGGAGAAAGTGTACCGCAAAATGGGATTTATACGTTTATAAACGGTTGACGGGAGGGATATGTACGGGTACGTCGTGCCGTATAAGGCGCAACTGAAAATGCAGGATTACGTGCTGTACCGCGCGTTCTATTGTGGGCTTTGCAAGGCGACCGGCAAGGTGTACGGCCAGTTGCCGCGCTTTACGACCAACTACGATATGACGTTTTTGTCGGTGCTTTTGCACGACTGCCTGACGCAAGACGTGACGTTCAAAGAAGAACGCTGCGTGTGCAACCCGTTCAAGAAAAAGCTGTGCGTCATGCGCAATCCGCTATTGGACCGACTGGCCGCCGTCAACATTGTTTTGAGTTATTATAAGGCGGTCGACGCGGTTATCGACAAGGAAGGGATCGGCGCGCGGGCGGTGCGGCGGGCGCTCAAGCGACCGTTCAAACGCGCGATGGCGGTTTGCCCGCAGGCGGCCGAGATCGTCAGCCGCGGGTACGAGACGCTACGAAAACTCGAACGCGAAAACGCCGTCGGCATCGACCGCGTGGCGCACCCGTTCGCGCAGATGATGAAAGAGTTGGGCGCGCTGCTGTTGGGCGAGACGGCCGACGAAAACAAGCTCGCGCTGTGCTACAATGTCGGTAAATTCGTGTACATTGCCGACGCGCTCGACGACGCGGCCGAGGATTATAGAAAGAAACGGTACAATCCGTTTGTCGCCGAATACGGCTATGCGGGGACGCGCGCGCAGTTTATCGAGGCGCACCGCGAAGAACTGGCGTTCGTGCTACATGCGACGATCAACCGCGCGATCGAGAGTTTCAACCGCTGCGCGTTTACCCAAAGCTACGACCTGATGCGCAACGTTGTGTACAACGGGCTGCGCGAGAAGGCGAAAGAACTGCTGACGAGCGAGAAGAAGTTGCCGCCGCCGAAGGTGTGAGGCAAACGGACACGTGCAAGAGATCGTTTCGCTTGGGCAGTGGCAATAAAGACAAAGACAAAAAGTCCGAGAGGAAACGAGAACGCACACACTTTGTCACCCCGAGCGATAGCCGAGGGGTCTAGCGTAGCGAATCAATGATTCTATACGCCTTCGTACATTCCTCGGCTTCGCTCGGAATGACAAATGGTCTTTACTGCTTCCCAAGTGGTTTTGACTTTGGCTCGCAATAACGTGTATTAAGGAACGGAAACGAGGAAATATAGAAAGGGGCGTTTAAAGTCGCCCGATTAGGAGAGAGCATGGTTAAAGAACCGTACAAGGTACTGGGACTGGACAAGGACGCGCCGGCCGAACAGTTGGAGGCCAAGTATAACGAGTTGAAAGCCATTTACGGCGAGCAGCGGTTTTTGGCGGGCGAGGAAGGCAACGAGGGCGCGCGCAAGCTGATGGAACTCGAAGAGGCTTGGTCGATGATCAAGTCCGATCTCGACCGTCTCGAGGCCAAAGAGAAGTTCGGCGGCGACTTCGGGCAGATTGACAATCTGATCAAGTCGGGCAAGTACGACGAGGCGCAGGCCGCGCTCGACGAGATCACCGACCGTAACGCCGAATGGCACTACTTCCAGTCGATCGTGTTTTACAAGCGCGACTGGCTGACGGAGAGCCGCAAGCAGCTCGAGCAGGCGGTCGAACTCGACCCGAGGAACGACAAGTACAAGACGGCGCTCGACAAACTCAAAATGGTTATGGGGTCGGCCGACGTCAACCCGCAGACGCTGGGCGGACAACCGAACGGGCAGGCTATGCCGCAGCAGGATCCCGGCATGATGGGCGGCAACTGTTTGGCAAACTGTTGCTGTGCGTACTGCTTGACCGACTGCTGTTGCAACTTGATGCAGTGCTGCGGTTAAATCGGTATGGATCCGTTTGAAGAAGAATCGACGCCCGAAGTCGCGCCTGAGCCTACGCCGCCGAAAAAGCGGCGCAAGCTGACCGGCACCCGTAAGGTGACGTATGCCGCGGTGGCGACGGCGATCGGCACGCTGTGTTCGGTGATCGCCGTATATCTGCCGATCAAGGTGATGCCTTTGGTGGCGACGGCGTTCTGCTTTTTCGTCATATTCGACCGCTGCGGCGCGATGTTCGGGTTTGTCACCGAGGCGGCCGTGTTACTGATGACGTTCTTTGTCGGCGGCGTGGCGCTCAGCGCGACGTTCGTCATTTTGGCGGTCGTGTTCGTGCCGTATGCGCCGCTCGCGTGGCTGTTGAAAAAATTGACCTATGCCAAGTGGCGTCAGGCGCTCTTACGGGGCGGGGCAGTCGCGGTGTTCGTCAACCTGGCGTTTTTGGCGGTGTATTACATTTTGCAATACGTCGTGCTGGGCGGCGGGTTGAATTTGACCGCGCTTGCCGAAACGGTCGGCGGCTACTGGGTGATCGCGCTACTGTTGGTGCCGCTGTCGGTCAGCGTCGACTATCTGTTTACGCAAGTGGAAAAGCCGGTCGATAAATTATTGAAATAAAAGGCTCAAACGCTTGACTTGTCCGCCGTTAGTGTGGTATCCTTATAAAGCGCCACCGTAAAGTGGTGCTTTTTGAGTGTTGTAAAAGCCGTAAGGAGAAGTAGACAAATGCGTACCAGAATCACACTTGCTTGCACCGAGTGCAAACAGAGAAACTACGACAATATGAAGAACAAGAAAAACGATCCCGATCGTATCGAGTTGAAAAAATACTGCCGTTTCTGCAAGAAGCACACGGTGCATAAGGAAACCAAGTAATGGCTGATACCGATAAGAAAAAAAAGCGCCGCAGCCCCGCCAAATGGTTTAAGGAGCTGTTCAGCGAATTGAAAAAAGTCACGTGGCCGACGTTCCCGCAAGTGGTCAAACAGACGGGGATCGTCTTGTTCGTGACGCTTTTATTCCTGCTTGTCCTCATGGGCATGGACGCGCTTCTCGGCTATTTGTACAAGCTATTGATCACCGGCCTCAATAAAGAGTCGCTGATCGCCATGTCGCTTTTGAGCGGCGCGCAGCCGTTGTCGACATTTTTGGGAGCGTTTAGTTTACTATGAATCCCGATAACGTAAAGTGGTATGTCCTGCACACCTATTCCGGTTACGAGAATATGGTCAAGGTCAACCTCGAAATGGTTTTCATGAAAAACAATCTGATGGACCGTTTGGTCGAGATCAATATCCCCATGGAGGATGTGGTCGAAGAAAAAAACGGCAAACGCAAGATTGTTCAAAGAAAGAAATTCCCCTGTTACGTGCTGATCAAAATGGACTACGACAACAGCATGTGGCACATCATCACCAACACGCGCGGCGTGACCGGTTTTGTCGGACCGCAAGGCAGACCCTTGCCGCTGACCGATGAAGAAGTCAAGCGTATGCGCATCGAAAAGGTCGTTTCCGATACCGATTTCAAAGAGGGCGACAAGGTCAAAGTCACCGACGGCGCACTCGAGGGGTTCGTCGGTACCATCGAGTCCATCGACCTCGCCAATTCCAAGTGCAAGTTAAGCGTCAGTATGTTCGGGCGCATCACGCCGGTGGAGTTGGAGCTATACCAAATCGAACGCGCCGAATAACAAGACGGCATATAGCGGCACATCTTGGGACTACGTGCGGCGTGACGACATGGTCACGTACAGGGAAGTACGCTCCCATGCCGTCACGCCGCCAGTTGTCGGCTGTACCACTCTCTGCCGTCTTGTAGTTCCCGTCTACGCCATCGCGTAGTGGGAATGCCGCCAGTTGTCGGCTGTACCACTCTCTGCCGTCTTGCGCGGTTCAGCGGAATGATGTCATTGCGAGCGCAAGCGAAGCAATCTCTTACGGGCAAACGTAAGACGCAACACACACACAGTATACTTTCGGGAGAATAGGGGCGACCTTGTTCGATTGTACCGCGATTGTATAAAATTTTGTACAAGGAGATTGAAGAAAATGGCAAAAAAGCTGATGGCAGTTGTCAAGCTGCAACTGCCGGCCGGTAAAGCCACCCCGGGACCGCCTGTCGGTTCGTCCCTCG
The DNA here is from genome assembly GCA_022791055.1 of Clostridia bacterium. Lineage (GTDB taxonomy): Bacteria > Bacillota > Clostridia > Christensenellales > Pumilibacteraceae > HGM11386. The sequence goes on along the minus strand of JAAVYI010000016.1, from coordinate 33,682 downwards.
GCCCCCACGGAATCAACATTCCGGGCTTTACCAAGGAGTTTAACGAAAAGACGCGCGCACAGGAAGGTTTGATCATTCCTTGCGTCATCTCGATCTATGCCGACCGTTCGTTCACGTTCGTCTTAAAGACGCCGCCTGCGGCCGTTCTCATTAAGAAGGCTTGCAAGATCGAAAGCGGCTCGGCCAAGCCCAACCGCGACAAGGTGGCGAAGATCACCAAGGCGCAGGTCAAAGAGATCGCCGAAACCAAGATGCCCGACCTCAACGCCGCCGATTTGGATGCGGCGATGCGTATGATCGAGGGAACCGCACGCAGCATGGGCGTGACGGTGGTCGACTAAGGAGGGCGCCGAAGATGAAACACGGAAAGAAATATATCGACAGCGTCAAAGCGTTTGACACGAGCAAAGCATACGAAACCGACGAGGCGTTCAAGACCGTTTTGGATACGGCCAAAGCCAAGTTCGACGAATCGATCGAATTGCACGTGCGTTTGGGCGTCGACCCCAGAAAGGCCGACCAGCAAGTGCGCGGCACCGTCGTTCTTCCCAACGGTACCGGTAAAACGGTCAAAGTGTTGGTTATCGCCAAGGGCGAGAAAGCCGACATCGCCGAAAAGGCGGGCGCGGACATCGTGGGCGCCGAAGAGATCATTGCCAAGATCCTGAGCGAAAACTTCCTCGACTTCGACGTATGTATCACCAGCCCCGACATGATGGGACAAATGGGACGCGTTGCCAAGATCCTCGGCCCGAAAGGCTTGATGCCTTCGCCCAAGGCCGGCACCGTCACCACCGACATCGCCAAGGCGATCGCCGATACCAAAGCCGGTAAGGTCGAGTACCGCACCGACAAGACGGCGATCATTCACTGCCCGATCGGCAAAAAGTCGTTCGGCACGGACAAGCTGAAAGAGAACTACGACGTTCTGATGGAAGCGATCGTCAAAGCCAAACCGGCCGCGGCCAAAGGTACGTATGTCAAGAGCGTATACTTGGCGTCGACCATGGGCCCGGGCGTCAAGGTCAACTACCGCGTGTAAAAACGCAGAAACCTTGCGGACGGAAAAGTCCGTAAGCACCAACCACAAAATTTATCACCGCAGAAAACAAGTGCCGCGCGGGTATGTGCAACCGATTTTGTCGGGCCGCCTGTTTCGGTATAATGAGCTGTAAGCTCGCTTGTCGAGGTGGACATTAGAAAACGAATGGCGGGTTTCCCGCATATAATGTTTTTTTAAGTCGGCCTCGCTCTGCGCGCGGTCGATTTAAATTTTAGAAAGGAGGATATACACATTGTCAACCGAAACGATAAAGCTGAAAGCCGAACAGGTTGCCGAGATCGCGGAGAAGATCGGGAAAGCGAAGTCGGTCGTTCTGGTCGATTACCGCGGCATATCGGTTGCCGAGGATACGGCCATGCGCGCCGAACTTCGTAAGGCAAACGTGGAATACGCGGTCATCAAAAACCGCATCATGCTGCGCGCCTTCGAGAAAGCCGGTTTCAACGAGTTCGCGCCTGTGCTTGAGGGTACGACGGCCGTCGCCATTTCCTACGACGATCCCGTAGCGCCCGCGAAAATCATTTCCGAGACCGGGAAAAAGGTCAACAAGCTCGCCTTTAAGGGCGGCGTGATCGAGGGCAAAGCCGCCGACGTCAAGGGCATCGAACAGCTGGCGAACATTCCCGCGAAGCCTGTTCTCGTTGCGCAGATGTTGGGTCTGTTGACCTCGCCGATGCGCAGTCTGGCTGTCGCGATGAGCGAGATCGCCAAGAAAAACGCGTAACTGTAAGTTGTAAGCGAAAACAAAAAATCAATTTAAAAATTGTCGAAAATCAAACGGAGGTTTTATCACAATGGCTGATTTAAAGAAACTTTTGGAAGAAGTCAAAGGCATGAGCGTTATGGAGCTTAACGATTTCGTTAAGATGCTCGAAGAGGAATTCGGCGTTTCGGCCGCGGCGATGGCTGTCGCAGCGCCCGCTGCCGGCGGCGCGGCTGCTCCGGCTGCCGAAGAGCAGACCGAGTTCACCGTCATCTTGAAGGAAGTCGGTCCCAACAAGATCGCTGTCATCAAGGCTGCCCGCGAGGCGACCGGTTTGGGTCTTGCCGAAGCCAAGGCGCTCGTCGACGGCGCTCCTTCGACCGTCAAGGAAGGTCTCTCCAAGGAGACCGCGACCGAGTTGGTGGCGAAGTTCAAGGAAGCCGGCGCTACTGCCGAAATGAAGTAAGTCTTTACTTCACTGCTATTCCGAAAAAGGGACTGCCGTATTTAGTACGGCAGTCCCTTTTGTATTGGGCGAGAATGATCGAGATTGCTTCACTGCGTTCGAAATGACGGGCGAAACGGGATACTTGCAATAGAGCTAAAGTCAAAAAGTCATGGAAAGCAGAAAAGACCATTTGTCATTCCGAGCGGTACGCAAGAATCTAGCCATAGGCGTATAAAATAAGGGATTCGCTTCGCTAGACCCCTCGGCTTTCGCTCCGAGGGTGACAAAGTGTGTGCGTACTCGTTTCCTTTCGGACATTTTGACTTTGGCTCTAATGACAGGTGAAACGGGATACTTGCAATGAGGGGGAGACTTTACGCGGCGCGCTTGCGGACGCCGAATCGCTATCGCGTTGCGGTCAAAGCGCGGCTTTGTAGCCGGTACCCCAGTCCCACATGGCGTCGAGAATGGGCTTGAGCGTTTTGCCCAAAGCGGAGAGCGAATACTCGACGCGCGGCGGCACTTCGGCGAATACTTCGCGCTCGATTAGGCCGTCGGATTCAAGTGCGCGCAGATTGTCGGTCAGCACTTTTTTGCTGATCCCGGGGATCGTTTTGACAAAGTCGGTAAAGCGTTGCGTCTTTCCGAGCAGGTTGCGAATGATCAACAGCTTCCATTTGTTCCCGATCAGTTGCACCGTCGTAGCGACCGGGCATTCGGGCAGTTCGTCTTTGGTCAGCATGGGCATCTCCTTATGGAAACAGTATAGCAAACGCGGCCGAAAAAGTCAATGGTTCAAAAAAGAAACTTAGTAACAAAAGTATTATCGGGTAATAAAAAAGTAACGTTCTTGTATTGTGTCGTTTCGTCTGCTATACTGTGTATGCAATCGGGCGAGGACACGCTGATTCGATTGCGAAAAATTTTTCGGAGGGATCTCACATGAACAAGAACAATTTTCGGTCGGTGACGCTTGACAAGGGTGAAATGCACGTCTATGATTTTGGGCAGGTCAAGCTGCACGCATACAGGACGGACGACCCGATCGGCGACGAGGTGTTTATCGTCGAACAGGACGGGCAGGCGGTCGTCATCGAATCGCCGTGCTTTGTCGACAATATCGCGGCGCTTGAAAAATACGTTGCGGGGCTGCACGTCGTCGGAATGCTGATCGCGTACCACGACGCGGGCGGACGCTTTTTGCCGCACGTCCGCAAATACGCGACGGCAACCGCAAAATCCTACGGCGAGCAGGGCGGCGGCAAGGCGCTGATCGACAACTTTGCGAGCGTGTTCGGCGCGGCGTTTGACAGCACGCTGCACACGATTACCGACGTCGTTGAAGTGGGCAAGCTGACAGTCGGCGGCATTACGTTCGAGCTGACCGCAACGCACGACGCCTACAACATTGCCGTTCCCGCGATCAATGCGGTGTACACGCACATGCTCGGACACGACTGCCATTCGATCGTCGCCGGCGCAAATCATGCCGACGCGATGATCGACGAACTGCGCGGCTATCTCGACAAGGGGTATTCGCTCATTCTCTCGTCGCACTACACGCCCGAGGATTTGAAAGACGCGCAAACCAAGATCGACTATTTGCAAGAACTCAAACGTATAGCGGCGCAGTGCCGTTCGGCCGCGGCGTTCAAGACCGAAATCAAAAAGCGCTTTCCCGACTACGGCGGCGACAACTATCTTGACATGACGGCCGGCATGTTCTTTGCCTAAGTCGGGACAGCCTTTTGCGCCGCGGTTGCCGGGGGATTGCGGCGCATTCGGTTGACATTCGGCGGCGGGCGTGGTATACTGTGTGCATGAAATCGCAGTTGGAGTTGATGAAACTGTTTTCCGCCTACGACGGCGAAGTGTCGATGAGCGACTTTACGCCGGCCGAATTGGAGGCGGCGCTCAACGTCGAACAGGATAAGGACGCAGTGAAACGAAAATATTTCGATTTCTACAACGACGTCAAATCGCCGTCCTTGAAAAAGCAGGATTGGTAAAGAGGGAGTATTGGAACGAAATGAAGATCGAATAGATACAGTTGAATCGGGATGTCGTGCGGTCGGGGCAATACCGACATGTTTTCGCGCGGGCGTCCTTTTGCAAACAGGTGTCTTTATAAAGTCGTCAAGCGGCAAGATGCTTGGCGACTTTTTGTATGGCGTGAAAAAAGGAGAACGATATGATACAAATCAATGGATTGACGTTCGGGTATGCCGGGCAGGACAATATTTTCGACCATGTGACGGTTGCGCTCGACGAGCGTTGGAAAACGGGCTTGATCGGGCGCAACGGTCGGGGCAAAACGACGCTGTTGAAGTTGCTTGACGGCGCGTTGGACGGATACAAGGGCAGCATTGCCGTGCCGATCCCGACGGTGCGCTTTTCGGTCGACGAGGCGAACGGCAAAACGGCGTTCGAGGCGGCGGCGCGCTACGGCGGCGAGGAGTGGGAGATCGTGCGTGAGGCCGATCTTTTGGGCGTGGCGGATCTTCTATACCGGCCGCTTAAGTCGCTGTCGGGCGGACAAAAAACGCGCGTACAGCTTGCCGGCATGTTCGCCGTCGATGCGTTTCGGCTGATCGACGAGCCGACCGATTCGCTCGACTTGCGCGGCCGCGCGGCGGTGGCGCGATATTTGGCGGGTAAGCGCGGGTTTATTTTGGCATCGCACGACCGCGCGTTTTTGGACGCTTGCATCGACCATGTGCTGGCCGTTACGCGCAGCGGGGTAACGCTTACGGCGGGGACTTGCTCGTCGTACTTAAACGACGTCGACGCGCGCGAACGTAACGAGCGCATCGAAAACGAACGTTTGCGCCGCGAGATCGACCGCCTCGACCGTGCGGCGGACGCGCGGCACGAACATGCGATCAAGGCCGAACGCAGCAAATTCGGCGTGCAAGCCAGCGGCTTAAAAGCCGATCGCGGCGCCGTCGGACACAAGGCGGCCAAGATGATGAAGGCGGCAACGGTGCTGGAAAAGCGGATCGAGCGGGCGGCGGAAGAAAAACGGGCGCTTTTGCGCGACGCCGAAACCGAGATCGACATTCGGTTGTACCCGCTTTCGTTCCGCAGCCAAACGCTCGTCAACGGGCGCATTACGGCGGCTTACGGGGCGCATACAGTTTTAGACGATATTGCGGTCAGGATCGAGCGCGGCGCGCGGCTGGCCGTCGTCGGCGGCAACGGTTGCGGCAAATCGACGCTGTTAAAAAGTTTGGTCGGCGTGGGCGACGCGACGGTGACAGGCAGTTTGCGGCGGCCGTCCGATTTGGTCGTATCCTATGTGCCGCAGGAGCCGATGTTCGACCGTCCGCTGCAACGACAGTGCGAGGCGGTCGGCGCCGATCCGTCCGTCGTCACCGCGCTTTTGGTGCAACTGGGTATGCGCCCCGAACTGCGCGCGACCGACTTTTGTCACATGAGTTTGGGCGAGCGGAAAAAGGCGGCGTTGGCGCTGTCGCTCTCGACGCGCGCGCATGTATACGTTTGGGACGAGCCGCTCAACTACGTCGATATGCCGAGCCGCAGGCAGATCGAGCGGCTGATCGTTACGTTCCGTCCGACGCTTGTCTTTGTCGAACACGACGCGGCGTTTGTCGAACGCGTGGCGACGGGATCGATACGTTTGGATTGAGCGGAAATTTGCGCGAATCCTGCCTGAGGTTACGGACATTTTCAGGCAGGTTTTTCTTTCATACGCTTGCATTATCTTGATTTTTGTAGTATAATGGCTATTATAGAAATTGTTTACAGTCGAGACGGAGGAAGTATGGGCAGACACGCGAAAGCTGCGAAGTACAAGTTTGAAGAAGAAGAATACGTTTTGCCGCGATTGGAAGAATTGTCGTTGGTCGAACTGAAGAACGTCGGCAAGCTGCTAGGGTTGCACGTGACAAAATACAACAACCGTGACCGTATCGTTGCCGATTTATATCCGATCGTCAACGGGTTGAAGATCAACGAGAAGATCCCCCAGCGCAATAAACAGTACGTGCGGGTGTGCGAGAAGCTGATCATGCCCGACCACCGCTACGAAATTTTTTCCTATGAGGGAAAGGGCGCGGTGACCGGGGGGCTTGCGACCAAAGGCGTTTTCCACGTCTGCGGGCGCGACGGCTATATCGGCGCGTCGTATGTGCCGTGTTCGGAGGACGTCCTCGTCATCGATTCGGTGATCAAAAAATACGGGCTGCTCGAAGGCGATTACATCGTCGGGCGGTATATGTATTACGATAAACTCGATTTGCTGGCGCTGATCGACATCATTTCGGTCAACGGGCAGAAACCGGGCGCGCCGCGCGCGGCTGTGCCGGAAGTGGCCGAGCCGCAGCCGCCTGTCAGCGTTTGGGACGATAACGACGCCATGCTGCGCGCCGTCGACGCGCTGTGCGCGCCGCGCGAGGGCGACAGTCTATTGATCTCGCACCCGGCGAAATACCGTTCGCCCGCGCTGCTGTTAAACCTGGCGAACAAGTGGAAACAGCTTTCGCCGGAGACCGAAGTGATCGGCCTGTACCTGACGCCGCCGGCAGACGCCCGCGCCGCGATCCGGGAGGCGGGCGCGGAGGTCGTCGAGGGGAACGTACCGGCGGACTTTGCGTTCGAAGCCATGGAAACGGCTTGCGCGCGCGCCGAACTGCTGGCGACCATGGGCAAAAAAGTGTTGCTGTGTGTGTACAATTTGCAGTACGCCACCCAGACCGGCGACATGCAGGACGCAGTGCGGCTTTTGAGCGTGCCGGCGGCCTACACCAACGGCGGCGCGCTGACGGTGGCCGCGACGATCAACGCTGAGGCGTTGCCGACGGACAAGCTGGGGCTGTTGCGCGGTTTCGCCGATTGCGAGTTGGCGCTTACTGCCGACGGCGGCGAATGGATCCCCGACTTTTCGCTGACCGGCTCGGTGCACGAGTCGGCCGAAATCGCTGCGCTGCGCGCTAAGGCCGCGCAAGAGGGAAACCGCAGTCTGTTCGAGCAGGTGACGCGCCTCTGATGGACATTGCATATTTGGGCGACGAGTATTCGCATTCGTTTTTGGCGGCGCAGCGGTTCGGCGGCGTCGACTTAAAACCGTACAAGAGCATTACCGCGGCGGTCGAGGCGGTCGCAAACGGCGAGACGCAAGCGGCGGCCGTGCCGATCGAAAACAGCATCGAAGGTTCGGTGCGCGAGTGCTTGGACGCGCTGACGGCTCTGCCGGTCTACATGGCGGCCGAAACGGTGCTGCCGATCGAACATTGCTTGATCGGGACGGCGGACGCGCGGCCGGAGACGGTCAAAACGGTATATTCGCACCCGCAGGCCTTGAGCCAGTGCCGCGCCTATCTCGAGCGTGCGGGGCTGGAAAGCGTGGCGGTCGCCTCGACGAGCGAGGGCTTGCAGCGCGTGACCGACTCGACAACAGGCGCGATCGCGCGTTGTGCGCGGCCGGGGCAAAAGGTGTTGGCCGAACACATCGAGGACTACGCCAACAACGCGACGCGTTTCGTGCTTTTGAAAAATACGCCGTCGACTGTCGGCGGTAAGGTCAGCGTGATGTTTGAAACGGTCAACGCGCCGGGCGCGCTGTTAAAGGCGCTGACGGTCATCGCCGATTTCGGGCTGAACATGGTACACATCGAATCCCGACCCAAAAAAGGGGCGATGGGACGGTATATATTTTTCGTCGATTTTCTGTTCGGCGGGGACAAAGAGGAACTGTTGCACGTGCTCGACGTGTTGAGCCGGCAGACCGGATATTTAAAATTTTTAGGCCGTTACGAGGCGGCCACGGAGGCAAATTAAAAGCATGGGACTGATTTCATTTATTACCGGAAGCGACAACCGCAAGCATATCCGCAAATTGAACGCGATCGCCGATAAAGTCGAGGCATTGAGCGACCGTTTCGCCGCCATGAGCGACGAAGAGTTGAAGGCGATGACGCCCGAATTTAAGCGGCGTTTGAACGAGAATTACGAGACGCTCGACGACATTCTGCCCGAGGCGTTCGCCGTCGTGCGCGAGGCGAGCAGTCGCGTACTCGGTATGCGGCACTTCCACGTGCAGCTGATGGGCGGCATTTGCTTGCACCAGGGGCGTATTTCCGAAATGCGCACCGGTGAAGGCAAGACGCTGGTTTCGACGCTGCCGGCCTACCTCAACGCGCTTGCGGGAAAAGGCGTGCATATCGTCACCGTCAACGACTATCTGGCGCGACGTGACGCCGAGTGGATGGGCAAGGTACACCGCTTTTTGGGGCTGACCGTCGGCGTGGCGGTCGCCGGCATGGACAGCGAGTCTAAGCGCGCGGCGTATAACTGCGACATCACCTATGCGACCAACAACGAGCTGGGCTTTGACTATCTGCGCGATAACATGGTCATCTACAAAGAGGACAAAGTACAACGCGAGTTGTCGTATGCCATCATCGACGAGGTCGACTCGATTCTGATCGACGAGGCGAGAACGCCGTTGATCATTTCGGGCAGAGGCGGCAAGTCGAGCGAAATGTACATCACCGCCAACCGCTTTGCCAAGACGCTCAACCTCGAAGAGGACGTTGACATCGACGAGAAGAAAAAGGCGATCAACCTGACCGAGCAGGGCATCGAGAAAGCCGAACGGTATTTCAATATCGACAACCTGTCGGACATCGAAAACACCGAGATCAACCATTACGTCAACAACGCCATTCGCGCGCACTACATCATGAAGCGCGATAAGGACTATATCGTCAGCGACGGCGAAGTCGTCATCGTCGACGAGTTTACCGGCCGCTTGATGGTCGGCCGTCGGTATTCCGAGGGCTTGCATCAGGCGATCGAGGCCAAGGAAAACGTGCGCATTCAGAACGAGAACCGCACGCTGGCTACGATCACTTTCCAAAACTATTTCCGTCTGTACAGCAAACTGTCGGGCATGACCGGTACGGCCAAGACCGAAGAGAGCGAGTTCCGCGGCATTTACGGGCTTGACGTCGTTGTCATTCCGACCAATGTTCCGAGCAAGCGTATCGACGAAAACGATCAAGTTTACACCACCGTCGACGGTAAACTGCGCGCCGTTGTGGCCGACATTGCCGAGTGCTATTCGCGCGGGCAGCCGGTTCTCGTAGGCACGACGACCGTCGAGAAGAGCGAAGAGTTGAGCAAGCTGTTACGCGGCGCACGGGTACCGCACAGCGTGTTAAACGCAAAGAATCACGAGAAAGAGGCGGAAATCGTCGCCCAGGCCGGCAAGAAAGGCGCTGTCACCATTGCCACCAACATGGCCGGCCGCGGTACCGATATTATGCTAGGCGGCAATGCCGAATATTCGGCCAAAAAGCGTATGCGCGATCTTGGTTTTAAAGAAGAGACCATTTCGGCCGCGACTTCGTACTATAACACCGACGACCCCGAAATTTTGTCGGCGCGCGCCGAATTTAAGAAGTACTACGACGAGTACAAGGTCGAAGTCGACAAGGAAAAAGAAGAGGTTATTGCCGTCGGCGGTCTGCGCATCATCGGCACCGAACGCCACGAGTCGCGCCGTATCGACAACCAGTTGCGCGGCCGCGCCGGCCGTCAGGGCGACATGGGTTCGAGCGTGTTCTATCTGTCGATGGAGGACGACGTATTGCGCCTGTTCGGCGGCGACCGCATGAAGAAAATCGCCGACGTGTTCAAGGTCGATGAGGACACGCCGTTTGCCATGGGGCTACTGACCAAGCAGATCGAAAACGCACAGCGCAACATCGAAGGGCGCAACTACTCGATCCGTAAGCAAGTTCTCGAGTACGACGACGTGATGAACACGCAGCGCGAGATCATTTACGGCGAGCGCAATAAGGTGCTCATGGGCATGAGCGTACACGACCAGATCGACAAAATGATCCACGACCAAGTGGACATTATCGTGTCCGACTACACCGATCCCAAAACCGACTGGAACGAGTGGGACTGGGAGAATCTCAACAAGGAGATCGAGCGCAAGCTGATCCCCGGCGACACGACGTTCTTGACCGAGGAGCGCATGGACCGCTGGGCGCTCGAGGAGATCAAGCAGCAGATCGAGGACGCCATGCACATGTACTACGGGCAAAAGCTCGACATGGCCAAAGAGATCGGTCTCGATTTCGAAGAGGTCGAGCGCGTCGTATTATTGAAGGTCGTCGATTCCAAGTGGATGGACCATATCGACGCCATGGACGCCTTGCGCCGCGGCATCGGTTTGAAAGCCTACGGCCAGCAGGATCCGGTCATCGCCTATAAAAAAGAGGGCTTCGAGATGTTCGACCGCATGATCGGCAGCATTCAGGAAGAGACGGTAGCGCTGATGATGCGCGTCAATATCGAACACGCGCCCAAGCGCGAGGAGCAGAAACTCGAGTTGGTCGCCCAGAGCGGCGACACGCAAACCCGCACCGCCAACGTGCCTTCGCGCAATGCCAACAAGACGATCGGCCGCAACGACCCGTGTCCTTGCGGATCGGGCAAAAAGTATAAAAACTGCTGCTACAACAAAGATCACCAAGCATAAACAGTAAAGCCGGTACAAGGAGTAACAAAACATGGAGTTGAGAAAGAACGTAGAAAAGGAAATGCAACTTCTGGAGAGTGAGATTCGGGAATTGGAGGTAAAGCGGACGCGCTCTATGTCCGCGTTGATGGAATGCTTGATCAGTAAGCGCGCGCCGGACGAGATCGAGATGCAATACTTTCGCCGATATACGGAGGAGATCGACGGCAAGCGGGACAAACTGATCGCGTTGACAGAGCAACTCAAAAGTATGACTTAATTCCTATGTAGCAAAAAGCGACGGCGAATGCCGTCGTTTTTTGTTTTGTATAGCGTTTTTAGCGGCAGCTGTCCATCACCCAGACGGCGATCAGACGCTTGAGCTGGCGCTGATAGGCCTCGTGCATCGTCCAGTACTCTTGCCATTTGGCTTCGTTTTCGGCGCTCATCTTGTCCAGTTCGGCTTTTAAAGCGAACATTTTTTCAAAACGGGCGTCGAGCGCGGCTTTGAGTTCCTCGTAACGGCTGTCGGCGCTGTTTTCGATTTCGTAGTTTTCGCCGCCTACGGTGATGTCGGGTAGTTCGATCGGCTGTTTGGGTACGTCTTTGGTACCGACGCCGACGGCAAACGGGATCATCAATAAAGGTAATACGTTCATACTTAGAACACCTCCGAAAAATGAGTATATGCTTAGTGTTCGTTTGCCGCGCGTCGGCTATGCATAAAGGGCGAAAGTGTCGGGACACTATAATTTTGCTTGCCAAAGTGGCCGCTGTCGGGTATAATATAGAGGTAACCTTTATCGAAAAGCGTACATATCGCGCTTATCACCGTAGGACAAGGAGAATCCGCACACATGAAACTGGGAGTGGTCGGGCTGCCGAACGTCGGCAAGTCCACGCTGTTTAACGCAATCACAGAGGCGGGCGCCGAATGCGCCAACTATCCGTTCTGTACCATCGAGCCGAACGTCGGCGTGGTCGCCGTACCCGACGCGCGGCTGGACGTTCTCGCCGATATGTACAAGACCAAGAAGGTGACGCCGGCCGTCCTCGAGTTCGTCGACATCGCAGGCCTTGTCAAGGGCGCGAGCGCGGGCGAGGGGCTGGGCAACAAATTTTTGTCGCATATCCGCGAGGTCGATGCGGTGGTGCACGTGGTGCGCTGTTTCGACGACGCCAACGTCATTCATGTCGAGGGCGGCGTCGACCCCAAACGCGACGTCGAGACGATCAACCTCGAGCTGATCTTGGCCGACATGGAGACGGTCAAAAAGCGGCTCGACAAGGCCGAGCATTACGTCAAGACGGGCGACAAGAAGTACGCCGAAGAAAGCGCGCTGCTCAAAAAGATCAGCGATCACTTAAACGCGGGCAAATGCGTGCGCACCATGTCGCTGACCGACGACGAGCGGGCGATCCTCGACGGGTTTTTCCTGCTGACGGCAAAGCCGGTCATTTACTGCGCCAACATCGACGAGAAGTCGATCGGCGCGGGCAACGGGTATGTCAAGCAGTTAGAGGCGATCGCGGCGGCCGAACACAGCGGCTGTATTACCGTATGCGCTAAGGTCGAGGAAGAAATTTCGCAGCTGCCGAAAGACGAGCGCGGCCTGTTCCTCGAAGAGCTGGGACTGAAAGAGAGCGGCCTCAACCGCATTATTGCCGCCGGCTACGAGTTGCTCGGTTTGATCTCGTATCTGACCGCCGGGGAAAAAGAGGTACGCGCCTGGACGATCGAGCGCGGCACCAAAGCCCCGCAAGCGGCCGGCAAGATCCACAGCGATTTTGAAAAAGGGTTCATTCGCGCCGAAGTCGTTTCCTACTCCGACCTGATCGCTTGCGGCGGCATGGTCGGCGCCAAAGAGAAAGGCAAGGTACGCAGCGAGGGCAAGGAATACGTGGTGCAGGATGGGGATGTCGTTTTGTTCCGCTTCAACGTTTGACGGCGTATACGGGGTATATACGGGCTACGCTTGGCAAGTCGGCTCGGTTACGTAGAAAGAACTACGCGCCCGTCGCCGACTTGCCAACTGTTGCCCGTCTCTACCCCCGTCTACGCCGTCAAAGATAGGGCGGTCTTTAGATTCGTTTTTGGGCGCTGCGGCTGTGCGCCCGTCTACGCCGTCAAAGGCGTCAATATACCATCATTAAGAGTGTATCAAAAGCTATGTAAAAAAGGATAAAGACCTTTTGTCATTCCGAGCGGTACGCAAGAATGGACGTCAGGCGCATAAAATAAAGTATTTTTCGCTTCGCTAGACCCCTCGGCTTTCGCTCCGAGGGTGACAAAGTGTGTGCGTACTCTCCGACCTTTTGTCTCTGGCTCTATTGACGGAGGCAGCAAGAGATTGCCGCGGACTCCGCCCTCGCAATGACGGAGGCAGCGAGGCTGCAAATGATAAAACATATTTAGGCACTACATAGTTGTGACGGGAGGTCACGGGACATGGACTATAAAAAATTGATTGCCGACGGGCTGGAGATCGACGATTTCGACGTATACGGTAATTTGGATATTCCGAGCGACAGCAGTTTGGGCGATTATGCGTTGCCGTGTTTTAAGTTGTCGAAAGTCATGCGCAAGGCGCCGCAAGCGATCGCCGCAGACTTACAAAGCCGCTTTCACGCCGACGGCATTACCGCCGAGGTTGCGGGCGGGTATCTCAATTTCCGCATCGACCGCGTGCGGTTTGCCGCCGACGTCATCGCCGATATGGATGGTAAAGGCGAGGATTTTCAGCCGCTTGCACCCAACGGCAAGACGGTCACGCTCGACTATTCGTCGATCAATATCGCCAAGCCCTTTCACATCGGGCATTTGCTGACCACGGCGATCGGCGGCAGTCTGTACCGCATTTTCAAATATTTGGGCTACAACGCGATCGGCATCAACCATTTGGGCGACTGGGGCACGCAGTTCGGCAAACTGATCGCCGCCTACTTACAGTGGGGCGACGACGCCGACATCGAGGCGCGCGGCATTCACGCGCTGCTCGAACTGTACGTGCGTTTTCATAAAGAGGCGGAGACCGATCCGGCGCTCGAGGCCGAGGGGCGCAAGTGGTTCAAGGCGATCGAGGACGGGGACAAGCAGGCGCTTTCGATCTTCGAGCGTTTCAAAACGGTCACTTTGCGCGACGTGCAAAAGGTGTACGAGCGGTTGGGGATCGCGTTCGACAGCTATGCAGGCGAGAGCTTTTACAACGACAAAATGCAGCCGGTCATCGACGAGCTGACCGAAAAAGGCTTGTTGGTCGACAGCGAGGGCGCGAAGGTGGTCGCGCTCGACGAATACGGTATGCCGCCGTGTCTCATTTTGAAATCGGACGGGGCGACGCTGTACGCGACGCGCGACTTGGCGGCGGCGTGCTATCGGCAGGACAACTACCATTTCGATAAAAATCTGTATGTGGTGGCGTATCAGCAGAACTTGCATTTCAAGCAGATCTTCAAGGTACTCGAGCTGATGGGGAAACCCTGGGCGGGCGACTGCGTGCATATCCCGTTCGGCATGGTGTCGCTCGAGGGCGCGGGCGCGTTGAGTACAAGAAGCGGCAACGTGGTGTTCTTAGAGGACGTTTTAAATACGGCGGTCGACAAAGCCGAACGGATCATCGAGGAGAAAAATCCGGCGCTCGAAAACAAGCGCGCGACGGCCGAGGCGGTCGGCGTGGGCGCGGTCGTCTTTATGGCGCTCTCTACGGCGCGTATCAAAGATATGGTATTTTCGTTCGACAAAGCGCTCAACTTCGACGGCGAAACAGGGCCGTACTTACAGTACACGCACGCGCGCACCTGTAGCGTGTTGCATAAAGGCGGCGGCGCGCCCGATAAGGTCGAGCTTTCGCATTTGACCGACGACGCATCGGCTGCCGTTTTGCGGCTTGTCGGCCGCTTTGACGACGTTGTACGCGATGCGGCAGCCCGATACGAGCCGAGCATTATCTCGCGTTATCTCGTCGACGTGGCGCAAGCGTTCAACCGATTTTATATCGATCACCGCATATTGGGCGACGGCGAGGAGAGCAAGGCGCGGCTCAAGCTGACCGACATGGTGCGCCGTGTTTTAAAGAACGGTATGCACCTGATTCTCTTGCGCGCGCCGCAAGCAATGTAAAAGTAGTTTCTGTTCGGATCATCTAAAAAGCATAAACGCCGTCACGTCCGTGGCGGCGTTTTTCGGTCTTTACATGGCCTCGGTGGCGGTCAGCATGATGTCGAGTACGGCTTTGTTTTTGAGATAGTAAAAGGCGACTTTGCCCTGGCGGCGGAAGGAGACGACGCCCAGCCGCCGCAGGTTTTGCAACTGGTGCGACACGGTGGTTTGGTTGAGGTCGAGCATGGCGGCCAAGTCTCCGACGCACATGCACGAGATCGACAGCGCGGAGATGATCTTGATACGCGTGCCGTCGGCGAGCGCCGAAAAGAAGTCGGCCAGCGTCTCCAACGTTTCGGCGGCGGGTATGTATTGCCCGATGAGGGCTTGCGTTCGTCTGTCTATCAAAAGTTCCATATATACAGTATAACCGACATAAAAACGAAAGTCAATAGCGAAAAAACAGGAATATTGGCCGCGCTCGACGCATATAGTCGATAGGAGGGGTGCGCGACTGACCGCGGCCGCGCCTTACGAAGAACGCGCACGCGGCAGGGCTTACTTTTCGTTCGGGAGGTGTTTGTTGTAATCTATGGAGCAAGAGGAAATTTTCCGCCTGTTGCTGTTGGTACTGCTGATGGGCAATCAAGACAGCGACGACTGTACGACGTTCGGGCGGCTCAATAACATTTTAATCATCGGCCTATTGCTACAGTTGGGCAACGGCACAACGACCGATACAACCGATACGATGACGACGTTCTAGCCGAAACGGTTGCAATTTGCGCGCGTTTGGTGTATGATACTATGTATGAAACTAAACAACGCATGGGACAAGGTATTGGCGGCGGAAATCGACAAACCGTATTTTATCAAGCTGGAAACGGACGTTATGCGCGAGTACGAGCGTACGACGGTTTATCCGCCGCATGAGCGCATGTACGCAGCGCTCGAGGCGGTCGACTACGAGCAAGTCAAAGTCGTCATTTTGGGGCAGGACCCGTACCACGGGCCGGGACAAGCCAACGGCATGGCGTTTGCGGTGTCGGACGGCGTGGCGTTACCGCCGTCGCTCGTTAATATCTTCAAAGAACTGGCGAACGACCTGGGCTGCCCGCCGCCGCAGTGCGGCACGCTGGTCGGTTGGGCCAAGCAGGGCGTGCTGCTGTTAAACACCGTGTTGAGCGTGCGCGCAGGGCAGCCGCAGTCGCACGCGGGACTGGGGTGGCAGACGTTTACCGACGCGGTGATCGCCACCCTCAACGCGCGTAAGCAGCCGGTCGCGTACATTTTGTGGGGCGCGAATGCGATCGCCAAAAAGCAGTTGATCGACGGGCGACATTTTGTCGTTTCCTCGCCGCACCCCAGTCCGCTGTCGGCGTCGCGCGGCTTTTTCGGCTCGCGTCCGTTCAGCAAAGTCAACGCCTTTTTACAGTCGATAGGCGAAACGCCGATCGACTGGACGGACACCGAAGGGCATGAATACGCCTCGTATTACGCGCACAGCGGCCGCATTTTGCGGGTGTAGCGTTATAGGCAAGCGAATCGTGTCGAGACCGTCGTCGCACATCGCGCACAAAATGCGGTCAAAATATTTTACATACGGCGGCGAATGTGGTATACTTTAAAGCAGAATGAAACGATTTTGTAAAAAGGCTGTTTGCCTGTTATTGGCCGTCGTTCTCGGCGCGGCGCTGTGCGGTTGCAAACCGATTGTGCCGTCGGGCGACGTGCATATCGACTACTCGTTCGAGGACGACCACCTGATCGGCCTGTGTGAACTGCTGCTGCCGAACGTTGTCGAACTGCGCTACGGTTCGAGTTTTGCGACCGGCTTTTTGTACACCGATTATGACGGCGACGCGATATACGTCACCAACTTTCACATCGGCGGCGGCGACACGTTCGAGGCCGGGTTTGTCGACGCGCGTTTTTTCGGCGAGACCTCGTTCCGCAAGGAGGAGATGACCGTACTCGGCCATGCCCGCTATTACGACGTCGTTTTCCTGCGCAGCAAAACGCGACCGCAAAACGCGATCGATCTGCGCGCGAAACAGTCAAGCGACCTGCGCATGGGACAGCGGGTGCTGGCGATCGGCAACGGCATGGGCACTGGCTTGGCGGCCGCCGAGGGCATCATCGCCCAACCCGATAAGATCGTCACCGTGGGAGACTCGGTCGTCCCGGCCGTGCAGATCTCGGCGCCGATCAACGCCGGCAATTCGGGCAGTCCGCTGTTCAATATGAAGGGCGAACTGATCGGGTTGAACTTTGCGCAAACGACGTCGCTGGCCGGTTCCGATCGGTTTGTCGACGGGGTCAGCTATTCGTTGCCGATCGGCTTGGTCGACGCGTTGTTCGCGGCGGCGGTCAACAATCCGGGCGGCGCGATCCCCTATACCGATACGGTTTTGTTGACCGAAAAGAGCGCGGCCAAAGAATTTTCGGCGTTCTTAAAGTACGGCAACGTATATGTCAGAAAGGACGATACCGGGCTGCGCGTGACGAGCAAAAGCGCTGCGAGTATGAGCGCGTTGCAAGCGGACGACTATATCGAGTCGGTCGGCGGTGTCGTCGTATCGGGATACGGGCAGCTTGTCATCGAAATGCTGCGATACGGCGAGACAGGCACGGGCGAGGCGCTTTCGTTCGGGGTCTTGCGCGGCGGTGAGCATACGCCCGTGACGGAGAAAGGATATACATGCAAGCGGTACGTCGTATAAAGGCGTGTCTGTGCGCGGCGGCGATTTTCGGTTGCGCGTTGCTTACCGGTTGTTCGCTGTTTAGTAAGCCGACGCCCGACTTGCCGGCGCACTTGATTGCGGAATCGGAAGTCGAGGCGCAGCCGATCCGCGCGGTTTCGGCGCGCGAGCCGAAAGCGGTGACGGGCGAAGGGAAGCGCGAGCAGATCGACGCCATGCTGGAGATCGTCGCCGAAGGCTACCGCCCGACGTTCGACGAGGCAATGGCGACGGCGCAACAGGTGTACGACAAGGCGATCGCCATACTCGACCGCTATATGTTGAACGACTTTAGCGAGTACGAGCGCGTCCACGCCATACACGACTATTTGGCGTCGACGGTGGCCTATGACATTGCGCTCTACGAAAAGTATCTCGCGCATGAGGACGTGACCGACGAGCATCCGTCGTTCCACCTCGAAGGCGCGCTGCTCGAGGGTAACGCCGTATGCGACGGATTCAGCAAGGCATTCATGTTCTTATGCAACCTCGAGGGGATCGCTTGCGTGCGCATCACCGGTGCGTTCGACGCGCAGGCGCACGCCTGGAATAAAGTGCGCTTGGAGAATCGTTGGTACAACGTCGACGTGACGATGGACAAGGGCTACTATTCGATCCGAAAAGGTACAACGTTTGTATTGCACCACGGCTATTTTTTGCGCAGCGACCGCAGTATGACGGCCGGGCTGTTCGGGCGGCATACGTTCGGCCGCGACAATCCGTCCGATGAAGAGGCGAACGAAGATTACGACTATTATGCGACCGCGCACACCGACATCGACGGCGTTTCGTATGGCAGCCTGGTGACGTCCAAGCGGCAACTGCTCGACATTTTCGCGGCCGTCAAAGCGTCGAAGCGAGCGGTCGGCAAACTGGAACTGCGGCTGTCGATCGCCGGCGTCAACGCAGACAGCAGTTCGGCGTTTGCGAGCATGATCGAAGAGGCGTATAAATCTGTCAAAAGCGATTTCGTATACGACCCGGAGCGCGGATATTTGCCGTATTTGCGCTACCCGAACGGCGTATTCGTATTTTTGATCTATAAATAACCGTGTCGGCACAAGCCGCGCGTTTAAAAAACAGGAGGATAGAACTATGTTTGAAAAAGTGACCGAAATGCTGGCGAAGTATCTCAAAGCGGATCCCGCGACCATCACCGCCGACACCGACATCAAAAACGACTTGAAAGCAGACAGCCTGTTGGTCGTCGAAATGCTGTTCGCCCTAGAGGACGAAATGAACATCACCATTCCCGACGACATGGTCGAAAAGTTGACGCGCGTCGGGACGCTGGTCGAATACCTCGAAAAAGCGGCGCAGTAGGCTTTGCTACGGCCGCTCGATTCTTCCGAGGCGTCGCTTTGCTGCGACCGCTATTTGCGTACGCTGCGCGGCGTGGGCGCGGTTTACGCTGCGGCCGGACTTACTGGCGGCGCTTTTTACCGCGTCGAAACGGACGGCGCGCTTTTGGGGTGCGTGCATATCGACGGCGATACGCTGAGCGCCGTTTTACCGGAATGCCCGGAATCGGCCGAATCGCTGTTTGTCGCCGCGATCGAAAGCGGCGTAAAAAATGCGGTCGTCTATCCGAACGACTGGCTGCTGCTGCGGCTTTCTGCGGCGTACCGTCCGCGGATCGAGCCGCTCGCGCATATCTTCGAGTTTCGCCATAGCCCGACGGAATTGGGCGCAAACCCGCACCCGCCGCTGAGTCCGGCGTATATGTGTTGGGAAGAGGCGCACAGCCAAGGGCAGCAGTTGCCTTTTCGGCGGCACGAATTGCGCTGCGTGTCGGACGGCGACGCGCGTCGGGTGTTTCGACTGGGGGACAAGGTCGAAGGGATCTTGTCCGACGTTCCGTTTGCCGAAGGGCAGTGGGACGTGTCCGTTTCGGTGGCCGCGCCGTATCGGCGGCAGGGGTTGGGCGCGACCGTTTTGCGGATCTTGGCCGAAACCGCCGTCGACTATCACAAGCTGCCTTCGGCCTGTATCGGCGACGACCCGGCGGCATTTGCCGTACTCGAAAAAGCCGGCTTTACCGTCGCCGCCGACGTACTCAAACTGACATTCGACCGCTGAGAAGTGGCTTTGGGGTGAAACCAATGAAAATCAAGTGTTTTTGGGAACACAACGGCGACAACACACTTTTATACGCAATCGATTATCCGGGCGCGCACACGAGAGGCGAGAACTTAGGCATCGCAAAACAAAAGATGCCCGCCGAAATTCGGTCGTTTGCGTTGTGGAGCGGGCAACCCTGTAGCGCAAAAGCAATCGACTTGGAAATTGCGGAAGAAAAGACGTCGGACTTAGCGGTTTGCGACGCGGACAGCGACGCTATTTTCAGCGCGGAAATGCTGTCGATGAATGAACAAGAATATCAACGGCTGAAGGCGCTTTGTCTGCGTTCCGCCGCCGACTTTCTTAGACTTTACCGAGCGATTCCCGATTGCGAACGCAGCTGTCTGCCGCCGCGGGAAACCTTTTACGGTAACCGCCCGCGAACGGCGAAAGAAATGTACGAGCACACGAAGAATGTAAACAGCTATTATTTCGGTGAAATCGGCGTCGACTGCGACAATGACAATACGATTGTACGTTGCCGCGAATACGGTTTCGCAAAGTTGGAAACACAGCCGAATTTTTTAGCCAATGCTACGTTTACAGGCAGTTGCGGGGAACAGTGGTCGTTAAAAAAAGTGTTACGGCGGTTTATTTGGCATGACCGAATCCACGCGAAAGCGATGTATCGCATGGCGTTGAAAACATTTGCGACGGAGGTTCTCGACCCGTTTCATTTTATGGATATATAAGGTGTTTGCGGAGATTCGTTCCGCACGTCAGAGATTGCTTCGCTGCGCTCGCAATGACAATAAAAGAGGCGTTCGCGTGTGACCTTTCTCTACCGTCATTGCGAGGCGCGACGCGTTAAGCAAAATGTCCGGGGGACATTTTGTAGCCAAAGCGGGGAGCAATCTGTGATTGCGACCTGGCCATGAGGCGTCAGCGACGAAGCAATCTCCGACATGAGGAACGAAAACTACCATTATGGCAGCAATCCAAAAAGGACGAAACCGTTCGGGATCGTCCTTTTTCAATGGTGTAATTTTGTTTGGATATAGTGTGAATCGGTTACGCGTTCAGCACTTCGAGGGCGATCAGCTCGCCCATTTTGGAGCAGGTGGCTTTTTTGCTACCCGTCGAATAGATGTCGGGGGTGCGCCAGCCTTTGGACAGCACGCGCTTGACGGCGTTTTCGACGGCGGTCGCCTCGGCGGGCAGGTCGAGCGAGGTGACGAGCAACATCGCCGCCGACAGAATGGTGGCAATCGGGTTGGCCGCGTCCTTGCCGGCAATGTCGGGAGCCGAACCGTGGATCGGCTCGAACAGACCGCATTTGCTGTCGCCTAACGACGAAGAGGGCAACAGGCCGATCGATCCGGTGATCATCGCCGCCTCGTCGCTCAAAATGTCGCCGAACATATTGGACGTCAAAATGACATCGAACTGCGACGGGTCGCGCACCAGTTGCATGGCCGCGTTGTCGACGAACATATTTTCCAGTTGCACGTCGGGGAAACTTTCGGCGACCTTGGCAACGGTTGTGCGCCACAGCTTGGACGAATCGAGTACGTTGGCTTTGTCGACGCTCGTCACCTTTCTGCGGCGGTTTTTGGCCAGATCGAACGCAATGCGCGCGATCCGCTCGACCTCTTTGACCGAGTACGCCTCGGTATCGTAGGCTTGTTTCCCGTTAGGCGAATTGCGCAAGCCGCGTTCGCCGAAGTAGATGCCGCCGATCAGTTCGCGCACGACGACCAGATCGATCCCGTTTTTGGTGATCTCGTTCTTTAAGGGGCTGGCGCCTTTCAATTCGCTATGCAGTAGGGCGGGGCGAATGTTGGCGTACAAGCCGAGCGCGTTGCGAATACCGAGCAAGCCTTTTTCGGGGCGGAGATGACCGGGCAGGTTGTCCCACTTGGGACCGCCGACCGCGCCCAACAGCACGGCTTGCGAAGATTTGCATTCGTCGATGGTCGACTGCGGCAGGGGAACGCCGTCGCGGTCGATGGCGGCGCCGCCGATCAGCGGAAACCGATAGTTAAACTTGTGGCCGAACTTGATCGCCACCGCGTCTAATACGCTGATCGCGGCGTTGGTGATCTCGGGACCGATCCCGTCTCCTTGCAAAACGGCGATTTTAAATTCCATAGTGTTATTTCCTCCTTACGTTTTTACAGTGTTTTCAGTAGCCCGCCCGCGGCGATGATCTTTTGGATCTCCGGCGGGAAGGGGGCGGTACTATAGCGTTTGCCGCGCGTCACATTCTCGATCGAGCCGGTGTCGAGATCGACTTGCAAGACGTCGCCTGCTTGTGCCTCGTCGACGGCTGCCGGGCATTCGAGAATGGGCAGGCCGATATTGATCGCGTTGCGATAAAAGATGCGCGCAAAACTTTTGGCGACCACGCAAGTCACGCCGCACGTTTTGATCGAAAGCGGGGCGTGTTCGCGGCTGGAGCCGCAGCCGAAGTTTTCGCCGGCGCAGATGATGTCGCCCGCTTTGACCTTTTTGGTGAACTGCGCGTCAATGTCCTCCATGCAATGGGTGGAGAGTTCTTCGGCCGACGCGATATTGAGGTAGCGCGCGGGGATAATGACGTCGGTATCGACGTTGTCGCCGAACGTGTGTACCTTGCCTTGTAGTTTCATAAATCCTCCGAAA
Organism: Clostridia bacterium; assembly: GCA_022791055.1. GTDB lineage: Bacteria > Bacillota > Clostridia > Christensenellales > Pumilibacteraceae > HGM11386. The sequence continues at coordinate 11,409 of JAAVYI010000016.1, read as the reverse complement.
CCGTATTCATCGCGGGATACGGCGTTAGGCTTCGCATTTTCTTCGCTCGTTTACGCGAAGTAAAGTCGCGTCGAAAATGCTTGCCTGCCTTGTCTGCCGCGCGACTACGGTTTCGTGCGGCATTGTTTTGTTTACAGTGTTCCGATTTTGCCTAAGACCGCGCTACACGCCGCGACATACGGGGATGCTAAGTAGATTTCGCTGGATACGTGTCCCATGCGGCCGACGAAATTGCGGTTGGTGGTGGCGACGCAGCGTTCGCCTTCGGCCAAAATGCCCATGTAGCCGCCTAGACACGGGCCGCAGGTGGGCGTGCTGACGACGGCGCCGGCCTCGATAAACGTTTCGACATAGCCCAGGCGCAGAGCCTCGAGATAGATCTCGTTGGTGGCGGGAATGACGATGGCGCGCACGCCTTTATGCACCTTGCGGCCTTTTAGCACTTCGGCCGCCGCGCGCAGGTCGCTGATGTGGCCGTTGGTGCACGAGCCGATGACAACCTGATCGATTTTTATGTCGCCGATTTCGTCGACGGTGACGGTGTTTTCCGGTAGGTGCGGTTTGGCGACCGTCGGCTTGAGTGCGGACAAATCGATTTCGACCGTGCGTTCGTATTCGGCGTCCGGGTCGGCCTCGTACGCTTTGGGCGCGCGTTGCGATCTGCCTTTCAGATAGTCGCGCGTAATATCGTCGACGGGGAAGATGCCGTTTTTGGCGCCCGCCTCGATCGCCATGTTGCACACGGTGAAACGGTCGTCGATAGAAAGCGCCGCCACATTGCCGCAAAACTCCAACGAGCGATACAGCGCGCCGTCGACGCCGATCAGGCCGATCAGGTGTAAAATGAGGTCTTTGCCCGATACGTGCGGCCGAAAGCTGCCTTTCAGTTCGACCTTGATCGCGGCGGGAACTTTAAACCAGGCTTTGCCTTTGGCCATGCCGTAGGCCATATCGGTCGAGCCGACGCCGGTCGAGAACGCGCCCAGCGCGCCGTAGGTGCATGTGTGCGAGTCGGCGCCGATGACCAGATCGCCGGCGGTGACGATGCCCTTTTCGGGCAGCAATGCGTGTTCGATACCCATTTCGCCGACGTCGAAAAAGCGCACGCCTTCTGCGGCGGCAAAGTCGCGGCAGCACTTGCACTGCTGCGCGCTCTTGATGTCCTTGTTGGGGACGAAGTGATCCATGACAAGGCAGATCTTGTTTGGATCGAACACCTTGCCCGCGCCTGCCTTTTTATATTCGCGTATGGCGACGGGGGAGGTGATGTCGTTGCCGAGAACGACGTCGAGATCGGCTGTGATCAACTGCCCGGCACGCACCGAATCGAGTCCGGCGTGGGCGGCCAGTATTTTTTGTGACATTGTCATCGCCATGATCGCTAAATTACTCCTAGAATTTCTTTTTAAACACAGCGCCCTTATCCGCACCCGTTACCAGGTTGGCGTAGCGCAATAAATAGCCGGTCGGGTTGCTGTCTTTCGGTTTCCACTTCTTGACGCGCGACTGCACTTCTTTTGCGTTAATGTCGAGGTTTAGGCGGCCTTTGGAAATATCGATCTCGATCTTGTCGCCGTCCTTGATAATGCCGATCTTGCCGCCGCAAGCCGCTTCCGGGCTGACGTGGCCGATCGCCGCGCCGCGCGTAGCGCCCGAAAAACGTCCGTCGGTGATGAGCGCAACGTCCTTGTCAAGCCCCATGCCGACGAGCGCCGACGTCGGGGAGAGCATTTCGCGCATTCCCGGCCCGCCTTGCGGTCCCTCGTAGCGAATGACGACGACGTCGCCCTTGTGAATACGGCCGCCCATGATCGCGCTGACAGCGTCCTCTTCGCAGTTGAAAACTTTGGCTTTGAGTGTCACGCCGTTCATCATTTCGGGCGCGACCGCGCTGCGCTTGACGACGGCGCCGTTTTCGGCAATGTTGCCCTTTAATACCGCAATGCCGCCGATCGGGCTGATCGGGTTCGACGCCGGGTGAATGACGACCGGGTTGCGAATTTCCGCTTTCGCATACGAGCGCGACAGCGGCTTATTGGTGACGGTCAGTTGCTTGCCGTCGATCAGGCCCAATCCGTCCAACTCTTTCAAAACGGCCATAATGCCGCCCGCGCGGCCTAAGTCGTCCATATCGTATTCGGTGGCGGGGGAGAGCTTGCACAGGTTGGGCGTGCGGTCGCTGATCTGCTGCACCGTGTCGAGATTGAGCGTAACGCCGCATTCGTCGGCGAGCGCGAACAGGTGCAAAACGGTGTTGGTCGAGGCGCCGATCGCCATGTCGAGCGTCAGCGCGTTAATAAACGATTCTTTTTTGAGGATCATGCGCGGCATAACTTGCTTGTCGACCAAATTCATGATCGCCTCGCCCGCGCGCTTGGCCAAACGGATACGCTCGGCCGACGTCGCTAAGACCGTGCCGTTGCCGGGCAGGGCGATACCGAGCGCTTCGGCCAAACAGTTGAGCGAATTGGCGGTGTACATGCCGCAGCAGCTGCCGCAACCGGGGCAAGCGCAGTTTTCCAGTTCGCACAGTTCGTCCATGTCCATTTTGCCGGCCTGCACGCTGCCGACCGCCTCGAACATCGTCGAAAGCGACACTTTATGCCCCTTGTGTACGCCGCTTTCCATAGGCCCGCCCGAAACCATGACGGTCGGGATATTGACGCGCGCCGCGCCCATCAACATGCCGGGTATGATCTTGTCGCAGTTGGGGACGAGGACTGCGCCGTCGAACGCGTGGCCGATCAACATGATTTCCACGCTGTCGGCGATCAGCTCGCGCGAAGGGAGCGAATATTTCATGCCCGCGTGTCCCATGGCAATGCCGTCGCAGACGCCGATCGAAGGCACGACGACGGGCGTGCCGCCGGCTGCGTAGATCCCCGCCTTGACGGCGTCGGTAATGCGGTCGAGGTGTATATGGCCGGGGACGATCTCGCTTTTTGCGCTGACGATCGCGATGATCGGCTTGGCGATTTCCTCGTCGGAAAGTCCCAGCGCCTTATACAGCGAGCGCTGCGGCGCTTTTTCCATTCCTGCGGCCAGTTCCTTAGACATGTTACGTACGTTCTCCTATCTTTATAAATATAAAATGTATTGCACTTAGTATACAACTTTTCGGCTTTTTTGTCTATCGTTCAAGGGCGTAATTTCGTTTAAAACGCGCATTTTTCCGCTAAAAAAGGGGCGCGGATACCCCAAACGCCCCTTTTGTCGGCCGACGGCTTTGAAGCCGCTCGCGCCGCCGTATGCTGTCGTACAGCCGTTATAGATCGGTGATCGCCGTCTTGCCGCGCAACAGCGCGCTTTGACCGGTGCGCGTCATCTCGACGATCCCATAGGGAGAAAGCACCGACAAAAAGCCGTCGAGTTTGTTCGGCTCGCCCGTCAGTTCGACGATCATCGATTCGGGCGACACGTCGACGATTTTCGCCTTATACAGGTTGCACGTCGATTCCAGTTCGGGACGCTGGGCGGGCAGTGCGTAAATTTTTACGAGCAACAGCTCGCGGGCGACCGAACTTTCGCGCGACAGCTCGCTCACCTTGATGACGTCGTACAGCTTGTCGAGTTGCTTGACGATCTGCTGTAAAACGGCCTCGTCGTCGCTCGACGTGATCGTCATGCGCGAGACGGCCGGATCTTCGGTCGTGCAAACCGACAGGCTTTCGATGTTGAACCCGCGGCGGGCGAACAGACCCGATATGCGCGTCAGCGCGCCGCTTTTGTTGGAAACGAGTACGGAAATAATGTGCAAATCTTTCATGCGGAAACTCCTTTTGACAGAGGATAGAAAGTCGGGGCGAGGACGGGAAGATTGCTTCGCTGTCGCTCGCTTTTGACGGGCAAACAAGGGGGCGAACGCTTACCTTTACAATTCGTTTAAATCGGTGATCATGTCGTCCATGCCTTTGCCCGGGGGGATCATCGGCAATACCATTTCGTCGCGGGCGAGACGGCAGTCGACCAGCACGGGGTTGGGACGGGAGAGGGCTTTTTTCAAAACGGCGTCGATGTCGGCGTTTTTGTCGAGTACCATGCTTTCGGCGCCCAACGCTTCGGCCAACTTGACGTAATCGGTCGGCAGGTCGAGCGTCGTCGAAGAATAGCGTTTGCCGTAGAACAGCGTTTGCCACTGGCGCACCATGCCGAGCGTGTGGTTGTTGAACAGCAGCACGGTGATCGGTAAGCGTAGACGCGCCGCGGTCATCAGTTCGTTCATGTTCATGTGGAACGAGCCGTCGCCGGTGACGAGTACGACGCGTTTCCCGGTGCCGCACGCCGCGCCGATCGCCGCGCCCATACCGAAGCCCATGGTGCCGAGGCCGCCGCTCGTCAGCCAGGTGCGCGGCCGCTCGATATGCACCGTTTGCGCCGTCCACATTTGGTGCTGTCCGACGTCGGTCGCAACGATCGAGTCGGCGGGGCGCAGCTTGTCCATACCGCGCAAGATCGCCCGCGGACACAGCGGCAGACCGCTGTCGGAAAGCGGCTTGGAATCGACGACCGCGCGCACCTTATCGAGCCAGTCGGCCTCGACGGTCGGCCGCAAGAGGGGCAGAATGCGGTCTAAAACGACTTTGACGTCGCCGACGATATTTGCATGTGACGGGATATTCTTGTCGATCTCGGCCGCGTCTACGTCGATGTGTACGATTTTGGCGCGGCGCATGAACGTATTGCGGTTGCTCGCCACACGGTCGGAAAAACGCGCGCCGACGGCGATCAGTACGTCGGCGTCGTGCAGCGACTTGGCCACGCCGGCGTGTCCGTGCATACCGATCATGCCCATGTAATGCGGGTCGGACGCGGGGATCGCGCCCAGTCCCATGGCGGACGAGGCGACGGGCGCGTTTAACCGTTCGGCAAAGCGCACGACTTCCGCGCTTGCGCCTGCGGCGATTACGCCGCCGCCGACGTACAGATAGGGGCGCTTGGCGTTGTTGAGGATTTCGAGCGCCTTGCGGGTGTCCTGCTCGCGCCAGGTCGGTTTATATTGGTAAGGGGCTTGCGGCGCGTAGTCGTATTCGGCTTGCTGTACGTTTTTGGGAACGTCGACAAGCACCGGCCCGGGGCGACCCGACTTTGCGATCTTGAACGCCTCGCGCAAGGTGTCGGCCAGCTCGGAAACGTTCTTGACGATATAATTATGTTTGGTGATCGGCATGGTCACGCCGGCAATATCGACCTCTTGAAAGCTGTCGCGCCCGAGTAGCGAGACAGGCACGTTGCCGGTGATGGCGACCATCGGAACGCTGTCCATGTAGGCGTTGGCAATGCCGGTCACCAGGTTGGTCGCGCCCGGACCGGATGTGGCGATCACCACGCCGACCTTGCCGGTAGCGCGCGCATAGCCGTCGGCTGCGTGCGCCGCGCCCTGCTCGTGCGCGGTCAACACCTGGCGGATCGAGCCGCCGACGCGATAGAGCGCGTCGAAGGTGTCGATGATCTGCCCGCCGGGGTAGGCGAACACGCAGTCGACGTTCTGTTCGAGTAAGCATTGCACGATGATGTCTGCGCCTTTCATAATGGTTAGACCTCCTTAAAATCCGGCTAAAATCCGTTGCCCGTACAGTCGCGGTGTAGACGGGCAACAGGCGGCGAGTTGCCGACGGGAGTGTACCTGTTCGTACATGACCGAGGCAACCTTGCCGCACGTAGCCCGTATACGCCGATGAATGTACGGGCAACAAAAAACCGTCTCAAAGTAATCCCTTTGAGACGGAAAATTCCGCGGTACCACTCAAATTGCATGACGTGTTCGGCCATGCCGCTTGTCTTGTCCGATAACGGCGGACGCCACCGATCGACGCTAGTAGAATTCGTTCGCGCCGACGACTGTTCGGGGGAGCTATATACCGCGCGTTCGCTACCGCCCTCGCAGCCGTAAGGGGCGACTCTCTGCCAAACGAAGTTTCACGCGATTTTCCTGTCCCGGTCATCGTCTTTAGAATGATTTGCAATAGTATACCGTATTTTCGCCGCGCTGTCAAGCCAAAAAAGGGCGGTGCAAAAGAAAAAGCCGACTTAAAAATGTTATAGTCGGCCTTCATGTACAAAAAAACTGTGCATCCGCTTTCGACACGTCATACCGAAACGTTCTCCCGACAGTTAGCTCCCGTAAAGCTACCTTGTGGCACACGCTATGGTCTGCTTAGTGCTGCTGCGGTCAGGCCCTGACACGGTTCACAGTATATCGTTGCACAAGACCTTACGATCGACACCACTTATCGGTAACAGCTTTCCATACGGCGCGCCTCGAGCGGCGTTCAGCCCCACTGTAGCGGATTGTGGGTACAGGGCACCGCTGGCTCCCCGCCTAGCACAGCTTTATCATTATAGCGCAAATGCAAAAAAAAAGCAAGCGTTTTGCCGACATATTGTTGCGCGGCCTGTGTCGAATATGCTATACTGTATCCATATGGCAAAGGTCAGACACAAATTCACCACCGGAAAAAAGACGAAACACGCGTCTGCGCCGACACCGTTGCCGCCCGACCCCGAGGAAGAGGCCGCGCGGCTGCTTTTGGACGGAATCGAATCGGTCGAGCCGGATGAAAGCAAGATCTTGTACGAGTTCAGCTCGGCGCGCACGATGTACGACCTGTCCGACGCAACCAAAAAGCGGGCGGGAAAAGCCGCCTCGTCGATCTACTTGCTGATCGTGGCGAGCTTGCTGATCGCCTGGGTGCTGACAAGTCTTATTTACCGCCTAATGACCGAATCGAACGGCGGGCGGGTGTGGCTGTCGATGATCCCTTCGCTGATTTTCACCGCCGCGGCAACGGCGATCGTCGTGCTGTCGGTGCGCGGGCTGTGGGGAACGGTGGCGCGGTTTGCGATCCGGCACAATTTACACAGCGCACACGGGGTCGACCGAATCCGTATCGAGCAAATGCGCCGCGCGTTCGAGGTCGCCGACCGAAACGCCCGCCGCGAGAACGCGATCACCGTCACCGAGCGGCAAACGACGGTCAAACTGTACGGCCGCGGCGTGACCGTGAGTAGAGACAAAACGACGGTGCGCTGCGTGCGGGAAAACGGCGCGTTGCGGTTGACGTTCCGCATAGATGGACGCACGATCGCCTTTCCCGAACTTGTCCCGCTCGAGGACTATTATCGCCTGAAAAAAGCGTTCGGGAAAAACCTGACGACGGTGCGCGCTACGGCGACGGCGGTCGAGCGCGACGAGAACGGCAAACGCCTGTACGGCGGCGACACGCTCGCAAGCGTGGTCGGCGGCGCGGTGATGAGTTGCGTCATACTGGGCGCGGGCGTCATGCTGGTGGTTACGCACTACCTGTGGGTGCCGGGGATTCCGCCGTTCTTGGGCGTGTTTTTTGCAATGATGTCGATGCTCGCGTTCGGCAATACCTTTTCGCACCGACCGGGCGTATCGTATGTGATGATCCCGCTGGCGTTCTCGCTGGTGCTGCTCGTCGTGCCGCCCTGGATCTTTATTTGGTACGAGACCGAACTGGCGCAAAACGCTTTGACGCTCTTCGGCATTCTGACCCATGCCGACGCGTTCCCCGTAGGTATGACGTTCTTTAGCTGTCTGGGCGGCTATGTGTTCGTGTTCGCAATGACCCGCTTGGTCGAGTTCGTCCGTTTCGGGAAAGAAGAATAACGATACCGAAAAACCGCAGCCGTCTCGCTGCGGTTTTCGAATTGCCGATTGTTTTTTTGCTTACGGTTCAGCGCGTGTGTAAGGCCAGTTGCACCAGGCGGCCGACGGCGCGGGCGCGGTCGATGACTTCGGGCGTGACGATCGTACCCATAGGGACGGCGGTTTGCCCGTTTGCGTCGAGAATGTCCGCCGTGACCGACTTGCCGACGAGAAAGCTGTATGGGGTAGCCTGCGGCGGCGGGGTGCTGACGGGTGCGCGCAGCTTTTCGGGCAGGGGGATCTGCGGCGCGGCTTTGGGCGGTTCGGGTGTCGTGACGGCGACCGTCGCCGTACCCGCAGACGGCGGGGGAACGCGCTTTTTGGGTTTGGCCAGTTTGATCGGTTTGCCGGTGTCGTTGAAGATCAGCATATTTTTGGAATAGGACAACAGCGTTTCGGTCGGCATGACTACGCCGTCGACCTCAAAGCCGGTGACGGTTGTCCCTTCCATCAAAACGTCGGTGACGCGCCCCAGGCTTTTGCCTTCGGGGTTAAACGCCAACGAGTTGATCGGGTTTTGCGCCAGGCCGTCGAGCGCGGTATTCCAACTGTAAGTCAGTACGCCGTCGTGCTTGACGACCGCCGCATCGACGCCGAAATTGACTTGGTTCAAACCGACAAAGGCCTGTTCGGTCTCTTCCTCGTCGAAAAGTTCTATGTATTTGCCGCGCCGAAGTTTTGCGTCGAAATAGATATTGCCGACGGTTCCTTGGTAATGTGCGTCCGCAAGCGTAATGAGCGGCTTGGAAAGCAGGTCGCTGACTCGGTACAAAATAAACTACCTCCGAATATCGATTACCCGGACATCGGGTACACCTTTACTATATTGGACAAACGGTCGGTTTATGCCGTTATCCTCGAAATTACCGTATGTAAGCGTATAAGAATTGACAGAAGTCTGTCAACAATGGTATACTAACCGCAAAACGCGAAACGAGGGAGGCAAAATATGAAAATCTTTATCGTCGGCAGTCTGAATATGGATCTTGTGATCCACGCGCCGTACATGCCGGAAAACGGCGTCACGCTTACGGGCAGCGGCTTTATGACCAACCCGGGCGGCAAGGGCGCCAACCAGGCGGCGGCCGTCGGTAAACTGGGCGGCAACGCCTATATGGTCGGTTGTGTGGGCGAGACGTTCGGCAAAGACTTGACCGACGCGCTCGAAAGCTACCGCGTCCACATCGACACGGTGCAAAAGGTCGAAGGCTCTAGCGGCATTGCCGTCATCGTCGTGGTCGACGGCGATAACCGCATTTTCCTCGACGCGGGCGCCAACGGCAAAGTCGATGCGGCGGCAATCGACGCGGCTCTCGAGCAGGCTGCGCCCGGTGACTACCTGATCGCGCAACTGGAGATCGGTATGGACTGCGTGGCCTATGCGCTTAAACGCGCCAAAGAGAAGGGCATGACGACGTTTTTGAATCCCGCGCCGGCAGCGACCTTACAAGGCGCGGTGTACGGATATTGCGACTACTTTATCCCCAACCAGTCGGAAACCGAATTTTATACCGGGTTGCGCCCCGACAGCGAGGAGCATATCGCCGAATGTGCCGCTATGCTCAAAAGCCGCGGCTGCCGCAACGTGTTGATTACGTTGGGGACGCGCGGCTCGGTGTGCGTGACGGAGGACGGCAAAACGGTGCGCGTTCCGTGCGAGAAGGCAAAAGCGGTCGATACGACGGCGGCGGGCGATACCTACGTCGGCGCGCTGGCCGTGCGGTTGAGCGAGGGTGCGGACATAGAAACGGCCATGCGGTTTGCCGGCAAAGCGTCGGCGATCACAGTCACCCGCCGCGGCGCGCAACAGTCGATCCCGTGGCGCAAGGAAATTTCGGAATAAAGGCAAAGCTCGAAAGTAAGAAAAAACGCGGCGTAAGGGTGTGTTGCATAGGGATTAAAGCAAGGGCGATAAGATAGTCCTTGCTTTTTAAGTACGGCTATGCTATAGATTATGTGAATAGTTTAACAATGCAAAAAAAAGCCACGACACATTCGTGGCTTTATTTGATAATTGCGATTCGATTAGTAGTGTCCGAAATATAAAAAGGAACAGGGGGGGGAGTATGCGCTATATTCCTTTCATTCGGCTTACATATATCTTTTGAATTTTCTTTTTTTCAATTTCTTTATCGCGGCGTCATTGCCCTCCGTGGCGGCGGCTTTATAGTATTTCACGGCTTCGTCAAGATCTTCTTCGACGCCCATACCGTTTTCGTAAAGTTCGCCGAGCGCATACAGAGCGTCGTCGTTTCCATGTTCTGCGGCAAGAGTCAGATATTCGATAGCCTTGTCGGGATCTTCTTCAACGCCGTCGCCGCAACCGTAACAAACGCCTATTTTGAATTGGCATTTATTGCTGCCTGCGTTTGCTCCGGCGAGAAAATATTTCGCGGCTTCTTCGTCATTTTGCTCAACGCCGTAGCCGTAAGAATAGCAGATACCGAGGTTATAAAGCGCGTCCGTACTGCCGAGTTCGGCGCCGGCACGATACATTATGATCGCCGCTTGCATATTCTTTTCTACGCCTTCTCCGTATTGATAGCAATAGCCCATGTTGGTGAAAGCCTGAAAATATTTTTGTTCCATAGAAGCCTGATACCACTTAACGGCTTCTTGAAGATTGCGCTCTACACCGTCGCCGTACTGATAGCAATAGCCGACGTAACACATTGCTTTGCCGTGTTTTTTTTCGGCGGCTTTTTTATACCAGTTGAACGATTCTTTCGCGTCGCATCTGACGCCGTAACCGTTTTCGTAAAAAATACCGATCTCAAACAAAGCGTCGGCATTTCCTTGCTCGGCGGACAGCTTCATCCATTTGAGCGCTTCCGAGAAATCTCGCTTGACGGCAATTCCGTCCTTATAGCAATTACCCACGTTCAGTTGCCCGATAGCATTGCCTTGGTCTGCCGATTTTTTATACCACTCGAAGGCGGCATTTTCGTCTTTTTCAACGCCTATCCCGTTTTCGTAAAAAGCGCCCATATTGTTTTGCGCGGGTGTATAATTCTTTTTTGCGGCGGAAAGGGTATGCTTGAAGGCTTCCGCTTTATCTTCGTCAACGCCGCGCCCGTAAAGATAGCACAAGCCCAAAGTAAACTCGGCTTCCGCATAGCCTTGCTTTGCCGCGCTTTTAAGCAGACTGACGCCTTCGTCTGCGTTTTCGTCTATCTCCGTACCGTCGTAATCGATACGCAATAAGATTTTACCTAACGCACACTGCGCTTCCGCGTTGCTGTTTTCGGCGTCGATTTTTAATTTTTCGATATCCATTTTTGACTCCTTTCTAATCATATATTCTAAATTATAGCACTAAAGATAATAAAAAGCAAATCTTCACGCCGATTGATACCGTCTATTTGGATTTGACGTGAACGTTCAGACGATAAATTATTATACTCTCAACTGTTCGATACGCGCAATAAACCGCCCATATAATCCAGGTATATTGCCATTTCAGCGTAATTAGGCTTACGGTAATATATAAAGCGGCAACAACGACAGCGATAACCCAGTTCATAATTTTTTTGTGTTTAGCTATTACCGATTCGCTTATTGTCAGTGCGGATTTGATATTTTGTTCCGAAATATCTTTATAGTTTCCGTCGCTTATCCTTTCGCCGTTCAATATTTCGTTTATGCTTACGCCGAAAGTGTCGCCAAGAGTTTGCAGCATTTCGACGGGCGGTAGATAGCTGCCGGTTTCCCAGCGCGATATAGTTTTATTCGTTACTCCG
>JAAVYI010000001.1 GCA_022791055.1 Clostridia bacterium | reverse complement strand
AGCCGTCTTAAAAAGGCGGTAATTTTTACAACGAAATATTATTGATTTGTGATATAAAGATTTTATATGCTATATATATGAATATATTGCAGCAAATAAATACTATATGTTGTATTCGGAAGTGTCTCCTCACCTCCACCATAACAGGGGTATGTGTACACCCCGAGATAAGAGAAATCGCATTGGCGGTTTCTTTTTTCTCTTTTGTGCCGGGCTTTGATGCGAGTGGGGGATGGTTAGGGTTGGTATAGGGTCAAGAGGTTTTGGAGGCGTTGACGGATCGCTGTGCGGATGTGTGGCGGAGCCAGGCATTCGCATCGGTCGCCGAAACTTAGGAGAATGTCGTAGTAGTAATCGTTTTCGATAAAGGGGAAACGAACGATATAATAGTCGTCGGCGTCCGGCGAAACGTCTTGATAGCAACAATAGTCCAGCACCCGATCGAGGATCGACCGATGTACGCGGAGTGTGATTATCGTTTGCATGGCGGCCAGCACGTCATCAAACGCAAATCGGGGCTTGGGATAGTCGCGCGGGGAAAACGTTTCTTTACACATTTGCAGGTCGGCCATGCGGCATAGCCGAAACAAACGAAAGTCGGCTCTTATGCGGCAGTACCCTTGAAAATACCAGTGATTGCTCTTTAAAATCAGCTGATAGGGTTCTGCGATTCGCGCGGTCTGATTGCCGTAACGGTCTATATATGTAAACGCAAGCAGTCGGTGTTCCTGTAACGCCGTTTTGATGATGGGCATGAATTGTTCGGTGTTTCGGTTTCCCATCCATGGGCTTAAGTCAATATAGATCTGATTGGCTTTCAGTTCGATGTCTTGGGCGCGGTCGGCTGGAATAAAACGTTTCACCTTTGCAAGCGCATGGCGCAAGTCGTCGCCCCGCACCGTATCGGTGAGACTGTACAGCCCCATCAAAATGACCGAAAGATCGGCGGCGGTGAACACGCTTTTTTCGAGTTTGTAGTTTTGCATTATTTCAAACCCGCCGCCCCAGAGCCGATCTTGTTCCCGAACTGCGGGTCGCGTCCGACCACATTTTTACCAAATACAAGGGCCGCGTGTTAAGCTGCGCGCCGTTTGTCGATTTCATCGAAGAGAACGAGATCCGCGACTTTTATATCGCGGGCGCGGACGCCGTGGCGTGCGTCAAATCGTCTTGCTACAATTTATGCAAAGCAAACTACGGCGTCGCGGTGCTGTCCGATTGTATAACCAGTTACGATACAAAGCAAATTCCCGCAATGTTGCGATATTATCACAGTAAAGGCTGCCGCCTGCTCGACTTGAAAGATTTGCGTCATACGCTTTAGTCGCAGCGCGTCAAGTCGGTTGCGACAAAGCGGGTTTGACGATTTGCCATTTTGAAACGACTGTGCTATAATTGTCTATACGAAAACGTAGTACGGAGAGGGCATACACATGGTCATTGGCGTGATCGGCGAAAATTGCAGCGGCAAGTCCACGCTGGCGAACGCACTCAAAAAGACGATCGGCGCGGAAATCTTTACGGGCAAAGATTATCTTAGAATGGCGAAGTCGGAGAGCGCGGCCGAACGGGCATTTCGGGCGAAGTTGCAAGACGCCCTAGTCGGCGCGCATATCGTCTACGTCATTTCCGAAGCGGAACACGTAAAACTGCTGCCCGACGGCGCGATCCGTATACTGGTCCAAGCGGATATAGAAACGATCAAAACGCGATTTAAAAACCGTATGCACGGGAATCTGCCGCCGCCGGTCGAACAGATGTTGTTGCGTAAGCACGGCATGTTCGACGACGGGCTGTACGATTATCGATTTGACGGGGTGTCGGGCGACTGCGCGGCACTTTGCGCGGCTATTCGGGATCGGCTTTCGTGCTAAATGTACGGGCAGAAAAAAGAACATATTGTTTAACGGCAATATGTTCTTTTTATATTGTTATGGAAAAAACGAACGGGATTACGGCTGCGGCTTGCTGTCGACAAGCGTGCGATACGCGGCTTTCAAGCGTTCTAGGTGCAGACGCTCGTCGAGCAGAATGCGGTTTACGAGCGCGTTGAGCGTCGAGTCGGTGAACTGATCGAGCATTTGCTCGTAGGTGCGAATGGCGCGCGTTTCCGCCGTAATGTCGGCCGAAAGCATGGCGGCGGGCAGCGTCGAATAGTCGACGTGGCAGGTCGAATAGAAGTCGCATTTGGTCGGCGGACGGCGGGCGAAGATCGGGCTGACGCCCAAACGGATCAGCGCGTCGCCGAGCAGCTCGATGTGCCGCATTTCGGCGATGGCGATCGAGTCCATCATGTCGGCATATTCGGTCATGCCGCGCGCGCCGAAGTTGAAACTGTGGAATATGTACTGTAAGACGGCGGTCAGCTCGCTTTCCGCGTCGGCATACGCCGGCATGAGAATGCGCGCGTTCTGATAGTCGCACACAAGGCCCGATAGGTCGGGATAGGGCAAATTTTCGATCAAGGCACCGGACATACGCAAACCTCCGAAGATAATAGTCTTGTTTACTATATGCGGCGCAAGGCGCAACGTTTACAGAGAAATGTAAATTATCGGCAAGTGATACAAATCTGAAACTCCTGTGAAAGAGTAGGAAATGCGCCGCTCGGCGCTTGACGGCGGTCGTGCGGTGCGATATAATAGGGACATGCTTATGAAGAGGAAAGGAGACCGCATTGAAGCTGAGCGTCAAAAGTCGATACGCCTTATATATCATGCTTGATCTGGCGGAGCGCTATGCGACCGGCGCATCGGTGCGTGACGTGGCCGAGCGGCAATCGATCCCCGTCAAGTACGCCGAAAAGCTGTTCGGCATTCTCAAGCGGGCGGGGCTGGTCACCGTTTCCCGCGGGGCGACCGGCGGCTACCGTCTCTCGCGCGAGCCGGACAGAATCCGCGCGCTCGACGTCGTGCGGCTGATGGAAGGCGGTAACATGCCGTGCGCAGACGATTGCGGCCGCGCCGACAAGTGCCGCGTGCGCATTCTGTGGGAAAGACTGCGCCGCGCCGAAGAGCAAGCGCTGGGCGTGACGCTTGCGGACATGTTATACAGCGAACTGTAAAAGGAGGGAGCATGGCAAAACTGTTGATCGTAGACGACGAAGTCAAGATCCGCGAGGTGCTGCGGGAATATGCGCTGTTCGACGGCTATGAGGCCGACGAGGCCGCCGACGGCATGGAAGCGGTGTCAAAGGCCAAAGACAATAAATACGATTTGATCATCATGGACGTCATGATGCCGCGGCTCGACGGCTATTCGGCAGTCAAAGAGATCCGCAAGTCGCTCGATACGCCCGTCTTGATGCTTTCGGCGCGCGTCGAGGAGTACGACAAGCTGTTCGGGTTTGAGATCGGCGTCGACGACTACGTGACGAAACCGTTTTCGCCCAAAGAGGTGATGGCGCGCGTGTCGGCGATTTTAAAGCGCGGCCGTCAGAAATCGCGGACGATCAAGTCGGACGGACTGGAGATCGACGTCGCCGGCCGCAACGTGTTTGTCGACGGCGCAAAGGCGGAGATGACGCCCAAGGAATACGAATTGCTGTTTTATCTCGCGGAGAATGCCGGCATTGCCGTCTCGCGCGAAAAACTGCTGACAGACGTTTGGGGATACGACTTTTTCGGCGACGACCGCACCGTCGACACGCACATCAAAATGTTGCGCGCATCGTTAGGGCCGTACCGCGATAAAATCGTCACCCTGCGCGGGCTGGGCTATAAGTTGGAGCTGTAAACGAGCGAAATGCGGGACAAGCAAGAACAGGAACAAACGATCGGATTCGATTTTCACAGCGTGCGGTTTCGCACCTGGCTTTTGGTGATGAGCCTTTCGGCCGTCATTTTGATCCTGCTGTGGGTGGCGCAGCTGGTCTTTTTCGGTACAAGCTATCGTTCGATGAGAACGTCCGAATTTAAGCGGGTGGGCGATCGCCTTGTCAAGCAGTGCGAACAGATCGACGTCCCACCGCCCGAACGGTTGCCCGAACTCAAAAAACTGGTCAACGATTTCGCGATCGCCAACGGCTGTAACGTGATGATCGTGCATGTCGACGAAGGCATTGCGACCAACCTTGCCTATTCCGGATCGCTCGGCATCGGCGACGAGACCGAAACCAACATCGATTTTTGGCAGCTCATTTTCGGCGAGGGCGAAAACGCCGAATTTTATAAGCGCGTCAACGGCGCGAAAGAACAATCGGTCGTCTATGCCTCGTCGCTGTCGGGGCGGGGCGATTTTGTCGTGTACGGCGCGCGGCTGCCGCACAACAATGCCAGCCTGTATTTCTGTATGGTGACCGGCACGCACGCCGCCGACATGACGACCGCGGTTTTGACCAACCAGCTTTTGATCGTCACCTGTATCTGCCTGGTGCTGGGCATTGTGCTGTCGTATCTGATCTCCAACAAGATCAGCCGCCCGATCCGCGCGTTTTCGCAGGTGGCGCAGCGGTTGGGCAAGGGCGATTATACGGTGCGTTTCGAGGGCAACGGATACACCGAGATCGACGACCTGGCCGAAACGCTCAACTATGCGACGGCCGAAATGGGAAAAACAGAGGCGCTGCGGCGCGACCTGTTGGCCAACGTGTCGCACGACTTGCGCACGCCGCTGACCATGGTCAAGGCCTATGCCGAAATGATCCGCGACATATCGGGCGCCAATCCGAGTAAGCGCGAGGAACATGCGCAGGTCATCATCGACGAGGCCGACCGACTGACGGCTTTGGTCGGCGACATTCTCAACCTGTCCAAATTGCAATCGGGTACCGCGGAAATGGAACTGACCGAATTTGATTTGGGGACGCTGACGCGCGCGGTACTCGAGCGGTTCGGGATCATGCGCGAGCGCGAAGGCTATGTTTTCGAGACCGACATCGCCGACGGCGTGACGGTGCGCGGCGATTACAAACGAATCGAGCAGGTATTGTATAATCTGATCGGCAACGCGATCAACTACACGGGCGCGGACAAAACGGTTTCGGTACGCGTTGCGGCCGGCGGACGGTTCGAGGTGCGTGACACGGGCAAGGGGATCCCGCCCGAAGAGATCGCCGCCGTATGGGATAAATATTATCGCGCCAACATGACCAAGCGCAAGGTGGTCGGCTCCGGTTTGGGGTTGAGTATCGTCAAGAGTATTTTGACCGCGCACGGCGCTGCGTTCGGTATCGATTCCAAAGTGGGCGAGGGATCGACGTTCTGGTTTGTGTTGCCCCAAACGGCTGCGTTACAGAGAAAGTTACCATAAAAAATTTTTTTAAGAAATTTCGTAAAATCTCTTGATTTTCGGAATATATAGTGCTATACTGTAAATAAGATAGGGTTGAGGCAATCCTTTTGTCTTGGCCAAAATAACTTTTGAGGAGATTGGATGGTATGAAAAAACGTAGCCCTGTACTTGTTTTGTTGTTTTCGTTGATTACGTGCGGCATCTATTACCTCTATTGGTATGTTGTCACGACCAACGAGATCGAACACGAACTGAAGAACCCCGACGGCAGCTGCAAAAGCGGCGGCATGACGATTCTGTTCATGATCATCACCTGCGGAATCTACACATTCTACTGGTGGTTCAAACAAGGCAAGCGCACCGCGCAGCTTCAGCAGGAGCGTAACCTCGTTGTTTCCGATAACTCGGTCATCTACTTGGTGCTTTGCTTCTTCGGTATCGGATCGATCATCAACACGATATTGTTGCAGTCCTCGCTGAACAAGATTGCGGAAGCGCCGGCTGCTCCCACCGCACCGCCCGAGGCATAAGTCTGTACCGTTGCGGAGATATTGCAAAAACAAATGGATCAGGCTGGTTTTCCTCCTGATCCTTTTTGTTGTTTACTGCCTGGTGATGACGCTTTGCGTCGGTACCGCATGTCCGTTTACACTATTGACCGGCGTTCCTTGTCCGGCGTGCGGCATGACGCGTGCCAACCTGCTTGCGCTGTCGTTCCGATTCGGCGAGGCGTTCGCCATGCACCCGCTGTTTTTCTTAAGCGTACCGGCCGCAGCCGCCGCCGTCGCATTTACGGCGCGTCCCGACTGGGCGATGAAACGATGGGTGAGCGTCGTCAGCATCGCGTTGGTCGTTGTACTCTTCGGCGTGTATATCTACCGCATGGTTGTCATGTACCCCGAAGTCGAGCCGATGGTATACCGCTATCAAAGTCTGTTCGGACTGTTTCGGCGGTGGCTCGGCTTTTGACAAAGTCTATAAAGGAGGAGTTTGAATCATGATCAAGAGAAATCAAGCGTTTGTCGTCATCATGTCGATTTTGACTTGCGGTATCTATACATATTACTGGATATACGTCACTACACGCGACATCGAGTTCTGTATCGAAAAGCCCGACGGCTCGTGCAACAGCCCCGGACTGGCCGTGCTGTTTTCACTATTGACCTGCGGTATCTACCAGTACTATTGGTGGTTTAAAGAGGGTAAGCGCGTCGCGCAGATCCACAACGAACGCGGTCTGCCGCCTTCGGATAATTCGGTCGTGTATCTGTTGCTGTGCTTTTTCGGCCTGTCGATTGTCTCGATGGTGCTGTTGCAAACCGACATGAACACGATCATCGACCGCCCGAAAATGCCGCCCGCTGCCGGCGATACGGCGATGAGCGGCAACAACGAAAAAGACGGGTTTAATTATTAGAGAGAAACGGCGTGTTAAGACGGAAAAAGATTGCGTGGCTGACCGTTTCGGCGTCGGTAGCCGTCGTAAGCGCGATACTGCTTATCGTATCCGCCTGCTTGACTGCGCGCATGGTTCGCTTGTATCCGCGCCCGCTCGACTTGTTTTGGTCGCTCGATCTGTCGATTGCCTTGATTGTTCTGAGCGCGGTGCTGCTTACAGCGTCACGCACGGCAATTCTACTGTGTATACGAAATTGGGAAGCGTAATTTCCAAAATAAAAAGGACTTGCTCACAAGTGGGGTAAGTCCTTTTTTGCATAGGCTGAAATTTCGGCTTTAGTTTTTGATAAACGTCAGACAGGCGGCCTCTTCGCTGCCTTGCCCCATGACGGTGATACCGTTGGAAATACAGCGGTTGTCTTTGTTGAAAATGCAGTCGGCCGAACAGACGACTTTGGTGTCGACCGAATAGTTGGCCGGCATGAAGTCGCTGCCTGCCTCGAACTGGGTCTTGGCTTTATTCTCGTCGAACGTGTACGTCAGGCAATCGGTGTCCGCGCTTACGTTGATGTCTTTGGCGCAGCAGCAGTAGCCTTTGTTATACTTGCAGCTTTTCAGTCCGCATTTCAAGTCTTTCATAATGTTTCCCTCCGAATTTTTTGTTTTGTAGTTCTATTGTGCGTAAGTGCCGAAGAAATTAAACATTTTTTGCGCAAAACGCTTGACAATACATATTTTAGTATGTTAATATATGAACAGTTATTCAAGTACTGTAATACAGTGTAAAGAATGACGGGATAATAGAGTTTGCTTCGTTGGCGCTCGCAATGACAGATAAAGAGACGCGCCGGACAGTATGATCATCTCAAAGCGAGACGTTGGCGTGCCTTAATAAAAATGTCATTACGAGGAACGAGCGGCGAAGCGATCTCTTGCCGAAAAGGAGGGCGCAAATTGGACTTTCGACTCAAAGACGAAGATTTTTTGGAGCTGGCCGACATCTATAAACTGATGGGGAGCGAGACGCGGCTGAAGATCGTTTGCTTGATCGCGGACGGGGAAAAGAGCGTCAGCGACATCTGCGAGGGCGTCGGCATGAATGCGTCGGCGGTGTCGCACCAACTGAAGGAAATGAAACTGCACAAAATCGTTTGTGCGAGAAAGTGCGGGCAAACGGTATACTATAAATTGTGCGATCATCATGTCATCAATATTCTCAAAGCGGCGATTGAGCATATCCGCGGCGAGAACTGCGAGGACGACTGCGACGAGTGTCGCTGAAGGGAGGTTAGGAAATGCAAGACGAAAAGGAAAAGACCTGCTGCCACGGGAAAGAGTCGGCCGAACACAGCTGTTGCCATGAAAAGACGGCAGAGGCCGAACACAGCTGTTGCCACAACAAGGCGGCGGCCGAAAAAACAAGTTGCTGCCACGGTGAAACGAAGTCGCAAGAGACCGAACACAGTTGTTGCCATAGTCAAGCCCAAGCAGAAGAGGAAACGCACAGCTGTTGTCATGAAAAGACGGCAGAGACCGAACACAGCTGTTGTCACGGGAAAGCCGAGGAAACGGAACATAGTTGTTGCCACGAAAAAGCCAAGCAGCCGAAACATAGCTGTTGCCACCACGAAGAGGAGCGACAGACATACGGCAGTTGTTGCGGGGGCGGCGAAGAAAAGCAGTCTTACGGCAGTTGCTGCGGCAGCGGGCATAAAAAGAAGAACGGCTTTTGGGGCAAGTACGGCCAGTACGTCATTTTGGGTGTATCGCTCGCCGCGCTGATCGTCAGCTTTATCGCGCCGCTCAAAAACGACCCGATTTGGAAATATCTCGATTTCGGCTGGATCGCCGTCGTACTGTGCGCGCCGCCGATCTTCATCGGCGCGTTCAAGCGTCTCAGCCGCGGCAAGATCAGTTCGGGGCTGCTGATTTCAATGTCGATCACCGCATGTATCGTGTTGGAAATTCTGATGTGGACGGGTGTCCTCGGACACGCCGACCATAGCCACAGCAACATTTTTGCCGCCGGTGAAGTCGCTTGGCTGATGACGCTGGGCGAAATGTTGGAAAATTTGACCGTCAAAAAAGCGCGTTCGGGCGTCGAGCGTTTGGTCAAGCTGGCGCCGACGACCGCCAAATACCGCATCGACGGGCAGATCGTCGAGAAACCGCTGTCCGAAGTGCGCGTCGGCGACGAGGTCGTCGTATTGCCCAACGATATGCTGTCGGTCGACGGCGTGATCGTCGAGGGCAGCACCAGTATCGACGAGTCGGTCATGACGGGCGAAAGCGTGCCGGTCGACAAAGGCGTGGGCGACAGCGTGTACGGCGGCACTTGGAACAAGCAAGGCGCGCTGACCGTGCGCGTCACCCGCGCGCAGGACGATATGGCCGTCACCAAGTTGCGCAAACTGGTCGAAGAGGCCGAGGGCAAAAAGGCGCCGATCAGCAAGGTGGCCGACCGTTGGGCGGGTTACATTGTGCCGAGCGCGCTTATTCTTTCGGTGATCATCTTCTTTGTCGCGTACTTCGGTTTCCGGGTCGGCGTGACCGAAGCGGTCGAACGCGCCGTCACCATGTTGGTGGTGTTCTGTCCGTGTGCGTTGGCGCTCGCTACGCCGACGGCGATCGCGGCGGGACTGGGCAACGCGACCAAGAAAGGCATGTTGATCAAAAGCGGCGGCGCGCTCGAAACGCTGGCGCACATCGACACGGTGGCCTTTGACAAAACGGGAACGCTGACCGAGGCGCACATCGAAGTGACCGATTTTATTGCGTTAGACGGCGACGAGGCGCGCGTGGCGGCGGTGGCCGGCGCTTGCGAGCGTTTCAGCGAACACCCGCTCGCCAAGGCGGTCTATGCCGCTTGCGCCGAACGCGTCGAGATCCCGAACGCGACCGATACCCGTTCGTTGGTCGGCGCAGGCGTTGCGGCGACGGTAGACGGCAAAAGCTGTAAGGTCGTCAAGTTCGACGCGCTTGCGGCCGATGGGATCGCCGCGCCCGCCGAACGCGCCCGCGCGCTGATGGGCGAGGGTAAAACGGTGGTCGCCGTCGTCGAGGACGGCAAGGCGATCGGATTGCTGGCTTTGGCCGACCGATTGCGCGACGGCGCGGCCGACGCGATCGCCGAACTGAAAGACATGAAGATCGACAGCGTGATGCTGACCGGCGACAATGCCAGTGTGGCCGAAAGTGTGGCCGGAACGCTGGGCATCACGCAATGTTGCCACTCGCTGTTGCCCGAACAGAAACTGGAGAAAATCGAAAGCATGAAAGCCGACGGCCGAAAGGTTTGTATGGTGGGCGACGGGGTCAACGACGCGCCTGCGTTGGCGTTGGCCGATACGTCGGTCGCTATGGGCGCGCTCGGCAGCGACGCCGCGATCGAGACCGCCGAAGTCGCGCTGATGACCTCGGACATCAAGAAGTTGCCGCTGCTCGTGCGCCTCGGACGCAGAGCCTTGACGACGATCAAGATCAACATCATTTTGTCGATGACGATCAACGTCTGTTCGGTGGTCTTAAGTACGCTGGGTTTACTCAACCCGATCACCGGCGCGCTCGTACACAACGTGTCCAGCGTCCTGGTCGTGTTGCACTCGTCGCTGTTGTTGGCCTATAAAGGGAATAAAAAGAAAACCGAAAAATAAGGTTAATAGGGTTGTTATTCTTTTGAAAAAGCGAGCAAAACGGAACCCCGACCTTTTGGCGGCAGCTTGCTGTCGCCGTTCCTCTTATCGAGTAGGGCGGTTGCCATTCAAATGTTGCAAATATTCGAATATATTTTCTTTTACAAATTTTAAAATAGTATTTACAAAAATACGATTCTATGATATACTAACAATATAATCGTTTCGAGGTGCTGTAAAGCTGAGACATTCCGAAAGGGATGAACTCGTCGAACCTGTGAGGTAATTCTCGCGTAGGGAAAGCGAATGTCGTAAATATTGTATGCGATAGAGGGCTACCCTATATATGGGTAGCCTTTTTAACGATTTGTAAAGGAGGTTGGATGAAGTATCGTTGGTTGTCTCTGGTAGGGATTGTCTTGCTTGTCTTGGCTATTGTCGTCGGGCTAACTTGTTTTGCGACGCCATACAACATCTTTCAGTTTCCCTTTTTAGTCCTTGGGCTAATCGGTGGATTCGTAGTCATCGGGTTAGGAGAAATTTTGTACACGATCAACAAAAAAGGAGATCAATAATGAAGCGCATTCACAAACTATTCGTAACGGTCGGTTTTGCCCTCGCATGATTTGCGGTTGCATTTTCAGTGTCCTTACAAACAACCGCATCTGCATCATCTAAAATCGATAAAGTGCTATTTACGGTTAAAGACGAAGCTACATATTCGCGAATACTGGCTTATCGCACGGAAAACCCCGATTTGATAGACAGTCAATTATATGATTTACGGATTCGTGACGAATCTATACTCTCTCCCCGCAACGACAACCGGCTTGCAGCATAGCTGCTGCGCCGCTCATGTAAAAAATGTTCCCCGAACATTTTTTGCGGCACGCAATGCCGCCGCGTCGCGCCCAAAGGGAAAGCGAATCTGACGAGTTCGCACAAACCGACCTTTTGTCATTTCGACCGAAGTGAAGAAATGTACGAAGGTGTATAAAATCATGGATTCGCTACGCTAGCCCCCCTCGGCTTTCGCTCCGAGGGTGACAAAAGACGAGTTCGCACAATACAACTAAGAAGTCGGACAACACAAAACTAATCTTTTTTCGCAAGCAGCGGCGATACTTTATTTATCTTATAAAGAGGATTCCAAAGGCATAGTCTTTGGCAGTTGCGAGGTGGGGTTTAAAGGGGAGGGACACAGCCTGAAGTGTCCCTCCCCTTTACGGCTTTTCGCTTACCTTTTGCCGCCAAAAGGTAAGATTATTGAATTGCCGCCTTTTCTAAAGGCAAAAGATTTTGTAACTTTTAAATGATAAAAGTTTGTGTAACAGTAAAAAGAATCTCCCCATAGTATGGAGTATGGATTATTATGCGTATGGCGATTTGGTGGTAAGCGTGGGCAACGGGGAGTTGGCCGATGTGACGGTATTCGGGTTCGAGCGGTCGATTGCCCTAGAACAGGAGTTGGTCGGCGCGTCGGCGGCGCTTAAAGAGTTGGCGGCGTTGTCCGGGACAAAGGACGGCACGGTGATGGCCGGGTTTTCTTCGCCGGGCGCGCCGATGAGCGTGGCGGTCTGTCACAAGGGCAAGCTGTACGACATTACCGATTGCGGCAGCGGTTCGGTCAAGGTCTTTAAATTGAAAGAGTACCGCATCGGGCTGTTGGTCGACGACGACGCGCTCGACGCCGATTACTGGTTGAAATTGCGCGGCTGGTGCGATTTTGCCGTCTGCGTGGTCGGCGCGATCGACGAGACGGCGGGCGAGCGGATCGCCGCGCTCAGTCATACGGCCGGAATCAAAACGCTTGCGACCGACGGGAAAAACACGGTCAGTACGCTGTGATACGATCCGTTTAGGCCGCCGGAAACCCGTTTTTCGGTGTATACCGACATTAAATTTAGTCAGGCGACGCCCAAACCCTTGACAGATTTTCGTCGGTGTTATATCATATAATTATGTCATTTTCGATTTTGGGTACGGGCAGCAGTACGCCCGCTAAGGTCGTGACCAATTTCGACCTTGCCGAGATAATGGAAACTTCCGACGAGTGGATCCGCACGCGTACCGGTATTGCAGAAAGACGGGTCGTCACCACAGAGACGGCGACCTCGCTTTCGACTGCCGCCGCACGCGCCGCCATTTCGAACGCCGGGATCGATCCGAACGAGATCGACCTGATCGTGTGTTCGACGATGCGGGGCGATTTTTTCACGCCTGCCCAGGCCTGCGCGGTCGGGGAAGCGTTGGGGCTGAACGTGCCTGCGTTCGACATCAACGCCGCCTGTTCGGGGTTGATGTACGCGTTTGAGACCGTCGACAGCTTTATCGAAAGCGGGCGCGCGCAAACGGCGTTGATCGTTACGGTCGAGCTACTCAGTAAGCTGACCGACTGGAACGATCGTTCGACTTGCGTGCTGTTCGGCGACGGCGCGTCGGCGGTGGTTGTGCGCAAAGGGCCGGGACTGATCGCCACGCACATCGCGTGCCAATGCAACACGTCTACGATCTACGGGACGCACTTGGTAGGAAACAGCCCGTTCGATACGGCGGACAAGCCGGCCTCGGTGTTGCACATGAACGGACAGGAGACCTATCGCTTTGCCGTCGGCACGATGATGACGGAGATCGAGACGGTGCTAGGGAAAGCCGGGCTGACGACGGCGGACGTCGATTGGTTTTTGCCGCACCAGGCCAACAGCCGCATCATCGACGCTGCGGCCGCGCGCATGAAGATCGCCGGCGAGCGGGTGCTGGTCAATATCGGCAAGCACGGCAACGTGTCGTCGACGTCGATCGGGCTGCTACTGGACGAGGCGGCGCGTGCCGACACGTTCAAACGCGGGGACAAGCTGTTGATGGTGGCGTTCGGCGCCGGACTGACTTCGGGCGCCGCGCTGATCGAGTGGACGAAATAAGCGATGAAAAGTAAGGACGTGTTGCAAGAACTTTTCGCCGGCGGATACCTGGATGAACGCGGTATATACGCCTACGGGCAAGCGTCCGCCGGGCTGCGCTATTTGGTGACGGTATGCGGCGAAAAAGTGACGGTTTTCGAGTCCAACCATGAAAACGAGGCCGTCAAGATCATATTGACCGCGCCGGCCGGCTCGCTGAAACATGTCGAATGCCGTACCGGTTTATTGCATTTGCACAGTAAAATCGCATTTACCTATAACGCCGTGCCGTATCGGTTTACGACGGGGACGGGTGCAGGGAAATGCGTCGCCTTTTTCAAGGCGCTTTCCAAAAGGTAAAAACGAGGCCGCGCCTCTTTTTATAAAAACACACTGTAAGGAGTACACACTATGAACGTATTGGAAGAATTGAAAGCAATCGTCAACGACTACAAGGGCGAGGAGCTGACCATCGCCGCAGAAACGACTTTTGAAGATCTCGGATTCGACTCGCTCGATAAAGTCGATCTGATGATGCAGATCGAAGAGAAATTCGACATCACGCTCGGCGACGATTTGGTCGTCAACACCGTCGGCGATTTGGTGAAGAAGATCGAGGAGATCAAGCAGTAGTTTTTTAAACGCCGACAACAACGGCATAAAGCGGAGGCAGTATGGAGAAGAACACGGCATTTCTGTTTGCGGGACAAGGCGCGCAAAAGGTAGGTATGGCGGCCGAATGCCGAGGCAACGAGCAAGTTGCGCGGCTGTTCGATGCGGCCGAGCGCATACGCCCGGGCATCGTTTCGATGATGCTCGAGGGCAGTCAGGACGAACTGAACCGCACGGTCAACACCCAGCCGGCTATGTTCATTGCCGATCTGGCTTACGCCTATGTCGCGGAAGAGACGCACGGCCGACCGATGGCGGTTTGCGGTTTTTCGGTCGGCGAAATTCCGGCGCTCACCTATGCCGGCGCGCTCACCGTCGAGGACGGACTGCGCGTCATCTGTAAGCGCGCCGAACTGATGGATGCGGCCGCAGCCGAACACGCGGGGGCGATGATCGCCGTCGTCGGTTTGGCGTGCGAGGCGGTCGAAGAAATTGCTAAATCGATCCCGAATGCTTGGGCGGTCAACTATAACGCCCCCGAACAAACGGTGATTGCGTGTGCGGCGCAGTCCGCCGATGCCGTTTTGCAAGCGGCCAAAGCCGCGGGCGGTCGCGGGATTCGGCTCAATGTATCGGGCGCGTTCCACTGTCCGCTCATGCAGACGGCGGCGGACGGGTTGCAGGCGTTTTTGACGGACATTCCGTTCGATATGCCCGCTATGCCCGTGTTCGCCAACCGCACGGCCGCCCCGTATCCGACCGATCCGGCCGCCATGCGCAAACTTTTGGCCGCGCAGGTCATATCTCCCGTGCGCTTTGTCGATACGGTGATCAATCTCGAACTGTACGGCGCTGAGAATTTCGTCGAGTGCGGACCGGGGAAAGTGCTGACCGGCCTGGTCAAAAAGATTTTACCCGAAACGTAAAAAAAGTATAAAGCCTGAAAAGGAGGTCGACCGGTATGCTGAAAGGAAAGACAGTCGTCGTCACCGGCGGTAGCCGCGGAATCGGCGCGGCGATCGCCCGCCACTGCGCGCAATGCGGCGCGAATGTCGCCGTAGTCTACGCAGGACGCGCGGACGCCGCGCAAGAGACGGTTGCAAACTGCGAAAAGTTGGGCGTGCGCGCCAAAGCCTATCAATGCGACGTTTCCGACTTCGAGGCGGCAAAGAATTTGGTCGCTTCGATCGTCGCCGATTTCGGCAGCGTTTGGGGACTGGTCAACAATGCCGGCGTGACTTGCGACAAATTGTTGCTGAGAATGAGCGAGGCCGATTTCGACCGCGTTCTTGCCGTCAATCTAAAGGGCAGTTTTAACATGATCAAACATCTGACTCCTGTGCTTTTGCGTGCAAAAGAGGGGCGGATCGTCAACCTCTCCAGCGTGGTCGGGCTTATGGGCAACGCCGGACAGGTCAACTATGCGGCCAGCAAGGCGGGCGTCGTCGGCATGACCAAATCGGTCGCGCGCGAGCTTGCCTCGCGGTCGATCACCTGTAACGCCGTCGCGCCCGGTTTTATCGATACCGATATGACCGCCAAGCTGACCGACGACCAACAAGCCGCCATACGCGCCGGCATTCCTTTGGGTACGATCGGCACAGTCGACGACGTCGCCGCCACCGTCGCCTTTTTACTCGGCGACGGCGCGCGTTACATTACGGGAGAGGTTATCAAAGTCGACGGCGGCCTATATATTTGACGGCGCATAGCGGCGGCGTATACGAGGTCATATAGCGGCTACGTTTGGCAAGTCGACTCGGTCACGTAGCTTGAACTACGCTCCACTCGTCGACTTGCCAACTGTTGCCGCTCTCTAACCTCGTCTACACCGCCTAATTGCTGTATTGATACCGAAAACGGTCGTCATTGCGAGCGAAGCAATCTCATACATGCGGAACGCAATATAAAGTAGAGCGGTGTACCTCCCGCCGAAAAGGGATAAAGCGGCGGCGTTTTGCAAAATAAGGAGATAAATACTTTATGGATAGAATTGTTGCTGTAACGGGATTGGGCGCTGTGACGCCGATCGGACAGAACGCACCCGAAACGTGGGAGGCTATGGTCGCCGGCAAGAACGGCATCGCGCCGCTGACCCGTTTCGACACAACCGAATTTAAAGCAAAATTAGCCGCAGAGGTCAAGGATTTCGACCCTGTGGCATTCGGCATTTCCAAAGGTGACGTGCGCAAACTCGATTTGTTCACGCAGTACGCGCTGGCCGCGGCCAAAGAGGCGGTTGACGACAGCGGCGTTGTCGGCACGCTCGAGAGCGAGCGGCTGGGCGTATACATCGGTTCGGGGATCGGAGGTATCAGCA
The DNA here is from genome assembly GCA_022791055.1 of Clostridia bacterium. Lineage (GTDB taxonomy): Bacteria > Bacillota > Clostridia > Christensenellales > Pumilibacteraceae > HGM11386. The sequence goes on along the minus strand of JAAVYI010000001.1, from coordinate 12,779 downwards.
CGCTGATGACCGAACACAGCAAGCTGCTCGACGGCGGCCCGCGCAAGATCTCGCCCTTTTTCGTGCCGATGATGATCATCAATATGGCAAGCGGCATGGTCGCCAAGACCTACGGCGCGCGCGGCGTGTGCCTGCCGATCGTCACCGCTTGCGCCACATCGTCGAACGCGATCGGCGAGGCCTATCGCGCCATTCGCCACGGGTATGCCGATGCGGTGATTGCCGGCGGCAGCGAGGCGGCGATCAACGAACTGGCGTTCGGCGGGTTCATTTCCTGTATGGCGCTGTCGTTTGAGACCGACCCCGACTGCGCGAGCATTCCGTTCGACAAGCGGCGCAACGGTTTCGTCATGGGCGAGGGGTCAGCCGTACTGGTACTCGAAGAATACGAACATGCGATTAAGCGCGGCGCGAAGATCTACGCGCTGATGACCGGCTACGGCAACACGTGCGACGCGTATCACATGACGGCGCCCGAACCGGAGGCGGTCTCCAGCGGCGCGGCCATTCGTTTGGCCAAAGAGCAGAGCGGCATTACCTCGGGCAAAAACGTGTACTACAACGCGCACGGGACGTCCACACCGCTCAACGACAAGACCGAAACGGCGGCGTTGAAACGCGCGTTCGGCGACGAGGCGTACAATCTTACCGTGTCGTCGACCAAGTCGATGACCGGGCATATGCTGGGCGCGGGCGGCGCGGTTGAGGCGCTCGCTTGCGTCATGGCGTTGAAAGAAGGCATTGCGCCGCCGACAATCAATTACGAGCAGCCCGACCCGGACTGCGATTTGTTCGTTACGCCCAACAAAGCGGTGAAAAAGCCGTTTGAATACGCCTTGAGCGCATCGCTCGGATTCGGCGGACACAACGCCTGTTTGGCATTTAAAAAGGCTTAGAAAGTCGGCGGACTTGCGTTGTCCACCCGGGTGTAAGTTTTTCCGCGCGGCGGGGAACGCTAAAAGAAGGAGATCGCTATGGATATAAAGACGGTCAAAAATTTGGTGGCCATTTTGGAGAACAGCTCGCTTAACCGATTGGAGGTCGAGGATCAAACCGACGGCGGAACGTTGCGCGTCAGCCTGGAAAAGAACGCGGCCGGCGCTGCGCCCCAGGTGGTCGTGCATGAAAGCGCGATCATGCAGCAGCCGACCGAACGCCCCGTAAAACCTGCGGTCGACGGCGCCGGCGAGAGTATACTCGATTATAACCTGGTCGAAGAGGTCACGTCGCCGATGGTCGGCATTTTCTATGCCGCGCCCGGTCCCGACGCGCCCGCTTTTGTCACCAAGGGACAGAAAGTCAAAAAGGGCGAAACGCTGTGCATCATCGAGGCCATGAAACTGATGAACGAGGTCGTGGCCGAACGCGACGGCGAAGTCGTCGAGATCTGCGCGCAGAACGGCAATTTGGTGGAGTTTGGGCAGGTGCTGTTCAAACTGTTTTAGCGACCGCGTATACGGGCGCGTATAGTCGCTACGTTCGACGCCCGGGCTCAGTTGAGTAGGAAGAACTACACGTCTTCGCCCGGTCGCCGACTGTTGCGTCTCTACGCACCCGTCTCCACGGTCTTTACCCCTGTCGTCAAATGGATCAACCGTTTTATCCTGTCATTGCGAGGAGGCCAACGGCCGACGAAGCAATCTGTTTCACGAAAGCGGCATCACAATGTGTCCCGTAGGGCGGCTGCTTGCCGCCGCCGTCATGTATGCTCCATTCCTCTCTTAGAAGAGACCCCCGTTAAGGACGTAAAATTCTATGTTTACGAAAATTCTGATTGCCAACCGCGGCGAGATCGCCGTGCGTATCATACGCGCCTGTAAAGAGATGGGCATTTCCAGCGTCGCCGTGTACAGCGAGGCCGACCGCGACGCGTTGCACGTCAATTTGGCCGATGAAAGCTATTGCATCGGCCCGGCGCTTTTAAAGGACAGCTATTTGAATATGACCGCGCTGATCGACGTTGCTGCGGCGACCGGGGCGCAGGCCATTCATCCCGGGTACGGGCTTTTGAGCGAGAATCCGCAGTTTGCCGAACTGTGCGAGACGTGCGGCATTGCCTTTATCGGGCCGTCGTCGCAGGTCATCAAGCGCATGGGCAACAAGGACGAGGCGCGGCGCACAATGGCCAAAGCCGGCGTTCCCATCGTACCGGGCATGGACGCGATCACCGACGAGGCCGAGGCGGTGCGCGTGGCCGACAAGATCGGGTTTCCGGTCATCGTCAAGGCAAGCGCCGGCGGCGGCGGCCGCGGGATTCGCATCGTGCGCGACCGCGGGGAGTTGCCGCGTGCCATACAAATGGCCTCGAGCGAGGCGATGTCGGCGTTCGGCAACGGCGAAGTGTATATGGAAAAGTATCTCGAACACGTCAAGCACGTCGAGATGCAGATTTTGGCCGACAAGCACGGCAACGTGATCACGTTGGGCGAACGCGACTGTTCGGTACAGCGCAAAAATCAGAAACTGGTCGAGGAAAGCCCTTGCCCGGTCATGCGTCCCGACATTCGCAAGAAAATGCAAGCGGCGACCGTGGCGGCGGCCAAAGCCGTCGGCTACACCAATGCCGGCACCGTCGAATATCTATTGGACGGCGATAATTTTTACTTTATGGAAATGAACACCCGTTTGCAGGTCGAACACCCCGTCACCGAATACGTGACAGGCGTCGACCTCGTCAAATGGCAGATCCGCATTGCCGCCGGGTTGGAGCTAAACTATACGCAAAAGGATATTCGCCCCGACGGGTGCGCGATCGAGTGCCGCATCAATTCGGAGGACTTTCGCAACGACTTCCGACCGTCTTGCGGCAAAATTTCACTGTTGCATATCCCCGGCGGGCCGTGGGTGCGGTTTGACACCGCGATTTATCAGGATTACACCATACCGCCGTATTACGACAGCATGATCGGCAAGCTGATCGTGCATGCCCGCGACCGCCGCGAGGCGATCCGCAAGATGCAGGCGGCTTTATGCGAGCTGGTCATCGAGGGCGTCAATTACAACGCCGAACTGGCAAGTCTGATCCTCGCGTCCGACGAGTTTGTCGACGGCACGTACACCACCGGTTGGATCGGCGAGGCCATCGAAGAATTTAAAAAGCTGTAGACCGCATACGCCGGCCGCTTGTATGCGACGCCGGCGTATCGCGCACAAAATGCGAGGCGGCGACGCGAAGAACGCAAACGGCCGCGCAAAATCATTTTTTACTTTGTCTATCCTACCTGTCGGGTACCCGATAGGTTTCCCGTATATACCATTCTTATCAAGGAGGTAAATAAGCCAAATGGCATTCGATATAGAAAAATTCAAAAAATTCTTCAACTTCCGCAAACCGAATATCGCGTTGGAAGGAGAAGGCGCGCCGAACGCGGCGCATGTGCCGGAGGACGCGGCCGTCAAGTGCGAAAAGTGCCGCGCCATTGCGCCCAAAAGCGCGCTTTCCGACGCGTTGTATATCTGTCCCAAATGCGGGTTTCATATGAAGGTGGGCGCGCGCGAGCGCATTCTGTTTACCGCCGACCCCGATACGTTCGAGGAACTGGACGCCGAACTCGGCTCTGTCAACCGCCTGGAATTTCCCGGCTACGACGAAAAACTGGAAAAGGCGCGGCAGCACAGCGGAGAAAACGAGGGCGTCGTGACCGGCGTCTGCTGCGTCGGCGGCCACAAGATCGGTATTTTTGCCATGGACTACCGTTTTATGATGGGATCGATGGGCGCGGTCGTCGGCGAGAAGATCACGCGCTTGTTCGAGCACGCCACCGCATACCGTCTGCCGGTCGTCGGCTTTATCCTGTCGGGCGGCGCGCGTATGCAAGAGGGCATCGTTTCGTTGATGCAAATGGCCAAAACCGCGGCGGCCGTCGGGCGGCATTCCGACGAGGGACTGCTGTATATTTCGGTATTGACCAACCCGACGACAGGCGGCGTTTCGGCCAGTTTCGCATTCGAGTCGGATATGATTTTGGCCGAACCGGGCGCGCTCATCGGGTTTGCCGGGCCGCGCGTCATCGAACAGACCATTCGCCAAAAGCTGCCGGAAGGATTCCAGTCGGCCGAATTTGTTTTAAACAAAGGATTTATCGACGCGATCGTCGACAGACGCAAGATGCGGGAGACGCTGGCGTCGATTTTGGCGTTGCATGAGGAGGGCGTATGACAGCTTACGAGATCGTAGCGCGTTCGCGCGACAAGGCGCGGCCGACGGCGCTACAGTATATCGAAAAGACGGTCGACGGGTTTTTGGAATTGCACGGCGACCGCAAATTTGCCGACGATAAATCGATCGTCGGCGGCATCGGTTCGATCGACGGCCGCGCCGTGACCGTCATCGGCATCGAAAAAGGCGCAGATACCAACGCCAAAGTACTGCGCAACTTCGGTTGCGCCTCGCCCGAAGGCTATCGCAAGGCGCTTCGGCTGATGCGGCAGGCCGAAAAATTTCACCGTCCCGTATTGTGCTTTGTCGACACGTCGGGCGCTTACTGCGGCATCGGCGCGGAAGAGCGCGGCCAGGCGGAGGCGATCGCCGATAATCTGCTCGTCATGTCGGGGCTGAAAACGCCGATCCTGTCGATCGTCATCGGCGAGGGCGGCAGCGGTGGCGCGCTGGGACTGGCGGTTGCCGACAACGTCTGGATGACGGAGACGGCGACCTATTCGGTCATTTCGCCCGAAGGGTGCGCGTCGATCCTGTATAAGGATGCGGCCAAAGCGGCGGACGCGGCCGAACGGCTCAAAATGACGGCGGACGACTTGCTGAATTTGGGCGCGGTCGAAAAAGTGATTGCCGAGCGCGAATTTTCGGAGGAATTTTTTTCCGAACTGAAAAGCGACATCGCCGCGTTTTTCGATACCGCTTGCGCAACGGACGTTGCGACGTTGGTGCAAAAGCGGTACGATCGATTCCGCAAGTTCGGCAGCGAAGTGTGAACGGGGTTTTTCAGGACGGAAATTTCGAAAAGATAGGGAATTTCGCTAGAAAGAGGAGAGAGAAATGATAACCATAGTGACCGATTCTTCCGCAGGGTATTCACGGCAGGAGTTGGATCGTATCGGTGTAGAACGCATCGGACTGCATTACTATATCGACGGCAAGCCGTTCGAGGAATTGTGCCGCGGCGAAAACGGCGCGTTTCTCGAGCATATGCGCGGTTGCGACCTCAAGACTTCGCAGCCGTCGATGGGCGCGTTTCTCGATCTTTTGCATAAGCTGACGAGCGAGGGCAGCGAAGTGCTGGTCATCACGCTGTCGGGCGCGCTGTCGGGGACATATGCGTTGGCGTCGGCCGCGGCCAAACAGGTCGACGGCGTGGTGCGCGTCGTCGATTCGGGAACGATCAACGCCGGACAGCATTTGCTGGTCGACGAGGCGGTCAATATGGTGGTTTGCGATATGCCGATCGACGACATCGTAAAGCGCTTAGAGGCTTTGCGCGATCGGATCGGCGTTGTGTTCAGCGTCGAAAGTTTGGCGCCACTCAACAAAGGCGGCCGCTACACCGGTAAGCAAGCCAACACCACGCTCAACACCCGCCCGGTGTTCGGCGTCAAATCCAAAGTGCGTTTTCTTTCCAATGCGCGCGGCGTGACGGCGCGCGTCAACGAGCTTATGGCGCAGATCCCCGACACGGCGCGGCGCATTTTCGTCATGAAAGTCGGCGAGGAAACCGACGTGACGCCGCTCGTCGAAAAGCTCGGTAAGCGGTTCCCGTCGGTCAAGATCCATTTGCGCACCGTCGGCCCGGTCGTCAGCATTCACGTCGGCGCGGGCGCGTTCGGGGTGGCGTATATTGAATAAGATCGTCGTCGTGACCGGCTCGTCGAGCGGGATCGGTCGGGCGTTGTGCGGCCTGTTGCGCAGTCGCGGCGATACCGTGATCGGGCTTTGCCGCAGACCGGGCGAGAACGATCTGGCTTGCGACGTTACCGACGAAACGCAAGTGGCGGCGGCGTTTGCCGAGATCGGCGCGCGCTACGGCAAGATCGATTTGCTTGTCAATAACGCAGGCCTGGGCATTTCGGGCGCGACCGAGCTGCTTGACCCGCAAAAGGCGCGCTACGTGTTCGAGGTCGACTATTTCGGACTGTACGCCTGTTGCCGCCACGCGTTGCAATGGATGGGCAGAGGCGGTCGTATCGTCAATATTTCGTCGGCTTGCGCGCTGTTCGCGTTGCCGTATCGCACGATCTATTGCGCGGCCAAAGCGGCCGTTAATATGTTGGGGCTGGGTCTCAATATGGAGTTAAAACGCGCGGGCATTCGCGTCGTCACCGTCTGCCCCGGCGACGTCAAGACCGAGTTTACCGAAAACCGAATCAAGCAAGTGACGGTCAGCGAGCGCTACGGGCAGGCGTCGGAACGGTCGGCCGCGCACATCGACAGCCGGCAGAATAAGCGCATGAACGTCGACAAGGTGGCGCGGAAAATCTTGCGCGTGTGCGACAAAGGCAAAAAACCGATGGTCATCATCGGCGCGAAATATAAAGCGCTGTATATCGCGCAAAAATTGTTGCCGCAGCGGTGGATCTTGGCCGCGACGAACAAGATGTTCAACGCGAAAGGATGACCGCAAGAGATTGCTGCGCTTAATGTTCGCAATGACCGTGCGGAAATGTTATTGCGAGGGCGTCCCGACTGCGGCAATCTCTTACGAGTAAGAGCGACTTCGCATATCGTTAAAAACAGGAGGTACCCGTTATGCCATACGGATATGTGCGGCTGAGGTGTTATGCGCCGCCGCTACGGGTGGGCGATCCCAAGTATAATGCCGAAATGATCGTGCGCGCCGTGCGCCAAGCGGAGACCGACGGCGTGACCGTCGCCGCGTTTCCCGAACTGTGCGTGACCGGTTATACGTGCGGCGATCTGTTTTTGCAAACCGCACTGATCGACGGCGCAAAGCAAGCGATCGCGCGCATTGCGTCGGCGACGGCCGATACCGGCGTACTGTTTATTGTCGGCGCGCCTCTTGTGTTCGGCGGCAAGCTCTTGAACTGCGCGGTGGCGCTGTGCGGCGGCAAGGCGTTGGGCGTCGTGCCGAAATGCCATATCCCCAACTACGGGGAGTTTTACGAGCAGCGGCATTTTACGTCGGGCATCGGCGCGTCGGGTGAGATCGCATTGGCCGGCGCGGCCGTTCCGTTCGGCGCGTCGCTTGTATTCGAGGCCGTCAACGTGCCGGGGCTGAAAGTAGCGGCAGAAATCTGCGAAGATCTTTGGGTGGCGTGTCCGCCGTCGTCGGTTGCGGCGCAGTGCGGCGCGACGGTCGTCGTCAATCTGTCGGCCTCCGACGAGACGGTCGGCAAAGCCGATTGGCGGCGTAAGTTAGTCGAAAGCCAGTCGGGTCGCTGCGCTTGCGCGTATATGTACGCCGACGCAGGCAGCGACGAATCGACCGGCGATCTGGTGTTCGCCGCGCATCAGCTGATTGCCGAAAACGGAACGACCGTCGCCGAAAGCGCGCCGTTTGCGGACGGCGTTGCGACGGCCGACGTCGATCTTGAAAAATTGTTATTCGAGCGTCGCCGCATGAATACGTTTACGGCTTGCGACAGCCGCACGGTGCCGTTTACCGCGGCGGTTGCCGAAAGCAAGCCGCAACTTTCCCGCACACCGTTTGTGCCGTCGGACGAAACGGAACGCCGCGCGCGCGCGCAAAGCATTCTCGATATGCAAGCGTTCGCGCTCAAAAAGCGACTGGCGCACACCGGTTGCGGCGCGGTGATCGGCGTGTCGGGCGGACTGGACTCGGCGCTTGCGCTGCTGGTGACGGCGCGCGCCTATGCGCTGCTCAAACGAAAGCCGCAAGAGATCGTTGCCGTTTCCATGCCCGGCCTGGGGACGGGCGAGCGGACGCGCAAGAATGCCGCGGCGCTCATCGAGGCGGTCGGCGCGACGGGGCGGGAGATCGATATTTCGGCGGCGGTCAAGGCGCACTTTGCCGACATCGGCCACGACGAGCGCGTCACCGACGTCGTGTACGAAAACGCGCAGGCGCGGGAGCGCACGCAGATCTTGATGGACATTGCAAACGGGTGCAACGCGCTTGTCATCGGTACGGGCGACTTGAGCGAACTGGCGCTCGGGTGGGCGACCTACAACGGCGACCAAATGTCGATGTACGGCGTCAATGCCTCTGTACCCAAAACGTTGGTCAAATATTTGATCGCCGCCGAGGCCGACCGTGTGCCTAAACTGAAAAAAGTATTGACCGACATTTTGAACACCGAAATTTCGCCCGAGCTGATTCCGGCGAAAGCGGGGAAAATGCAGTCGACCGAAGATAAGATCGGCAAATACGAGTTAAACGACTTCTTTTTGTATTATGTCGTGCGCTACGGCTTTGCGCCTAAAAAAGTGCTTTGGTTGGCGCGTTGCGCGTTCCCCGAAATCGACGCCGAACCGTTGCGGCAGACACTCAAAAATTTCTATAGCCGTTTCTTCTCGCAGCAGTTCAAGCGTTCGGCCATGCCCGACGGCGTCAAAGTCGGATCGGTCTCGCTGTCGCCGCGCGGCGATTGGCGTATGCCGTCCGACGCACAAGCCGACCTGTGGCTGGCCGAACTCGACAATTTATAAATGATAATGTTATGCAGTTATCACTTTGTCGCCCTGCGCGGTTCGCAAGTGGCTAGCGAAGCGAATCAATTATCAATACGCCTTCGGCTAGATTTCTCCGCTTCGGTCGAAATGACAAACTGTCGGTTTGTGCGAACTCGTCAGATTCGCTTCCCGTAGGGCGCGACGCGGCGGCACTGTGTGCCGCAAAAAATGTCCGGGGGACATTTTTTAGACAAAGCGGCGCAGCAGCTATGCTGCAAGCTGGTTGTCGTTGCGGGGAGAGAGTTAAGGGAGAGGGACACAGTCGAAAGTGTCCCTCTCCCTTACAGTTTTCGCCAAGCCTTTTGATGTCAAAAGGCTTGTGTTCTGTTGTTGCCTTCTTAAAGGCTAAAGATTTCGTCCCCCCTTTGGGATTCAAAAGTGCATTCAATCCTCCAACACTTTGCCGGTCGCTTTGGATGACAGGCGTTTTGTGTCGGCGACGGTGCCGCAGATAACCAGTATATCGTCCGGCTCGAGGACGTCGAGGCCGGTGGGCGGGGCGATGACCGTTTCCCCGCGCTTGATCAGCACGATGGAAATGCGTTCTGTATTGCGCAAGTCCAGTTCGGCCAGTTTTTTGCCGCGCCATTTTGCCGGGGTGCGGATCTCGACCATGCGGAATTTATCGGACAGCGAAAGCACCTCGATCATGTTGGGCTTGACCAACGACGCCGCCAGTTTTTCGCCCATTTCTTCCTCGGGGACGATGACGTAATCGGCGCCGATCCGTTCGAGTACGTGCTTGTGCTTGTCGTCCTGCGCCTTGGCGATCACCTTGCGCACGCCCAGTTGCTTGAGCGACAGGGTGATAAAGATACTGGAGTCGATCTCGCTGGCAATGCAAACAAGCGCAACGTCGAGATTGCGCACGCCTAATTTCACCAGTACGCGCTCGTCGGTGGCGTCTGCGCAAACGGCTTGCGTGCAGTAAGCGTCGATTTCGTTGATCTTCTCTTGGTCGCGGTCGATGACCAACACTTCGGCGCCCTCGTTGAACAGCTTTTTGGTGAGCGCAATGCCGAAACGCCCTAAGCCGATGACGACGAACGTAGTTTTGAATTTTGCCATAGCGAATATATCTCCTGTAAATGGTGTGAAGTTATCCGATCATCAACGATCCTTCGGGGTAGTGTATTAGCTCGGTCTCTTTGGAAATAAACATTAAGCTGATTGTGATCGGGCCGACACGACCGAAGAACATAACAATCATGACGGCGATTCGGCCGCCGATCGTCAAAAGCGGGGTAACGCCGGTTGTCAGACCGACTGTACCGAAAGCCGAAAAGGCTTCGAACATCAAGTTTTCGACCGTAAACACATTCGCTTCGAGCGCTGCGCTTTCGGTTATGGTCAATATGCCGGTCAACGACATTACCAACGTGAAGCCGAGTAAAATGACGGCAATCGCTTTATAGGCATTTTTAGGACGGATATTGCGTTTCATGATAACAATATCGTCCTTGCTTTTCAGTCCGCTGATCATCATGCAAACAATCAGCGCAAGCGTAGTGGTTTTGATACCGCCGCCGGTTGATCCCGGAGATGCGCCGACGAACATCAGCATCATCATAAACACGCGGCTGGCCGGGTGCATTTTCGCGATATCAACCGTATTAAATCCGGCCGTGCGAGCCGTTATGCTTTGGAACAGAGCCGCCAGTATTTTCGAACCGCCGGAAAGCGTATCCATTGAGTGATGTTGTTCGGCGATGACAAAGAAGAGAAACCCAACCAGAATGAGCGCGATGCTGATCAATAATACCAGCTTGGTGTGCATTTGCATTTTGCCGATGCGGAACTTGCAACGCAACACGTCCGAAATGACGGCAAAGCCGATACCGCCTAAAAAAATCAACATCATGACGGTTAATGTAACGACAACGTTACCGGTGTATGCCGTCAAGGATCCGAATGGATTGGAGGCTGTCCCCAAAATATCGAAGCCGGCGTTGCAAAAAGCGGATATCGCAGTAAAGACCGCTTGCCAAACGCCGATGCCGCCATTATTGACAACAAAGACCGGCATGAGCAACAGCGCGCCTATCCCCTCGATCATTAAGGTGGTAAACAGTATCACTTTTACCAGACGCACGACGCCGGTCATTTCGTCTCGATTTAAGGCCTCTTGCAAAGCCAAGCGATCTTTGAGTGTCAATTTGCGTCCCAAAAGTACCATCACCAAACTGGACAGCGTCATCAAACCCAAGCCGCCGATTTGAATGAGCAACAGCAAAATGGCTTGGCCGAATCCGGTAAACGTAAGGGCAGTGGGTACGACAACCAAGCCGGTTACGCAAACAGCGCTGGTCGCGGTGAATAACGCATCGACAAAGGATAGCCAATGACCGTCGCGGTTGGCTATCGGTAGCGCCAAAAGCAACGTGCCGATCAAAATGGTTGCCAAAAAGCTGAGCACAATCAGTTGCGCCGGCTTCAACAACCACTTGCGGTGCGGCTTTTCGCGGCGTATATTATTGTTGTCGGTGTTTTCCATATTCGTGATACAGTAGACAGGTCGCCGATGCGGCGATGCCTTTTTCTTCTCCTATGATACCCAGTTTTTCGGTCGTCGTCGCCGACACGTTGACGCAGTCGACGTTTGTTTCGAGCGCTTCGGCCAGACGCGCCCGTATCGCGGGGATATGCGCGGCCAGTTTCGGCTTTTCGGCCATGACGACGGCCGACACGTTGCCGATCGCGTACCCGCGCGTATGCACCTCTTGCAATACGCGGGCGAGCAGCGTCAAACTGGAAATGTCTTTATACTGCGCGTCGTTGTCGGGGAAGAGTACGCCGATGTCCGGTAGCCCCGCCGCGGACAGCAACGCGTCCATGATCGCGTGCGTCAAAACGTCGGCGTCCGAATGGCCTAACAGGCCTTTGTCGTGCGTAAGCTCTACGCCGCCTAAAATCAGCTTGCGCCCGGCAACTAACCGATGTACGTCGAACCCGCTGCCGATCTTGCCGCGCGCGCCCAGCCGCAGCACGTCCTCCGGCGTAGTGATCTTAACGTTGCGGCTGTCGCCCGCGACAATATGTGCGGTGTAGCCGGCGCGCTCGTATACGGCGCTGTCGTCGGTGTAGTCCCCGTCACAACGGGCGTAAGCGTCGACGATCTCGTTATAGCGGAACGTTTGCGGCGTCTGAACGTTGACAAGTCGGCTGCGGTCGAGCGTTTCGACCACCGTATCGCCGTCGACGACCTTGATCGTGTCGGTCGCAGGCACTGCGGCGATGCCGCTGCCCGATCGGACGGCCGAATCGATGCTCGCCTCGAGGATGTCCGATCCGACGAACGGCCGCGCGCCGTCGTGAATGACGACAATATCGCAGGGCGGCAGGGCTGCCAAGCCCTTGCGCACGCTTTCGGTGCGCGTAGCCCCGCCGATACAAATTTGTATGTTTTCCCGCCCCTGTAGCAGTTCGCAAATACGGTCGTGATCCTCGGCCGCCGCGACGACCGTCGTATGCCGAACGTGACTTTGTATGCGGTCGAGCGTGCGTTCGAGAACGGTTTGCCCGTCTGCGCGATACAGCAGTTTATTGTATCCCAGTCCGGCGCGCGCGCCTTTACCTGCGCACAACAGGACGGCCGAAACGTGCGGGCTATTCGATGATTTCATACAGCGAGGCAGCCTCCTCTTTGCCGGCCTTTTCGTTGAGAGCGAGAACGCGAAACTTCAAAGTGCGGTTGCCGAATACGATTTCGACCTCGTCGCCGACTTTCAAGCGGTACGCCGGTTTGACGGGTTTGCCGAACACGCTGACGCGGCCGATCCCGCAGGCGTCGTTGGCGACGCTGCGCCGCTTTAAAATGCGCGATACTTTTAAGAACTTATCGATTCTCATTGCACTATTATAATACGGAAAAACGAAATAGTCAAACAATCTGCCGATAAAGAGTGCCGCCCCAAAATAAAAAACAATGCGTTGCAAATAATTTATTAAAAATAATTATAAAAAACAGTTGACAAACAGAACCGATTTATGATAAACTAATAAAGCTGTCTCTCCAAGGTTGGACAGGCAGTCACTTAGCACATTGACAAAGGAATAGTTCTGGAGAAGAAGATATACGGAAGCGAGAGCTGAAGCATATCGGAAAGAGAGGAACAAAAAAAGAATTAACACACATTAAAACAACAGTCAACGAAGTTTTGAGTGAAACGGAATT
>JAAVYI010000015.1 GCA_022791055.1 Clostridia bacterium | reverse complement strand
TTGAAGTGTTGAATATGGTTGCTGTAAATGCTGATACGATTATAAAAAATACTCGTAGTCAACACGTGCTTGAAAAAGTTGGATTTAAGTTTATCAGAGAAGAATACGGTTTCAAATATTATAGATTAGAACGGTAAATTACAATTTTGCGAGGCGTTAAAAAATGAGTAAATATGAGCCGTTATGGAAGTATTTAGAGGATAATAATAAAGAAAAATATATATTATCTTATGAAGAAATCAAGAACATTTTAGGGTTTGAAATAAATCATTCGTTTTTGACTTATAAGAAAGAGGCAAAAGAATATGGTTATGAAGTCGGCAAAATATCAATGAAAGAAAGGACAGTAATTTTTAACAGGTTATAACTATAAATTTCAATTTATCTTTCTGATAATGTATAACTCCTGCCGTTTTTATATTCCGATGCGCAACTGACAGCGATTGACATTTGCGTAAATATATAGTATACTGAAAAAAGAAGTTGACGGAACATATAAAACGAAAAACGAGAGAAGGAGCGGGATCATGGCGGACATCAAGCTGTTCAACATCGGCGGCAAGGTCGCGGAATACAAGTCGGGGACGGTGACGCTCGAGCGGGAATTGCAGACGGTCATCGAAAACAATATGCAAACGTTTTTCGGCGTGACCTTTCTCGCGTCGGAGTACAGCACCACCGACGGCGGCCGCATGGACAGCATCGGCATCGACGAAAACCATTGCCCGGTGATCTTCGAATACAAACGGTCGATGAAAGAAAACGTGATCAACCAGGGGCTGTTTTATCTCAACTGGCTGCTCGACCACAAGGACAGTTTTAAGGTGCTGGTCATCGAAAAAATCGGCTTGGAAGAGGCCGGCAAAATCGACTGGACGATGCCGCGCGTCGTCTGTATTGCCGGCGACTTTACCAAGTACGACGAGTCGGCCATTAAACAGATGAACCGCAATATCAGCCTGATCCGCTATAAAAAATTCGGCGATGAGCTACTGATGTTCGAGCAGGTCAACGAAACCGTCACCGCAGGACTACCCGATCCGGAAACAGCGGGGAGATCGCGACAGGACAAGACGTTCGACGAACAACTGGAGAGCGCAGAGCGCGCGATCAATCTGCTGTATGCGGACGTCCGCAATTATATTTTGAGCCTGGGCGACGACGTTACGGAAACGCATCTTAAGCTGTACGCGGCGTTCAAAAAGATCAAAAACATTGCGACCGTCGTCGCGCACCGTAAAAAGCTGGTGGTCAATCTGCCGCTCGACGTGACGACGGTGCAATTCGAGGACGGCTTTTCCCGCGACGTGACCAACACCGGGCATTGGGGGTGCGGCGCGGTCGAGTTGCATCTCAAAGACGCCCGCGACTTCGAAAAAGCCAAGCCGCTGATCGAGCGCTCGTATAACGAGTGCTGAACGGTCGCGGATATTACATAGCCTCCGGGGAACGGGGGCTTTTTTATCGGAATTTGTCCGATCGAAGAGCAATGTCGAAAAAGTTGCGTGCATTCGGCGGACAAGTTTTGACAAACGGCAAAAGCCGTGCTATAATTGTGGTATACTAAATTAAGTCCGAGCCGACCGCAGACACGGCGGGAAAGCACGTTCGCGCGAGGCGGCGCCGGACAAGGAGGCTTTACATGTATATGTTTTTGCCGTTCGCAACAGCGGCCGGCGCAGAGACGGAGACGGCTGGATTTTTCCAAAAAATCTGGGCGTCGCTGGTAAACTGGTTTATCGACGAGCGCGGTTGGGTGCGACTGCTGGTCGTGTTGGCCGTCATTTTGGTCGGGCTGATCCTCATCAAAATCGTGCTGGCCGTCACGCGTAAGCTGATCGGCCGCAGTAAACTCAAGGGCATTGCCGGCAACTTTATCATCACCATTCTCAAAATCGTATTGGTGTTTATCTACCTGATAACGATTTTGCGCGTGTTGGGTATCGACACTTCGAGCTTTGTCGCACTGTTCACCGTCGGAACGTTGGCCATCTCGCTGGCGATCCAGTCGGTCATTTCCAACTTTGCGAGCGGTTTGATCTTGGTGACCAACCACCCGTTCCGCGAGGGCGACTTCGTCGAGGTCGCAGGCATAAGCGGCACGGTCGAAAAGATTACGCTGTTTGCGACAAAAGTCAAGACGCCCGATAATAAAGTCGTTACCGTGCCCAACTCGTCGGTCGCCGGCGGCAATATCGTCAACTATTCGACGGAAGAAAAGCGCCGCGTCGATTTGACGTTCGGCGTCGCCTACGGGTCGAGTGTCGAAAAAGTCAAGGCGGTGATCGAGTCGGTACTCGACGAGCACGATCTTGTTTTGCACGACGACGGCTATACCGTGCGTCTGAGCGAGCAGGCGGCCAGTTCGTTGAACTTCGTTTGCCGCTGTTGGACGTTGAGCGCAAATTACTGGTCTGTGTATTTCGATTTGACCGAACGCATGACCGAACGCTTTGCGCAAGAGGGCATCGAAATTCCGTACAACAAGCTGGACGTCAATATCGTCTCGCAACAGGAAAAATAACCGTTCGTACAAAAACGCCCCGAACAAGCGGGGCGTTTTTGTGTTGCCGATCGTCGGCGAAAACAGCGTTGCAAGGCGACCTTTGGCCGGGCGCTAGGCGTTGAGATTGCGCACGCTTTCGCGCACGACTAAGCGGGTGGAGACGAAAATCTGTTTGGTGACGGTATCGTTGCCGTTGATACGCGAAAGCAGTGTTTTGGCCGCGATCTCGCCGATCTGTACTTGCGGGATCGCTACCGTCGTCAGCGGGGGATTGTGATACTTGGCGCCCTCGATGTCGCTGATGCCGATGACCGAAATATCTTGCGGAATGGATAGATGCATTTGGTGCAGGGCGGATGTGCAAGCGATCGCCATGTGGTCGCTGCCGGTAAAAATAGCCGTCGGAACGTCGGGCGCGCGCAACAGTTCGAGCGTCTTATTGAAACAGGTCTGTTGTTTCCATTCGCAGTCGACGCTCCATTCGGGGCGAGTGGGGAGATTATGGATTTGCATCATGCGGATATAGGCTTCGTATCTGCCGAAATTGAGGTTGTTCGCCTGCGGCAGTTTCGAGCCTATGTACGCAATTTTTTTATGCCCGTTATCGATCAGATATTGCATCGCGGTGACGCCCGCCTCGAAACGGTTGTAGCGCACCGTGTCGATCCGATTGTTTTGCGTGTCGATACCGACGATATGCTTGACCTTGGAGAGAATATAGGCAAGCGCTTTTTCGGACGGGATGTCCATGATCAGCAAGCCGTCGCAAGGCGTCTGAAAGGCCGATTCGAGGCTTTGCTCGTCCGCGATGTCGAACTGCGAATGAATGAACGACAAAGAATGCCCGTGCTTTTCGAGATAGCTTTGTACCCCGCGCAAAATGGACGCAAAATAGCTGTCGGTCTGCCGTTCGGGCGTCAAGCGATAGATACAGCCGATCCGCAATTCGGGCGGCTGCTTTTGCTTACGTTGCCCGCTGATGATGTAGTTCATTTCTTTTGCGGCGTCGATGACCTTTTTTCGCGTCGCGTCCGTGGCTTTATAGGTGGGGTCTTGATTCAATATGCGCGACACCGACGCGATCGAAACGCCCGTTGCCGCCGCAATGTCTCTGATCGTAGACATGATGCCGCCTCCACGCGTATATTTTCTATAAGTATACCACACGATTTGCGTTATGTCAACTGTTTACTAAAATTTCAGCAGCTTGTACCCATTTTGTTTAGTAAACAACAAGAAAAAAGTTCAAACTTTTTAGTAAAAACCTATTGACAGCTTGAAAATTTCGTGTTATACTGTTTTTGATTGAATGAGGTTGCGCGCGGTAACGGCGCTTACAAAGACAGGAGGATGACGCTCGATGAGACAGTACACGGTAGCGATCGTAGGCTTAGGCGGCAGAGGATTACACTGCTATGCCGCATATCAAAAGAAATTTCCCGACAGAATGAAAATAACGGCGGTCGCCGATATAGACGCGAGCAAGGTCCGGCTTGCGCGCGAGCAGTACAACGTTCCCGAAGCATACTGTTTCGACAGCGCGGAAAGTCTGCTCGAGCGGGAGAAACTGGCCGACGTACTGATCATCGCCACACAGGACCGACAGCACCGCGCCCACGCGCTCAAGGCGCTCGAAAGAGGATACGATCTCTTATTGGAAAAGCCGGTCGCCGTCACCGCCGCCGACTGTATCGAGATCCGCGACGCGGCGCATCGTGCCGGCAAAAGCGTGACCATTTGTCACGTGTTGCAATACACGACGTTTTATCGCAAGATCAAGGAGATCATCAAGAGCGGCGTCATCGGCGAGCCGGTAACGGTCAACGCCATCGAAAACGTCTGCTACTGGCACCAGGCGCACAGCTTTGTGCGCGGGAACTGGCGCAACGATCAAATCGAATCGCCGATGATCTTGCAAAAGTGCTGCCACGACTTCAACATATTATGTTGGTTGTTAGATAAAGAATGCCTGTCCGTTTCGTCCGTCGGTTCGCTCAAGCATTTCAATAAAAACCATGCGCCCGAAGGTAGCGCGGCGCGGTGCGTCGATTGTAAATACGTCAAGTCGTGTCCGTACAGCGCAATCAATATATACATAGACAATCCGGAGATCGGCTACCGCCACGGCAATCGTGCTTGGCCGTGCGACGTGTTGGTCGAGAATCCGACCGAAGAAACGTTGCTCGAGGCGATCCGGTCGGGGCCTTACGGACGGTGCGTATATCACTGCGACAACAACGTCGTCGATCATCAAATCGTCAACATGCAAATGCAGGACGACATTACCGTATCGTTCACCATGACCGGCTTTACCGCCTATAACTACCGCGAACTCAAGGTGATGGGAACGCTGGGCGAGATCGTCGCCGATCAGCGGCTCAACCTCGTCACCGTGACGCCGTTCGGGCAGACAAGTACGGTATACGATATAACAAAGCTCACCGACGATCTTTCGGGACACGGCGGCGGCGATAATCAGATGCTGACGGAGATGTTTGACGCGCTCGATAACGGCGGCGTCGCCGGCTCGTCGATCGACGACGCGATTGCGTCGCACCTCATCGCGTTCGCGGCGGAAGAATCGAGACTGCAAGGCGGCGAGAAGATCGATATGGCGGCGTTTGAAAAAAGAGTGACCGGCAAGTAGAAAAGAACAAAACCGCAAAAATCGAAAAATTTTTTAACGGGGCGCGCCCCGTTACTATTTGGTGAAACCAAATAGTATATAAAAGTATTGTTAAGCCAAGTTTCCAAAATAACGATGGAAGTAACCGTTTAGTAAAGAAATAAAAATTTTACGGGGTATGGAAATGAAGAAAGCGTCTTATCGTATAGTAGCGATCGCAATCGCCGCAGTGCTGGTACTCACGGGAGCCGGCCTGGGGCTGGGGTTTGGTCTCGCTGCCGCCAAACACGAAAAAATCAGTATTTTTTCAAGACCGACGGTGCAAAAGATCGCGGGGCAAAAAAAGGACTGGAACGATGTGGATTCGTTCACCTGTTATTACGGGCCGCTGACCGGTATCGCCGAACCCGATCCGGTATACGGCGGCGACCTGGTGCCTGTCAAAGAAGCGTTGAAAGACTTTGACGTGGCGATTATTCACAGCAACCAAATGTTCGGCAAAGAGAACGCGAAAGAGATCGTGCAAGAGATCCGCGACAGCGGGACGTATGTCATCGCGTATATCACCGTCGGCGAGGACGACACGCTGCGGGTCGCGGACGGGCTGGGCGAGGGCGGTTACGCGTCGTACTACATTTACGAGGACGGCGTACCCAAAACGAACGCCGCGTGGGGATCCTATTACGTCGACGCGGGCAATCCGGTTTGGCAAGCCATTGTATTGGAACAGGCGCGTAAAATCATGGAGTACGACGTGGACGGGTTTTTCCTCGACACGCTCGACACCGTGTATGTCGAGCCGACCACCATGGGCGGAATGCAAGATCTTTGCAGACGGTTAGACGAAGCGTATCCCGAGGCCAAGATCGTCGCCAACCGCGGTTTTACCGCATTCCCGTACATTTCGCAATATCTCGACGGCATCATGTTCGAGTACTTCAGCATGAACTACAACGAGACGACCAAAGAGTTTTATTTGCGCGATGAAAAGGAAATGATGCAGAACTACGTAGCCGGTTGCAACCTAGTCAACCGCGCCAGACGCTACGACTATATGCCGGTGTTCGTCCTCGATTACGTCGAGAAAGACGAGTACAAATATATGTCGCAAATCTGTTTCGACGAGGCGTGGAAATTCGATTTCATCACCTATACGACCTATTCGCGGGCGTTGGAGATTTGCCCCGTACCCGGGGTGAAACCGAAAACCAACCGCGGCGAGCTTGCGCTCAAATACATGGATTCGAGCGGCTTGGGCAACAGCGGCGCGACCGATCTGGTATACAACGGCGATCGGAGCGAGGCGAATCTTGCGTATGCGGGCAATAAGCTGTGCGTCGTGACGGTCGATTCGGTGTTCGGCGGGTATTCGGGCGCCAAGCCGTTGAACGACGGGTTCTATGCGACGTTCGATAATCACGACCAGGATAACTGGGCAACAGAGGCGTGGGCCAGTCTCGACGACAAGAAAAAAGATCACTGGATCCAGTTCGCGTTCAAGGCCGAGCAGCAGATCTCGCGTGTCATCGTGTACTGGGCTGTCGACAACGGCAGTATCTTCTCGGCGCGCGACGCGTACGTCGAGGCCTGGATCGACGACGAATGGGTCAAGGTAGCGGAATACTCTTGGGAAGGGCATCTGACGCAGCAAAATTCGACGGTGTTCGAGTTCGATACCGTGACCACCGAGCGCATACGCGTCGTACAGCCCAAAAACCGCGGCGACGCGACAACGGAGGGCGTCGAAGGCTCGACGACGTATTCCGGGCTGATGTGGGTGTCGGAAGTGGAAATCTATAAAGATAAGGCGAACGCCTAATAAACGAAAATTCAGGAGGGATCATATGAAAAAGACGTCTTTACTACTCAGTTGCGTTATGGCGGTCGCTGTGCTGATCGGCTCGCTGACCGGTTGTACGCCCAAAGAAGACTTCAGTTATGAGGCGATCGACCCGGGTACGCTGGCCGCGCCCGAAGTCGAGTTTAAGACAGCGGCCGAGGATGCGGCGCAGAACGCGAAGTTCCGCGAAAAGTATCCGACGATGAAAAAGTACGATCCGGCAATCACCGTCTCCGTCGGCATTCTCGAGGACGATAAAGAGGCGGGCTTGGGCGTACCCGAAAGCGTGACCGCGCGCACGCAGTCGTTTAACAGGATCGCAGAAAGGGAACTCGGCATCAAACTCGAATATAAAGTCGTTGCGACAAGTTCCGTTTACGAGCAAAAACTCAGCGCGGCGATCGCGGCGGACGATATGCCCGATATGTTTGCCACGGGTTCGGCGGATATGTTTGCCAAATTGCGCGACGACGGGGCGCTTGCCGATTTGACGCAGGCGTATTACACGCTGAACGACACGCTTTTGGAAAATTACCAAAAGTATATGCCCGAACTGATCACGTCCTGTATGAAGGAAGGCGGCCTGTACGCGCTGCCGCAGCAGACCAACAAGTATACCACGGCGCAAAGGCTGTACATTCGCAAAGACTGGCTGGAGATCGCAGGCGTCGAAATGCCGACTTCGGTCGAAGAATTGATCACGGTGGGCGAGGCGTTCTTGGCGCATAAAAAGGAGATCGCCGCAGCGACGGGCGTGAAGGAAGAAAACATCGTTCCGTTCTCGATATACAAAGACGTCACGTTCGGCGGCTCGTATTCGGCGGAAGGCTTGTTTAACGCTTGCGGTTCGTCCGCTACGGGCGCATACTTTACGGGCGAGGACGGACAGTTGCATTCGTCCAACACGTCCGACGGCTCCAAAGCGGCGCTCGAAGTGTTGAACACGATGTACAGTAAGGGCATTCTCGACCCGCAGTTCACCACCATTTCCTCGACGCAGGTCATGAATAAGGTATCGGCCGGTTACGTGGGCATCGTGTTCGGCGAGTGGTGGGTGTTAAAGCACGCCGTGTGGGAGGTCGTCAAATCGTCGTCGGTCAAAGGCGCCGACTGGGTGTGGTCGGATCTGCCGACCTACAAAGGACAGCAGAATTATCCGGTCGTGCCGACCATGCTCATTTCGGGATACAATCTCGTATCTTCTAAGTGCGCGCACCCCGAGGCGGCGGCTATGCTGGCCAATCTGTTCTACGACATTTACTACAACGACAACGCCGAGAAGATTTACGGATCGGACGTGCTTCCGTCCAAGGGATTCTACTATCAGTATGTGCCGATGAAGATTTGGGACGGTATGTCGTCCGCGCAAGAATATAAGCGCGTGCAGTCGGTGTTCGAGAATCTGTATGAGATCGGCTTGGCTGACAGCGAAATCGAGAAAGAAGAAGACAAAACCGGATTTGCCAATCGTGATATTTTTAAAGGCGGCCTGAAAAAACCGCTTACCAACGCGCAAATCACCGCGCTCGAAAAAGCCGGAGAAACGGTCTATAAGATCAGCGCCAACGGCGACAGCGGGTTTTACTGTCTCGATCCCGACGTCGTAAGGACGATCGAAAAAAATCCGACGCTAAGCGCCGAATTTAACAAGATGCGCACGCGGGAAAAGATCATGCACTTTGCCGAGGGGTATCCGTATTATGTGGCGTACAGAAACAGCGTAGCCACCAAGGATATGACGTCGGACGAGCGGGAAGGCTGGGGCATTTACCACGAAATGATCGACGACGACGGCGGGTATGCCTATGTCGTTGCTTTGGCGGAGGGCGCCAAAAAGGCAAAGTATAACGAATTCTACGGCACCAATCTTTCTTCCATGCAAGTGTACGGCGACTATCTGAACACACAGACAAGCACGTATTATTCAAAGTTTATCATCGGACAGGAACCGCTGTCGAAATTCGACACATACAAAAACACGTACAATAAAAACGGCGGCGAGACGATCGAAAAGCAGGTCAATGCTTGGTATCAGGCGACGCACACAGCCGATTAAGCATAAGCGAAGGGAGTAACTTGCAATGGCAATATCCGAGTCACGCGTCATACGTAAAAAAGCAAGACTGAAAGAACAGCTTGCATTGCATTCCATGCTCGTCCCCGGCGTCGTTTTGGCATTCGTCTTTATGATCCTGCCGATGATCGGCGTCGTCATGGCATTCCAGGATTACAGCATGGTAAAAGGCTTTTTCGGATCTCCGTGGGTCGGGTTTAAGTACTTTATCCGTATCTTCAACCGCCCCGACTTTTTGACGGCGATGTGGAACACGGTCTATATCGCACTGCTGAAAATCATTTGCATGACGGTTCTGTCCATTCTGTTTGCGCTTTTGATGAACGAGATCATGATTCACCCCGTCAAAAAGACGGTGCAAACGATTTTGTTCCTGCCGTATTTTCTTTCGTGGGTCATCTTGGGCAACATTATCATCAACATCGTGCCTACGCGCTTGATGCAAGACGGCGATTGGTTCCGCGCGATCATCATCAGTACCGACGTATGGAAAACACTGGGGTATCAAGTCATTATATACTTAGCGACCATTACCAACATCGACCCGACGCTGTACGAGGCCGCCAAAATCGACGGCGCCAACCATATGCAACTGTGTCGCTACGTCACCGTCCCGGGCTTGATGAGCATGATCGTACTTAACGCCATCTTAAATATCGGCAATATCATGAACGCCGGGTTTGAACAGATCTTAGTCATGTACAATCCGCTCGTGTACGATAAAGGCGATATTTTGGACACGATGTCGTACCGAATCGGCCTTTTGGATCTCGATTATTCTACCGGCACGGCGATCGGCCTCTTTAAGTCGGTGATCGGTTGCGGCGTGTTCTCGTTCAGTTATTGGTTGGCGTATAAAGTCAAAGGCTACAAGATCTTCTAAGGACGGTGCACGATGCAAAATACTTGTTTACAGACCGTAAAAACCAAACAACGCCCTATGCGGGTTAAGGAATCGAAGGCCAGAATCGTGTTTTTGATCATCAACACAACCTTTCTGTGCTTGTTCGCGGTTTCGAGTTTGTTGCCGTTTTGCAATCTGTTGGCGCTCAGCTTTTCGAGCAAAGAAGCGGCCGACGCAAATCTCGTTTGGTTTGTACCGGTAGGATTCACGCTCGACGCGTACCGTCTGCTCATTACCAAAGTGCAGTTCTTCCGCTCGTTCGGGATCAGTGTGGCGCGCGTGGTGTTGGGCACGGTCATCTCGCTTGCCGTCGTCACGTTCGGCGCGTATCCGCTCTCGCGCGAAGGCGGCGTATTCCGCGGCAGAATGGTCTATACGGTGTTCTTTATGATCACCATGTTCTTTTCGGGCGGTTTTATTCCTACCTATATCCTCATTTCCAAACTCAAACTGATGAATAACATTCTCGCACTCGTGCTGCCTACTGCCATGAACGCGTGGAACATGGTACTGCTCATTAACTTCTTCCGACGCGTGCCGCAGGAGATGATCGAGTCGGCCAAGATCGAGGGCGCGGGGCATTACACGATATTATTCAAATTCATGTTGCCCGTGTCGCTGCCGGCGCTCGCCACCGTCATGCTGTTTACGGCGGTAGGGCATTGGAACAACTGGTTCGACGGACTCATGTATATGGATTCCAAATACATGCCGTTGCAGTCGTACATATATCACATGATCAACGAACAAAGCGGAACGGGCAATAACGTGGTCACCAATCCGGAAGAGGCGGCGATGATGTCGAACATTACCATCAAAACGTTGCAGTCGGCGCAGATCTTTATCGCCATCCTGCCCGTGTTGCCGCTGTATCTGTTCGCGCAAAAGTATTTTATCAAAGGCCTTATGCTCGGCTCCGTCAAGGAATAGAACGAAAAAAGGAGAGGTTTGAAAGTACATTCATCACGTGATACGGTCTACGGTCGCCGAGCCGATTCGGTCGAGTAGATTTAACTACACTCCGCTCATCGGCTCGACGACTGTTGCCCGTCTGACGCGCGACTGTACTTTCAAACACGTTTTGTGACAAGGAGGTCATAGTTATAAAATGAAAAGTTGGAAAAAGATGATTGCGTCGTTTTTGGCGTTTGCGGTCATGGTCGCGTGTGCCGCTTGCGGCGACAAATTTCCGTATAAGGATCAAGTCGACCGGCCGAATATCGATGCGCCGATCACGCGTCCGCAAGTCGTGTATCCCGAATACCCGGCGACAAAGCCGGCCGCACCCGCGCCCGACACTGTGCCGAGCGTGAGCGGATACAGCGCGTCCGATTCGGTCAATCCGTATCAGCTGGCGACCGAGGCCGACGGAACGGCGATCTCATATGCCGACATTTCCGACTACGCCTACATTTACGCGCCTGTCGAAAACTATTCGCCCACATACGGCAATATCAAAATCAAATTGGAGAACAGTAAGCCCGCTGCCGAGCGCGTCGGCATTCAGGCGATCTATTATGAGGCCAAGGAATGGGGCTATACGCCCGTTACGGTGTTTGTCGGCAGTTTGGTCGAAGGCGAGCAGTACCTGGTCGCAGAATTGGGCGAAACCTCGCTGATCGATGCCACGTACCAGGCGATACCCGATAAAAAGATCCGCGATCAAACGATCATCGGCTTTGTCATTTTCATCGATTCGTTGCCGTCGTTCGCGCCCCAAGCGGACACGATCGGCACATGTAAAATCAAGAGTTTCGAGTTCTTAACGGACGACGATCCCAAATTGCAAGATCGCTATGTCATTCCCGAAACCGATCTCGAAAACGTCGAGGCCGCAGACGGCGTGACCGTGACGACGGGCGAAACGCTCACCCTTACGGCAGATCGCGCGGCGACGGTGCGTTTGCCCGTGTCCAGATTTTCGGCCGACTTCGGCAAATTCGTGCTGACGGCAAAAGGTACGGGTGCAGTCGAAATCGGCGTAGACTACAAGTTGACGGGTGAGAAAGCCGCGCGCGCGTCGATCCCGCAGTCGATCGCTCTGACCGATACGAACGTCGCATACGAATATGACTTCTCCACCCAGCGGGTGCAAGACGAAAAAGACGACATCAAAACGCAGTACGTCAAGGGCGGCAAGGTCACCGACGTCTATATCAACCTGCCCGCCGGCGCGACCGTCGAGATCGAGAGCGTTGCGTTTATCCGCACGGTACTCCAAGGCGCGCACGCAACCGAAGTTTGGAAAGGCTGCCCGGGCGTCGAAGTCAGCAATGTCGTCGCCGGCGGCAACGCCAAACTGGCGGTCGAGCATTATACCGGCTGGCTGTTCTCCACCTTGTCGGTGCGTAAAGGCGAGGGCATTCAAAAGCTCGTCTATACGATCTATGCGCCGCAAGGCCTCAACCATATCGGTATCGTCGTGTCTACCACGTCCGAGTTGGGAACCGACGGGCAAAACGCAGGCAACTACGTGTTGCGCGGTTCGGCGTTCCGCGTCGACGAAAATTCGTCCGTGGCGTCCGACTCGTTTACGGCGGCCAACAATCTGGCGGGTGTGACCGAAAAGGTCGAATATAATGCGGCGACGAAAACGTACACGTTCACATACGACTTTACCAAAATGGAAAAGGACGCGAACGGCAAGACCTTTGCCGACTATACGATCAATTCGTTGCTGTTCTATCTCAACGATCCCAACAGCCAAGACGAGTACGAAGGTGTACGCAATCTGTATTTCCTCGGTATCGACCTGTTGACGGCGTAAGGGAAACAACGGTTGCAAAACCGTAAAAATAAAGATAAGTTAGGAGGTATGTATGAGAAGTAAATTGTTACGAGGCAAAACGCTGTTGTCGGCGTGTTTGCTGCTGGTACTGTTGCTGGGGTTGTCGATCGTCGGCATGACGACCGCAGCACGGGCGGAAGAACCTGCGGCCGCTCCGGTCGGCACTGTCGGGGATCCTTTTACCTATGACGATCCGACGTATTTTTCGTTGAACGGCAATACGCTTACGATCAATCAAAAATCGGCGGATGCCTCTCTTCGTTATCCTGTTTCAGAGTACGAGGCGGGCGACGTTGCGATCAGCATTACGGCCGATGCGGCGGTAAAATTCAGAATGTTTCTTACCACGCACAATGATTGGGGCTGGTGCAACGTAAACGCCATCGACTGGGTAACGACGACAGCGAACGAAGCGTATACGCAAACATTTGACCCTACAAAATTTTTTACCGACGCTATGCGCACGGCGAAAGCGTTCGATATTGTATTTCAGTCCGAAGCGGACGTAGGCACTGTCATTACGTTTAATTCGATTAAACTGGTCGAACACGTTGTACCGCCCGAACCCGAAAAAGTTGCGATCGGCGAATGGACGGGCGGGACTGCCGTTACCGTCACCAAAGACGGCACGATCGAGGCAGGCGACAAAACGTATACCGGTATGAAAGTAAGCTGGACGAAAGAGGTAGCGCTCGGCAATCATTTAAGTGCGACCGTCACGGCGTTCGACGCAAGCAAAACGGGCAAACTTCGTATTTCGTTTTATACGGACAGCAAAATCAGATTTAAAGTTTTCGACGGCGCGAACAATGCCCTGTTGAACGAGGAGGCAAACCCCGGTGATCCCGACGGTAGCTATTACGACATAGGCTATCACGTATTTGACATCGATGTAAGCGCCGCGCAAAACTTGAATGCGTTGTGGCTCTATTTGGATGCGTTCGGCGGAACGTTGGACTTCGAAGGGACGAAAAGCGTCGTATTCGATCAAATCCTATTTTACGACGACGTAAACGTTGCGCTCGATGCGTGCGTCAATAACGGCGGCGTGTTTACCGTCGATACGACCGACAAACTCAGTTTAACGTGGGACGCGAAAGACGCCGTTGAAAAGTATCCGAACATCGTCATTCCTGTCGAGCATTGGCAGCCGTCGCTCAATCGCTATCTCATTTTGGATATGACGCTTACCGAAAGTGCGCAATTCCGTTTCTTCCTGAACGGCGGCCACTTCGACGAGTGGGGCAATCCCGACGAGAAATCGGCGTTCGGTAACTATGTCACTTACAAAAAAGGCCGGCATGTGATTTGTTTCGATACGAAAGCGATTTATGATGCCGAGATGATCGAGGCGGACGGGGATAACAAGCTGTACATATACTGCTATGGCGGCACCGGCGCGATCGAATCGCAGACCACGGTCGCCACGTTCGACAGACTGGAATTTGGGCAAACGGCAGTAGACGCGGTTGCGCTGACCGTGGACGTCAACTATAAAGCCGGTACGGTCGACTTCGACGACACGAAGATCGAAGTCTCCAAGGTCGTAGACTTTAGCGCCTTGCTAGGTAAGGGCGGCGAAGTCGGACCCGGCACGCTGTATGTCCGCTCGAAGGCGGACAACACGGTGACAGTCGAGATCGAGCTGAAAAGCGCCGTGCTGACCGCGGAGAATGTCGTCCAGCCGATCATCACCGACACGAGCATCAGCTACGAACACGCAACCGACTATGCGTTCAAGTTCGGTGAAGACGGCGAGTGGGGTGACACCAAGCGCTGGGACAATTTGGAGAAAGAGACGGACTATAAAATTTATATTCGCAAACTCCCGTCCGAAACCGCGTTCATGTCCAACGTACTGGAAGTGACCTTGCGTGTGAACGGTGCGTTCGTTCCCGTGCATATCGATTTGGAAAACGGCGTGTCGAGAAACGATTTTATTGCCCTAGAGAACGAGGGCGATTCGGTTACGTTAAGCTACAACGCGGCCAATATCAACGGCGGTTACTATTCGGTAGCGTTCCCCGTCACCAACTGGCGGCAAGGCAATCGGTATTTGGTCGTTGACCTGTCGTGTACCGAAAGCGCAAAATTGCGGTTCTATTTAAACGGCAACAAATTCGATCAGTGGGGCAACCCGGTCGATGCGTCCGCGTTTACGCCCGACTATACCGAATACGGAAAAGGCCGTCACTTGATCTGCCTCGATACCGCTGCGCTGTTTGCGGCCGGCGCCGTCAATGCGGACGGTGACAACAATTTGATCATCTTCTGCGACGGCGGAATCAGCACAAGCGTTTCGGTGGAAAAGAAGATCACGTTAAGCAGCGTGTCTTTCAACCAAACGCAGGTCGCCGCCATGTCGCTGACGTTGGACGTCGATTATTTGGCGGGTACGGTCGAATTTGACGGCGAAAAACTGGAAGTTGCCTCGTCCGCCGACTTTGCGGCGGGTACGCTGATCGAGAGCGGCGCGACGGTTACGATCGGCAAGCTGTATATTCGCGCGAAAGACGATCCTGCGTTCAATACCGAGATCGTGCTTGCTAAAGCCGAGCTTTCGACGTCGACCGCACCCAAGGCGCTGATCACCGCGTCGAGCATCAGCTACGAACATGTTTCGGGCTACGAGTTCAAGTTCGGCGAGGATGGCGAGTGGGGTACTGCGGCGCTTTGGGAAAACCTGACCGCCGACACCGAATATACGATTTATATGCGTATCCCGGCGAACGAGCATTCGTTCGGCTCCGACGAGATCGCCGTTAAAGTGCGCACCAAGAGCGTGCCGGGAGCGACGACTCCGGAAGAACCGGCCAAAAAGGGTTGCGGCTGTAACGGGTCTGTCGCCGCGGCGTCGTTGCCGTTTGCGCTCCTGTTGCTTGCGGCCTGCCCGTTCTTCCTGCGCCGCAAACGCGCCTCCAAGTAAGCTGGAAACATTAAGCACTAAAACAAAGACGCCCCCGCGCGAAATATCGCGTAGGGGCGTTTTGCTATGTCGGCAGCGTTGCCGATTTATGCGGACGGCGGCCGTTGCGTTGTCCGACCGTGTTCAACTATGATTGCAACCGACTATGCGATTTCGAGTACGCCGATGCGGTTGGCGGAGAGCGTAGCGTCGTATACGTCGCTGTTGGCAAATTGCAAGGCGTAGCGCGGCGCGCCGTCATGTGTGTCGCCGTACAGCCGAATATACACCGGATAAGCGCCTTTCTTTAAGTCGTCCGGCAGCGGCACCGTGTAGTTGAGCGCGCTTTCGCCGCCGAAGTTTTCGACGGTCTTTTTCATGATGGGCGTGCCTTGTTCGTTGAGCATGAAAATTTCGGCCTTTTTCGATTTGTTCAAGTTGCCGAATCCGACGTTTTCGAGCGCGAGCGCGATCTTCAATTCGTCGAGCGCGTCGGTGTACGTGAACGTCGATTTTCTGAGAACGAAGCGATACCCCATGTGGTTTTGGATGTACTCGTAAGCGGTTTTGCCGTAGTAGAGGGGATCGGCGGCCGCGCAGTCCGCTGTCACCGAAGTCTTTTTCCATTTGGCGACGACTTGATCGTTCCACTGCTCGTTGAGATAACTCAAATGGATCTGATACATTTCGGGGAGACAGACTTCGATATTGTGTAGCGTGCTTGCGGGTACGGTGACTTCGCCGCCGAACGGAAGATGCTCCGTCTGTCCGCTGATAAACGCAACGTCCGTTTCTCTGTCCTCATACGTGCCCAGGTCGGTTTCCGAGCCGAGATAACCGTCGTTGAACAGCCCCAAGCGGGTTATGGCTAGGTGATCGGGAACTTTCAAATAGTTGTAGATCATTTTGGGGGTTCGTACCAAGACAGGGAGCGTGGACGTATTTTCGAGAAACGCATCGATCAGCGTGTTGATGGTCGCGGGGTCTTTGACGATTTCGCTGGTGTGCATTTCGCCCCAAGGCCCGACCATGCCGACCTCTACGGCCGTGACCGTGGCCGGGTGCGTTTCGAGGACGGCCAGAAACTGTTTCGCATGGCCGACCATGTTTTCGAGCGACGGCTCGCAATTCGCGTCCTTGCCGAACCCGGGTGCGTAGCAAAAACGGACGATGGCATTTTTGTCGCGTTCGCGCAGCAGATCCAACAGCGACGCAATGCCGTCGAGCGCGGCTTTCGATAGCGGCCGATCCGTCCCGCCCGCATTTGCCGAATACGCGCTGATGTCCATGCGCAAATGATACAGCTTTGCCGTGCCTATGACGTTTGGATTATACGTAATGCCGTCGGCTTTGACGGTCACGGAAAGCGGAATGTAAAACCCTTGATCGGGGTTCGACAGCGCCGCCGTGCTTTCGGTGTAATCGAGCGTTTGCACCGCTACGGTTTCGGTCGGCGGCGGGTCGACTTGCGGCGGGTCGACCGTACCCGGCGGAATGATCGGCGCGCACGCCGTAAGGCCGATCGTCACCGAAAATGCCAAGAGACTACATAAAACCGAACGTAAAAATTTGCTCATTTGCTTCCCTCCCGATTGCTTGCATATAGGCTACTGTCATTATACCATATCCGCACAAAAATCGCAACACAGCGAGCGCATATTTTTGTCTTTTCTCGGTAGACAGCGGACGCATTGCGCATCTTTTGGACGTATGACGGCCAAGCCGAGCCGGTCAAAACGGCGGCGATCGAGTTCCCGAAAGGCTCGACGGGCGACCGCGTGTTTACCGCGCATTACCGCAAAGCCTCGATGCCTGTCGACATCAAGGGACTGGAGGTCATCGACAAGCTCAATGAAAATGTGTGCCAAATCACCGTGCCGGCGGGCGTCGAAGAGATCGTTGTCTCCGACATATTCAGCAACGGTAGTTTTATCGGCACGGCGAAGATACGTTATTACGGCGACGAAAAGCCGACAGTACTCTGCGGCGAACGCACAGAAGTCCTATTTGAAAAACTGACCGCATAATAAAGAACGGGAGGGCGTGTAAAGGGAACTTCCCGTAGGGAATTAAATACTAAATTTTTAAGAGTTGTACTTTCAAACGAGGACAAAAGCTCTTGAACGATATGTTCGAGATGCTTTTTACTACAAACTATTTAGAAAGATAAATTGAAATTTATCGTACAATCTCGGCTTTTTGTTATTCAAAACTATATTCAAGTGAGCCTTTTTGCAATATGTGATTTTCGGCTTTTTTGAGTAAGTGTTTTTTTCTTTTACTTGCAGACATTTCCAAAGAACAATCCAACGAAT
>JAAVYI010000002.1 GCA_022791055.1 Clostridia bacterium | reverse complement strand
CGGATAGTGACGGTGAATAATAACAAAATTCAAAATGGGGTTAATTGTCATAAAGAGTAGTTAAAAGCAGATTATTCCTTGCTTACTCCTATATTTTAGCCCTAAAAGGCTTGATTTTTGGCGTTTCTCAATGTTATAATAAAATCACTTATATAAAGTAGGAGAGTAAACCGATGATCGAATTGCTGTGCATTAGCGCAACCGCCAAATGGGCGCTGATCATCGCCGGGATCGTACTGGCGCTGATCATCATTTTTGCGATCGTTTATATCAGCTTGAAAAACTCGCTCATTCGCGTCGTCAACCAGACCGAAGAGAGTTGGGCGGGGATCGACGTATATCTGAAAAAGCGTTACGACCTGATCCCGAACTTAGTCGAGGTCGTCAAAGGCTATGCCAAGCACGAAAGCGAGGTGTTGGAAAAGGTCATCGAGGCGCGCAATTTTGCCAAGGCGGCCAAGGGCGACGCCAAGATTGCCGCCGAAAAAGAGTTCGGTTCGCAACTGACGACCATGCTCAATTTCGTCACCGAACAGTATCCCGACCTAAAGGCCGACCGCAATTTTATCGACTTGTCGAACTCGCTCAAATCGATCGAAAACGATTTGGCACAGGCGCGGAAATACTACAACGGCAACTGCCGCAACTACAACAACA
Organism: Clostridia bacterium; assembly: GCA_022791055.1. Classification (GTDB taxonomy): domain Bacteria; phylum Bacillota; class Clostridia; order Christensenellales; family Pumilibacteraceae; genus HGM11386. The sequence continues at coordinate 13,206 of JAAVYI010000002.1, read as the reverse complement.
AAATTCAACTGTTCCCGACGAGCATGGTGGCGAGAAGAATGGGGCTTGCCAAGCGGTCGTATTTTGAACTGGACAGCGAAGAGGAGCGCCGCGCGCCGCAGGTCAAATTCTGATCGGCGCCGTCGGCAGACAAAAACCGTTTGGCGGCGTGAACGTTTTTTCACGCCGCTTTTTTTTAAATGGATAGGGAAGAATCGACTATTATGAAACGTTTATATAAAAGATGTTTAGTCCCCGTTTTGGCGGCGGCCGTGTTGCTGTGCGCCTTATGTTTGAGCGGTTGCACGGCCTCCAACCCGTATGGCAACGTCGTTGACAACGACTGGACGATTGACGCGCTCAACGTCAAGATCGACGTTGCGGCCGACCGCACGGCGACCGTGGAAGAAGAATTTTACATCACGTTCAATGCTTGGGGCAAGCACGGCATGTACCGCGATTTTGCCGTCAATTCGGGCGAGAAATATCGTGATGTACTCGTGAGAGGCGCGACGATACAGGACGGCGTCGAGACCGACTACTACCCGGACTATACGTTCGAGCGCTCGAGCGGTCTGCTGAGCCTTCGGATCGGTTCGGAGTATAGGGCGTTCGGCCCGGGCAGTCGGGTACGCTTTACGATATCCTATAAGCTGATTCCGCCCAAAAAAGCGACGCCCGATACCTATTACATGAATGCGATCGGCCATGGCTTTTCGACCGCGATCCGCGTGGCCAACATCGAACTGACCATGCCGGTCGCCATCGATTCCGACAAAGCGTTTTACTACGAGGGCGGGTACGGCGAGAACAAAGGCAAGCTGACCCCGATCTACACCAACGACAATAAAACGGTGTCGCTTACGACGGCCTTGAATCCGTATGAGGGCGTGACCGTCGATTTGACGATGCCGAAAGGCACGTTCGGCATCTATGTCGACGGCGCGTTCTTCCTTACGCTGTTTGTCGGCTTGCTCTTAGTGTTCGCCGCCGTCGCGCTCAAACTGACGGTCGGCCGCAGCAAGCCGCTCGTGCCGATCACGCATTACTACCCGCCCGAAGCAGACGGTAAGCCGCTAAGCCCGGTCGAGGCGGGCGTGCTGATCGACAACACGTGCGACAATGCGGACGTCACGTCGCTGCTGTTTTACTGGGCGTCGAACGGATACGTCGCGCTCAACGACATCGACGGCGACATGGAGATCGAGCTGTTAAAGCCGCTGCCCCAAAGCCGCCCGGCCTACGAACACACCATGTACGACAAGCTGTATGCGCTCTCGACGGCGTTTGAGGACGAGGGCGGCGAGCGTCGCACCGTCACCACCGACGCGCTGCGCGAAAAATTCTACCCGGCCGTGTCGGCCGTGCGTAGCGGCGTGACCGCGCAGTACCGCGGCAAGCTGTACGACGGCAAAACGCGGCTGTGGTCGGGGCTGATCGGCGCGGCGGTCGGGCTGTTTTTGATTGCGACGGTGTTCTTTGCGTACCTGCGCATTTCGTTGCGCTATCTCAATCCCGTTTCGCTGGTCGCGGCCGTTCCGGTTGCGGCGGTGTATCTGTTGGGTTGGTATATAGCCAACCACTACTACAAGTATGCGCCGGCCAAGCGAAAATTTTATGTCGTATTCTATGCGCTCGTCGCGCTCGCCGTGACCGCGGTCGAGGCCGCGTTTGTCGCAAACGACGCCATCGGTATACTTGAAAAGTGTCTGCTCGTCGTGTTGAGCGGGACAGCCGCTGCGATCGCGCCCTTTATCAACCGCCGCACAGACTACTATACCGACGCCCTCGGTGACGTTCTCGGGTTTAAAGAGTTCTTGACGTTGGCCGAAAAAGACAAGTTGAAAATGCTGCTCGAAGAAAATCCCCAGTATTATTACGATATTTTGCCGTATGCCAACGTGTTGGGCGTCTCCGACATTTGGGCGGATAAGTTCAAAGATCTGACCGTCGAGCCGCCGACCTACTACCACGGCGACACGGTGTTTACCATTCTTATGTTCAACAGCTTCTACCGCCGTTCGTATCATTCGTTTAGCACCGCGTCGGTCTCGCGGCCGTCCTCGTCGTCGCACAGCGGCGGCGGATTCTCGAGCGGCGGCAGCGGCGGGGGCTTCTCCGGCGGCGGGTTCGGCGGCGGAGGCGGTCGCTCATGGTAAAGACCAAAATCGGTGTGTACGGTCTGGGGCTGATCGGCGGCTCGATCGCGCTGCGCTTGGCCGCAAATTATGACGTAGTCGGCGTCGACCGCAGCGAGGCGACGCGCGCGGCGGCGAGAAAGCGCGGACTGCAAGTCGCCGACAGCGCGGCGGCGTTCGACGGTTGCGCGGCGGTGTTCGTGTGCGTGCCGGTCGCCGCGACCGCCGATTGTATTCGCGCCGTCCATGCGGCGGTGGGCGAGACCGCAGTCATCACCGACGTCGCCGGGATCAAAGGCATACTATCGGGACTCGACGTGCCGCGACTGGTCGGCGGCCACCCGATGGCCGGCACCGAACACAGCGGATTCGGCGCGGCCAAACCGCACCTGTTTGAAAATGCGTACTATCCGATCGTGCGCTACCGTGCGAGCGAGGCGGACGTAGCGACAATCGAAACGCTGGTGCAAGCGTTGGGCGCGCGGCCGATCCGCATGGACGCGGACACCCACGATCGCTATGTCGCCGAGATCAGCCACATGCCGCACCTCGTAGCCTATGCGCTCGCGTCCGTGCCCGACGAGGCGATCGGCATGGCCGGCACCGGGTTTTACGACATGACGCGCATCGCGCGTTCCGACCCTGCGTTTTGGACGCAGATTTTATGCGCCAACCGCGACAACGTTTTGCACGCGCTCGACAGCCTGACCGACCGTCTGACCGAAATGCGCACCGCGCTGCAAACGGATGCGCCCGACCGACTGACCGCGCTGCTGCATGTGGGTCAAACCAAGCGCATTCGCCTCGAAGAGGACAAGCTGTGCCTCGACACCTACACGCTGTACGTCGACGTCGTAGACCGTCCGGGCGAAGTCGATCGGGTGGTCGGCAAGCTGTATGCCGCAGGGATCAACGTCAAAAGTTTGGCGATCGTGCATTCGCGCGAAGGCGTGGGCGGTGCGTTGCGTCTCGAATTTGCTTTAAAAGCCGACCGCGACCGCGCCGAAACGTTGCTACTGTAGGGCGGCCGCTTGCTCCCGCCGAACCCCACAACAACACAAGGAGAACAGTACATGCAATACTTGACCGCAGGAGAATCGCACGGAAGAGGCCTCGTCGGCATTCTCGAGGGTATGCCGGCCGGCGTGCCGATCGACGCAGACTACACCGCCCGCGAAATGGCGCGGCGTATGTCGGGCTACGGCCGCGGCGGAAGAATGAAGATCGAGACCGACGCCGTCGAGTTTTGGTCGGGCGTGCGCGGCGGCGTGACGCTGGGCAGTCCGATCGCGCTCGTTATTCCCAACCGCGACTACGCCAACTGGCAGCAGATCATGGGCGCGTTCGAGGCGGACACGCAGGCAAGAACGCTCACCGCCGTGCGTCCGGGACACGCCGATCATGCCGGCTGCGTTAAGTACGGCTTTTCCGATGCGCGCAACGTACTCGAGCGCGCCTCGGCGCGGCAGACCGCCGTGCGCGTGGCGATCGGCTCGGTGTGTAAGCAACTACTCGAGGCGGTCGGCGTGACGGTCGCAAGCTACGTCACCGAAATCGCCGGGATCTCGACCGACTACCGCGCAGACTCTGCCGTCGGCCTCAACGCGCTGTCCGACGCGTCTCCGGTGCGCTGTCCGGACTTGGCGGCGGCCAAGGCGATGATGCAAAAAATCGACGATTGCAAAGCGGCCGGCGACACCGCGGGCGGGTGCGTGCGCGTTATGGCGAGCGGTATGCCGATCGGCGTGGGCAGTCACGTCGAATATTATCGCAAGCTCGATTATGTGTTAAGCGGGCATTTGATGTCGTTACAGGCCGTCAAAGCGGTTGAAATCGGTATGGGCGCGCGGCTTTCGTCGGTGACGGGGCTACATGCGCACGACTGTATGTATCCCGATGACAAGGGCGGGATCATGCGCAAAACCAACCGCGCGGGCGGCATCGAGGGCGGCATGACGAACGGCGAAAACATCGTGCTGAGCTGTACCGTCAAGCCGATCCCCACCGTGATGGCCGGTTTGGAGACGGTCGATATTCGTAGCGGCGCGGCGACGAGATCGGCGCCCGAACGCAGCGACGTATGCGCCGTGCCGGCGGCCGGCGTGGTGGCAGAAAATATCGTCGCATACGTGTTGGCCGACGCGCTTCTTAAGACGTTCGGCGGCGACACGCTACAAGAACTCAGAGAGCGAGTGGGGAAAAGACGGTGAAAGGCGAACTGATCTATAACAGGGAACATATCGACGAGGTTTTGAGCCGCGACAATATTTTCGTCATTACCGACGCTAACGTCGCCCGCCTGTATCCGTTCGTCACCGCCCCGCGCGGCGCGGTCGTTGCGGCCGGCGAAGATTCCAAATCGACCGCCGTTTGGTCGAATTTGATCGCAAAAATGGTGGCGGCCGGCTGCGACCGACAGACGACGGTCGTCGCGGTCGGCGGCGGCGTGGTCGGCGATCTGGCGGGCTTTGTCGCCGCAACGTTCATGCGCGGCGTGCGTTGGATCAATATCCCGACGACGCTACTCGCGCAGGTCGATTCGGGCATCGGCGGCAAGACGGCGATCGACGTCGACGGGTACAAGAACGTCGCGGGCGCGTTTTGGCTGCCCGAAGAAGTCGTACTTTCGTCGCACTGGCTGGACACACTGCCCCCGCGCGAAAAACTGTGCGGCGAGGGCGAAGTGTTTAAAACCGCGCTACTTAGCCCAGACGTGTACAAGCTGTACCGCCCGGGCGCCGTCGACGCGGCGACGATCCGCGCGTGCGCCGACTTTAAGTTCGACGTGACAAGCCGCGACTTCACCGAAGGGGGCTTGCGCAAAATTCTCAACGTCGGGCATACCGTAGGCCACGCGCTCGAGCGCGAGGACGACCACCGCCGCAGTCACGGCGAATATGTCGTTATGGGCATATGTCTCGAAAGCTATCTGTGCCGCGATCGTATCGACCCCGATTTTTATCGCGCGATACAGGAGACGGCGACGCAGCTTTGCGACATATGCGCATTCGAGGCGGCGAAGATCGCTGCCGCGGCCGCCGCGGACAAGAAAAACCGCGACGGTAAAATCATCATCATGGAGACGCGCGCCGTCGGCAACGTCGTCGAGCGCGCCTTTACCCGCCGACAAATCGAAGAAGGACTATCCGCATGGAAATCGCACCGATAACCCGTTACGACAAAACGCTGACCGCGCCGCCCGACAAAAGCATTACGCACCGCGCGGTGCTGTTCAACGCGCTCAGCGGCGGACGGGCGACGGTCTACAACCCGCTTATGGGCGAGGACTGTATGTCGACCGTCGAATGTATGTTGCGCCTCGGTATCGACGTCGAGACCGACGCGCGCGGCATTCGTTTACGCGGCGGGCAGATCGGGTCGGCCGCGCTTGACGCCGGCAACTCGGGTACGACCATGCGCCTGTTGATGGGCGCGCTCAGCAGCAGACCGGGCAACTTTTGTATCGACGGCGACGCGTCGCTAAGGCGGCGGCCGATGGGGCGGGTGGCGGTGCCGCTCGAGGCCATGGGCGCTAAGATCACGCTTCGGCGCGGTTGTGCGCCGGTGCAGATCGAGGGCGCCGATCTCGTCGGCATTACCTATCGCTCGCCGGTCGCCAGCGCGCAGGTCAAGAGCGCGATCCTGCTGGCCGGGCTGTCGGCTGTCGGCGTGACGCGCTTTGTCGAGCCGGTGGTAAGCCGCGACCACACCGAACGTATGCTGCGCCGCATGGGCGCCGATCTGACCGTTGACGGGACGGCGGTCGCCGTCCGCCCCGGCCGCCTCTATCCGGTCGACGTGACGGTGTGCGGCGATATTTCGGCCGCCGCCTTTCCGCTTATTTTGGCCGCGTGTGTGCCGGGCGGCCGCGTGACCGTCAAAAACGTCGGCGTCAACCCGACGCGCGACGGCGTACTCGAAGTGCTGCGCAACGCGGGTACTGCGGTGACGTTCGACAACTTCGCCGACGACGGGGAGCCTGTAGCCGACGTCACGCTGACGCACGGCGATTTAAAACCGTTCCGCATCGACGGCGCGATCGTGCCGCGGCTGATCGACGAGATCCCCGCGCTTGCCGTGCTGGCTTGCTTTATCGAGGGCGAAAGCGTGATTGCGGGCGCGACCGAACTCAAAGTCAAGGAATCCAACCGCATCGATACGACGGTCGGCTTTTTGCGCGCGCTGGGCGCCGACGTCGAGCCGACGCACGACGGCATGATCATACACGGCAAAGGCTACCTGCCCGGCGGCGGCACGGTCGACCCGGGGCTTGACCACCGCACGGCGATGGCAGCGGCTATTGCGATGGCTGCGTCCAAGCGGGGCGGCACACTGCTAAACCCCGAAGTGTGCGCGGTCAGCTATCCCGACTTTTACGGAGATGTGTTATGAAACGGTTTGCGCTACTCGGCCACAACATCGGCTATTCGCTCTCGCCCAAATTGCATACGGCGGTGTATCGGCATTACGGAATCGACGCGAAGTACGAGCTTGTCGACGTCCCGCCCGAAAACTTACCCGCCGCCGTCGCGCGGCTTACAGCCGATTTCGACGGGTTCAACATCACAAAACCGTATAAACTCGACATTTTGCCGTATTTGGCCGAATGCCACGCCGATGCGGTCAATACCGTTGTCAATCGGGGCGGAAAACTGATCGGCTACGGCACCGACGGCTACGGCTTTATGCGCGACTTTTGCGACACGTTCGACCCGCAAAACAAAAGAACGTTGGTGTTGGGCGCGGGCGGTGTGGCCAAGATCATCGTGCCGACGCTGTTGCGTTTGGGCGCGCGCGTCGACGTGTACAACCGCACCGCGAAACGGGCAAAAGAACTGTGCGACCGCTACGGCGCAAACATGTTCGACGGCCGACCGCCGCAACTGCTCGTCAACTGCACGAGCTGCGGCTTGAGGGAAGGCGACAACCCGCTGTTCGACGGCCTCGACCTGTCCGCGCTCGAAGGCGCATACGACACCATTTACGCGCCGCCCGAAACCGCGCTTTTAAAGCAGTGCCGCATGAAGGGCGCGACCACCAAAAACGGCCTGGGGATGCTCGTTTGGCAGGCATTGAAGGCGTGCGAACATTTTTGCGGCCTTGCCCCCGACGCTGAGTTAGCCAAACAAATCATACAAGAGCTTTCCTAAAAGGAGGAACCATGAAAATTTTGATCGTCAACGGCCCCAATCTCGATATGACGGGCAAGCGCGAGCCGATCTACGGCACGCGCACGCTCGACGAGATCAACCGAGATCTGGCCGCCTGGGGCAAAACGCAGGGCGCGCAGCTCGACTTTTACCAGTCGAACAGCGAGGGCACGCTGATTGACACCTTGCACTCTACCGACGCGGACGGCATCGTTTTAAACGCCGGCGCGTACACGCACTACAGCTACGCACTGGCCGATGCGATTCGTTGCACGCGGCCGCCCGTCGTCGAGGTGCATATGACCAACGTCGCCGCCCGCGAGGCGTTTCGGCATACGTCGGTCATCGCCCCGGCGTGCCTCGGCACGATCGCCGGATTCGGCGAGGACAGCTACAAACTGGCGGTGCGCGCGCTGCTCGAACGCAAGGCATGAAGCAAAATATCGTTTTTATCGGCATGATGGGGACGTTTAAGACGGCGACCGCCGAACGGGTGGCGGCCGCGCTTCGTATGCCGCTCGTCGATACCGACGCCGTGTTCGAACAGCGGTTTATGCCGATCGACGCCTATTTCGCCGCACATGGCGAAACGGCGTTTCGAGAGGAGGAGAGCCGCATCGTCGCCGAAGTCGCGGCAAGCGGAAACACCGTCATTTCCTGCGGCGGCGGCGCGGTGTTGCGTCGGGAGAACGTCGACGCGCTCAAAACGCGCGGCGTTGTCGTGTTGTTGACCGCGTCCGACGAGGCGATCATTGCGCGCGTCGGCAAAGCGGAGACACGCCCGCTGTTAAAGGCCGACGTCGAAAACAATGTGCGCCGTATCTCTGCCGCCCGCCGCGGCTTGTACGCCGCCTGCGCCGATATTACCGTCGACAACACCGATAGTACCGTCGACGACTGCTGCGCCCGCGTACTCGCAGCGTTACGGGAGTACGGATACAATTCGTAGGGCAATCTATTGCCCCACGCGAAATTTGTCTTGTAACGCCTAATTCCTTTACATTTTCGCGCATGTATTGTATAATAAGGACGATATGGAATTGAAACGATTGAAAAGCGGCACCGACGTGCGCGGCGTGGCCGACACCGATTTGACCGACGAGGTAGTCTCTGCGATCGCCATGGCGTTTGCCGTCGTACTGAAACGCGAGAAAGCCGACGTGCGTATTGCCGTCGGACACGATTCGCGGCTGTCGGGCGAACGCATCACCGAAACGGTCATCAACGCGTTGCGGCCGGCCGGCTGCGAAATTTACGATTGCGGCCTGACGAGTACGCCGTCGATGTTCATGATGACGCAGTTCGAAGAAACCAAGTGCGACGGCGCGATCATGGTGACGGCCAGTCACCACCCGTCGGACAAAAACGGCCTCAAGTTTTTCACCAAGGCCGGCGGCATCGGCAGCGAGCAGCTCGACGAGATCCTCACGCTTGCCGAACAGGGCGCGCGTTCGGGCGGCAACTACGCCAAGATCGTGCATAAAGATTTCTTAAGCCTGTACTGCGATTTTCTCATCGATAAGGTGATCGAGGCGACCGGCGACGGCTTGCCGTTTGCGGGCCTCAAGATCGCCGTCGACGCGGGCAACGGCGCGGGCGGATTTTTCGCCGACCGCGTGCTCGAGCCGCTCGGCGCCGATATTACCTGCTCGCAGTTTTTAAACCCCGACGGACGTTTCCCCAACCATATACCCAACCCCGAAAACGAGGACGCCATGCGTTCGATCCGCCGTCGCGTGCTTGACACGAAAGCCGATCTGGGGATCATCTTCGATACCGACGTAGACCGCAGCGCAATCGTCTCTTCCGACGGGGAAGAGATCAACCGCAACGCGCTGATCGCGCTGATCTCCGCCGTGTTGTTGGAAGAACAGCCCGGCGCGACCATTGTTACCGATTCGGTGACGAGCGACGGCCTGGCCGCGTTTATCCGCGACCGCGGCGGCGTGCACCACCGTTTCAAGCGCGGGTATCGCAATGTCATCGACGAGGCGATCCGCTTGGAAAAGAGCGGGATCAATGCGCCGCTCGCCATCGAGACGTCGGGACATGCGGCGTTTAAAGAGAATTATTTTCTCGACGACGGCGCCTATCTCGCCGTGCGCCTGTTGATCAAAATGGCGCAGTTAAGAAAGAAAGGCAAGTCGCTGACGTCGCTGATCGAGGACTTGAAAAAGCCGCTCGAGGCCAAAGAAGTGCGCTTGCGCTTTTCGTGCGACGATTTTGCCGATTACGGCGGTTATATCATTTCGGAACTCGGTAAAGTGTGCGAGGAACTGGCGCCGAGCGGCGTGTGCCGACCGGCCGACGACAACCGCGAGGGTATTCGCGTCACCGTGCCGGCCGAACAGGGTTGGTTTTTGGCGCGCATGAGCGTACACGATCCGATCATGGTCGTCAATTTCGAGTCGGACAAAATCGGCGGCACGAACGGCCTGGCCGCATTTTTACACGCTTATATGTCGCAGTATTCGGCCGTCGATTCGACGCCGTTACAAGCGCTCGCAGCGCAAGCAAAACGGTAAAAACCTTGTAAGGAGAACATATCATGGAAAAAGTAGTAAGCGACGCCGTCAACGCGATCCGCATTCTGTCGGCCGAAAGCATTCAGCAGGCCAACAGCGGCCACCCCGGGCTGCCGATGGGCGCGGCGCCGATCGCCTACACGCTGTGGGCGCGGCACATGCACCACAATCCCAAAGACCCGCAGTGGCTGAACCGCGACCGCTTTGTCTTGAGCGCCGGCCACGGCTCGATGCTGCTGTATTCACTGTTGCACCTGTTCGGCTACGGTTTGACCAAAGTCGACTTGATGAACTTTCGGCAATTAAAGTCGAAAACCCCCGGACACCCGGAGTACGGCCACACCGTCGGCGTCGAGACGTCGACAGGCCCGTTGGGACAGGGCGTTGCCAACGCCGTCGGCTTTGCTTTGGCCGAAAGCATGTTGGCCGCGCGCTACAATAAAGAGGACATTCGTCCGATCGATCACTATACATACTGCCTGTGCGGCGACGGTTGCATGATGGAAGGCATCGAGTACGAGGCCGCCTCGCTCGCAGGCACCTGGGGGCTGGGCAAGCTGATCGTGTTCTACGACAGCAACGGCATTTCGATCGAGGGCAGCACCGACATCGCGTTCCGCGACGACGTGGCCCGTCGGCACGAGGCGCAGGGTTGGCAGGTGCTGACCGTCGACGACGGCGAGGACATCGAGGCGCTCGACGCGGCAATCGTTCTGGCGCAGAAATGCACCGACAAGCCGTCTCTCATCGTCGTCAAGACGGTCATCGGCTACGGCTCGCCCAAGGCCGGCACGGCTGCCTGCCACGGTGCGCCGCTCGGCGACGAGGGGTTGGCTGCGTCCAAAGAGACGTTCGGTTGGACGGCTAAGCCGTTTGAAGTGCCGAACGACGTCGCGCGTCACTACGCCGACTGCGCGGCCGAGTGCGCCAAAGCGCAGGCCGACTGGAACAAGGTGATGAAGGCGTACAAAGCCGCGTACCCCGATGAGTACGAAGAACTGATGCAAAGAAAGTCGGGCAAACTAAGCCGCGCGATCGCCGAGGAAAAGACGCTTTGGAAGTTCAAAGACGGCGATTCGACCCGCAACACGTCGGGCGCGATCCTCAATAAGCTGGCCGACTGGCTGCCCGAACTGGTCGGCGGATCGGCAGACCTTGCGCCGAGCAATATGACCTATCTCAAGAATAAGGGCGACTACAGCAAGGAAAACACGGCGGGGCGCAACTTGCATTTCGGCATTCGTGAGCACGCCATGGCCGCGATCACCAACGGCTTGTACTTGCACGGCGGGTTCGCCGCGTTCTGCGCGACCTTCTTCGTGTTCTCCGACTATATGAAAAACGCCATGCGCATGAGCGCGCTGATGAATATCCCCGTGACCTACGTCTTGACGCATGACTCGATCGGCGTGGGCGAGGACGGCCCGACGCATCAGCCCGTCGAGCAACTGGTGGGACTGCGCTCGATCCCCAATCTGAAAGTGTTCCGCCCGGCCGACGGCAAAGAGACGGCCGCCGCCTATATCAGCGCGCTGACCGGCAAACAGCCGACGGCGATCGTCTGCTCGCGGCAAAAGTTGCCGTTGCTAAGTAAAAGCGGCCCGGAGGCCTTGAAAGGCGGCTATATCGTGCGCGAGAGCGAGAAGGAGACCCCCGACGTCATTCTGATCGCCACCGGCTCCGAAGTGTCGCTGTGTGTCGACGCGGCCGAGGCGCTTTCGGCGCAGAAGATCGACGCCCGCGTCGTCAGTATGCCGTGTATCGAAGTGTTCGAGGCGCAGCCCAAGGCGTACCGCGAACAGATCCTGCCGCCCGAAGTGCGCGCCCGCGTGGCCGTCGAGGCAGGCTCGGCCTATTCGTGGTTCAAGTACGTCGGACTCGACGGCGCTACCGTAACGATGGACACGTTCGGCGAAAGCGCCCCGGCCGACCAACTGTTCGAGATCTACGGCTTTACCGCCGAGAACGTGGCCAAAACCGCCGCCAAGGTGTACAAAGCCTATAAAAAGTCGTTGCAGCAATAACGGTTGCGCCGCGTTTTGGGTAGCTTTCACCGTCGTTGTACACCTTTTTTACACCGTCATTGCAAGCGAAATAATCTTTCGGTGTCCATATAACTATTAAAATATCGGGAGTAAGCAGATGAGCAGCTTTTTTGCCTACCTGTCGCGTATGCGGCTGATCGACCGCTGGGCGCTGATGCGCAACACGCAGTCGGAAAACGTGCTCGAGCATTCGGCGCAGGTGGCGATGATTGCCCACGCGCTCGCAACGATCGATCGCGCCGTCTACGGCCGCGACGTCGATCAAGACCGCGTGGGAATGATCGCGCTGTTTCACGAGTCGGGCGAGGTGCTGACCGGCGACTTGCCGACGCCCGTCAAGTATTACAACAAGGAGATCACCGAGGCCTATAAACGCATCGAGGGGATCGCCGAACAGCGATTACTGGGCGCGCTGCCCGCAGAATTGCAAGAGGCCTATCGGCCGCTCGTTTCGCCGCAAAAGGACGACTACGCCTATACGCTCGTCAAGTACGCCGACAAATTGGCCGCGTACGGCAAGTGCATCGAAGAGATGCGCATGGGCAACATGGAGTTCAAAAGCGCGTTACGATCCTACGAGCAGGAATTTGCAACCGTCGAAACGCCTTGCGTGCAATATTTTCTCGAGCATTTCATGCCCGCATTCGGGTTGAGTTTGGATGAAATTAAATTATAAGGTTTTTTGAAAAAAGGGCGGATAAGGGTTGCACAATGTTTTGCATTCTAAAGGGGAAATTAGTCTTTTACAAAAAGACCGATAAAATATCCTCACCTTTTGCCGCCAAAAGGTGAGACCAAAACCGTACAAGAGGGGGAACACTTCAGACTGTGTTCCCCCTCTTGTAGATCACCCCCTCGCAACTGCCAAAGACTAGTCTTTGGAATCCTCTTTAACGGCCAAAATCGATATTATCCGTTTGTCACCCCCGAGCGCAGTCGAGGGGGTCTAGCGTAGCGAATCAATCATTTTATACGCCTGCGTACATTCCTCGACTTCGCTCGGAATGACAAATGGACGGTTTGAGCATTTCATCATTTTGTCACCCCGAGCGCAGTCGAGGGGTCAAGCGTAGCGAATCAATCATTTTATACGCCTGCGTACATTTCTCCACTTCGGTCGAAATGACAAACGGTCGGTTTGCTATAACTCGTCTTTGTCGCTTCCCGTAGGGCGCGACGCGGCGGCACTGTGTGCCGCAAAAAATGTTCGGGGGACATTTTTTACATGAGCGGCGCAGCAGCTATGCTGCAAGCTGGTTGTCGTTCAGGAGGGGTGAGTTAAGAGAGGGGAACCCAGTCGAAAGGGTTCCCCTCTTTTGCGGTTTTCGCCTAGGCCTTTTGGCGGCAAAAGGCCGGTTTATCGTTTTGT
>JAAVYI010000050.1 GCA_022791055.1 Clostridia bacterium | reverse complement strand
GGCGATTCATACATGACACCCCGTAAAAATGAAATAGCCGACGACGGCAAAAATAAGCAGGGCAAACCCGACCCACAACAGACGTTTAACGGTTTTCATAGTTCGCCCCCTGTTTCGGTTGTTGCAAGCGTTTACATGCCGTGATCCGAATTTTTTGCCCCGCGCGGTATATGCTATCGTAGTTCGTTCGATACGGGCAATCCCATTTCTTACATAACCCGCATTCGAGCGGATTGAAATGTGTTTGTGTTTTTAACATCTTTGACTTAACCGTCCTTGTAAAATTTCTGTTTAATCGGGTTCGAAAAAGCCATCAACCGTACAGTTGCCTTGAATATGACCGTTGTCGGTGTACTCGAAATCGTCGATAAAAACAGTTCTCTTGGGTTTTCTAAGCAGTGGCTTAGCCGTTTTCTTGGATTCTTTTTTTATCTTGCGGCCAACAGCGCACCCCATACGAAACGCACGTTTTTCTTGTTTCGTTTTGAATTTCATATCTTCACCTCACTATAAAATTTTTCTTGACTTTTTCCGCCGGATAGGCTATACTAGATATAAAGTAACGATGACTTTTTAAGTCCGGCTGATGCGCGTAGCGTGTTTGGCACTGTCGTTACTTTTTTTTGTCCTTTTTGCTGTCGAGATACTTTTGTTTTGCACGATTGCCGTATTCTTTTGCGCGGGCATAGTCTTTTGGGGTCATTGCACCTTGGCGATTCCCGTAATACGAATCTTTTGTAGCAACTGTTCCTTGACGGTGCATATACGATTGCCTATCGCCGCCGAGCGGGTTGTGTTCTAAGGCATAATTTGTGCCGTTTTTACCTTTCTTTTTATCATGTGTCAATCCGACTGATACATGCTTATTGTCTATATCTTCCATGATAACATGTGGGTGGCCGCCTTTTTTATCCTTATGATTTTTGATATATACGGGAATCAATTTGTTTCCGAGACTAATTTTCTTTGCCATTATGTACCGTCCTTTTTCTTTTTGGTTGTTTTTCCAATCGCCCGCACAAGCGCGGCGATCGCCTTAATCGGCAAGGTGACGAGCCATACGATAAACTGCAAGATATGGGGTAAGAACGGGCCGAAAAGAATGAGAAGCAATACAAGAACAATCGCCAAGAACACCCAAGAAAGCATTTTGCCGCAACCGTCTTTACCATAGTCTAGCGGCGGACGGATTGCCCCTATAATATCGATAGGGTGCGACACAACGGGCAACACGGTGAACTTTCCCGCTTTATTGAAAGTAAGTTGCAAAATATCGAAATCGAAAAATACCGTTTCATAGGCCATATAAGACGTATCGCGTATATATGCACCGCCGTTTATATCCGCAGTCAACATACTCGCATAATAATCGGTCGCCGAGAAACGGAACAGAAACGTTGTCTTTTTCTTCTGCGCATTCGTTTCGCAATATTCTTTGAATCGGTTTTCGTCGGCTTTGTCAATCAGCAGAGCATGTGCAAACGTGTCGCCGCTTAAACTTAAATCATTGTCGGTAACGGCATAGATAGGGGATAAATGTTTACGGTCGCTGTTGGTCGGATACTTTTTGAATATGCTGTTCCATAAGCCGTAGTCGCTCATTTTGTCCCAAAAATCATGTGAATCGGCATAAGACAGCAAATTGAATTTGTCGCTTGCGTCGATCTCGACACAGTTATAACCGCGTGTGCGTCCTTCGTCTACCGAATCGGTAAACAAGTCGGCGCTCAACGTCTTACTACGTGTTTGAATGTAACCGCCGTTCGCGCTTTTGTTATAGCTAAACATGTAATCGGTTAAGCGTGAACTCGATACAGTATAGTCTTTAACATCTATGCCGTCAGGCGTTGCAAAAAGATAGGGCAGTAAAGAACACATATCGTCCACATAAACAGACACCCCCGACACAGACGTAACAGGCGAAACATTGTATGCCCAGTCATACGATATGCTGCTATTGGGCAAACCGGCAACACGATGATTCGTGCCGAATCGATACCCCACAGTATCGGAATGCCCGCCGCTGTAATCGGCTAAAGTGCTTATATCCTTACCGATATACGGCGAGAGCGCTGCGACCATATCGCTATCCGAGGTAACAACAATAGGGGAGGTTTTGTATTCCCACCATTCGGCTTTTACCTTTTGCAAGCCGAGCGTTTCGTTTTTCCAATCGCCGTACTTTTCTATAACCGCATTATCCACGGCAAAATATACGCTGTTCAGCTGGTTTTGGTGGTCTTTGCCTAAACTACTGCCGTCGTCGCGATATACGGTACTCTTCACTTCCAAGCGCACCGTTTCCAATTCGGTGACTTTGCAATCGAGCGTGCTTTCTGCCCCCGAAAGCCCGTACCCCGACATATACCCCGTAAAAATAAATGTACCGCCCACTGTGCTTTCAACGGCGTTGGCCTGTCCTTTTACATGCAGCTCGATACCCGAAATATCATACCGCCGTGCGTCCTTGTCGACACGTGTCAAAATGCTGTTGCCGTCATGCTCGCTTATGCGGTCTATAACGCGAAATTTATACAACGCACCCTCTTCTTCATTATATACGGATTTCGAGCAATACTTCAAATCAAACTTTTCATAGTCATCGGCTACGGCAACCGTTTCGCCGTCTTGCACTTCGGTACGCCACGATACCGCCATTTGTACGGTGTTGGCATTGCTATCCGTTGCAATTTCATATCCCATAGGGTTATATACATAAAGGTATAAACCATAATGGTCTTGCAAATTCGTTTTATACGAATAGCAGTATTCCATAAAGTTCATAACGAAAAACTTGTTTTCGGTATCAAGGTGCTTAAACGGATAGTCCGAGTAGTTAAAGTCGGCAATAAAATTTCCGTTTTCGTCCTTGAAATCGTCGAGCAATACCGTGTCGTCAAAAGCGTTGGCATTATTGACGGCATATGCGACGGTTGCCGAACGGCAGACGGGAATAGCCGAAAAGGCGATGCTTAAAATACATGCAATCGCCAGTCCGGCCAATAAAATGTTGCGTTTTAAAGTTGTCATTCGTTACCGCCTTAATGAAACCATATCGTGACGGTTGCATCCTCTTCTTCCGAATACACGACAATGGAAAGATACTCTTTTTCGTACAAGTCGAGTTCGGGAACGCCCTCGACAACCGATTCGCCATAGGTGGCTTGCAATACCGTTTGTAATGTAAGCGTATCGGGCAGATACAAAGCAAAATATCCGTCGCCTTTCGCTAAGGAAAAACCTTTTGTCAAACCCAAATTTCCGTAAAAGCCTTTGATTTTGCCGTCTACGGTAAAATCGAAATCGGGTATGAGTTCACGATTCGGCTCGACGCGCACCGTAAAATTTTTTGCCTTTTCGGTTTCGTCCGTCACGCCCAAAATATTTCGACAGTAGAACAGGGAAGTAGCATTTTTCGGAAGCTCCACATTTTCCGTTTTGTGCGAAATTTTTTCATTGCCGTACTGCACATAGAAATTCTTTTGCCCGTTGTTGATAAATGCGTACACAAGCGCAATCACTCCTACGACAACGGCAAGTAGAACGATATAGACAATGACAGAAACGGCCGCGCTTGTCTTTTTCATACGCTTACCGCCTTGCTTTGCGCGGCTTTTTCGTCAGTCCTGTCAACAGCGAGATAACGAGAATAAGCGCAACTGCGCCGCCCGCCGCTATAGCGATTGTTTTCCAATTTTGTTTGATTCCGTTCTTGACTTTATCCACACCTGCCATGATTTGCGTTTGTACTTCAAGATTGTCGGTCACAGTATTTTGGATCGTTTGCCCCGATTGCGCCCGTACAGATAATACTTGCAAATTTTGCGCATTCGCCTGTTCTACTACATCGACCAACGCTGTGCCGTAGTCGACAACAAGTGTATCGTAGGTTTCGCCGTCGACCATGAATGTCACCGTAAACGTCATGATTTCCCAGCGTGCCGTCAGTACGGTGTTCGTACGGATCGGCGTGCCCTCGTATTTGGTGTCACCGTCGAACCACCCGACAAAAGTATACCCCGTGCGCGTCGGCGTGGGAAGCGTGGGCGACGTGTTCCATTCGACCGTGGCGGGCGCGTAGTCCTCGCCGTTCTGCCCGTTGAATTGTACCGTGTAGCGATTGATCGTCATTTTTGCGTACAATTTAGTGTCGGCGTAAATGGGCGCGCCGTCATACGGTTGCGTCAATGCCTCGTCGTAGTACCACCCATCGAATGTGTGTCCCTCTTTAACAGGAGGCTCGGGCAGAGGTACCGTCGGACGGTTGCGCTCGACGGTAAACAAGTTGCCGCTCGTCGGGCGCAGCACGTCGTCGCCGTGTGTCGTGAACACGCAAGTATACGTTCCGTCGTCGGGGAACAGCCACAGCAGGTTGGATTCGACGTAGATGTCGAAAGTGTACGTTTGACGGTCGTAAAAATGCAGGGTTATATACCGCTGTCCGCCCGTAACGTCGTAAAAGTCCGTTTTTATGCCTTTGACCGCATACAGTCGCACGGTTGTCGGTGCGTACTGTACAAAAAACGACAATTTGCCGTCCTCGAACGTTTCGTCGTACAGTCCGCCCGTAGATTGCGGCGGTGTACCCGAACGCTTGACGCTGTAGGTCACGCTTTTTTCCGTAAGCATAGTCGATTGTTCAAAATCAAATATGCCCTTAAACCATTCGGATGGTTTTGCTTTACCGTGCCCAAACACTTGCAAGCATAATCCTACGAGCAACACCGCCACGAATACGAACGCCGACGCGGTCAAGCCCCACTTGATTCGGTCGCTGTTCTTGTGTCGCTTCAGTTCGTTTTTCATTTTTCTTTTACCTCCGTAAAATTATTTTTCGATTGCAAAATACGCAACGGTTTTCTTATTGCGTTTGCCATTGTCGTCATAGAAATGGTTGATGATTTGTTTTTTTGCCGTTCGGTTCAGACTGCTTACGTCGCCTTTGTATGTCGGCTTCTTTTTGTCCGTTGCGGATATAATCATATTCGGCATGGTTGTATCAAGTTTGCCGATAAAACGATATTTTGGATTCAAACGCAATTTGCCCTTTTTCGTTTTTATCCATGCGTCATTAGCACTTATCAATCGCACACCTTTATTACCGAGATTGTAATTAACACTTGACATTTTCTTTTTACTCCCGTATAATAATACTTGCCAAGACTTCATAAGAAGTCGCCCGAATGGGTGAAGCTACGGCAAATGCGCGTAGACTGTGTGAGGAACTCATGGCTGAAAGGGTAGACCCACCGCTTAACCGTCCGAAGTATCGGGCGGTTATTTTATTCGGAGACGGTGAGGGGAAACCCCGCACCGTTTCGCCGCCTTACAGCGTTGCTCGTCAGTCCGATTGTTAAAACGGTAATTCTTCTTTCACTTCGACCAAATCACTTAACTTGACCTGTTGCGG
>JAAVYI010000048.1 GCA_022791055.1 Clostridia bacterium | reverse complement strand
TGTGTGAACCACATTCAGCCATTGCGGTGACGATATCGTGAGGGACCCACCCGTTCCCATTCCGAACACGGTAGTTAAGCCTCATCGAGCCAAGGGTACTTGTCCGGCAACGGACCGGGAGAGTAGGTAATCGCCGCATTTTAATCCTCAGTAGCTCAGCGGTAGTAGCACTCGGCTGTTAACCGAGGTGTCGTAGGTTCAAATCCTACCTGAGGAGCCACAGACCGTCGAACGGAAAGTTCGGCGGTTTTTGCTATTGGGCGGAATTGCGGGCGCGTTTGCTTTGTCGGTAGAGTGATTCGGCTTTGCCGAAGCCGGTGACGTTGCGTAAACGATTGGCCATGACGGCCATGTCGCGGGCGTAGTCGTCGGTCAAATGAATGTAAATGTCCTGTGTGGTTTTTACGTTGCTATGCCCGAGCCAGTGCTGAATGACGTTGTCGGGGACGCCGTTCTCGTGGTGGCGCGTGGCGAACGTGTGCCGCAGGTTATGCAAAGTGTAAGGGAGCGCAAATTTGTCGGTCATATAGTCCCACGCATTACGAACGGAGTACAACGGATAGGGGAAAATATAGTCCGCTGTGTGCGGTTGCTGTTCGAGAACATACTTGATGTCGTCGAATAGCGGAATAAAACGTTTAGACGTCGCGGTTTTCGTGCCGTCAATAAATAAGGTATTGCTTTCGATATGTACGTCCGACCATTTGACGCGCAAGGCCTCGGATCGGCGTACACCCGAAACGAGATAGAACAGCCACAGCAAGTAGTACTTAGATTGCCGAATGACTTGCAAGAACTGCTTTTCTTCGTCGGCGGTCAAAGGCTCGCGCTTACAGCGTACATGCTTGACCGGCTGCGTTTTGCCGGCGATATCCTTGTCAATGAGGTCCAAAACGTACGCCTTATGTAAAGCTGCGCAAACGGTGTCATAGGTGTACTTGCGCATACGCGAGCTTTCGATCTGTCCGAAAGCCTTGTCTAAATCGATCGCAGAGACCGAGCCGAGCGGCCGATCGGCGATGTGTGACTTTAAATGCTTGTCAATACAGTTCCGTAATTGGTACAGACTGGTCGGCTCGACTTCATTCGCCTTATATGTCCGTAGCCATTCGTCCAGCCATGTATAAAAGTATATCGAGAGGGAATCGGCGTCATCGTACCGATGAGCGTCGCCACTTGCTTGGTCAGCGCGGCAACCATGTCGCGCAGTTCCTGCTTTTCTTGATCGTCGTTCATAAGTCACCTAAAATATATCGTCGACCGACATGGCGGACAGTAAAGTTTCGTTCCTTTTCAGTTTGATCGGACGACCGCCGTCGAGATAGAGGAACGAGGAAGCCGGTCGATCGAGTACATCGGGGATCACGGTTTGGAAAAACTCGGCGGCCTTTTCGGGAACGGCGATCGGAACGGCGAGATCGTCGTCATCGACCCCCATTTTACGAATAAACGAACGAATACTGCGGCGAGATATGTACAAGCAGTTTTTCGCAACGATGTTGTCCCGCACGGTCGTTGGAGATTCCCCGCAATCGACCGGCGCTTCTATGCGGTTAAGCGCTGAGACAATGACATCGTACAAGGGATTGAAACTGTCGTCTATTTCCTCGGATTCGAGTTTGTATTTGTGAAACACACCGTAAGTTTGCATGCCGCGCACGTTTTCCAAACCGTCCGATAGGTCTCGGAAAATCTCGGGCGTCATGACGGTTTCATGATCGGGTTTAACGATGTATTTAAAAACCTCGTGGCTTTCATGTGGCAGGATCTTTTTAAACCAACAGCTATAGCCGAGATCGAGCGCGTCAATGGCTTTGGCAGTCACCCGCTGTCCGTTCATGATGAGAAACCATAGCTTTTGCAGTAGGATCTCGAAATCCGAAAACGGCGTGACCCTGCCGGTATACTTGTCATAGCTGAAGGCATTGACCGTTTTGCCCTCGAGCGTCAAGCCTTTGCGCATAGCAACAATGGCATGGTAATGCATATGATACATCTGCTCTTTTGTGAACGTGACCTCGATCGAACGCACCGCACCGGCATAGCCCAGTTGTGTAAAGTCAAGACCGGCGACGGAAACACGGCCGATCAAATAGCCGACCAACTGCCGAAATCCTGGGGCCATGCGGTTTTTGATCGTCGGCTTGAGCTCGGACGCAAGGCCTTTGCGCGCGCGTCGCAGGGTCAGCCCGGGGACGTTGGGACAGGTCAGCACCATGTGGAAAAAATCATAGTCCGGCTCGAGCGCGGTCAAAATGCGCAAAAACTTCTTGACGCGGGTACTTGCGCGCAGTTTACTGCAAATCGGGCAAAACCGATCATGACAGTATATCGTGCGTTGGTAGTC
Source organism: Clostridia bacterium (assembly GCA_022791055.1). GTDB lineage: Bacteria > Bacillota > Clostridia > Christensenellales > Pumilibacteraceae > HGM11386. The sequence goes on along the minus strand of JAAVYI010000048.1, from coordinate 2,867 downwards.
TTTGACTCCGACTTGCGCATAATGATTAAAGTGCATGATCCTGTGACAGCTACGCAAACTGTCGGATTTGTTGTGAAAACGGTTGGCTGTATCGAAATCCCGCTCCATTTCCGCAATGTCCGCCATATCGTCGTAATACCTTGCGATGACCTCGTTGGTCATCTGTCCGCGAATGATTCGTTCGTACTCTTTTGCGGTCTGTACGACCTCGGTCAAGTCTATTTGTTCTGCCATGCTATTCCTCCAACAAAAAAGCAATGTGTACGTTTGTTTCTAGTATCTCAAGTCCTCGGGCCTCGGCGCGCCGCGGGGCGGCGCGCCGGACCCTCGAAAAGCGGTAACCGTAACGGTGCGGACGCGGCGCGGGCGCCGCGAAGACGGTGCCGTAGCCCGTCGAACGTCTCGCCGCGTAAACGGTGGCCGCAAGGTCGTAGCCGTGGCGTAGCTGTACGCGCGGTGGCGGCGTAGCGTAGGCAACAGCCGGTGCGTTGTATCCGCCTAGCGTAGAACGCTAGAGCAGGGGCGGCACGCCTCGGCAGACCTTGCGGATCGTGACCGTAGCAAGGCGATCCTATAGCGGCTTGGGGCGCGGGCGCCCGACACCGCGCGGTGGAGCTGTGGCGGTAACCGCAACGGTTTTGGGCTTGACAAGACGTCTGTTGCCGTGGCGTTGCGAGCTTACCGCAGCGGCGGCGTAACTGCGTCCGTTACTTCGTAGCGGGAGCGCGCAAGCGTTTGACCTTGGGCGAAACGGTGTCCGAGGCGAACACGGACGCCGAGATCGCGCCGGCGTTACGCTGTTTGTACAGCCTTTCAAAAGTGCGGTTGTAGTAGTAGAAGTTTAAGGCGGCCGGCGCGTACACGGTGACGACGGCATGGGACGCAAAGTCGTGTTCGGTGTTGCCGATCGAAACGTATCGGTAGCGGCGGAACCCGATCGACTTGACATACCTTTCGAGCGCTTTATACTTGTCTACGAATGCCCGCGTAATGCGTTTGTGTTTTTTGGGGCGTAAAGCCCACTTGACAAGCTTGCGGCGCTTTCGTTCCAGACGTCGGGAAAGAAATCTCGGGCCGAGGACGGTTTCCTGCTCGAGGATATACTCGTTACTCACCATGACGCGGCGCAAGTCCTTGAGCGCGTTGCCGCTGTCCTGCTCGGTGGCGATCAGGCGGCAGCCGTTGCCGAAGAAGTGGCGGAAGAAGCGGAACAGCACGGCGAGGCTGTCGGTGTCGTCGTTGCGGGTGTTGAACAGCCACTTGTCAATGAAGAAGCTAAGCTCGTCGATGAACACGGCCGTATACGCCGGCAAACGTTTCTTTTGCGTGAGGTGGTCGACGGTCAGGGCCGAGGACTTGCGACCGTCGACGGTGATCGGAATGTTACTGAACAGGCACGGCACGCGGTCGGGGTGCGACATGTAATACGCATAGGCGGCCGAGACTTCCTCGAAACGCTCGAGGTTGACGGTGTCGTTTGCGGCCGTCCACTCGTCGACGTGTACGGCCATGGTGTGGTAGTCGGTGACGAGCTGCACGAACAGGTTTTGCGCGATCGTTACGATACTGTAGCCGCCCAAGGAGCTTTTGCCCGCGCCCAAAGCCCCTTGGTAGACACTGCAACCCGACTGCGACAGGATTTTGGCCGTAGATTCGTAGTACTTTACGCGGTAGTACAGGTAAGCGATGAACGGCGCGACGCTGTACCACACGACAAGCACGGCAACGAGACAAAAGGAAAGGCCTATCGGCCAATAATACCACGGCAGGCAGACAAACACCGTGACGGTGCCGGCTATAGCGCCCAAGCTCATCGGCAGACCGACGGTAAACAGCTTGGCATAATGCAGCGTCGTATTTCGTATGTCGGGATTGAGTCGGAACACAGTTGCCCTCCCGTCACCTATGGCCGAAGATCGCCCGCATAAGCGTCATGAACAGGGCAAGGCCGACAAGACCGACGATACACCAAAACAGGATTTGAAACGTCTTAAACGACAGATTCCAACCGAATATTTTGGAAAGAAAGTCGTAGATCACTTGCAACAGGCTTTTGCTTTCCGTCGGCAACGGATTCGGGTTTGTACCGCCGTTGTCGCCGAGTTCGAAATTCGGGCTATTCGGGTCATTGACGTCGGGCGGTAGTTCTTTGGTCTCAAACGTTACTTGCGGTGTAAAGACATAATTTTCGACAGAATGAAAACCGCCGCTACTCAGACCGAACCCCTCATTGCCCAAAAGTACAGTCAGTTGACACTTGCCGTAGTTTACAGACGGTAACTGAAAGTAGTTGTAAAAACTCTCCCGGATATTGATTCGCACGTCGCTTTCGAATACGACCTTTTCGCTTGCCCAACCTCTTGCCGGACAGCTTACACGCGCATTGCCGGATACAAAGACGGCCATGCCGTCATAAACCACTTCGGGAAACGTGATGATAATAGCAGCAGTAACCGATGTACGCGTCCAATACTTAACACCGGCCGCTTTAGCCGCCTGTCCGTATCGATCTGCTTTTGAAAGATACGTTTCCAGGCCATTCAATGATACTGTCATATAATACCCCGTCACGGTGTCCGTCGACGCCTCGACGCCCTCGGGTGTGTACGCTTTTGCGCCCGTATATGCGCCGATCGTGCCGAACAGTGCCGACACGACCAGCAAACACACCAGCGGCAAAAAGCGGTTCATGCTTTTCGTCCTCATGGTTTTATCCTCGCTTAATTACGATCGCCATGACAACGGTTGTCAACAGTAACACGCCGAGCGCACCCGCCGTCAGCCACGTATACCACGGGGAACGCGCTACAAAGTCGCCGTACTTCTCCCAACCGCTCAAGTCCTGTACAAGTATTTGCGTGTTTTCC
>JAAVYI010000047.1 GCA_022791055.1 Clostridia bacterium | reverse complement strand
TGTCTCATTCTATTGTACTATGAAAAAGGGGATTTGTCAATGGATTGCCCTTTAACACGCCACACATTTTTCTGCGTTTTGTTTTGCTTATTCCATTCATTTGCCTTTTTTTATCCTTTTGTGTATAATTTGGTGGGATATCTCAAGGAGGGCGTTCTGTGTCAGTATTGTCGTATTCTAAACTATCTTCGGTCAATGTGCATGATGTCGATTTTGCCGGACGGCTGAAAATCAGCGCCATCCTGCGATATTTTCAGAATTTAGCAACAGCACACGCTGAGCAGCTGGGGATCGGTTTTGCCTCTATGCAAGCGCGTGAATTGGTATGGGTACTCAATCGAGTATGCGCGGAGATCGTCGCGCAGCCGCAACCGGAGGAGCAACTGAATACAGTAACTTTTCCTCTGAAGCCGAATGCGGTCGATGCCGTGCGCGATTACTACCTTTACGGCGCGGACGGCAGATTGTTGGTGAAAGGAACATCGAAATGGTGTGTGTTGGATGCTAAGACACATGCGATTCGCCGAGTGGCGCCGCTGTTCGACTTTCCGCCGGAGGCTTACATGCAACAGTCGGCGATTGCCGGTGGCTGCGCAACCATACAAAAGACAGATGCTGCGATTGCATATGCGTCTACGGTGCGCGTAACAGATCTTGATCGTAACAGCCATGTCAATAATGCCCGCTATGGGGACATGATTGTTGACGCCTGTTCGAAAGAATGGATGGAAAACCATGCTGTCGCAAATTTTTCCGTACACTATATGTCGGAGCTTCAATGCGGGAACGAGTATGCTGTGTGCTGTACGCCGGACAAGCGCTATTTCGAAGGGCGCAGCGGAAATACCGAAATATTTCGGGCGAGCGTGGGTTGGCGCGAGTATGGAGTTTAAGCTGGCGCGCAGCAAACGTAAAACCATTTCGATAACCGTAGTCAATGGTACCGTGACGGTACGCGCGCCTTTGCGATTAAGCGGCGAGGCGATCGATGCGTTTGTGCGAAGTAAAGAGGCTTGGATACGGGAAAAGTGCGCAACTCAACAGGCGCGAGCGGATATGTGGGCGCCCTATCTGCAATATGCGCGATTTTTGTGGTTGGGCGAGACGCTTTTGCCTCTAACGGATGAAACGGCGCGGATATATATTGCCGACGGCAAGTTGCATTTGCCGGAGCGTTGCGCAGACGCGGTCGGGCGAAAGTACATAGCAAACTGGTACAAGCGACAAGCGCAAAAGATACTTGCCGAACGGCTTGTCGGGATTGCGCAAGAATATGGCTTTACGGTGCGTTCGTTTCGGTTGACAAATGCGCGTCGAAAGTGGGGCAGCTGTAGCGGCGATAACGAGATTCGCTTGAACTGGCGCTTGCTCTTTTTGGATATGTCCGAGATCGACTATGTCATTATACACGAATTGTGTCATACGCGGTTTCACGACCATTCCCGCCGATTTTGGGAAGAAGTCGGCCGCTACTGCCCGGATTACAAACAGAAAAAGAAAGACCTTCAACAACGAAGTGTTTTTATGGAGTTATTCAGATGAAGAGAATCGCTACATTGCTGTGTCTATGTGCATGTCTATGCTGTATCGCGTGTGCGAGTAAGCAAAATATGCATGTTATTCCCGACTATGATAGTATTATGTCTGACATGGGTCAACAAAAGCCGGAAGATCCGGATGAAAATCCGCCCGTACCAATCGAGCGACCGACAGCGCCGACCTTCCCTGGATTTCGCACAATCGGTTTTTTATACAAACAGGCAACCGACTTTTTCGGTGAATATACTTGGGCGAAAGATGATGATGGCGAATATTTGTTGCATCGATCCGGGCAAGAATACGATTGGCACGGTGGCAAACAAATATTTTATCAAGACAAATATATTGTGAATCTCGACGGCGTATTGCAACTCCATGACGTGCGAAAAGGCATTGTATTGCAAGGCAATTATGATGAGATTCGGTACGAGGGGAATATTGCGTTAGCGACATTGGGCAGTCGGACATATATATTTAAAGACGGTGTAGAGGTCGGACATGCGGTCAACATAAGACTGGAGATACTCGCAGACGATCTGTTGCGAGGAGACGACGGCATACTTTATGATTTGTATTTGCGGCCGCAGATGTTGGGCGAATACTTTTTCGCAGATTGCGAACGTGACGGCGTGCGTATCATACGGGATACGTTAGGGCAATACGGTTATTATGATTGTGAAAAGCAAGCAGTAATTTGCAAACCGCAATTTTTTGCCGTGACTCCATTTGTCAACGGATACGCGACAGCGCAACGCATAGTGGAAAACGTCACACAATACTATATAATAGATCGGCAAGGAAACTTCCTTGCGCAAACCGCGCTTAAGCCGCACGCCTTTTATGACGGTTATATATTTTTTGAACAACAAGCCGGCGATAAACCGTTTTTGCTATATGACGCTACTATGCAACCGGTCATGTTGCCGCCCGGACTTATTCCGCATGGATCGCGCGTTTACAACGGATTTATCATCGATCTCGCTTGCAATCAAATTTATTCCATACAAGACCAAACCTATTTGCCGATTTCATTTATCGGGATTCAACCATTGCCAAACGGTTGTTTTCTTTTCACCAACGCCCTTGGCACAGCTGTCTATTCCGAAACATTCTCGCAGTTGCTTCCGCCGCAACCGCATGTCACATTTTCCAACGGTGTGTTTCGCATTTCCGCAGATTCCTTTGTATACTTTCTTGAGCGGTTGCTATCCGGTAGGGCGCAATAGGCAAACAATCGCTCAAGGTTTTTAACATCGAAATTCAAAGGACAGCGTTCAGTCATACCGAGATCAATTTGTAGGGCAGCCGCAGCGATGCTTTTGACTCTGTTTTATATTTCCATAGCGGCAAATTTCCGCCGAGAATTTCACAAAACTTTTACATTTCGGAAGGCCGGTTTCTCTTGACTTGCATATTTTTTTACGATAATATGTTAGTATCCTAACAATTTTCATATAACGGAGTACGGAATGGAGCAGAGGAGCATCGGCAGAGAAATCAAGGGTTTAAACAATCGGATTAAACGCACGCTTGACGGTGTAGAAAGCATACGGCAAAGCAATGCGCTGACCGGTATGCACGGTTATTTGCTTGGCTTTTTATATGCCAACCGCGATAAAGACATCTTTCAGCGCGACATTGAAAAGGCGTTTGACATTCGGCGCTCGACCGTTACGGAAATTGTCAATCTGATGGAAAGCAACGGACTCATCGTCCGCCAAAGCGTGGCGCAGGATCGGCGACTCAAACGGTTGGTTTTGACGGAGCGCGCGTACATATTGCACAGTCGGGTGGCAGACGAGTTGGCGTTTTTTGAATCCCGATTACGGGAGGGGATCGCGGCGCAAGATTTAGCGTGCTTTTTTCGTGTGATAACCGCAATCGGGGACAATTTGCGAAAGATCGAGGCAGACACGACACTATAATATCTTTTAATTAATATGTTCAACCGAGTCTAAAAGCAGGAGGTAAAAGGCTTATGATAAAAAAGTTGGCGGCAAACGTCAAAGAATTTAAAGGCGATGCCATATTGGCGCCCATATTTGTTGCGTTGGAAGTCGTATTGGACGTTCTGATTCCGTATGTTATGAGTATTATCATTGATCGCGGAATCAAAGTCGGCAATATGCAAATTGTTTGGTTTTACGGCGGTTTTTTAATTGCGGCCGCCGTCCTGTCCCTATGTTTCGGCTATCTATCGGGAAAATATGCAGCGCGCGCCTCCGCAGGCTTTGCTCGAAATTTGCGTCAAAATATTTATTACAGAATCCAGTCGTTTTCGTTTTCCAACATCGATCGTTTTTCAACGTCCGGACTGATTACGCGGCTTACGACCGACGTCACCAATGTGCAAAACGCTTTTCAAATGTTGGTTCGAATCGCGGTGCGCAGTCCGCTGATGCTGATTTTTTCGCTCGTTATGTGCTTTACGATCAATCCGTTGCTTTCGGTCATTTTCGTTGTCGTTGTTCCGATTGTCGGCATCGCGTTATTGTGTATCGTTTATAAGGCGCATCCCGTTTTCGAACGCGTGTTTAAGACATACGATACTTTGAATAATAACGTGCAAGAAAATTTGACGGGAATCCGTGTCGTTAAAGCCTATGTACGGGAAGAACACGAAAAGGAGAAGTTCGGTAAGGTATCGCAGAATATATACGCGAACTTTTCCAAAGCGGAAAAAATCGTCGCGTTCAACAGCCCGATCATGCAATTTGCCGTCTATCTATCCTTATTGCTACTGTCTTGGTTCGGCGCGCAACTGATCGTTTCCGATACTATGACAACCGGGCAACTGACCAGTCTATTTAACTACGCAACGCAAATTTTAATGAGCTTGATGATGCTGTCGATGGTTTTAGTCATGGTCATCATGGCGCGCAATTCGGGTGAGCGTATCGTCGAAGTTTTGGACGAAGAAAGCGATTTGACCGACCCGGCAACAGGGTTGACCGCTTTGTCGGACGGCTCGGTGGATTTTGAAAACGTAACGTTCCGGTACAACAAATCGGCGCAAAAAGACAGTCTTGCTTGTGTGAATTTACATATCGAGTCCGGCCAAACGGTGGGCATTATCGGCGGGACGGGAAGTTCAAAATCAACGCTTGTGCAGTTGATTCCGCGCCTTTACGACGCCACGGAAGGCGTTGTGCGCGTCGGCGGTCATGATGTGCGCGAATATGACATGCACGCGTTGCGGGATAACGTGGCTATGGTTTTACAAAAAAACATACTGTTTTCGGGTACGATCAAAGACAATTTGCGATGGGGTAACGAAGATGCTACCGACGAACAAATGCAAGCGGCTTGTAAGCTGGCGCAAGCCGACGAATTTATTGACGGATTCCCGCAAAAGTACGATACCTATATCGAACAGGGCGGCGCGAATGTTTCGGGCGGACAGAAACAGCGCTTGTGCATTGCACGCGCACTGCTAAAGAGGCCGAAGATATTGATTTTGGACGATTCGACCAGCGCCGTCGATATGCAGACGGACGCATTGATCCGCAAAGCGTTTCGAGAGCAGTTGCCCGACACGACGAAATTCATTATTGCGCAGCGCATTGCGTCCATTCAAGACGCCGATAAAATCATTGTCATGCACGACGGCGCTGTCCAGGCAGTCGGCACACACGCGGAACTTTTGGCCGACAATGCCGTGTATCGAGAAGTATATCAATCGCAACAAAAGGGAGGCGACGACAATGCGTAAACCGACACAGCTCGCAAACAAAGGGAAAACGATTCGCCGACTGTTAAAATACGTTGTCTCGCATTATAAGGTTCGCTTTGCTTTGGTGATTTTTTGTATCTTGCTTAGCGCGGCGGCAAACGTAATGGGCGCAATGTTTTTGCAAGTCGTTGTTGACGATTATATCACGCCGTTAATGGGAATGACCGATCCCAACTTTGTCGGTCTGCTCCGCGCAATTTGTATTATGGGGTTAATATATGCGGTCGGGGTCTGTTCTACCTATCTCTATAATCGCATTATGATCGTCGTCGCACAGGGTGTTTTAAAGAAGATCAGAGACGACATGTTCAACCACATGCAAGATTTGCCTATTCAGTACTTTGACACACATGCACACGGCGATATTATGAGTTGTTATACAAATGATACCGATACGTTGCGGCAAGTCGTTTCGCAAAGTTTGCCGCAGTTGATTTCGTCCGTTGTGACCATTGTGGCGGTACTGATAGCCATGCTGCTTACCAGCGCATGGCTGACATTGGTGACGGTCGTTTTTGCTGTCATCATACTGCTGGCCGTTCGTTTGATTGCCGGAAAAAGCGGCAAATATTTCGTGCGACAACAGCGCTCGCTTGGCAAAGTCAACGGCTTTATCGAGGAAATGATCAACGGGCAAAAAGTGGTCAAGGTATTTAACCACGAGGCGTGCGCAAAACATGACTTCGACGTCATCAATGACGAACTCAACGAAAGCGCTTATAAGGCCAACAAGTATGCTAACGTGCTGATGCCGGTTGTCGGTAATTTGGGATATCTTCTCTATATTGTTGTGGCAATTGTCGGCGGTCTGCTGGCAATTTACGGGATCGGCGGGTTAACGCTTGGCAAAATCGTTACATTTTTACAGCTTAGCCGCAGTTTTTCGCAACCGATCGGACAGGTCTCTCAGCAACTGAATTCCGTCGTTATGGCTGCGGCCGGTGCGGAACGAATCTTCGCATTGTTGGACGCAGAACCGGAGCGCGACGAGGGCTATGTGACTTTGGTCAATGCGCGGCTCGACGAAGATGGTACGCTTGTCCCGTGCGAAGAGCATACAGGGCTGTGGGCGTGGCGTCACCCGCACAGCGACGGCAGCGTCGACTATACGCCGCTGACCGGCGACGTGCGTTTTTTCGATGTGGATTTTGCATACGAAAGCGATAAACCGGTATTGCATGGCGTCAGCCTGTACGCCAAACCGGGACAAAAGGTTGCGTTCGTCGGCGCAACGGGCGCGGGGAAAACGACGATCACCAACTTGATCAACCGCTTTTACGATATTGCCGACGGCAAGATCCGATATGACGGGATCAATATCAATAAAATACGCAAAAGCGATTTGCGCCGCTCGCTCGGTATCGTGTTACAAGACACGAATCTGTTTACCGGCACGGTCAAGGAAAATATCAAGTACGGGAATCCGAATGCGACCGATGAGGAAGTTGTCGCGGCAGCGCGGCTGGCGAACGCGGATGATTTTATTTCCCGCTTGCCGCAAGGATATGATACCGTATTGCAAGGCAACGGGGCGAATTTGTCGCAAGGGCAACGACAGTTGCTGTCCATTGCCCGCGCGGCGATCGCCGATGCGCCGGTAATGATTTTGGACGAAGCGACCAGCAGTATCGACACGCGAACAGAGGCGCTGGTGCAACAAGGCATGGACGCATTGATGCGCGGCCGCACGGTATTCGTCATCGCGCACCGCTTGTCTACGGTGCGGAATGCCGACGTAATTATCGTATTGGATCATGGGTGCGTGGTCGAGCGCGGCAATCATCAAGAGTTGATCGCGCAAAAAGGATTTTATTATCGGTTATATACGGGCGCTTTTGAGTTAGAATAAAAAAAATTATCAATATTCATGCAAAACTCTTCTAATTTTGTCGAGCGTTGACTAATTTTACCTATATTGTGACAATGATTTGACAAACTGCTATAATAAAGGCACTTGCAATACGGAGGTGCCTTTTTTATGAAGAAAGAATGTAGCGAGTTGAAAAAACGAGCGATGTTAGCCAAACAAAGAATGCGAATGGGGTATTGGCAACAGCTCAAAGCCGAACGGGAACGTGTACTCCAAGAGGTGGGAGAAAGCGAGGAGAATAAATTCAAAGTCTCCGAATACCAGCGCGCCAAGCTCAAGCGCGACACCGATTTGGTGATCAATCAGCCGCAGGCCGCGACCGACGAGGTGCTATATGAAAAGGTGTGCCGTATACTGGATGCGGACGAGGACACGATGAACCCGATCGGGCAGCTGGTCGACCAAGACGAGTTTCGGCGGCTGGACGAAGGCGGCCGCCAGCGGTATATTTTGGAGTTAAGCAAAAAGTATCGGGAATTAAAGGATCGCTACTACGAGGAAAGGTTAAGCAAAACTTGTTGACGTAAACGCTTTAATGTGCTAAAATAGTTACAAATGAAAAGGGAGCGGCCAAAAGATGAATCATAAGTTGCAATCCGAAGAAATGGATAGCCTCTACGAGGCTATTTCTTGCATTAACAGTAAAGAAGAATTCTATAATTTTTTCGAGGACTTATGTACCGTCGTTGAGATACAGTCCTTGGCGCATCGATTTAGTGTGGCGAAAATGTTGTACGACGGGAAAACCTACAGTGAAGTGGGCGAATTGACGGGCGCGTCTACGGCAACGATCAGCCGTATCAGCAAATGTTTGACTTACGGGGCGGACGGCTATAAAACCATTCTGCAAAGGATGAAGGATCGCAAATGAGTTTCGATCTTGGCACGCTCAATGAAGAGCAGCGCACGCCGGTATTGCAAACGGAAGGGCCGGTATTGGTTACAGCCGGAGCGGGCAGCGGTAAAACGCGGCTGTTGACACATCGGATCGCACACATTATCGAAGATTTACAAGTAAAGCCGTATAATATTCTGGCGATCACCTTTACCAATAAAGCCGCGAACGAAATGCGGGAACGTTTACAGCAGATGATCCCCGATGCGCAGGGGCTTTGGGTATTTACGTTTCACGCTATGTGCGTGCGGATTTTGCGCAGATTCGGCGATCGGTTGGGCTACACGTCCAATTTTACCATTTACGGGGAATCGGAAAAGGAACATGCGGTCAAGCGGCTGCTAAAGGCTGCCGACAGTACGGTTGAGGACATCGCCAAACGCACAATGTGGCATATCTCCAACGCCAAGAACGAGGGGATCGACCCGGACGAATATGCACTGCTGCATGAAAATGAAACCGACATCGATACGATTGTCGCAGTCTATCGCGCATACGAGGCCGAACTCAAGAAAAACAACGCGCTCGATTATGATGATTTGCTGCTGAAAACATTTATACTGTTGCGCGACGAAAATGACGTGCGGGAATTTTACAACGACAAATTTCAATATATCCATGTTGACGAGTTTCAAGACACCAACGTCATTCAGTATAAACTGATCAAACTGCTTGGATACAAACGAAAGAACATTTTTGTCGTCGGCGACGAAGATCAATGTATTTACGGTTGGCGCGGCGCCAACTTCAGCAATATTTACGATTTTACAAAGGATTTTGCCTGTAAAGTGTATAAGCTGGAGCAAAATTACCGCTCGACCAAAAGTGTGCTGGGCCTCGCCAACAAGCTGATTCAACACAACACGACACGCCTTGAAAAAGTGCTTTGGACGGAAAACACGCAAGGGGAACCGCCGCAGCATTTTACGGCGCCGACCGAAACCAGCGAAGCGGACTACGTTTTTTCCCGTGTCCGCGAACTGCACGCGCAAGGCTATGCGTATTCCGATATGGCGGTTTTGATGCGGATCAATGCCTTATCCCGTTCGTTCGAGGAACGGTTTTTGCAATACGGTATCCCGCATAAGCTGTTCGGCGGTTTCAAATTTTACGAGCGGAAAGAGATCAAAGACTTACTGGCCTATCTGACATTGGTCGAAAATCCGGCCGACGAAGAAGCGCTCTTGCGCGTGATCAATTTCCCGAAACGCGGTTTGGGCGACGGCGCGATCGGGCAGATCCGCAACTATGCACGCTTATATGACCGCACCATGTTCGACGTAGTTATGGACATCGAACACAACGAAGAACTGCCCGCAGCGCTCGTTCGCAAAGTTACGCCGTTCATGTATGTGCTACGTTGCCTTTCGGAACAGAAAAATGCCGTGCGATTGGACGAGTTGGTTAAGTATTTGATTCGTATGCTCAACCTGCGCGAGGTCTATGCGGAAGAAACCGACGAGAATTTCAACCGCAAGCAAAATATCAGCAGCTTTGTCGAGGCGGTGCGGCAATTCGCCGAAACCGACCCGCAAGCCGGGCTTTCCGATTACTTACAGGCTGTCACGCTTTATTCGGACACCGACGAGATGGACGCAAGCGATTGCGTCACGCTGGCGACGGTTCACAGCGCCAAAGGCTTGGAATTTAAAGTGGTATTCGTCGTCGGACTGGAGGACGGTTTGTTCCCGCTAAAGCGCAGCATGGACTCACCTGCGGAACTGGAAGAAGAACGCCGCTTGCTGTACGTTGCGATCACGCGAGCCAAAGAACGTTTGTATTTGACCGATGCGGCGACGCGGTTTCTGTACGGATCGCGCAAACCCTCGATAGCCAGTCGGTTTTTGGAAGAGATCGGATACGTGACGAAATCGAAACAGCCGTCGAACGATACGCCGTACCGTGATTCGCGCGATGCGCAAGAGAATCGCATAAAGTCTACGTTTGTTTATAAGCCGCCTGTAACGCAGGTTGTCGTCAAAGATTTATCCGGATTCCGGCAGGGCAGTCGCGTCAAGCACCGTTCGTTCGGAGAGGGTACGATCATGCAGTTGACAGAGGCCGGCGGCAGTAGTTATGCGGAAATCAAATTCGACGAAAAGGGAACGGTAACACTGGCGCTGGCGTTCGCGCCGCTCGAACTTTTATCATAAGGATCGGATATGGAAAGAATCGAACAGCTTGTCAATCTGCTCAACGAGTATGCGTATCGGTACTATGTTTTAGACGAGCCGATCGTGTCGGACGGTGAGTACGACCGCTTGTACGACGAGTTGAAAGCGTTGGAGCAGCAGACGGGAATCGTGTTGCCGGACTCGCCGACGAAGCGTATCGGCGGCGAGCCGATCAAACTATTTACGCAACATACGCACATACGCAAGCTATACAGTTTGGACAAATGCAACAGCTACGACGAATTGCGCGAGTGGGATCAAAAGTTGCAAAAGGCCGCCGGCGGGCCGGTTCGGTACACGCTCGAATATAAGTTGGACGGTTTAACGCTTTGCTTGACCTACCGCGACGGTTTATATGTCGGTGCGTCCACGCGCGGCAACGGCGAAGTCGGCGAGGATGTGACCGAGCAAGTTCGCACGATCAAATCAATTCCCGTTAAAATCCCCTTTAAAGGCGTTTTAGAGGCACAGGGCGAGGGGATCATGCGCATTTCGGCCTTTGAAGCGTATAATAAAAGCGCCAAAGAACCGCTGAAAAATCCGCGCAACGGAGTGGCCGGCGCGATCCGAAATCTCGATCCGAAAGTAACGGCCGCGCGCAATTTGGATATTATATTTTATAACGTCAACTATATCGAAGATGCGGAGATCGCAACGCAAGCACAATCGATCGCTTTCTTGCAAAACAATCGATTCCGCACCGACCGCTTGACGGTTTCGAGCAATATCGAGGAGATCATCGAGGAGATCGACCGCGTAGACAAGCGCGCGCTCGATTTTCTGATCGACGGTATGGTCGTCAAGGTAGACGATCTTGCATTGCGGGCAAAACTCGGGTACACCGATAAATTTCCACGCTGGGCTATTGCCTATAAGTTTGAGGCGGAAGAGACGACGACCGTCGTCCGCGACATCGTTTGGCAAGTGGGGCGCACGGGCAAGCTGACGCCGCTGGCCTTACTGGAGCCGGTCGAACTTTGCGGGGCGACGATTGCAAGAGCGACGCTGAACAATTATGCCGACATATGCCGCAAAAAGGTCAAACTCGGGTCGCGCGTTTTTATCCGAAGAAGCAACGACGTCATTCCGGAGATTTTGGGAACGGTGGAGGACAGCGGCGGCACTACTGTCGAAAAACCGACGTGCTGCCCGGCCTGCGGTGCGACTGTCGAAGAAATCGGCGCGCATTTATTTTGCCCGAACGAGGACGGCTGCGAGCCGCAAATTTGCGGAAAGATCGAACATTTTTGCGCCAAAGATTGCATGGACATCGAGGGCATCAGTGAAATGACCGTCAAGCAGTTGCATCGCAAACTGGGGGTCGTTTCGCCGATACAACTGTATTCGATCCGCCCCGAACAACTCCGGGAGATCGAAGGTTTTAAAACGAAGAAAATTCAGAATTTCCTTGCGGCGGTCGAGAAAAGCAAGCAAGCAGATTTGCCGCGGTTTATCCATGCTTTGGGGATTCCCAACGTCGGTAAAAAAACGGCGCGCGACTTAGCCGAACGATATAAAAATATACAAGCGCTTGCGGCGGCAAATGTCGAAGAATTGGCCGAAATCCCGTCTGTCGGCAGTGTAATCGCCGAATCGATCGTCGTGTTTTTCGAGCGGCATCGGTCGACGGTCGAGGGGTTCCGTGCCTTGGGGATCGATCCGGTTTTTGCGGAGACGAGCGGTATTTTCAGCGGACAAAAATTTGTTTTGACGGGATCGCTTTCACGCTATACGCGCTCGCAAGCGGCGGCCGAAATCGTTTCGCGCGGCGGTATAGTACAGTCGTCCGTCACCAAAGAGACCGACTTTGTGGTGGCCGGTGCGGATGCCGGGTCAAAACTGGCAAAGGCGCAAAAAGCCGGCGTGAAAATATTGGACGAGAATGCGTTTATTGACCTATTAAACGCTTGAAAAAAAACGACGGTTGTGCTATACTGATTCTATGAGATTGGGAAAGCTGACAACCGATGAATTGAAGCGTTATGTGCTGGATAAATTGCATCATACGCGCAGCGAGGTTGTCTTGTCTGCGGCGGAAGGCGAGGATTGTGCCGCGCTTCGCTTGCAAGATTTGATACTGCTTTCTTCCGATCCGATTACCGCCGAATTGCCGTTACAGTCGCTCGGCGAATTGAGCGTACACATCAACTGCAACGACATAGCCGCAAACGGCGGCGAGCCTGTGGCGCTTATGTCGACAATTATCGTACCGGGGCACTGTTCGGCCGCAGATATCGGCGTTATTATGGACAGTCTCGTGCGCACAGCCGATTCGCTGTGTGTCGACGTGGTCGGCGGGCATACCGAATATTCCGATTGCGTTGTGCGTCCGATTACTTGCACTACGGCTATCGGTGTTGCGCGGCGATTGATGGACAAGTCGGCGCTCCGTGTCGGCGACCGTCTGGCTGTTACCAAAGCCTTGGGTATGGAAGGCATGAGCATCATTCTGGAGATGCTGGGCATGACCGATGTATCGGAATACGCGCAATATAAAAACGGCCTGAGCGTCGTGCCGGAAAGTCGAATATTGACTGCGTTCGATGAGGTCAGCGTCATGCACGACATCACGGAGGGCGGCGTCCTCGGGGCGGTGGCGGAAATTTGCGGTACACGGATCGGCGCGGTCATTGACGAAAAAAAATTGCCGATCGACGCATGTACGCGCGACATTTGCGCGCGCTACGGAATCGATCCCCGAAGGCTGTTGTCGAGCGGCTCTATGCTGTTTGCCGCGAGCGACATGCGGCGGCCTTTGCAAGCATTGCATGATGCCGGCATTCCCGCGACGGAAATCGGGGAAGTAACCGACGGCGCTGTGCGTCTAATGGGTAGCGAGGCAATCATTCGCGTGCAACGTGACGCGCTATACGACTTTACGGAGAGACATACATGAAAAGCATGACAGGATACGGAAAAGGCAGCGTTACGCGGGCGGGCAGAACATTGACGTTCGAATTAAAGACCGTCAATAATCGTTATTTGGAGATCAATTCGCGCCTGCCGAAGTCGCTTGCTTGTTGCGATGACGTGGTGCGGAAAGAAATTCAATCGGTTTTAAAGCGCGGCACGGTCGAAGTGTACTATAATTACGTCAACAATTCCGAGGACAGCAAGGTCGTTTTGGTCGATGAAAATTTGGCCGCAGGTTACGTAGAAGCTGCGAAACAGTTGCGCGTCGCATTTAAATTGGAAAACGATTTTCAGACAACGGCTCTGTTGCGGTCGCCCGAAGTCATTCGTTTGGACGTACCGCCTGAGGACAGCGAGCTACTGCGAGCAATGGCGCAAGAAGCCGTTCATGCCGCCGTTGCCGAATTGGATACCATGCGCGCGACAGAGGGTGCGGGCATTCGGGACGACTTGCAAAAGCTGGTCGACACCTTGATCGGCCTATTACAAAAGGCAGCGACACGCGCGCCTTTGGTCGTAGAGGAATTTCGCGGCAAGCTGAAGAATCGCATCGAAGAGTATTTGTCCGGTGTCGAGGTCGACCAGGCGCGACTGCTGAATGAAGTTGCATTTTTTGCGGATAAAGCGGACATAAATGAGGAATTGCAACGGTTGACTTCGCATATCAACCAGTTTATCCAGTGTTTGCAAAGCGACCAACCGCAGGGACGTCGGTTGGATTTTATCTCACAAGAGATGAATCGGGAAATCAACACAATGGGCAGCAAGTCCAACGACGCGGAATTGACGGCTTGTGTGATCGCCATGAAGAATGAACTGGAAAAAATCAAAGAACAAATAAGAAATGTGGAGTGACATATGAAAAAAGGTTTGTTGATTGTGATTTCGGGACCGTCGGGCGCAGGTAAGGGAACAATTTACAACATGGTTTTGGAGCGGATGCCGCAAATTCGCAAGTCGATTTCCGTTACCACCCGCAATCCGCGGCCGAATGAAGTAGAGGGCGTGCATTATTACTTCAAGTCGGTGCATGAGTATCAGCAAATGATCGCATCCGGCGACTTTCTCGAAACGGCCGAAGTCTATAATAATTTTTACGGCACGCCGAAAGCGCCCGTATTCGACATGTTGGCAAAGGGCGAAGACGTAATGTTTGAGGTCGATACCATCGGTGCGCAACAAATTAAAAAGAAGTACGCCGAATGCGTGTCGATCTTCATCATGACGCCGTCGTTTGCGGAGTTGGAACGCCGTCTGCGCGCGCGGAATACCGAGACGGAAGACAGCATTCGCACCCGGTTGGGCAGTGCGCGCCGAGAGTTGGGCCGGTACGAGACGTTCGATTATATCGTATTTAACGACACTGCGGAAACTGCCGCCCAACATGTTGTCGATATTATCGAGGCCGAACGCGCGAAGATGAAACGCAATTTAACAGTCGTGCAAGAATTGTTACAAAGCAAATAAATTTTTTTGGAGATATAAAAATTATGATGATCGATCCGCCTATTGATAAGTTGGTCAGCAAAGTCGGCTGCAAATATGCCTTGGTTTGCTTAGTTACCGAACGTGCGAAATATCTTTTGGATAAGCACAACGACATGATGGAAAACTCTGCCGAGCGCGCAATCGCATATGCTGCCCGCGAGGTCTATAACGACAAGGTCGAAGCGCACTACGAGGGCAACGATTGAGTTTCGACGGCAAGACAATCGTCGTCGGCGTGACCGGCGGCATCGCGGCCTATAAAACCTGCGAGTTGGTCAGTTCGCTCAAAAAACAAGGAGCGGATGTTTTTGTCGTGATGACCGAAAACGCGCAACAGTTCGTCTCTAAATTGACTTTTGAAACTCTGTCCAACCATCGCGTCGTCAGCGACATGTGGGATCGGGATTTCGAGTGGGAAGTCGAGCATATCTCTTTGGCCAAGCGCGCCGATTTGTTTTTGATCGCGCCGTGTACGGCCAACGTGATCGGCAAATTGGCCAACGGCATTGCCGACGATTTTCTGACCACGACAGCTATGGCCATGACTTGTCCGATTCTTTTGGCGCCGGCCATGAATACCGCTATGCTGAACAGCGCGGCCTTTCGTGAGAACGAAATGACGTTAAAAAAGCGCGGCGTACATTTTGTGTACGGCGGAGCGGGGCGACTTGCGTGCGGGGACGTCGGTGCCGGTCGCATGGCGGAGCCGTCGCAACTTCTACAGTCGGCGGCCGAAATCCTTTTTCCGCGTAACGATTATGCCGGTAAAACGGTACTGATCACAGCAGGGGCTACGAGTGAGCCGATTGACCCCGTGCGTTTTATTACCAATCGCAGCAGCGGTAAAATGGGCTGCGCATTAGCCGATGCGGTCGTGCGTCGCGGCGGCAAGGTCATATTGATACACGGAAATATGCGCGTACAACCGCAGAACGCGTGTTGCAAAATCGCGGTTGAAACAACGCAGCAAATGTTTGACGCGGTTATGGCACACCTGCAAGATGCCGATATTATCATCAAAGCGGCCGCGCCCGCCGATTACAAGGTTGCCGAATGTTCTAAACAAAAGATAAAATCGCCAACATTGACCTTAAATCTTGAGAAAAATCCGGATATAGCGGCGGCTGTCGGCAAACAAAAGGGCGATCGCAAACTGATAATTTTTTCGGCCGAAACGGAGAATTTGCAAAAGAATGCCGGCGAAAAGCTGAAGAAGAAAGGTGCGGATATGGTGGTCGCAAACGATATTACCGTACCGGGTGCCGGTTTTGACGTAGATACGAATATAGTACAGTTGATTTCGCCGCATAAAACGGAAAACATAGACATTCTTTCAAAGACCGATTTAGCCGATGTGCTTTTGGATCGTATCCTAGAGTTGTAAAATGATTGCCGAAGTGATTGTTGACATCAGCAATTCGGAAGTTGACCGAATATTCGATTACGCCTTTGACGAAGAACAAGCGATTTGCGCAGGCAGTCGTGTTTTGGTACCGTTCGGCAATCGAAAAATCGAAGGCTATGTCGTCAATATCAAAGAAACGACGGACTGCCCGCCGGATAAACTGAAAACTATCGCCGAACCGTTAGATCGCAAGCCTGTCATCTTAAAAGAATTGCTTGTGCTTATGCATATGATGACGGAGAGCTATCATTTGCGTTGTGTCGACGTTCTCAAACTGTTTATTCCCGCACAAATGCGCGGGGGGAAGGTAAAAGAACTGGTCAGGCAATACGCTACGTTGCATCCCGATTATCGGCAACGCGATATGAACGACTTGATTAAAAAAACAGCGTCGGCGCAATGGGAGATTTATCGGCTTTTATCCGACGGACAGGCGCATTCGGTCGCCGATTTAAACCGCGATTATTCCGCAGCCGCACTTAAAAACCTTGTTATGCGTGGTATAGTATCGATCGAATCGGTCGAAGTCAACCGCACGCCGTATAAACAGTTGGCAAATGAAGCCGCACATTGCGTGACGTTGACCGAAGAACAACAAGCTGCCGTATCGAAAATCGAGCAAGCGCAAGACAAGACGATCGTTTTACACGGGGTGACAGGTAGCGGGAAAACCGAAGTATACATGCGCTGTATCGCGGAAGTCTTGCAACGCGGGCAAACGGCTATCATGCTTGTCCCGGAAATTTCTTTGACGCCGCAGGTACTCAAAAATTTCCGCGCACGGTTCGGCGATGCCGTAGCCTTATTGCACAGCGGACTGTCGGCCGGAGAGCGATATGACGAATGGAGGCGATTGTTGAACGGCGAGGCGACCGTAGCCGTCGGCGCTCGATCGGCGATTTTCGCGCCGGTCAGCAATTTGGGGCTGATCATCATCGACGAGGAACATGATTCCAGTTATCTGTCGGAAAGCAATCCGCGCTATCCCACGCATGAAGTAGCGGCTTTCCGCGCGCATTACAACCAATGCAATTTGATTTTGGGCAGCGCCACACCGTCGATCGAAACCTATTATCATGCGCAAAAAGGCGATTACGATCTAATCGAATTAAAAAACCGCGTCAACCGCCATGCAATGCCGGAAATCGAAATCGTCGATATGTGTAAAGAATTGAGCGAGGGCAGTCCGGGGATATTTTCCCGCTCCTTAGACAATGCGCTGGCCGCATGTATCGAGCGCGGCGAGCAAGCGATTATTTTCATCAACAGACGCGGTTATTCGTCTTACGTGATGTGTCGTAAATGCGGTTATGTGGCGAAATGCGAGCAGTGCGACGTTTCGCTGGTATACCACAAGGACGAAAATATTTTAAAGTGTCACTACTGTAATAACCGCTATTCCATGCTTGACGTATGCCCGCAGTGCAAAAGTCCGCAGATCAAGCAGGGATTTATGGGTACGCAAAAGGTTGTCGAGTATTTGGAAAGTCGATTCCCGCAGGTGCGCGTGTTGCGTATGGACAACGACACGACACAGGGCAAAGATGCCCACTATAAAATCTTGAGCGCATTTGCGGCTAAGGAGGCCCAGATTCTCGTCGGCACGCAAATGATTGCAAAAGGACACGATTTTCCCGATGTGACGCTGGTCGGGATCGTAGATGCGGATATGAGTTTACATTTTGCCGACTACCGCAGCGCCGAGCGCACATATCAACTGATCACGCAGGTTTCCGGCCGCGCCGGGCGTGACCGCAAAGCGGGTAAGGTCGTCTTACAAACCTATACGCCGCATCATTACGTGTATCGGTTTGCACTGGCAAACGATTATTCGGGATTTTATAAAAAAGAAATCAACCTGCGTGAAATCACCAAATATCCGCCGTTTGCAAAAATCGTGCGCGTACTGGTAACCGGAGAAAACGAGCAGCTTGCCATGGCGGTATTGAAATCGATTTATCAAGAAATCGAAACCTATTCCTCAACGAAACGAGAGGCGTTTGCCTATCTTGGCGTTATGCGCGCACCTTTAAAGCGGATGCAGAATAAATATCGTATGCAGATTTTGATGCGACTGGTTGCCGAACATAGGACTTGCATACAGGCCGTTTATCAAGCGGTTGACCACTATAATACTCCTAAAATTTCATGTTTTGTTGAAATAAATCCCAATGATTTGAGGTGAAACAATGGCTATAAGACCGATTGTAAAAATGGGCGACGATTTATTGCGTATGAAATCGAAACCGGTAACCGAGTTCGACGAACGGTTGGGCATACTTTTAGATGATATGCGAGAAACCATGTTGAAAAATAACGGCGTCGGTATCGCCGCACCGCAGGTCGGCATTTTGAAACGCGCATGTATTGTTTCGGTTGACGGCAAGACGTTCTATGAGTTGATCAATCCGATCGTGGTCAAGGCATCGGGGCGGCAAGTCGGCCCCGAAGGTTGCTTGAGCGTTCCGGGCATCAACGGCGATGTCGAGCGCCCCAAGAAGCTGATTGTCGACGGGGTAGACCGAAAGGGATTGCCTGTGCGCTTTAAAGTCAGCGATTATGAGGCTGTAGCGTTCTGTCATGAAATGGATCACCTGGACGGCGTGCTGTTCATAGACAAAATGCTGCGCGGCTAAACTGCTTGAACGTATACAATGGCATAGGTGATTAAGGTTACAGCGAGGTGAAAACATGCGCGTGATTTTTATGGGAACGCCCGATTTTGCGGTTCCAGCCTTGGAGGCGGTTGTTGCGGCAGGACATACAGTCGTAGCGGTGATTTGTCAACCGGATCGCGCCAAAGATCGAAAAGGCAATTTGTTGCCCGTGTCGGTTAAGTCGGCGGCGCAGCGTTTGAGGCTACCCGTATATGCTTTCGAGCGATTGCGAGAGCAGTGCGATTTTCTTCGCAACCTAAATGCGGACATCGGTGTAACGGCAGCATACGGTCAAATCCTCACACAGGAAATACTCGACATACCGAAATACGGCGTAATCAATGTACACGCATCGTTGTTGCCGAAGTATCGCGGCAGTTCTCCGATTCAGTGGGCTGTCGTAAACGGGGAAACCGAAACCGGCGTAACGATCATGCAAACCGAAAAAGGGTTGGACTGTGGCGACATTTTGTCGGTGCAGGCCGTTCCGATTCCGCCGAGCGCTACAGCCGGGGATATGTTTGCTATTTTGAAAACGGTCGGCGCGCGACTGTTGGTGGAAACGCTCGCGCAAATAGAACATAGCGGACGACTCGAAGGAAAAAAACAAGACGAGGCGCTTGCCACCAAATGCACAATGTTGACCAAAAACGATGGACTGCTGAATTGGCGTTTAGATGCAACGACGCTCTATAACCGTATTCGGGGTTTAAATCCTTGGCCGGTGGCGTTTACCTTTTGGCAAGGACAAGTTTTAAAGATATTCAAAGCGGAAGTATGCGCCGGGAACGGACAGCCCGGGGAAGTCCTGGTTGCGGATCGACTGCGCGGAGACTTGATTATAGCTTGCGGACAAGCGGCGCTTCGTTTGTCCGAATTGCAACTGCCCGGAAAGCGCGTTATGACCGGCCGCGAATTCTTATGCGGACATAGCATTTCTGTACATTCGATGTTTACGGGGCAAAACGCATGACTTTAACGAATGAACGCTGTATATATCGTTTATTGAGCGCTGTTTATAGAGATGGCGCGTTTTCGAATATAGAATTGGATAAGGCGCTACGGGATGATGAAACGCTTGACCGCGCCTATATCACGCGAATTTTTTACGGCGTTCTCGAAAATGAAATGCGTTATGAATTTGCATTGCACGAGTTGGTTGTCAAACCGCCGAAACCTGCCGTAAAGCCCATTTTGAAAATGGGGATGTATCTGCTTGAGCAATCGAACACACCGGATTATGCGGCCGTTCATAAATGTGTGGAATTGACAAAGGTATTGGGGAAAGGTGGACTAGCCGGATTCGTCAATGCTGTTTTACGTCGGTTTGCGGACTTTTCGTTTCCACAGGCGCATCCGCAAGGGGAAGCAGGGAATTTATCTTTTCGTTTAAACATACCGATTTGGTTGGCGCAGAAATTATTAAAACAATATACCGAGCAGGCTTTGTCATCGATGCGCTATACAGACTTAGGTACACATATCCGTTTTACACATATTGCGTCGTCGAAAAGCGTCAAATTACAGGCAGATTGCTTAGGTTTAGGGTATTATGTCTCGCATGATACCATGAAATTGTTGAATCCCCATGATTTTACACCGCAATCATTGTCGTCTATGGTTGCCGTTCATACATATCTTGAAGCATTGCGTGCCGCAACTATCGACACGAATGCGTCGTTTTCAGTACTGGATCTATGCGCCGCGCCCGGCGGAAAATCAATCTATTTAAAAACGCTTGCGCCGAACGCGAATATCACTGCCTGCGACATTCATGCGCACCGTACAGATTTGATACGCGCATACGCGAAAAGAATGGGCGTTGATATACAGGTCGTTATAAATGACGCATGTATTCATCGAGAAAGTTGGATACAGAAATTCGATCTCGTTATATGCGACGTTCCGTGTAGCGGGATAGGCGTACTGTCTACTCGACCGGACATTATTCTCAACCGTACAGAAAGCAGCCTGCTTGCGCTACAAGAGTTGCAAAAAAATATTGTTATTCGCGCCGCGCAATATGTGCGACCGGGCGGCGTTCTTTGTTACTCGACATGCACCATACTTAACGAGGAAAACCAAAATGTCTTTTCGGGGCTTTTGCGTGAAGCGCCGCATATGCAACAAATCGATTTAAGCGCGCTGCCGATCAGTGCCAAATTATCAACTTGCGGTCAGGTGACGCGCGGCAAGGATATTGCTCTTTTGCCGGATCAAAACGGCTTTGACGGTTTTTATATTGCTGCGGCTAGGAGGACGCTATGAACAGTAACGCAGTATTAGGAGACTATTCTTTAGAGGATTACGCCGCCTATATGCTTTCTATCGGAGAGTCGGCATATCGAGCCAAGCAGCTTTTTCAAGGCATTTCGCAGGGGATTGCGATAGAGGAAATGAGCAATTTGCCGAAAGCGGTCCGCGCGCAAATAAAAGAAGATTTTTTCGCGCCGCCGGTAATCGTCGAAACGTATCCGTCTAAGGATGGTTCCAGCAAATTTTTATATCGACTTCATGACGGGAATTTGATTGAAGGCGTTTATATGCCGCATGTATACGGTGTCAGCCTGTGTATTTCTACGCAAGTCGGTTGCCGTATGCGCTGCGCATTTTGTGCGTCGGGTATTGACGGATTGGCGCGAAATCTTACCCCGGGCGAAATGTTGGGACAAATAACAGCTGCCAATAAGCTGACTGCCGCAACCGTAACAAATATTGTCCTTATGGGGAGCGGGGAGCCGTTAGATAATTTCGAGAACGTCGTTCGGTTTTTAACTCTCGTCACGGATGAATCCGGTTTGAACATAAGTCGAAGGAACATTTCTCTTTCGACCTGCGGCCTCCCGGAGTGTATACGCGAACTGGCCGACAGCAATACGGGTGTAACATTATCTATTTCATTACATGCTACAACAGATGAAATTCGTCGAGAACTGATGCCGATTGCGCAAAAATATACGATTCGACAAGTAACGGATGCCGCGCGGTATTATTTCGAAAAGACGGGGCGTCGCATCGTTTATGAATATACCTTACTAAAAGGGAAAAACATGCACTACCTGGACGCTAAACGGTTGCGCGACTTGACAAAAGGTTATGCGGCGCATGTCAATTTAATTATGCTAAATCCGGTTGCCGGTAAAGATTTGCGCGGATGCACCAAACAAGAGGCCGAACAATTTTTAAAACGTTTACAAGATTTCGGCATAAGCGCTACGTTGCGTAAATCAATGGGGAGCGATGTAGCGGGCGCCTGCGGGCAGCTTCGTCGAAAGATGCTACAAAATGAAGATTTTTAATATAGTATGCCTGACATAATATAAAAACGAATCGATAAAAAGCTATTAGGAGAGTGCTTAGAATGAAACATAACATACAAATAGCGCCGTCTATTTTGAGCGCGGACTTCTCCGCGATGGGAGCGGCAGTCAGTGCGGTGCAATCGTATGGCGCCGATTTGATTCACTGCGACGTAATGGATGGCGTGTTTGTGCCGAATATAACCTTCGGCCCGAAAATGATCCGCGACATTCGACAACATACTTCATTGCCGTTAGACGTACATCTGATGATTGTTCATCCGGAAAACTACATAGATGCGTTTGTCGATGCCGGCGCCGATTATATCACGTTCCATATGGAAGCAACGCAAGAACCGCTTGCCATATTGCGACACATAAAAGACCTCGGTATTCGCGGCGGTGTCGTGATCAGTCCGGATACAGATGTTGCGGTTTTGGAAGAAGTCGCAGCTTATTCCGATATGCTTTTGCTTATGAGCGTATATCCGGGCTTTGGTGGGCAAAAATTTATCGAGAAATCGCTAGATAGAATGCGTTTATTGAAAGCGTTGCGAGATCGAGTAAATCCGCATGCGCTACTTGAAATCGATGGGGGAATCAATTTGGAAAATATAGATGCTGTACGTAACGCCGGCGCCGAAGTAATCGTAGCCGGAAATACCGTATTTGCCGCAAAGGATCCGGCGAAAACAATTCGATCATTGCGAGGATAAGATGACGGGGTCACTATTCTTAAACGGCGCACCCGGTAAATATTCGCTTACTGATTTAGCCGGCACATTTGTTATATGCGCGGACGGAGCGTATAACTATATTAAAGACCGCATAAAGCCGGATTTGCTTATCGGTGATTTCGATTCTATTGACCCGACCAATTTGCCGCTCGACGTTGAAACTTTAAAATTCCCAAGCAAAAAGGACTATACCGACGGCCAACTGGCGGTACAAGAGGCGGCAAAACGCGGCATTAAACAATTAACTATTTACGGCGCTTTCGGCGGAAGAATCGATCAAGTTTTTGTAAATTACAGTCTACTCAAACTGGCGTCGAGTTTAGGTATGCAAGCACATCTCGTTTCCGATGAATTTTGGGTCTACGGCATACGGGATAAATTTGAAGGCGCGGCTTCGGTCGGAAAAATTATTTCACTGGCACCATATGGCGATTCAATTCATATAATATCTACAGAAGGATTGGCGTATCCGGCACATGGATTATTGGTGGGCAATGACTTGATTACCAGTATTTCCAATCAAGCCCTCGGCGGAAGGTTTTTCGTACAGGTTGACGGCTTTACGCTACTCTTTATTGAACGGTAATAGTGAGGTGAATTATGAAAATCATTTGTGTCAAAGCTCCGAAAATTTTGCGCGGTATTCTTAGGCTGTTATTTGTTAAAAAGAATCAACTCCAATAAAAAGTATAATAAAATATCCCCATGATTCATATGACTATTAATATTTGTACAAGCAATTAAAGCGACTTGAACCAACGCGCATTGATTATGATTATCGGGCATTTCGGGCATTAGCTACAGGCTCTCATTGCTCATCACGATCCCGTAACTTAACTTTGCGAGAAGCATTACGTCTGATTTCATCACTGATAGCAGCGTAATGTTTTTTTGTTGTATTAACGTCTTTATGGCCAAGAACATCGGCCACAACATAAATATCTTGCGTTTCGCGATACAGCTCGGTGCCATACGTACTGCGCAACTTATGCGGTGTAATTTTTTTAAGCGGGGAAGCGATTGCGCTGTACTTTTTTACAAGCAACTCTACGGCGCGCACAGAGATTCTGTTGCCTTGCGAGGAGAGAAACAGCGCGTTGGGATCGGAAATTTTTGTTGAAAATGCCGTTTGTTTATCAATCTCTTCGTCGATCCAAGCTAAATAATCGGCTAGGGCTTGTGCAACTTCTTCGGAAAAGTAAAGAATACTTTGATTGCCGCCTTTGCGGGTAATGGTAAAGGCATTATTATTAAAATCAATATCTTTTCGATCCAAACCGACCAGTTCGCTGATACGGATCCCTGTGCCTAAGAATAAAGTAAGGATTGCTACGTCACGCATAGCTGATTTTTTTCGGGCGGCTTCTTGCTTTGCCGATAGGTAAATCGAACCATGTTCGGCCGTGTCTAATAATTCGGAGACTTCGTTCGGTTCTAATCGAATAATACCTTGTTCGTGTATTTTCGGTAAATCGACTTTGGCGGCTACATTAGCCTTGAGTAAATCTTTTTTAAAAAAATATTTAAAAAACGTTCGCAACGATGCCAATTTACGCATTTTAGCTTTTTCACCGCATTGAAATTTTTTACCGTTATAATAATAAGCCGATAAATAATCCAAATACAATTCCAAATCAAATGCCGAAACCGAGTCTAAGTCGGACAACGTTATTTCTCGCATGACTTGATAGGTTCTGAATTTCTGATGCAATAAATAGTCATAAAAAATACGTATATCGTATGCGTAATTTAATCGAGTCAACGATGACGTCCGCATTTGAATCCCCAAAAAAAATTCTTGCACGTAAGGCGGCAACTCTTGGCAGATCTCGCGCACCTTAAGTATATTTTTTTCATCTCGCAAATTGTAGAACTGTTGGCCCATAAAACCAGTATAAAACAATTTGGCCGATTTGTCAATTAAGCGAAAGTTAAATGTCTCTCAACGCAACCGGATTCGTACAACTACACAAATAACAACTTTATTAGCTTTTATAAAATTTAGTTGCAGTAAAGTGTATTTAAACGACAAATCAATACAAATTGAAATAATCACATTTTAGCGATTCCGCCCATTAACTATTCGCAAAACTTGTCTTTTGCGAATAGTTAAGATTCATTTAGGGATCGAAGATTTCGTTTTTCTTCCCCGTCGACCGGTAAAGACGGATTACGGTAGACAGTCATTTTGTCGCTGTCCTTGAAAGCGGATAGGCCCAGTGACGCCACCAGCTCGGCAATTTCGGCGTCGTCGCAAAGGTAAATGCCTTTGTTTTTGAAGTCTAAGTTTCGCGTATGGCAAAAGCGTTTGGCATTGTAGCCGATGTTCCCCTCTTTGGAAATATACTTTTGGATATAGTTGCAAACGCGGTTGTAGTTATCGTCGGGCGGAATGATCGCAAGCGTGCTGAGGCCGTATGTCCAGTTCTTAATGCGGAACAGCGGTGCGCCGCACTTCGAGTATACTTGATTGCCGTTTTTGTCCAAATACAATACGAGATCGAATTCGATGCACGACACTAGACCATGCAAATGGATCGCGCCTTCTTCTAAAACCTTTGCGGGAATATAATGCGAAAAGCACAGCGATTTTCCAAAACGTAAATGGTAGCCGCAATCGAAGTGGTAACGGTATTCGCCCTTGTAGGAATATGTACCGCTCATTTTAAGTTTGTATCCGCAATCGGCACAGTAAAGAAAACCCGAAAGCGGATGCACGAAACCCGTCCGCGTCTTTCGTCCCTGCGCTACGGACTTCATGCGCTCGTGCACTTTGTCCCATAATTCCTGCGAGATAATAGGCTCGTGGTTATTGTAGGTAATAACCCAATCGCTCGGATCTTTCGCTTGACGTTTATGGTTTTTATACGAAACCGTCGTTTCCTGCAACATAGGCAAATGCCCTATGTACATAATGTTATTCAGCATAAATCTAAGGCTCATCTCAGACCAAAGCCGCACTTCGTTCGGCTTGCCTCTCTGCCCGTATTTTTCATAGGCATAACGTCCCGGCGAAGGAATATCCTCGGCGTTCAGTATATCCGCTATCTTTTTCGGGCTTATTCCCGAAGCGTACAGTTCGAAGATCCTTCGGACTATGGGTGCAGTTTCTTCGTCAATAGTAGGTGTTCTCTTTTTGTCCGTGCCCTTAATGTAACCGTAA
The DNA here is from genome assembly GCA_022791055.1 of Clostridia bacterium. Taxonomy (GTDB): domain Bacteria; phylum Bacillota; class Clostridia; order Christensenellales; family Pumilibacteraceae; genus HGM11386. The sequence goes on along the minus strand of JAAVYI010000047.1, from coordinate 25,631 downwards.
GATGCTTTCTTTGCGGAATAAATACCCGCTTTCGCATTGGCCTGACGAACAGCTCTAATCTTCTTACTCGTGTTTGCGGCGTGCCACTCGTTAAAAACGTTCATGATCGGCATCATCTCCATAGCATTGCTGTCGCGATTGGAAGTGTCAACGTTATCTTGTATGGCTATAAACCGTATGCCGAACGCCGGAAACACATAGTCGAGATACTGACCGACCTCTATGTAGTTTCTGCCGAAACGGGAAAGGTCTTTTACAATTATGGTGTTTATAACGCCCGTCTTGGCATCGTCTAATAATCTTTGTACTTGCGGACGGTCGAATGTTGTACCCGAAACGCCGTCGTCTATGTATTCGCCATAAATCTCGAAACCGTTATCTTCGGCATACTTTCGAAGAATATGCCGTTGGTTGTCTATGGAGAGAGATTCGCCCGCACGCTCGTCCTCTTGGGAAAGTCTGAAATACAACCCCGCTATTTGTTTTATATTTTTCATATATTTTACCTCCGAAATTTATTACGAATTCAGTGTAGCATTGCTATCCGAAAAAGTGAATGACATGGGTTGTCGGCTTATTGAACTTGTCTGCCCAATTCTTGAACTCGATTGCTTTAACTTGCTTTTACTTGACATAATTGCTTTCACGATTACCGTTATACGGCTCAAATAGGAAGGTTTCTTTCCTATTTGAAAAAATATTTTTGTTTTTTTCTTACATTGTAACGCCCAAACCTGAAAGGCTTTTGCAGGTTTGAAAAAGTTTTTCAACTGTTTCTGTCATTGTAAAAGGCAAACTCGACAGGTTTTGTCGAGTTTGCAAATCTTTTTATGAAGTTTTTCGTGGAATCAGTCCCGTTGTAACGCTAAATACTTTCTTTGTATCGCCATGCGTCTGCGCCATACGGTAGAACATTGCACGGACAGAAATCTTGCGATCTCCACGAACTGCATACCGCCCATGTAACAGCACAGCGTTTCGTATTCGCCTTGTGTCAGGCGCATTTTCTCGATCGTTTCGTCAACGGCCGTATAGTCCTGCTCAACTGTATCGTTAAACTCCTCGTACGGGTCATGGGTCAATGCGTCCACGCTTACCGTGTTTTTGTGATATTTCTCGAAGTATACGAGTTGTAAGTTGATCTTACGGTAGCAAGCAAGCTTTACCGTTACGGGTTTACCGCATTTGTAGTCTATTACATCGTTTAGCCGTTTACCTACGTGCTCTAACAAAAAGCATATAGCGGATTGAATGTAGTCGTAAGCCTCGGAATACACATGCGTAACGCCTCGGTTGTGGTAGATATCCCCGATAGCGCCGTAATACAATCGCTCGTAATACTTATGCGGTCGGGCATTGTACACCGTCTTGATTGCCTTAAAGCCAATCATTTCACCCAAGTCTTTTACGTTGTCTTTGGTTATAACAACGTCCTCGGGATAACTCGAAACCCAACTTTCTCTTAACCTTACTTTTTCCATTTTCGTTTACCTCTCCGTGATTTTGCCTTTCGGCTGGGGCTGAGGTAGCACTGTTCGGTGAGAGGTTAGTAATAATGGTAAACAAGCCGTAAATGTAAACCGTATACCCCATGCACGGAAAGGCAATCGCAAAAAGAGTGCGTAAACGTTTTTCAAATTCGTATATACAGCGCTGTTTTTGCGCGGTTTACATTTACGAGAACTGTGCTACAACCGCCACAACGAAAGGCATATCACGGAGAGTGAAAACCGGTCATTCTCGTAAATACAAGCGTTCACGCAAATTCCGAATGCGAGAAACGGCTTAAAATACCCTGTAAACGAAAGTACTATGCGATGATGAGAAAGTAATCGCCGAACGGCAGCAAACGGCGTACAAGCCCCAACAAGCGGCTTTTACGCAAAAAGAAAACAACGACTGACTAAACAATCGCTGTTTTAGGAAAAATATCCAAGAACGATACTGCGGCGGCGAAAACTCGGGCGAGTTCGCTTTGCCCGCGCGTGCCGCCCGAATTTCGCCGCCGCGGTCGTTGACGTAGGTAGGAATTTTCAACTATGCTACTTGGTTGATTGGTTGCCCCTTTCCGTTGGTTGAGGCAATAAGTTGGGACAGTCGTTTCGGTCGGTTTTGTGGGTTGCGAGACGCGGGCGCGCGCAAGCGCGTCCCTCTCGAATATATACCAAGCGCACGTCTCGCTCTCAATCGGGTGGTTTCGAGTAGATTTTCGTCCTGAAATCCGATCGGCAAATCCATTACCGTCGGGACGGTTTCCGTGCCTTTATTTTGTCGGGTCGGTCGGTTTCGCGGGTGCTTGTTGCGCCGCGCAGCGGCGCCTCGTATATATACCAAGCGCCCACGAAAGTGCCACAGGGCAACATAAAAGTAAATTTTTATATTAAACGAGTGAAAATAACAACCGTATTGTTATTTCGATTCTATTGCTTGATAAACAGTTTCTCCCGAAACAATTACCTTTTTCACAGCGAACGGATCGTCTAATACGACGAAATCGGCATCGTAACCGACGGCTATTTTCCCTTTGGACACGCCCAATAACGCGGCGGGCGTTGCCGTTGCCGCCCGCACCGCTTCAGGCAAAGAAACGCCGGCAGCAACGCACTCTTTGATTAAAAAGTCCATTGTGGCAACACTTCCGGCAAAAGCCGACCTATCCGTAAGTTTTGCCACATGATCTTCCACGATAAACGGTATACCGTTAAGTTGTCCGCTGCTGTTATCGCTACCCGCTATACTCAAACAATCGGTCACCAACACAATATGCTCCGCCCCCTTTTGCCTAAAAACAAGACGTATCAGTTCAGGGGGAATGTGTCTTCCGTCGGCGATCAACTCCGCATATACGTCGTCATACAAATAGGCACATTCGGTGACGCCGAGTTTGCGAAATCCGTTTTCTCTCGTAATGGTAGACGTACAGGAATACAAATGCGTAACACTGCGCAAGCCGGCTTCGTACGCCGCGCAAAAGTCCTTATAGGTTGCCGCCGTATGCCCTGCCGATGCAACGACTCCGCATTCCGTGATGAAGCGGCAAAATGCGGCGTTGTTATCCCGTTCCGGCGCATAGCTCCATTTTTTTACGAAGCCACCGAATTGCGATAAAATACATTGGTAGTCTTTCGCCACGGGATCGGTCAAATACCGAGGATTTTGCGCACCTGCTTGTGTGCGCGCAAAATAAGGACCCTCGATATGCGCCCCTATGATATTCGCTTTTGTTTTTCCGCCCGTCGACGCCGTTTGCAAAGCGCGCAACGCTTCCTCCGTGTGTACACGGTCGGATGCAAGTGTTGTCGGCAAAATAGACGTAGTGCCGTGCGACAAATGAAAATCCGCTGCTTGCGCAACGTCGTCTGCCGAACAGAATGTAAAATCCACACCGCACCCGCCGTGCACATGCGTATCGATAAAACCCGCCGAAACCATACAATCCGTACAGTCCAGCGTTTCGTCATGCGGCAGTTCCGCTTGCGTTACGGCTTTGATCTTGCCGGCTTCGTGATAGACATACCCGTCGAAAAAATCATTGCCCGTAAGAATTCGCTTACTGCGAATGCGTTTCATTTCGACAGTCACTCCCCGTCCACAACTTCCACGGTGACATTGCCCGTTCCTTCTTCGATATAAACACAAGGGCATTTTCGTTTTGCATTGTACGTCGCGCACATCTCTTGCCCGTTGACAAAAAATTTTCTTTCGCCCGCGCCTTTTTTACGGTACGTAAAATGCAACCTACGATTCCGTACGCACAGCGTACATTCTATCTCGTGTGCGGGCATAAAGTTTGCCGGCATGATGCGTATACCGTTGAGATCGGGTTCAATGCCAAAAAGACAACGTATAATCACCTTGGTTAAAACCGCGCCGCTACCCGTAAACCAGTCGCTCATCGACTCGCCGTCCAAACCTTCTTTAGAATTGTGTATGTACGAATTCGGCATGACAAACGGTGTGGCGGAAACGCTTTTGTGCGTCAGCGGCAAGATTTTTTCTATTTGCGCCCACGCTTCTTGCGCCGCACCTATTTCATACAGCGACCATATTGCGAACAGCGTGGCATGTACATAGGTAGCGGCATTTTCGGCAGTTCCTGCAGGCAGTTTTACAATGCGTCCCACCGCTTTGTTTTGCGCCGAAAAATACGGTTCAAACGTTTTCAGTCCATACTTGGAATCCAAACGGCTGTATGTTTGCAAAATGTCTTTTTCCAACGTATTATCCCAATCGATTGCGCCCGAAAGAATCCAAAACGCATGCGACGTCAGTCCGTCGCGGCTAACGCCGTCGATATCCGCAAAACTTGCTACTTTGTGCGACAAGCCGTCGCCCCAACCGTGTACAATCTTGCGTTCGCCGTCCGCATTGCGCACGATCGCGTTTTGCCGCAAACCGTTTTTGATGTTTTCGCGCACGGTGTCGAAACGGGCGATGCGTTCCTCGCAATCCCCCGTCATTCGCAAAATCTCCGAAAGCTCTGCGAGGTTGCGATACAGTTGCAACGTTGCCATTACGGACACGCCGCTACCGAACTTTTGCGAAGAATCGGACGACGCGCCTAAGCCGTCAAGCGCATCGTTCCAATCTCCGTACAGAATCCGCAAACACCCTGTTTTCGCATCGATGTTAGAAATCAAATAGTCCGCAATGCGCAACAAATGCGCAAGAACGCTGTCGCGTTGCGTACTCAATCCCACGCTGTCGCCCTCGATCTTATAGTATCCGCATGGCACGTGCAATATCGACGCGTCACCCGTAAAACACAGATACTCGTATACCGTCGTGATGATCCAAAGGCCTTGGTCGATAAATTCCCGCAGATCCATTTCGGGCGCAACGCCGTCTGCCGACGGATAGGAATACTGCCGCGGCGCACGTCCGTTTTCACCGATAAATCCCAACGCTTCCGTAATTTTGCGACGACTGTATTGCGGTATCCACATCAGCGACGCTTCCAACTGCTGAAAAATGTCGCGTACGCCGATAAACGGCCCCGCATAGTTTTTCGCCCGCGCGCAAAATTCCGTTTGCCGAAATACGCTCTGCATAAACAAAGTGAGCGCCCTATCGTTTATGCGCTCCGTCCCCGCAAAACGAATATGCGGCAATGCCCCGTATACCGCTTCGCCCGTTGCAACGGGTACCGCGGCTCCTTTGTTCCCCTCTTGCACGATAACGGTATATTGTACGCATTGCGACTTCCCGGGCAACAGTGTGCCGTGCACCATATCTCCGGCAATCGCCGTTTCGGTAAACGTAGTGTATGGTTTGTTTTCGGCAAACCGTCCCGTTTTGAGCGGCAAAGCGCTGCAAAGCTGACGGTGCTCTCCTCCGCAAAAATCCGCATGCGACGTGGTGGAACATGCCTTGCCCGATGCTGCGGTACGCACAATCTCCGCTTTGTGATCCGCGCTTTTGCCGTGTCCCAAATTTTCGGTCACCGCAAAAGAAAATGTACCGTTACGGTATGCGCAACTGCGAAACCATTTCGCCTCGGGATTTTCCCCGCCGTATTTAAGCAAACAGTTGAAATACGCCGCCAAATACATCGGCAGCGGCGCGTCGGTCTTATTGTATGCCTGTACGGCAAAACACAGATTTTTTCTGTCGTCGACTGCCACGCGTACTACACCGTCCGCCGCTCGGGTGCGCGTTACGTAATATGAGGCAAACGGTGTAAAAATGCAATATCTGCGGACGTCGTATTCGGTCAGCTGTCGCGCGTTTCCCAACAAAGACACGGGAACATATCCGTCTTTTTCAAGTAACCCCATAAAGAACGCCAAATTAGGCTCTTTCCCCTCGCGTGTGTCGCAAAAAATTTTAAAGCGGCTTTCTTCCGCGTATACGTTACCCGAAGCGCACGCCCACAACGTTCTGCCGTCGCAAGAGTACGGATAGCGGCTCTCGCCTCTGGGACGCTCTTGGCAAAATACCGTGTCGTCGTCCACGAAATAACAACCGTCGGGCAAAGCGACGAATCCGTTTGTGCGTCCTTGCTCGAAATCGTCGGCATACTGCAAAACTTTACGGCATTGTATGGAAAAATCATGCATTGTTTCGCTCTCCTTTACTCCTTAACCGCACCCACCGAAGTACCTTTCGCCATATATTTGAGTGTAAAAGGATATGCTAAAATAATCGGAATCATGGACAGTACGATAAGCGCTGCCTCTATATTATGTTTGTGATTGGCTTTTTCGATATCGCCGACATAATCGTTGATAGCGCTACCGTTGATGAAATTGAGAATAAACATCGAAAGCGGGTAATATTTTACTTTTGTGGGAAGATAGTACAATGCCAACTGATAATTGTTCCAATATCCCACTAAGATATACAGTCCTACCGTAATGATGATAGGGACGGACATCGGAACAATGATGCGCCATAAAAGTTGCATTTTATTAGCTCCGTCTATCCGCGCGGCATCCTCCACGCTTTGCGGTATATTTTCGAAATACGTGGCAATCAGCATAATATAGTAAAACTGTACTGCCATCGGCAACAGAAGTACCAACGGCGTATCGATAATTCCGATTGCCTTAAACCATAAAAAGTTCGGAATGATACCGCCGGAAAACAGCATGATTACGATAAAGAAGATCGTGAAAAAACGACGAAACGGAAGATCCGGCTTGGAAAGCGCGTACGCTGCGAAAAAGTTGACGACCAAAGAAATCGCCGTTCCCGCCGCCGCCACAAACAACGACATTCCGAACGCCGCAATGAAGCCGCTGTCGGCAAAAACCATTTTATACGAATAGAATCGGAATCCGCGCGGAATCAGCCCCACGCGCATATAAGCCGAAGAAAACGATAATGCCAAAACATGAATAATCGGAATGACGCATAGCAACACAAAGACGGTCATAAAAACGTATACGATCGCCATGAATACCCTCGCTTCTTTGATCTCGTTGCGAGGTTTAACCGTTCTTGCCCGTACTTGCATTATATAACCCCCTTACCCGTCGTGCGCTTTGCGACAAAATTGCCGAGTCCTATCATGATGAGCGCAATCACCGAGTTGAACAATCCGACGGCGGTACTGAACGTGTAATTGCCTTGCAGCAAACCGCGTTCGTAAATGTATGTGCCGATGATTTGCCAAGTCTGTTTTGTTGCGGCATTGTGCATGGTATAGATTTGATCGAATCCCGCATCCATGATATAGCAAATACGCATGATCAGCATGGTAACAATCGTGCCCTTTATCAGCGGCAGCGTAATGTTCCGAATCTGCCGCCACTTACTTGCCCCGTCCAAGCGCGCCGCCTCGTAATAATCCGTACTGATTGCGTTGATTGCGGCAATGTAAACGATACTGCTCCACCCAACGCCTTTCCAACCGTCGGTAAACAATACCAAGAAAACAAATCGTCCCGGCTGCGTGTACCAGTTGACTATATTATCCGAACTCAAACCGAAAATCGCCAAAACATTGTTGACAATACCGTTTTGCGCAAAGACATTGGTAAAAATACCGGTCACGACCGACCAAGACAAAAAGTGCGGCAAAAAGATCATCGACTGCATAAGTCGCGAAACATGCTTGTTTTTGATTTCGCATAAGCACAAAGCGACGATAATGGGCAAAGGGAATAAAACCACTATTTTCAATACGCTGATTAACAACGTATTGCCCAATGCCGTCAAAAACTCCTTGCCGCCGAACAACGCGCGAAAATGCGAAAACGTCCATTCGGCATGAAAAAACGCATCGAAAACATCATAGCGAAAAAGATTGAGTTCCGTTTTGAACGCCATGAGGATTCCGACCATGGGAATGTAAGAAAAAACGATTCCCAGAACCACAGCCGGCAATAGAAACAGCAAAGTGGACCAATGCTTTTTCAGTCGTTGTTTGAGTAGCGCTTTTGCCATACTGCCTCCGATTACTCTACTTTCACTTTGCCTTCCCAATGATCGACCGCCCAAACGGCAATCTCTTGTTTCCCTGTTCGACCGCCGCCGTCGAGCCATCTGTTCACGGCCGACGACAGTCCGTTGCTACTCTTTGCCGTAAAGATCATATTCAGCGCATCGGTACGCGCGTTTCCTTCGGCTACGGTACGCACTTTGTCGTAGGTGGGCAGTTCGGACGTGAAATTGAGCGGATTGTAGGTTCCCTCCTCGTCCGAATTCAGGTTAAGCGCATCCAAAAACGGAAGGTATTTTTTATTATGCACACGACATCTCCACAGCGGCGGACTTGCCTTGGGATTGGTGCCCGTACAAAATCCCGCCGAAGCATTGATCTCGTCGAACGCGCCTTCTATGGGCAAATACACCAAATCGCCGTCTACGCCCGAAGACACAGTGTAATGCACGTTTTCCTCACCCACGTAGTAGCTCATGAAATTTTCTTTTATGATTTTTTTATTGATATGATCCACCGTATATGCCGCCGTTTCGTACATATATTTTGGAATGACGGTCACGTACGCATAACCGCCGGTGTGATAGGTGTGCACTTCGCCTTTGCTGTCCTTAAAGCCGCCCACGATACCGAGCACCGTGTCGGGTACCGTCATCGACGAGATAACGCCGTTGCCCACCATGGTTTCGATGATCGCGTCCACCTCGTAGCAACTTACCGCAACGGCAATCGCTTTTCCCTCGGCGAAATTGCGCACGGCATCCGACTTATCATATACCAACGAATCCATATTGACAAGTCCGTCGTTCACCAGACCGATCATATAATCGAGATAGTTTTTATAGTTGGGATGCTCGAGGTAAAACGTGTAATCGCCGTTATCCCCCGTCCACTGCTGATAAATATCGAAACTGACGGCGATCGCGGGAATCAAACTGTCTTCTTCGGTGAACACGAACGGTGCGGAAAAACCTTTTTCCGACTTGGCGTACCGCAAAAGCGACGTAAACTCGTCGCGTGTAGACGGTATCGCTTTACGCCACGCGTTGAGCAAATCTTTGCGAAAGATAATGCAATCCACAACGTTTGTCATTCCCTTATTCGGCGGACCTCCCTCGGGAATACCGTAAATTCCGCCGTCTTTGGATACGATCGACCACGAATAGTCGTAGTACGCGTCGTAAATATCGCCGCCGAATTTATCGAGCGCCGGTTTAATGTCCAAAAGCGCGTCCTGCTGTACCAGCTTGTTATACTGATCTTTCGTCACCTTGATGGCGTTATACTGCGAACGGTTGATAAGCGCCAAATCGAGCGCTTCGGTGTCGCCGGTCGCGGGCAACTGCGAATACTTCACGTTGTAGTCGGTAACTTCGCTGATTTTACGCGCCGCATACTGTTTGTTCAACTCCGTTTCTGTATACCCCGATGACTGCAAATGGATATTGAGCGTGGGTTTTTCTGCCGCCGGCGCGTTGACATTGACATCCAACGGAATAACGGGATCGTTGTCCGATTTACTGCCGCACGACGCAAACGAAAACGCTGTAACGACGCACAGAACGCACACGAGCATAAATGTCAAACTTTTCTTCATTTTTCTTCTCTCCCTTCTTTTATTTTATTGCGCCGCATTTTAATCGCGACGGGAACGATAACGGCAACGGCGACAACCGCTGCACCCGCAATCGACGCAATCACAATCCATACGACGGGAGCTTTGTTTTCCTTGGGTTCGGGCGTGTCCGTAACGGGCGGAAGCACCACGCGGTTTGCCGTCGGTTCGGAAAGCACGGGGCGCGCCGCATGTACAGACGGATCCCATTCGCCCGATTCTATCAGCATACGGCTGATCTTGATATTGAGGTTGCTCATGAGTGCCGACATGGCCGTGCGCAAACGCGTCTCCGCATAAAACGAAACGTACGTGTTCGGCGTCCGATAGATTCGTTCCACCGCTTTATACACGGCAAACAACTCTCTTGCCGTTTGTACCGACATCGCCGCAATGCGCTCCGTTTCGGCTTTCAACGCGTCGAATTGCGCCGCCGTCATGCTTTCCGCCGGCAAATACACGTTTTGCGCTTTTTGCAATACGTCGGCAAATACTGCCGCAATCACCGTTTGCGCATCTGCGTGCGGCACAATGGCTTTGTTCTTGTTCACCGTACTCGCCACCAGATCGACCGCCGCGGTATCGGTGAGCACCTGTTCGGAACTGAAAAGCGAATATCCCATAGCGCCCGCCGCATTCGTCGCGGCGATTTGCGCCACCCATTCCGACGGCGGCAGTAGCTGATACGGACCTATTCCGACATACGCATACGCCAAATTGTTGATTAGCACGATTTCTTCTTTGGCGATTTTCTCCACCGTTTCGCTCGCCGTGTAATACGCCATAGGCGTACACATGTCGATCAGACCTCTGCGCACCCAACTGCCCCAGTCTTGATACAGTTCGTTTTTCGCCGATACCGCCGACGGTCCCGTGCTGATGGAAACCAAACCTTGCGATTTAACGCCTTTCATCACGGTGCGCAACGTCTCCACCATAAGCGTTACTTGATCGCATCGAAAAGCATCCCACTGCGCTCGAATCGTTTTGTCCGAACGGATAAACTTGTCGAAATCTTTCCGCAACTGCGTTTCGTTTGTATTGTCGTCGCCGCGGAACGTATATCGATACGTCTGCAAGAATTTGCGCATGCTCGTCATCGTATAACCGAATTCTCTGCCGGCGGCAGCCTTGTCCGGATAGCGAATAAAGTCGAGATTGATTCCGTCGAGATCGGGATAGTTTGTAAACATTTCCCGTACATAGCGGGAAAGCATATTCCTGTATTCGTCGTTTGCCGGATCGGCGAAGATTGCTTGATGTCCGTCCACGGTAGCCGTAAGTCCCTCGCTCGACTTATTGATCCATTCGGGATGCACGGTCGCCAAGCGATCCGGCTCGTTTTGCCAACGATCGGTTCTGCTCATATAAAAGGCCGTTATCGATATATGAATTTCAAAACCGCGCTTTTTTGCCTCGGTATAAAACGCTTTGAAGTAGTCGTTGCCGTAATCCTCGCCCTCTTCGTCGCCGCTGTAGTCATACTGTTTGCTGTAAGGATTGTGCGGTACATAGCTGTTGACGGCGTGGGAATACCCCGCATAATATTCTTCCAAAAATATGATGTTCAAATGCAACTTTTCAAAGATGTCCAGCACGGCGCGTATACCTTCGAGCGACGTTTCCGTGCCGACTACATTGGGGACATGCCACACGGCGCGCCCTTCCAAGATATTGCTCTCTATCGCCGCCGTGGTAAGATTAACTTTTGTCGTTTCGAACGTATCGCGCAACGTACGCAATGTAAGATTTTGCGCTATGCGTTCTTCCTCCGACTGCCCGCTCTCTTGCGCCTGTCGCATACTGTCTATTTGCGCGATCATGCGCTCGCCCGTGTCGCGCAGTTCGCCGTAATAGCGCTCGAGCGCTTCCGTATCCAAATCGTATAAACCGTTGATATAAACATCTACGTCGGTGCGGGCATTGTTTATCGTATTCTGCGTTTCGCTACGCAATGCCGAAAGCGTATTAACGATAGTAAATGTTTTGTTTGCCGTGTTATACGACACCGATGCACCGCGTTTAAAATATGTTCTGGCAAAGTCGCGCAGCAATCCTTGCGCTGATACCACAAAGCCGCCCTGCGGAATGTCGATAACGTTCACGCCTATCTTAACGATCTCGCCGTCGGCGTTCACAGCCGCCTCGAAACCGTATTCGTTTGTTTTCAACTCGCTCGAACCGTCCTCGACCGACTTGGTATAGATCATCATCTGTTCTGCCCCGCGGTTTTCTGGATACCCTTTGCCCGCCTCGTTTTCGTCGCCCGGATCGACGTAATCATACGACGATGTAACCGAATATTCGAAATCGAAAAACTCTTTGCCCGAAAGCCGCACTTTGTCTCCTACCGAAAATGCACGGCCTCGGTTGAGCATTCCGAAAACGGCATGCACGTACGGATCGTTGTAATCCTCCACATTACTGCTTATCAACACAAATCCGGGATCGGGTATGGGGAAATCCCGGTTCCACGGCACGTCTGCCGTACCGCCGTTCTCTCCTTCCGTTTGATACGTCGTTGCTTGCAACTGCGAGTATGCCGACACAACAAACGTTCCCGCCTCGTCGCCTTTCGTTATCATGCGAAAAGCCACTTCGCGGTTCCATTGGTTTTGCCCGGTGGTTTTCCCGTATGCGTTGCCGTAATACACCGAACCTGCGTAGGTGTTGGTGGCGGCGTTGAGATTGTGTATTTCCACGCGCACACGCTCGGTAAGATTATCCACCGTTTCGGTGACGAGCGGCAAAGCGCTCGTATTGCTTGCAAGCAACACGTCTCCTTCCTCGAAATCGTACTGCGAACACAGGGATGCGGGAATGCTCAAAAGATAGCCGGGAACGGGAATTTCGTTGCCTACCGTCGCCCCGTCCGTAATGGGGGCATACTTTTTCACAACGGAGTGTTTGTCGCCCAAAACGGAAATCGCATATTCCGCCGCCCCTTCGCGCACATACGAATCCATGTAGTAAAACCGTCCGGTATACACCACGATTTTATCCGCAAGCGCGGACATGTCGGCTTTGACGATCACCAAGTCTCTGTCGTCGTTATGGTGAGAACTGTTCACCTTTTCTCCGCGTCTTAATTCTATGGGATCGATAGCGTCTATCGTAAAATCCGCACTGCCGTCTTCCAAAGCCAACCGCAACGTATTCTCCGCCGCAAAACCGCTGCTTACCGACGGCGTGCCTATCAGCAAAGCCGCGCTCAAAATAAGCAACAGTCCCGCCAACACGCCCGATAGCCATGCGGACGCCTTATTCTTCTTTTTCGCAATGACCTCGTATTTTTTCATTGATCGCATCCTTTCGATTTTTTGTTACGGCGTCTTACGGCGAGTAATACCGCCCCTATTAGTCCCGCCGCGCCGACAAGCGCGGACAACGCGCCCCGCCCCGTCAAATCGGAGCCGCAACCGCACCCCGAAGGTTTCGGCTCGGTTGTACCGTTTCCGTTATTCTCATCGGTATTGTCGCCGCCCGTGCTTTGCACGGTAAACCGCACGGTGTATTCTTTCTGCAAGCCGTGGTTGGAAACCGTAACGGTTGCCGTAGCTTTGCTGCCCGACGCCTGCGTGATCTCCACGCGCGCCGATATATCCGTTGTCTGCGCGGCTACGATCGGGTAATACTCCGTTCCCGCGGGCAACTCCAACGTATATTCGATTGCGTCGGTAAGCACGATTGCCTGTTCGCCTACCGTAAGCGATGAAAGCGAAAGATCCACTTCTTCGAATATGATCACGTATTCTCTGCTGTAGGCGTCATCCTCGGCAACAACCGAAATGATCGCCTGCTTGTTTTCCGCTGTGGCTTGCGTGTAGGTAACGCTTGCGCCCGCATCCGCCGCCACGGCGGACACCTGCGGCAACACCTCGCCTTTCAACAGATAATAGGTGTTTTGCGCAAGCACTGCGTCGAATCCGCTCCATACCGCGCCGCCCACCGACACTTGCGACAAATTCACGTTGCGGCTTTTATTGAGCAACAAATGCACGGTATACGTAAACACGGTTTTCCCGTCGGGCGCCGTCACCGCGATCGTGCAGTCACCGGGCACGGAAGACGGCGCGGTAAGCACCGCCGTAGCTTGCTCGCTCGCCGTACTATACGTTATTTCGGGAACGGAAGCGTCTCGATCGAGATACACGTTGAATATAAACCGATCCGCTTGGAAATCGTCTACCGAAACGCCGCCCACCGAAATCGACGAAAGCGCGGCGTTCGTTTGCGCATATATATCGTAAAACCGTATTTCGTCGCCCGTGCGCAACAAATTCAGATCCGCACAGCCGGCTTGCGCGCCGTTCGCCGTAAGCACAAATCCGTTCGCGGGGATATCCGTCGCCGTAGCTGTACTGCCGTACGCTACGGTGCTTTCTATCCTCCCGTCCGCCGATACGACCGCCCGTTGCCGCCAAGCCTTTTCGGGGTCTTTTGCTCCGAACGCGCCGTCATATAAAACAATAAAATTACTGTAAGCGGGTTCGATGTTTTTACCGCTGATCTCCATACGTATATTTTGCGTAACGTCGTCCACTACATACATAGGCAAACGGAACGCGCCATCTTTGCCGCTTAGCGTAAGTTCGTCGTCCACAGCCAAAGCATCGTATCCGTCCGCGCCCTGCGGAATACTGAGTAGCCACCCGTTATACGGTATGGTCACGGCTTCATTGGAAGAAACAATTTCCGTTACGACGTGCTTATACCCCGCAGCGGTACGGATTGTTTCCACCGAAACGTTTTGCACCGCGTTCTCTTTGGGTCGTGCAAACGTAGTTACGCGGTACCGTTTGTTTACGTCCGATCCGTATGCGGCGTTTTGCTCGCGCATTTCGGTGGACGTATATACCAAAATTTTACCGCCCGTCACGTATCCGTCCGAATCGGGATTGATCCCGTCGACGGCAATCGAAACATTGCCTTTCTTTATCGTAAGATCGACTTGCGGAAGCTCGGGCAACACGGGAACGTAATCGTCAAACGCAAACGTGTAGCCGTTCAACGTCGCTCGCATGATAGGCGTGGCGTAATTGTATTTATCGTATACGGCTTGGGGCGCCACGATAAGCAGCGATGCTTTCCCTACCGTTTTATCGCCCGCCGATGCTACCGTATTGCTTGCGGTCACCGCATACAGCTCGCGAACGAAGTCGTACTTTGCTTCGATATAGCGGTAGCCTTCCGTGAGCGTCGCCGTACTGTTTTCGGTAAACACGCTGACTGCGCCTTCGTGCAAGGTATTGAGCGGATACGCAATATCCAAACCGTAATTACGCCTTGCGCTCGTTGCGCCGTCGATAAACGACAGTCTGTCAGTTTCCTTCGGCGCGCATACGGTAATCGCCGAAAGCGTATCGTTTGCTTTGACCGTATACAAAAGCGCACGCGCATCGCCGCGCGCCAATAGCACATAGCCGTTTTCGGGAATCGTTAAGGTTATTTCTTCATCCGTAGTGGTCAACGCAACAGATCCGCTCTCGCAAACATACGCCTCGCCTTGCGGCTTGGCGACTGCGGCGCACATCGAATCGGCCGGCCCTTTCCGTATTTTCAGTTCTCCGTCCGGCACGGCGTTTTCGTCTATCGCCACAATGCTGTTGGCGGGAATATTGCCGACGGTAGCCTTCGTTCCGTCTCGATAAAAATCGTTATAAAAATAGATAGGCAGTATCTTACCGGTCGCCGTATCCGTCACATAACGCGCGGGCATGGCGGGCGGCGGTACCGCAAACTCGATCATATTGCCGTTTGCCGTCGTTTTTAATACGGGTTTCGCGTAGCTGTAATCCGTAGAACCTATGCCGGAATGCACCGTATTTTGCGAAACGATGACGATTCCTCCCGACGGTACCGTAATATCAGCAGCCGATGCGTTTGTATTTTTATTCCAAACATCGGCAACCGTATAGGTTTGCGTATCGAAATCGTACAACGCCGTAACGATTTGGTACGAATTGCCCTTTGTCGTCGAAAAATATCCGTGCGTAAACACCGCCGTTCCCTTATCTATCAGTGTATTAACCGCAGACACATAGGTAGATTGTTTTAGCGTCGTATCGGTAAGCACCATTTGCTCGTCGGCGAATGTAACGGCGCTCATTTCGTCGCCCACGGCGATTTGTTTGAGCTTGCTCGTCCAATCGTTACCTTTAGCCATCAATACGTAGCCGTCTTGCGGCAAGGTAAGCGTTGGCGCATTACTTGTTGTCACCGTATTGCCGTCCGCAATTTGGCCGTCGTCGTTCAATGTGCCGGTTGCCGTCACTTTGAACGCGTCGCCTTGTTTTTCGACATACGCGATTTGCTTGATGTTATTGGCACGGTTTTTACTTCCGACAATGGACGCGCCCACTTTTGCATCCACCGCAAAAATTGCATTCCCCGGCATATTCATCTCTTTGTAGCAGTCGTTATAGTAATCGATTTGTAGCGTGATTCCTTTCGTCGTATCCGTCACCGAGATCGGGTACGTCGTTTCCTCCGCATCGGCAACCGCCGGATGCGGAAGCAACAGCATGACACATAATATCGCCGGCAACAGCGCCGTCAATATCCAACCTGTTTTTCGAGCCGTCTTACTCATGATCTTTCCTCCTTGTTTTGTTTATACTCTTTATTCCGCTTGGAATACCGGCTCGACTCCCATTCCGCTTTCCATGGCCGCTTGTACGGCGTTCACCAATACGGTGCACCGATATAAATCGATCGGCGGATTCTGCGGTTTCCCCGTGCGAATAGCTTGCATAAAGTCGTGTATGCCCAAGGCGGCAAGACCCGACGACGTATCGATTTCGAAAACCGTATTTTTATCCGCCTCGATGATATAGCAACTGTATCGGCTGCTGTTGACAAACGACAGCACCACGTTTTTGTCGTCGTATTCGAACACCGCCGTCACGCCGTCGCCCTTGCGGTGCGCATATACCTTACGAATAGCATACCCGAATATCTCGGCTGTCATTTCCACGAGATGCGAGGCGTAAAAATGAATGCCGCTGTATTCGCTGTTCAGCATAACCGGAAAATTGAGCATTGCCGTGATCGGCTTTACTTCGCCGCTTCTAACTTTATCGCGCAATGCAATTACGTCGCTTGTCCATTTGCAACACGATCCGCCGCTCAGCGGTATACCTCTCTTTTTCGCTTCACGCACCAATGTCAGCGCCTCTTGCGGATCGATGGCAAGCGGTTTGTCTACCCACACCGGCTTATTTCGCCGCAGCGCTTCCATGGCATAACGGTAATGATATTTGCCGTCTCGAAATACGATCATGATCGCGTCCGTCTCGTCCAACACGGTATTCGGATCGGTCGCAACGATTTCCACGCGCCCCGCTTCCGCCGTTTTCTTTGCCTGTTCGGTATCGAAACCGAAAACGTGCGTTACGCGGACGTCGGGATACGGCAATCCGTTCTCGCCCGCAATGTTCACAAACTTCGCAAAATTCAAAGCGTGTGAATTTTCCGAACCCAAAATTCCTATTTTCATACATTCCTCCCGATTATATCGTCGTTTCCGGCAGCAACGCCGCACTGTCCGAATCCAAATACAAGATACTGTTGTCTTTACGCCGTAGTATACAGGCGGGGCAAGTTTCGTCGACAGAGCCGTTCAGCGTTCGATACACCGCTTGCGCCTTGGTCTTTGCGGGCACAACGCAAAACATTTGCGGCGCCGCAGTCAACGTCGGTACGGTCAGCGTAACGGCACAATGCGGTACTTCGCTAAGCGCGGCAAAACAACCGTCGTTGACTTGTTGCATGCGACATACTTCGTCGAGTTGTACGATCTTAACCGCTTTCGGATCTCGAAAATCCGCCACGGCGGGATCGTTGAACGCAATATGCCCGTTTTCACCGATTCCGAGTACGAAATATCGGGCGGATATTGCCGCAACAGTTCCGCATAACGCTCGCATTCCTTTTGCGGGTCGGACGCCGTGCAATCGATATAATGCACCTTATAAAAAGGGACTTGTCCGAAAAGATTTTCGCGTAAAAAATTACCGAATCCTTGCGGCGCGTCCGCGCGCAGTCCGATATACTCGTCCATGTGAAACGCCCGTATTTTTTGCCACGGAATACGCACATCTTCCCGCAACGCGTGCAATACTTCGTTTTGCGACGGTGCCGCCGCAAAAATCATGTTGATTCTGTCTTTCTTTTCGCAAAGCGCAAGTATCGCTTGCGCGATGTCCTCCGCCGCCGCTTTGCCCATTTGCAAGCGGTCTCGATACACCCGTACGCATAAACGATCTTTATAAAATTGCAACATATTCGCCTCCTTCATACCGCAATCCGTTCGCCGTGCGCGTCGTACATTTTCAAAATCAGTCGCACGGCCTTTTGCCCTTCGTAAAAATCCAATTCGAATTTTCTTCCGTTCTGTATACAATCGTAAAAATCCCGAATCAGTTTGACGTGTCCCGTCCCCCAAACCTCTTTTCCGAACAGCGGCAGTCCGTCGCTTTTCGTAATGATCTTTCCGTCTAAAAACAGATTGTCGCCCATGATACATGCCGTATGTTTTTCGGATCGAAACATAAGATTGATCGGAAAACTATACTTTGCCGCATTGGTGGCGTTGATGATAAAGTTGCCGCCGTTCGGTAACGAAAATATACCGAAAGCCGATTCTTCCACATCGATCGCATCTTTTAGCGTATCGTTGCTTATATGCGCCGTAACGGACTGCGGCATACCGCAAAACCACTGCAACAGATCCAGCGTATGCAACGCCTGATTGATCATAACGCCGCCGCCTTCGGTTTCCCTTTTGCCGCGCCACGGCGCAGAGCGGTAATACGCGACATCGCGTTGCCATACAAGCGTTCCCGCACCCGCCGTAATCGGATCGTCGGCGAACAGTTGCTTTGCGTAGCGCACGGTTTCGTTATATCGCGTTTGGTGACAGACGCCCAACTGCGCGGAAGTATGCCGCACGCGCTCCTCGATTTGTCGGAGTTGCTCCTCGTTGATTGCAAGCGGCTTTTCGCACAACACGTGTATGTGCCGCGCCAACGCCGCGCAAATCATCTCGGCGTGCAAATAATGCGGCGTACAAATGTGCACAACATCGAGTCTTTCGCTTTGCAACATTTGCAGATAGTCGTCATATACGTTGCACCGCAATCCGAAACTCTCTTTGGCGGCATAACATTTCTCGGGCAAAATATCGCACAGCGCCGTAATGTTTTGTCCGCATTCGCAAAGCGCCGCCAAATGCATTTTCGAAATGGCGCCCACGCCTATCACCGCAACATTCATCTTTCCGTCTCCGTCTTTCGCAAAATATCCCGTACCTTTTGCACCGCATCGGCAAACGCGACTTTTTGATTTTCGTACTTGTACGGATTGACGAACGTTTTGCCGACCAATGCGTTCAAACCCGCAAAGGTCTGCAAATGAGGCTCTATGCTGACAAATATGTCGCCCGACATATCCGTTCGAGCCGCACGGAGTATATCTTCTATCTTTGCTTCACCCTTGCCCGCAGGCACGACCGCACCCGCCGCCAAAGCGTCTTTGATATGAAAATAAGCGATATAGTTTTTCAGTAAAGCATATGCTTCCAATGGGTCGTAACCGTCCAATACGAAATTGCCCATATCGAATACCAATCGCATTGTTCCGGCAAACCGCTGCGCTATTTGCAAACAGTTTTTCGGACTTTCTCCGTATATCCCCGCTTCGTTTTCATGGCACAGCGTAATACCGTATCGATCCGACTTTTCGATAAGTACGGAAAGCGCGTCAAACACTTTCGTCTCGAATGTTTGCGCCGACATGCTCGACGCCGGATAAAAACTGAAAATGCGAACCAATTGCGTCTCGAAAATTTTCGCCAACCGAAGCACGTGTTCGGCTCGCATAAAATGCCCGTTCAAATCTTCGTCTATACATACTTTCCCTATCGGGGAGCCGATCGCGGAAACGGAGACGCCGTTTTTGTCCAAACAATCTTTGACTCTATGCGCTTCTTCTTCGGTTAAATCGGCAATACTCTTCCCGTCGATATTGCGCAATTCGATACAACGAATCCCGAAAGTTTTCAGCCCCGCGCACTGCTCCGCTATAGTTTCGGCATATTCGTCGGCAAATGCCGATGTTAAAAAATGCGTCCGTGCCATAAATCAAAACTTACGCGGCAACGGATTTTGCGCATGTACGCTTTCCACGATGCCGATAATTTCTTTTACCTTTTTCGGCGTGATCATCATTTCGCGGCCTTCGGTTATCGCATAATAAAGATCTTCGTACAGATTGCTTACGCCCATGTCGAACGGCGTACCGTCGAATTTCCCCGTTACCTCGTGCTTTATCAGTTGCTCGGAACAGAACACCGGATCTCCGTTCTCTTTCTTGAGTGAGCCTTCCACTACGGGGCGTTCGTGGTTTTCTCCGTCTATGATATATGTATATTTATACTCCGATTGCGAAGAAACATAAGTGCCTTTCGTACCCTGTATTTTAATCGTATGCGTCGGATATGCGTCGGTGGAATTGACTTCCACATCGACCAACGGCTTTCCAGGCGCAGTGAACAGTACTTTGGCGTAGTCGTCGCCGTCGCCGCTTGTCAAATCCGTGGAATCCGTTTTGGAATACACAACGCGCACGGCAGGGTCGAAATCGATAAAGCCCAATCCCAAACCGATAGGATGCGGCCCGTTATTATACAATCCGCCGCCCAATCTTTTTTGCAATGTTTGCCAATCCCAACGGCGTGAAAACCCGTTGTAGCGTATGCTGATCTGTTCCGGCTTTCCCAACACGCCGCTTTGCAAAACTTCTATGGCTTTCATGTAAATGGGCGAATAAAACGTTTGCTGAAAAACCGCCAACGTCACACCTTTTTGTTCGGCCAGCCGTATAAGCGTATCGCATTCAAAACGGTTGCGAGCGAACGGCTTTTCCACCAAAACGTTCAATCCGTGTTCCAATAAGTCTTCGGTAATCGCAAAGTGCATCTCAGAAAACGTTGCATTCACCACAAGATCGATATCGGTTTTTGCAAATAATTCTTTGTAATCGGACAGCACCGTACATCCCGGGTACAGCTCTTTCGCAAGATTGCCGCGGTACGCATCTTGCTCTACCACATATTTGACCGTAAACAGCCGATTGTTGTCCGAACGGTAAAATACGCCGTGAATTCCTTTTCCGCTCCGCCCTTGCCCTATAATCGCCAAATTCAATCGATTCACGCTTTGTCTCCTTTCGCATTGATAAAACTATTTTACCATATCCGAGAGGACAATTCAATAGCTAAATCCACCTATTTTTTATTGCAAAAACTCAACCGATCTGGTATACTATATATAGGAGTAATCGCTTATGTCTATACCGAATCAAACTTCATATCTCTTTAATCATATCCAGCAAGTTGTTGAAAAACCGCACGAGTATTCATCGCATGCGCATGATATGTACGAATTGATTTATATAGTAAAAGGCAATCTCGTATACACGATAGAAGAAAAAAGTTATCCCTTGCAAAGCGGAGATCTTATCATCACAAAACCGTGCACACACCACTGTTTGACATTGAAAAACGGAAAGTACGAAAGATACAATATTTTATTTCATGCGGAACGTCTATTCGATATCGATATTGAAACCGTCATCGAAAGAAACGAAGTTTTTCACTGCGGTTATAATACGTCCGTCGACAATATATTTCAACGTATGATGCGGTATAAAACCGAATTCGCCTCCGATTTCGAGAATCTGCTGTATCTTCTCCTCTCGGAACTTTGCTATTGCTTGACGCATATTGACCGTACCGTTATCCCCATCGTCAATACGACAATGTCCAAAGCAATCGTCTATATCAACGAAAATCTATTCACAATAAAAAACGTTACGCAATTAAGCAATGTGCTCTACGTGTCGGAGACTTATCTTTTTCGCATATTCAATCAACATTTAAAAATCAGCCCCAAAAAATATATTACCGAAAAACGCTTGCTTGCCGCCAAACAACGCATCGCCGCCGGCGAGAAACCTACCGAAATCTATCTTTCCTGCGGCTTTAACGATTATACCGTTTTTTACCGCAACTATGTAAAAATGTTCGGTATGCCCCCTTCTCGAATGTACGAGTCTACGTAACCGTCTTTCCATCAGCGATTCTTCCGACACCATGTTCTTTTCATTCCGATAAAATGTTACAAACATATATAAATAAAAGTGTCCATAAAAATGTGTCACAGTGATGAAATATTCCCAGTCGTTGTTTTTGGCGTATCCCATGAACGTGTCTTTACTCCGTTTGCCGGCGTTGCGAATACTGCGTTGTAAAGCCGAAATCGTGAAATCATCGCTAACCGGCTCATATACGCCGTCGCGTACCTTTTTCAGCATACGCTGCCGGTCAATATCCTCGCGGTCGAGATCGGCGCACTCTTCAAGATAGTGAAACGGTCGCTTATATTGCAATAACTCGACTTCCCCATTCTTATGTATGTTTATAACAACATTCCGCAAAGCATACAAGCGAAACGGCAATCCACGCTCGGTCACGCACTGCTTGTAATTGGAACAAACGGCACATTCGGATTCAACGTTTTTGTGCCGGCATTGCCACCATACGGTTGTTTTGAGTTTCTCCCGTTCCCTGCGTTCGAAATCCGCTTTTTCTCGCAGTTTGCATTTCCCGTACTTTTCGCAAGACAGGCATCGCCCGTTTTCCGAACATGCAATTTGGAGATATTCGTATTCTTCCCTATACGACACAAAAAACCTCCGTTTTTACGTTACAGAATACGACGAAAACAAACAACCGCTTTTTCGTCTGTTTTGTGCGTTAAGTGTTGCCATTATCAAGCGGCAACACAGGAGCGCCGGCAGGATCGTCCGCCGCGGGGGCTGCGCCAACCCGCGATGGACAAGAGAAAAAGCCGACCGCGCATAGCCGTAGGGTTGTGCGATGGCGGCGTAGTGTCGGCTGTGCCGTTCGCGTCCGCCCGGTTGTCGATCGTGCGGCCGTTCGGTCGCCGTAGCCGTCTTTTCAGCGGTCTCTTGGTGGATAAGATGGATAACTGCGCGGTAGCGGCGTTGTCGTTCTATCCGGCGTTATCTACCGCGCAGTAATCCACTTGATCCACCGCTTCTGTCCTTGGGGCCCCCGCCCCAAGGGATCAGAGGCAAATTTTGCTAGGGCAAAATTTGCGGTGCGCTACTGCGCGATTGACTTGGATGATTTAGGGGTTGGTTATCTTCGGGGCATTGGCGCTCGGCAGCCGCGTAGCGGTTTGCGTTGCGGTTGCCGTAGCGTTGTGCTCGCGCAATGGCGGCGTAGCTTTGGCGGTTTCCGTTGCCATTCGTCCGCCCAGTCGGCGAAGTTTGTCGCGTAGCCGTTGTCGCGAGCACAGCTCGCGGGTATTGCGCGGTGCGGCTTAAGTCGGTTGCCGCGGCGGTTTGGCTTGACAATACAGTTATTCGGCCGCCGTTTCGCTGCTGTTCTCCCGCGGCTGTTCGGTTGCACCGGATCGTCGTTCCCGTCGCGTCTGTCGTTTGGCGGCGCGGCGGACGGCTCGAGCTTCACGCACCTCTTTTCTGCGATTGCGTTTCATTTCCCGCACTTTGTCCTTGTGTTTCCATTTGTCCAGTCGGTAGCGGTCACGGAACGCCCACAGCCGGCGATACTGTTCTTGCCTAAGGCGCAACACCACGGCAAGATTTGCGTCATACAGTACCGGCTGTTGGATCTTCGACAATGCTTTGTCCGTTACCGTCTCCATATCCCGCATTTCGCCCTGTTTGGATAGTTGGGTATAATGCGGATCGGTAAGTTTCACCAGCTCGTCGGCTTGTAAACCCGTATCTATGTCTGTCATACCTTTTTCTTGCCTCCCTTGAAATACGTTTCCGGCACGCTGTAATCGTGCTGATCGTTAAAATCCATGATCCCGTCGCGCGTATATGAACACACGACCGCATGACGAAGATCGAACGCGCTGTCGTAGCGATCGCGCAGGAACGCAGGGAAAAACGCATAGCTGTCGTAGTGTCGAAATATGTTTCCGACATATTCGAACTGTACTCGCTCGCCTGCCGCTTGGCGATCGAAACCGCTGTCTATATACGCAACCGCCGCGGCAGAGCTGTCGAATCGATAACAGTCCCAAACCGATCGCACGATTCGCCCACCCTGTTTCTCATGCTCGAGCTTACGCACGTACAGCACCTCGCCGGCCAGCTCTCGAATGTTTTTATCTATGAGCATCGGCCGCTGTACGGTCAGCGTTATGTTCAGTCGGTAGTGGCCGTGCAGTTCATAAAAACGGCTTACAAAGTCCGCCAGCTTACTTGCGCCCTCGCGGCTGTTATAATATTTCTGCGCTTCGTCGAGATACACGTGCGATGCCGGCGGCAAAAACATTGTCGGGTGCGTATCTTGCGCCAGTCCCAAATAAAAGCCGTCGCACTCGTAATTCGTTACCCTGCCGCGGTGCGTCTGTATGGTATAGTCTGCGAACACAAGATGATCGTCCGGCGGCGCATAACCAAAACCGCCCGCCAATAATGGCGCAAGCAATTTGCGGCACTGTTTCAGATCTCGATGCGCTTGTATGCCTGTCATATGTTGCATGGCGAGGCTTGTCATGAGCGCAGTCTTTCCTGCCCGCGGGATCCCGCATATTTCGGTGATCATAATCTAATCCAGCACCCAACGAATGAATTTGATAACAAACGCCAGGACGACCACGCCGATCAGCACGCCGACGATCCATTTCCAGTTCGTTTTACACCAATTCCATGCCTTTTCGAGCCAGCCCCAAGCATGCTCGAGAGCTTCCCAAACCTTTTCGGGAAACGACTTTCCGACTCGTTGTCGGGATTGTCGTCGCCCTGTTGCTTGTTATCTACCACGCCGAGATTGTACACGACTTTGTTGGTCTCGAACTTCAGCCGTAGGATCGTGACATCAGTCACTTTGGTATACTCCGACGAGACAACCGACCCGATCCCCGTATGCTCGGAATACGGCGATTCATAGAAACGCAATACCCATGTTTTGCTTTGCAGTGCGGCTTTGGTGTCATCGGTCAGTTTTTGATCCTCGTTGGCGACAAAGTCCGCAACCGTCTCGATTCGTTTCCAAGTGTATTTATGCGCGAACAGCCCGTCGGCGGGGTTTGTTGCAACGTCTGTATACAGCAGGGTCAGCGACTGCTCGATCGGATCGTGACAAATGGTTTCGTCGCCATGGTACGCATCGTAGGTGTACGTGCATCGCTGCGTGACGAAATAGACGTCGGCCTCGAGCAAATAGTCCATATTGCGGTCGGTACTAAACGCGATATAGTGCGCGTCGCACGACTGTTCGGTCAGTTTGAACCCGTTCGGATAGCGGATAAAACCGACATGCTTATCCGTGACGACAATGGTTTCGGTCACCGTTCCTGCCATAAGACACGCGGTCGCCGACGGTGCAGGCGGTAAACAATGCCGCGACCGGATATGCTACTTCGGCAACGGTATTGTCATCTGTAGGCTTAGCGTCGAAATGTTCGTCCCATTTGCGGTAGATCGACGAAATGTCGTAGTAACGCAAAGCGTCGGCCTTGACCGTGAGATTACCGACGCGGTACTTATGTAGCGTTTCGGCCGAATCGACAAGCCTTAATGGATAATGGACATAATGCAGACTGTCGTTGATCGCCGTCGATATGTTGATACTCGTGGCCTCGAGTTTGCCGCTTGGCACGTATATATACACGAGCAATTCGTGGGCTGTCGATTCGGCAATTTGGATCACTTGCAAGCTATAGTCCGATTCGATGACCGGATACGCCGTAGCGTCGAAGTTAGCATCTTTTTGCAGATCGGTCAGCACCGTCGGCGCCGTTTCCGCTCTCGCCCCCGTATATGCCGCAATCGTGCCGAAGAGAATCGACACGATTAACAGACACATCGAAGGCAAAAAGCGGTTTATGCTTTTCGTCCTCATCGCTTTACCCTCGCTTTTTGATGACGATCGCCATGACAACGGTTGTCAACAGTAACACGCCGAGCGCACCCGCCGTCAGCCACGTATACCACGGGGAACGCGCTACAAAGTCGCCGTACTTCTCCCAACCGCTCAAGTCCTGTACAAGTATTTGCGTGTTTTCC
>JAAVYI010000014.1 GCA_022791055.1 Clostridia bacterium | reverse complement strand
CGCCTGATGCCAAGGCATCCACCGTATGCTCTTAGTAGCTTGACCTTAAGCGTATCTCTACGCTCCGTCCCCGTTACTATTCATAACAGTTCCTCTTGACATTTTTACTTCTAAACCAAAAGTTCTTTCTCTCTCTTCTTTTATTGCAAGATCCAACTTTCTAACTTCTCTCTTTTCTCGACGATTTGTTTTCTCAGTATATCTTCAATACACTTACCTTCCATATCTTCGACTCTTCTTCAAAGTCTTTCTAGTCTTCTCTTCTCTCTATTTCCTATGCAGTTGTCAATGTGCGATCTTGCGGCGACTGCCGCTTTGCTTGTCCCTTTTAGCGGGACAGCTTGTTTAGTATATCACAAAGTATATGATAAAGTCAAGCACTTTTGCATAAAAAAATAAAGTTTTTTTGTCAATCCGTCAAAATGCGCATTTCGAGCGGCCGAATGTTGACAGTCCGCCTATCTATATATTATAATGATAGCATGAATGCGTTTTCCGTCACATATCTCGGTACGGCCGCGGCCGAAGGGTTGCCCGCCGTATTCTGTAACTGCCCGACCTGCGTCGCCGCGCGCAAAAGCGGCGGCCGCAATGTGCGCACCCGCAGCCAAATCCTCATCTGCGACGATCTTTTGATCGACTTTCCCATGGACACCTACATGCACGCATTGCACAACGGCCTCGACCTGTCGCGCGTCAAGCACGTGTTTATCACCCATTCGCACATGGACCACTGCTACGCGCAGGACTTTACCATGCACGGCGCGCCCTACGCGCACGACATGACAGAACCGAACGTGCACCTGTACGGCAATGCCGACGTGCTGGCCGTGTTCGCCGAACAGACGCGGCGCGAGATGCACGCCGATATTGCGTCCACCGTTCGCTTGCACCGTCTTTCGCCTTACGAGCGCACGCAAGCCGACGCCTATACGGTGACGGCGCTGCCGGCACGCCACACCGTCGGCGAGGACTGCCTGACTTATCTCGTCGAAAAGCACGGCAAACGCTTTTTGCAACTCAACGATACCGGCATACTGCCCGACGACGTGTACGACCGTTTGCGCGACATGACCGGACATATAGACGCCGTCAGTTTCGACTGTACCTACGGCTATTACCGTCGCGGCGAGGGCGGCCGCCACATGGGCGCGCCGGACGCGGCGGACGAGCGCGACAAGCTGGCCGCGCGCGGACTGGTCGACGCCGATACCAAGTACATACTCACCCACTTTTCGCACAACGGCGGTCTTAACCACGACGAACTGTGCGAAAAAGTGCGTCCGCTCGGTTTTCTCGTCGCCTACGACGGCATGAAAATCGAACTGTAAAATCTATGCCGGCCGACCGATTTCGGGTCTGTCGGCTTTTTATTTACGGCGCGCCCGGCAATTCCAAACGCTTGCCGACGCGGTTCATCATGTCGCGCTTATGCGCGTTGAGCGAATGCGCGTAGCGGGTCAACGTGATCGTCGGATTTTTGTGTCCCAAGATCTCCGAAAGCGTCTTGACGTCCATGCCGCACTCGATCGCGCGCGTGGCAAACGTGTGCCGCAAGGCGTGAAATCCCTTGCGCTCGACGCGCAACCGCTTCAATAACCGCTCGAACGCGCGCTGGTAACTGCGCACCAAACTGGGGCCGCGCTTGTCCGAAACGATAAAGCCGTCGCCGGTCTTTTTCTTCCAAACGCGCAACAGCGAAATGAGCTGCTGCGGCAGCGGGATCAGCCGCCGCGACGTTTCCGTTTTGGGCGTATCGATGACGCGCGCGGGGATACCGTCCGGCCGCTTGCCGTCGTGACAGGATTTCGACACCGAAACGGTCGCCTTTTTGAAATCGAAGTCGCTCCATTCGAGCGCGAGCAGCTCCCCGATCCTCAGCCCCGTATACAGGCAAAGCACAATGCCCCACAGTTTCGGCCGACGGTCACATAGCGCCGCCTGCTCGATTTTACGTTGCTCTTCGGGCGAAAAACAACAGACTTGCTTTTCGGTCAATTTCGGCCGACGGATCTTATCCGCGATGTAGCGTTTGGTCATGCCGACCTCGAACGCCGTCTTTAACGAGCTTTGCGCCACCGTGACGATCCCGTTGACCGAACTGGGCGCCAGACCGCGACCGGTCACCAAATTACCGTCTTTTAAAAGACCGACGGTAAAGCGCTGCAAGATCAGCGGCGTCAACTCGTCCAACTCGTATGCCCCGATCCGTGCGGCAATGTGCTTAAGCGCAATGTCCTCGTAGCGCGCGCACGTCTTGGGCTTGGCAGTCGGGCGAACAAAGTCGTCCAGCCAAATCTCCAACCATCTTTTGTACTGCATATTCGTACTCTCTCCTTGTTGTGTAATTGTGTGGCTTTCCCGATGCCGACCCCAGTAGAACACATTTTACGGGCAAAATCCCGGTCTATACGGCCAAACCACCGCTTGACGTGGGGAGCCACGCCTTCACGACGTTTCGACCGTACCCTCGTGATTTTATCCCGTAAAATGCGCGCTTTTGGAAGTAGTGCTTTTCGGATGATTTTTCGTCGTATTGCGTGAAATCGTAGCGGGGACTACGACGAGCGCGATACGGCGGAAAAGCGCCGAAAAGGCACACTTCCAAAAGTGTTCTATTGAGGTCGGCATCGGGTATCTATTGTACACAAAAAGACGAAAAGTGAAAAACACACAAGCAAACCTTGTGCATTTTTCGGCCAAACTATATGTAAAAAGCCGACCATGCGGCCGGCTTTGCGATCGAAATTACGATCCCATTGTGTTGAACGATTCCCCGTCCGGGTCGATCATTCTGTAATCGGCCGTGTTGCGGTACCGTATGTCGTCGGTCACCGGGCCATCGTTGACCGACATATCGCCCGTCAAATGCACTTCGTCCCCGAACTCGGCGTCCGCCTCGGTTTCCGTCACCAAGTTTTCGGCGAACTCCCCTTGCCGCAGCCACTCGTCGGCATACTCCTCGACCGCCGCGCGACCGTAGGCATTTTCAACGGGTTTGACCGAAAATTCGGCCTCTTGCAACAAATCTTCGTCCTGCCCGAACTCGGCCGTAGGCTCGCCTTGCGCGTTGAAGAAGTCGGCGGCAAATTCGCAACCCTTCGCCCCGCAACGGCAACCGCATTCGTGTACGGCGATCTCTTCCAAACTCGGATCGGTCTCGTGCGCTTTCTCGAAATTCTGTTCCTGCATAACTACCTCCGCTTTTCGTTATAGCCGTAGTATGCGCCGCAGAAATGCCGGTTATTCGTCGTCGGCAAACAACTGCGCCCGCCGCCGCATAAACATTTCGAGGAACGCCACGTCGTCAAGCTGCTCGTATACGACGCGCTCGAATGCGCCGTCTTTGATACGGATAATATCGGCCTCCGGTATGGCGGCCAAAACGGGCGAGTGCGTCGACACGATAAACTGGCAGTTGGCCTTAACCGCCGCGCGTATGTGCATCGCCAAAAGATACTGATTGGCATACGTCAGCGCGCCCTCCGGCTCGTCCATGATATACAGCCCGTCCGGCTTTAACCGCGACTCGAAAAACGCCATGTATCCCTCGCCGTGCGACGAGCGAATCAGGTCGGCCGCATATAGACCGGACAGGTCGGCCAACGTACCGCAATGCGGCATTTTGGCAAGCGCCGCCGCCGAAACGTTGTCCCCGTATTCGGCATCGATCTCGGCGATCGCCTGTAGCGCCGCGCGTTTCTCCGATTCTACCCACTCGATATATTTGATAAATTCCTCGGCCGAAAAGAAGTACCGCTTTTTCGGGATCGCCTCGCGTACAACGGTAAAGGCGTCCGTCGCCGCGTCCAACTGCTCGCCGCGGAACGCATCGACCGCCGTATCGCATATGCGGTCGAGCCGCGCCTTGCGCACCAACAGCTCGACCAGCGTCGTTTTGCCGCAGCCGTTGTCGCCGCACAGGACGGTGATCGGCTTTTCGAACGTCAGCCGCTCCAAGTTGCCGATGGCCGGCACGTCGAACGGATACCCTTTGCCGCTTCCGTTTTTTCGCACTTCCTTGATATATAGCATATTATCATTGTACCACACCGCAAACGGGCGGTCAATTCAATACCGATATTTCTTTTTGTTGACGAGTAGCAAAATCCCCGCCAACAGCGCGGCGAACAGTTCGGCCACGACGAGCGAAACCCAAATGCCGTCGATCCCGAACAGCAGCGGCAGCACAAACACGGCGGCGATCTGAAAGACCAGCGTGCGCAAAAACGAGATGATCGCCGACATCAGCCCGTTGTTGAGCGCGGTGAAAAACGCCGACCCGAAAATCGCAAGCCCCGCGAACAGGAACGAGAACGAGAAATAAAAGAACCCGCGCACCGTCAACGCCAGCAGCGCCTCGTCGTAGCCGACGAACAGCAGCGCGAGCGGCCGCGCCAAGCCCTCGGCCAGCCCGACCATAGCGACCGAAAAAATACCGATAATAACCAAACTTTTTTTCAGTAGCCCCTTTAACTCGTCGGTGTTGCCCGCGCCGTAGTGATACCCGATGACCGGCGCGGTGCCGACCGAATAGCCGATGAACGCGGCCAGAAAAACCAGATTGACGTACATCAGCACGCCGTAGGCCGCCACGCCGTCCTCGCCCGCATAGCGCATCAGCTGTATGTTGTACAACATGGCGACCATCGACATCGAAATATTAGACAACAGCTCCGACGACCCGTTGGCGCACGCCCGCCACAGCGATTTCCCGTCGAATCGCGTCTTACCCAGCCGCAACAGACTTTTGCGTGCGCAAAAGAAATACGCGAGCGGCACGATCCCGCCCACCGCCTGGCTGAGCGCCGTCGCAGCGGCCGCACCGGCCAAGCCCCAACGAAAACCGACGACAAACAGCGCATCGAGCGCAACGTTGGTGATCCCGGCGCCGACGGTGACGATCAGCCCCAACTTGGGTTTTTCGGCCGTCGCGCAATAGCTTTGGAACTCGAGTTGCAGCATATACGCCGGTAGCGCATATAAGAGGATGCGCCCGTACAGCACGCAGTCGTCGAGTATCGCCTCGGTCGCGCCCAGCCCGACGGCCACGTAGCGAACGGTCAATACACCGACGGCAGCCAGCACCGCGCCGCACCCGATCGTGACGTATACAAACAGCGAAAACAGGCGGTTGGCCTTTTCGCGGTCGCCCTCGCCCAACGTTTTGGCAATCAGCGCGCCGCCGCCCGTGCCGAACATAAAGCCGACCGCCCCCAGGATCATGATAAACGGAAAAATAAAATTGACCGCCGCCAACGCGTTTTTGCCGACGAAGTTGGACACGAAAAACCCGTCGACCACCGTATAGATCGACGTGCAGATCATCATCAGGATCGACGGAAACGAATACCGCAGCAGCCGTCGAAAGTTAAAAGAATCGGATAATTGAATTTTCATAGTGTTTTCTAACGTTGATTTATTTCATATGGCGCAGGCCGTCCCGAAAGCCGTCCAAATATTTGCGCGCTAACGCAATGTACGTTGCGCGCTCGTCCGCCGACCACCCCGCCAAAACCGCATTTTCGACCGTCACCAACCGCGCTACGGTGCGCGCGGCCAGATCCCCCCCCCGCGCCGTCAGGCTTACCGCCTTTTTGCGCCCGTCGAAGCGTTCGACCGTCAACAAGCCTTGCCGTTCGAGCTTATGCAAAGACGAATGCACCGTTTGCTTGCTTAGCCCCGACAGCTTGGTAATGTCGCCCAGCAGGCACTTGCCGTCCGCGCAATACAGCGCATATAATATGCGCTGCGTGCTGTCCGCCAGCCCGAACGCCACCGCCGCCTCGTGATACGCCGCATCGGTTTCGGCCAACAGATAATTGATTTGCCGCAGTTCGTCGCTTTGCATACAGCCCTCCCGTAACAAACGTCCGATTTCGGACAATTCCCATTATAGTCCGATTTCAGACGTTTGTCAACCGTATTGCGTAAAATTGTATACAATTTTCGATACGCGCCCTATCTCGCGATCCCCCGCGCATTGACAAACATATCGGACATATGCTATACTACCTCTATGAAAAACGCATTCGGTATATTCGTCAAATTGCTTGCCGCCGTCGCCTTTCTGGGCGGCATCGGCGGCGGCGGTTACTGTATGTATGTCGGCCTCGCCGATACGCTCGACCTGCCGCAACTGTTGGGCGGCGCGGCGCTGTTTATAGGCGGCGTATTCGTTGTCGGCTGTCTTGTGCCGCAGATTGCGCACCGCGACGGACAGGCCGACCGGGAAAAAGACGAGGGACGCGTAACCGCTCTCGTCTGTCTGAAAGTAGGACTGACGGCCGTATTTTTCGCCGCATTCATATTGTTTACGTTTATCGGCATCGTGCTTTGGTGGCAATACGGCCTTTGGCAGTTGGGCGTCGCCGCGATCGGCGCATTCCTATGTATGCTGCTCATCGCGGTCGTTTGGTCGATTCGCTGGCAAATGCGCGGCAGTCGAAAAGCGCGTTCGGATCCGAACGCAAGCGAAACCGTCGGCACCGTGCAAAGCGTCGCCCCGCAATTTACCGTTTTGCTGTTCGGCAAAAACTGCCATTTGATTTGCCGCTACACCGTAGACATAGACGGCACGCTTACCACCGGCTTTTTACGTAAAAGCGACCGCCTGGCCAAACGTTTGCGCCCCGGCAGCCGCATAAAAATTCGCTTTAACCCCGAACGCCCCCGCTATTGCGCCATACTCGCAACAAGCGATCCCGAATCGGATGCGTAACAGTAAACGTCCGTTTGCCATTCCGCCTATCCGCCCTTTTGCCATTCCGGCCGATTCGCAAGAAGTGCCAAACAGTCATAAATACGCGAACTCGCCCTTTGTCATTCCGAGCAAAGTCGAGGAATGTACGCAGGCGTATAAAATGATTGATTCGCTTGCGCCAGACCCCATCGGCTTTCGCTCCGAGGGTGACAAACGTCGGTTTTGTACAACTCGTCTTTATCGCTTCCCGCAAGGGAAGTCGTTGCGGTACGGGTTAAGAGAGAGGAACACAGTCGAAAGTAGTTGCCTTGCAACCCCAGGTCGCAATTACAAATTGCTCCCCGCTTTGGCTACGAAATGCCACCGGGCATTTCGCTTAACGCGTCGCGCCCCTCTTGTAAGGTTTTTGCCACGCTTTTTGGCGGCAAAAAGCGTGATTATTATTTTGTACTCTTTTTCTTAAAAGACTATAATTCCTTTAGAACACAAAACCCCGGAAAACATTTTGTACTCTTTTTTAAAAGCCCCTCTCTTACTCATCATCGCAACGCTCGACCGACACAATAAACGGATTGTCCCGCATGATCTCGTTGAGGCGTTGGGACGAATATTCTTTATCCGTCTTGAGTACGGCCTGATACAACGTCAAGTCGTCTTTTCGCACAATGCTCAAGCGATTGAAGTGCTGTACTTCAAACAGCTCTTTGACTTTGACGTTCTCGTCATCGGTGTTTTGAAAACATATGCGCACTTGATAATAACGTTTGGAACGGAACAGGCGGCACGGAATATGGAACACGCATTGTATGACGATCAGAATGATCGTCGCACCGACAGCCACGATATACAGCCCCGCGCCCGCCGCCATACCGACGCCCGCCGTCGCCCAAACGCCCGCCGCCGTCGTCAGCCCGTGGATCTCGTGTTGCCGATAGACAATGATACCGGCGCCCAAAAAGCCGACGCCAGACACGATTTGCGCCGCTATGCGCGACAGATCGGCAGAGCCGTCCTCGAACCCGAACTTCGACACCACCATCATGAGCGCAGCGCCCACACAAACGACGGTGTGCGTCCGAATCCCCGCCTCTTTGCTGCGGAGTTTGCGCTCCCAGCCGATCGCAAAGCCCAAAACCAGCGCCACCAACACGCCGATCAAATACCGACTCTCTTCCGTCAGCACGGACACGAACGTTCCCGCGATCAATGCTTGACCTCCCGAATATGCCAGGCAAAACTCTCCCCGTCGTGCAGGTCGGGCATCGTCGCGCCCACGGAACGCAGCGCCTTGCCGCTCGCCGTAGCGTCCAACTCCTCGATATAATAGGTTTTCGCAGCGTCCAACCCCGTCAGCGGTAGCCGTATTGCAGGCCCGCGCGGCGTCGTGCGGAATCGCTCGCCGACGACATAAGCCGTCGACTTGTCTTTGGAAACGACCATAACGCAAAACTCGTTATCGGTAAACGGATTGCGCAGGCGGTACAGATCCCCCGTCAGCATCAGGTCGGCAATGCGGCCGTAGGCCTCGACCTGCCGCTTGCATTCGGCTTTTTCCGCATCGGTCAGTTTGGACAGATCCAGTTCATACCCCGTCGCGCCCAAGGACGCGATCGCGCCGCGCGTAGCGAGCGGCAGCGTGCGCCCCGTCTGGTGGTTGGGACAAGCCGACACGTGACAGCTCATCGTACTCAGCGGATAGCACAGCGACGTGCCCCACTGAATTTTGGTGCGGTCGTAGGCGTCGGTATTGTCGGAAGTCCAGGTTTGCGGGAAATAGTACGCCGCGCCGGCGTCGAATCGGGCGCCGCCGCTCGCGCACCCCTCGAAAAACACGTCGGGAAACGCCGAAGTCAGCCGTTCGGCCAAGTCGTAAACGCCCAAAATATAGCGGTGCATGAACTCGCCCTGCCGATCGGCGGGCAGCTTAGCCGAATAGCATTCGGTCAAATATCGGTTCATATCCCACTTGACATAAGCAATGTCGTGTTCCTTGATCACCTTCGACACCGACGCGAAAATATAGTCGACCACGTCGGCGCGGGTAAAGTCGAGCAACAACTGAAAGCGGCTGCGGCAAGGCTCGACGCCCGTTTTGGCAAGCGCATAGTCGGGGTGCTTGCGGAATAAATCGCTGTCCTCGTTGACCATTTCCGGCTCGAACCACAGGCCGAACCGTAGCCCGCGCTGCTTGCAGCGGTCGATGACCGTATGTAAGCCGCCGTTCAGCTTCTTTTCGTTGATTGTCCAGTCGCCCAAACCCGAACGGTCGCTGTCGCGCTTACCGAACCAACCGTCGTCCAAAACAAAGGTATCGATGCCGAGCTTCGCCGCCTCGTCGATGATCGGAAACAGCTTTTCGGCGGTAAAGTCGAAATAGGTCGCCTCCCAGTTGTTGACGACGATCGGGCGCTTATGATACGCCCACTTCGGATGCACAATGCGTTCGCGGATACAATCGGCATAGGCGCGCGACAGGCCGCCCAGCCCTTGCGCCGAATAGCACAGCGCAGCCTGCGGCGCGACAAACCGCTCGCCGCTATCAAGCGTCCACGAAAACGCCGTGTCGGCTACGCCGCCTTGCACGCGCACCGATTGGTGCGTGTCCGCCTCGACAGAGAGCGCGAACGAGCCGCTGTACACCAACTGAAATCCGTAGCATTCGCCTTGCTCTTCGGTACATGCCTTTTTCAGCAGCGCGACAAACGGATTGAACTGCGCCGACGAAATGCCCCTAAGCGACTGAATGCGGGTGATTCCTTTCCCCAGCGGCGCCACGTCGACCGAACGTTCGGCCGCCCAGTTGCCGGTAAGCCGCAACAGATCGTACCCGGCGTTCGGCAGATCGACGCAAAACGAAAAGGCTTTTTGCAACACGATCGGCTGCTTGCCGACGTTGGCGATCTCGGCGTTGCGGACGAGCACGTCGGAATCGTCGCACACCGTATAATGCAATGTGATCTCGGTGTCGGAGAATGCGTCGCGCAACACGATCGAAAGCGTCTCGTCGGCGCTGCGCATGTGCGGCAGTCCGGGTACGGCGGGCGCGCCCTTTTGCACCTTGTGCGAAACATATGTAAATTGACTCATGACCGCGCCGTCGGATCTTTCGACGATCGCCGTCGGTTCGCGGTAGTCGCCGCGAGCATAGTATCCGTATTCGCTCGGCAATACATCCGCCGCCATATCGCGGTTGATGTCATCGGCTTGCGGGACTTGCGGGTCGGCAATGTGCGCCGCCAAATAGTCCAGATCGGCTTTTTCGATCTTTGCTCCGTAGTGCAAGTTTTGCAACATGCCCAATCGGTTGACGTACATCGCATAGCTGTAGTTCTTTCCGCTCAACAAAAACGCTTGCGTCTTTTTGTCCCGATAAATCACTGCCCGTCTCCTCCTTGCTTGTCCACTGCGTCCGAAATGAAAATAAAAAAGCAACCTGCCACGGCCGATACAGGTTGCGGTTTGGCGGAGCCGGTGGGATTCGAACCCACGAGCCGTTTCCGACTACTTGATTTCGAGTCAAGCCCGTTATGACCACTTCGATACAGCTCCACGTCGACATTTATTATACACTAAGAAAAAAGAAAACGCAACCGTTTTTAAGGCGTTTCGTAAATATATCTGTCGAAATCGAATGATGAAAAGCAAATGAAATTTTCTTTTGCCTACAGCCTTTTATTGACATTTGATTGCGCTTGCTATATACTAATAGAAAATATACGTTCATTATTGAAAGGAGCGCACGCATGGAACCGTTTATACAGTTAAAGCAAGTCGAAAAAGTCTACCTGTCCGGCGGCGTCGAGACGCGCGCGCTCGACAAACTTTCTTTCGCGCTCGAAGAAGGGACGTTCGTCGTTATCGTAGGCCCCTCCGGCGCGGGCAAAACGACGCTGCTCAACCTGTTGGGCGGCATGGACACACTGACGGGCGGCGATCTCACAGTCGGAGGCAAGAGCTTGGCCGGCATGAACAAGAAGAATTTGACGCGGTATCGCCGCGACGACGTCGGTTTTGTGTTTCAGTTTTACAACCTGATGCCCAATCTGACCGCACTCGAGAACATCGAACTGGCCGTCGAATTGTGCAAGGACGCATTCTCCCCGATGGAACTGCTGGAAAAAGTCGGCCTTTCCGCGCGCGCCGGCAACTTCCCCGCGCAGCTTTCGGGCGGCGAGCAGCAGCGCGTGTCGATCGCGCGCGCCATTGCCAAGAATCCCAAATTGCTGCTGTGCGACGAGCCGACGGGCGCGCTCGACTACCAAACGGGCAAAGCTATCTTGCGCCTACTGCACTCGATGAGCCGCGCCGAACATAAGACGGTCATCATCGTCACGCACAACGCCGCGCTCAAGGATATGGCCGATCGCGTCATCTACATCAAAAACGGCGCCGTCGAGCGCGAGGAGACCAACGAACACCCCAAGCCGATCGAGGAGATTGAATGGTAATGCGCGCATTCGGGAAAACCGTCCTTCGGACGATGAAAAGAAATGCCACGCGGCTTTTGGCGGTGACGGCAATCATCACACTGGGCATCTGCTTTGTCTGCGGCCTGGGCGTACTCGGGCCAAAAATCCGCTCGACGTTCGACGCACAACTGCGCGCGCACGACGTCGTTGACGTCATCGTCAAAGCAAAATCGGAAAGCGGCCTGTCCGACACGCTGATCGACGAGTTGGCAACGCTCGACTGCGTCGAAAACACACAGCCGCTGACCATGCTGGAGATCGAGGACGAAGAGACGGCCGAACGCTTTTACTTTATGCCGGTGGCCGATATGCCGTTCAACCGCTTGCAACTGCTCGAAGGCGACTTCCCCACCGAAGCCGGGCAGTGCGTCGTCGAGCGCGCGTCCGATACCGTGCATTCGCACTCGATCGGCGACGTGCGCACGCTTTCCGTCGACACGCCGATCGGTACGCAAACGTTCGAGTTTACCGTCACCGGCATTGTCGCCAATCCGCTGTTCTTTACCCGCAACGGCGACAGCTCGTTGCAAAACAAAAAGCCGCTAAGTTCCATAGCGTACACTACGCTCGAATCTTTCCGCGACATCTCGCCGATCGCCGCCATGCTGGCGAACAACTTGCCCGTCACCGATCTCTATGTCCGCGTGACCGACGCGCAAAAGCAGTCGGTGTTTTCCGACGGCTATGCCGCGACCGTTTCGAAAGCCGTCGAACGTATGCAAGCGGTCTCCGACGAGCCGGCGTATCTGACACTGGAAGAAAATAAAAGCACCGCGTTTTTGGACGCGATCACCGAAAAGATCGACGTCATTACCATGCTGTTCCCGATCTTCTTCATTCTCGTCACCGCTTTGGTCGTGTTGACGACGATGACGCGCCTGGTCGAAGAGGAACGCGCGGCGATCGGTTGCTGCCGCACGCTCGGCTATTCGGAAGCCCGCATTGCGTTCAAATATCTGCTGTACGCCCTGCTTTGCTGCTGCGTCAGTATTATCGTCGGCAACGCGATCGGCGCGTATCTGCTCCCTTCGGTCATCTGCCCCGCATTCAATATCGTGTTCTTCCTGCCGCCGCTTACGGGTGCGCCCAATCTGTCTCTCGGCCTGATTTCTTCGGCCGCCATGCTGGTCGCCGTACTCTCCGTCACCGGCTATGCCGTCCACCACTCGCTCAACGAAAAGCCGGCCATGCTGTTAAAGCCCAAAGCGCCCAAGCCCGGCAAAAAGATTTTTCTCGAGCATATCCCGCTGCTTTGGAAACACATGGCGTTCAAATACAAATCGATGTTCCGCAACGTGTTCCGCTACGTCGGCCGACTGCTGATGGTCGTCGTGTCGGTCGCGGGATCGACCGCGCTCATGCTGGCCGGGTTCGGACTACACAACGTGGCGAATATCGGCAGCATGGTCATTTCGGGCATCGTCGTCGAGGGTATCGGCGATTCGATCCGACCGATCGCCGCCGTCATCATCGTCTTTGCCGCCCTGTTGTGCATTCTCGTCGTCTACAATCTGACCAACATGGACATCAGCGAACGACGGCGCGAAGTCGCTACGCTCAAAGTACTCGGCTACAACGACTTGGAAGTGTGCGGCTATGTGTACCGCGAAACGCTGCTGATGGCATTCTTCGGCATTTTGCTCGGCCTGCCGCTCGGCGCGGGCATTTTGCGGTTTGTCTTTTATCTCCTCGACTTCGGCTCGATGCTCGACGTGCAATGGTATTCCTACCTACTCTCCGCCGCGATCGAACTGATCGCCATCGTGTGCGTCGACCTGTTACTGTACCCCAAGATCCGCAAAGAGGACATGAACACATCGCTCAAAGCCGTCGAATAAATTTGCGCGCGTCGGCAAAGCGGATAGAAAAAACGCACAGCCGAATGGGTGTGTTGCATAGGGAATTTACAAAAATATAAATTTTTAGAGTTGTACTTTCAAGCGAGGACAAAAGCTCTCGAACATTTTATTCGAGTGCTTTTAGCTAAACATATTTATAACGCAAAATCGAAATTTAGCGTCCAATTATATAAATTTTTCTAGGTCGAAATGTCCCTCCGCGTAAATTAGTTGTCCGTTCTTATGCGCATAGCCTAATTTACGGTAGAATGGTATCGCTGACATTGCGGCGTGAATTTCAATTCTATTTGCTCTTTTTGCGTATTCGTCGTTTTCCAAAAATTCTATAATCTTTCTGCCTACACCTTTTCTCTGATATTTTGGATCAACAAAAATAGTATGTATCCAACTCTCGGTTAAGCTGTCCCAATATGCAGCAATGCCACCGCAACCGATAATTTTTCCGTTGTCTTTGACAACATAAAAATGTCCGTTGTCCATTTTCGTTTTGATTTCGTCGTATGTGCAATAAAAATATTGCGACGGATAGAACTCGGCAAAATCGGAATATTTACAAGAACGAATAACCATATCGCAGGTTTCCTGTATTTCGTTTTCTTCAATCAATTTTATGTTCACGCTTTATACTCCGTTAAATT
>JAAVYI010000046.1 GCA_022791055.1 Clostridia bacterium | reverse complement strand
CCCCCGCAAAACAACGGAGCGGAACCGAGCAATACGAAGACGAGGGGTACGAATGTAACGCACCTGTTGCGGGAAATAGCGAAGGACGCGGATGCGACGAACGATACATTTACGTTTGCGGATCAGAATATATATTTGGCGAGTAATAACGCAGTCGCAACGGACTATTTGAAATACAGCTTTGCGAATGCGGGGAATAACAACACAAATACAAGCGCGGCGCCGTCGTTTACGTATTCGGCGAAGAAATGGTTTGCGGCAACACGGTTCTATATCAAAGTAAAAGACAACCACGGAGCGATAGGCAACGTGTATTTTACGTTGGGCGTAACGGACCAAGGGATAGACGCAAAGAGCGGGAACGGAGCAGCATATCCGGCAACGTGGGACGGATCGAAGTATACAAAGGAGACGGGAACAAGCATATCGCCGATCGAGTGGAGAGCGGCAACAGACGCGGATGTAACGAAATACAATACGACAGGCCAGGTGGTAGCCGGAATACGAACACTGTTCATCGGCAAGTCCATATCGCGCGGGTCGGACGGGAACGCGCAGCGGGTGATGGTGCGGATCGAGGATCTGGTCGCGGATAAGGACACGGGAGCGAACGGCTCGACCAAAGATAACGTGCTGATCAAAGCAGCGCAAAAGCATAACGCATCGGACGCAACATACGACATAAAACTGCAAGCCGACACATACGGAACAGCGGGAACGTATTACGACTGCCTGGTGATCGAGTCGAAACCGGGCACGACAAACCAAGGCCAGTACTCGAGTATCGTCGTGACGTATGTCGCAAAAGAGAACGGCGGCAGCGCGCATATCACGCAGAACGACGCAACGTACCAGTTGCGGATCGTGTTCAAAGTGGACAATACGCGGCCGGTGTTGCAAACGGGCAAACTGGTGCAAGTGAAAGCGGGCGAGAGCGCGCGGTTTAACTTAACGTCGTTCTTGAGCGACTTGGACGGCAATGATTTGCTGTTTGCAAGCAGCGGCGCCGAGGCGGTAAAGGTACCGCAGTACGAGTTTATACAGGTGGACAAATACGGCGGACTGGTAAGCTCGCAAGGCAGCACGAATTACAATAAAACAAAGGCGGGAACGCCGGTAACGGAAGAGAATGTAGCGCTGCATAAAGCGGAAATATTGACGAACGGATACTATGCCGACGCAACGCTGGAAACCGGGTTCAAAGACGACCTGATCATATTGAATACGGAATATGACCAAGGCAAAGAGACGTATGCAACGTATGAGATAACGGCAGACCGCAGAGAGATCATAATAACCGGCAGACACGCGACACGGACGCAGTACCAAGAAAGCCGCGGCGCGTCGCTGGGCCACTTCTATATATTAGTCCACGTAGTAGACAGCGGCGAAGTGGAGGATACCGGCATATGGATGCCGATCGCGATCGAGGTGACGAACACTGCGCCGGTGGCGGCAACGGTGGGCGAAACGAACTTCGAATTGGCGGTCGACGAGTCGAAGTATTTTTCGCCGATCGGCGGCTACGGATTCTGGAATAAGGACGACGCGGGAAACTCCGCAGTCGAAGACTATACGTTTGCGCTGGACGTGGACGAGTATGCCGACGGAACACAGGCGCGCAACAGTTTTCTGTACTTTGTAAGCGGCGACGGAAAGAATACGCTGCCGGACGGAGGCCTGGCCAATTATATAGGCCTGGAACGGGTGAAACTGTATGCACGGCAAGAAACGACGGCAAAACTGACGCAAAGCGAAAAGAATAAATTGAACTTGACCGCAGTGACGGGGACGGATCTGGTGCAGTTCGACGGCCTGAAAATAACAGGCAAACGGAGTACGCTGCAAAACTATCTGGAACTGACGTTGACGGTAGCGGATACGATGGATCAGGCCGGTAGCGAACCGGTAAACCAAACATTGGCATTCTGCGTGACAAACCGTAATTTGGCGGCAAGAACGGACAAAGTCGGCGGAGACGGAAAGCTGAAAC
The DNA here is from genome assembly GCA_022791055.1 of Clostridia bacterium. Lineage (GTDB taxonomy): Bacteria > Bacillota > Clostridia > Christensenellales > Pumilibacteraceae > HGM11386. Next base: position 7,382 of record JAAVYI010000046.1, on the reverse strand, counting down.
AGGACGCCGACGGGAATCCGTATATCCATTATGAGATCTACAACAGTACGACGATCGCATTGACGCCGTATGATTTTGTCATCGATCCGGACACGGCGGAGACGGTCAGCCCGGAAGAAAGCAGTCAAAAGTTTGACGCGCAAGGGATAGCGATCGCAACGGATAAAGCGCGTAGATTGTACGCGCAACCGAATACGGTCAAGATACGCGGCCGGGAAGGGACACAAGCGTTGGGCTATGATACGTTGCGTTTTGTGTTCGCGGGCAACGAGATCGAAAACGCATTCGGCTATACAAACTACCTGACGGTAACCGAAAGCGCCGGCGGAGACGGGGTGTATCCGCATGTACGGATAACGTCGAAGTACCGCACGACATACGGGAATCCGTTGCAATTCACATTGACGATCGCCGACAGCTCGACGGAGAGCGGCGCGCCCAACCATACGACGACGGTTAAGATTGTGATCGACGTCAAGAACCGCTTGCCGGAACTGCAAGAAGGCAAGGATCTGTTCTATATCTCGGCAAACCCGGGGAACGGAACGGTGCCGGTAGAAGGCGCAGACCCGCAGTACTATTACAATGTGCTGGAGTATAAAGTAGGCGAACTGGCGAAAGACAACGACTCGGGCGACGACATGAAATTGACGTTTGCCAATACGACGGTAGAGGTGTATACGCTGAACGAGGCGAGAGAGGAGATTCCGGCGGAAGGGTACGTAGAGGCGGCGATACTGGCATCGGGCAGCGGCGGCCGCATCGGCGACCCGGTGCTGTATGTGAAAGCGCTGAGCAGTACGCAGGCGCTGCCGAAAGGCTTGTTTGTGGCGTTCTACGTAACAGACGGCTTCGACCGCGTCAATGCCGAAGTCAGCCGGGCGCGCCTGTCGATCCAGGTCGAGGTGATGAACAGCCTGCCGCGGATGGCGGAAGGGACGAAGTTCGAAGAGACCGCCGACAAGAACTATGTGTGGGATATAACGCCGCAAAACCCGCTGAATACCTACGACAGATTCTCGACGCGCTATATTGCCGGCAGCGAGAGCGTGTACCAATATCTGTTGGAAAACGCAGACGCCGCGGAACATAAAGGCTCGGATAAAGCGCATACAACGACGCTGGTCAGCGATTACGACGGCCGGCAACAACTGCTGTTGGCAACCAATGACAACTACAAGACGCTGCCGACGGCGCAGCAGAACCTGGGCAACGGCTTTCACGGAACGACGAACGCAGCCGTATTGTATAGCGCCGTGTACGGAAACGAAACGGCAACAAAGCTCGACATACAACTGCTGTACTTTACCGAGACGAACGGGCAGATCGCGCTGTTTACCGGTACGGACGAAGAGAAACTGAACAAGCTGAAGAATGACGAGCTGCGGTGGGCGATCGCCGTGACGCCGAAAGACGAGTTTACCGCGGCGGATAAGCAGCTGGAACTGCGGATATACGTGCGGGATAATATGGCCGACGGCGGAGATACCTTAGGCAAGGACGAGGCGTATAGCGGCAAACGCGGCGCCGGCAAAACGACGGTAACGGGCAGGACGGAGCTGACGGTGACAATGCAACTGGCCAGCGTCGGTTTTGTCAATAACATAACGGCGTATGAGACCGGCTACGGAAACTTGGCCGGCAACTATTACGTGTACGATGCGCGCACACTGACAGACGGCGCGGCAAAACCGTATGATTCGTTCCCGTACTGGTATCCGGAAGAGGCCGAACGGTTCAGCTACGGCAGAACGGTAGCTGTGCAAAAGTCGGGCGCAACGTATTTGCCGGTGAGCTATCTGGGATTGCCGAAGTCGTTGCAACCGACAAGCGGGGCGAGCGAAAAGACGACGGCCGTTGCGTTTGCGTCCGGATACGACATCGGCAATGTCGATGTGACGCGGGACGTGACGCTGACGGACGCAGCCGGAAAGACATGGAGCGGCGCCAAACTGGCGGAGAATCCGTATCTGAAGATAACGGCGATACACAGCACGGAGGACTTTGAAAGCAGCCCGTACCTGAATAAGGATCTGTATTACTTTACCGAAGGCGCTTCTGTGCCGACACGCCTGCGTACGGCAAACGGGAATAAGGCGATCTACGAAGATACGATCGGCTTGAAACTGGAAAAGCGCGCGATCCGCAGCAGCGGAGAACTGACGATGACGGTGCGCTTGGCGCAGTATACGGCCGGGGTGTTGGATGCGTCGGTAGAGCCGCAAGAGATTCGTTTCAAACTGACGGTCGAGAATGATTTTCTCAATATAACGACAGTACGGACGCAGGAAAAGACGTTTACCAAAACACCGAAAACGATCGACCTGACGAAAACGACATCCGGCGGGGTGTTGGAAAAGGACATTACGTTGACGACGGGCGACGTGACGTTGCGGATGCGTTACGACGACGGAACGACCAACACGATACCCGATCGGTCGAATACGATCCATCTGCTGTACGCGACAAAGACGGACGGCGAGACGAAAAAAGATTACGACTACTATAAAGAAAGCGATTCGGTGGTGTACGCCGAAGACGTGTATTTCCTGTCGCGCGCAGTCAGCGGCAGACTGACTGCCGAAGACGTCGCGCGGATGCTGGCCAGAGTAGACGAGAGTACTGCGGGACCGGCCAATACAAACGAGACGGAAACCGACGTGCTCGCGTATCTCGGATTGAATACATGGCAGAAAGAAGTCGACGCCGCAACGCTGGCATCGATCAACGCGCAGCTCAATCCCGGCTACGAAGAGTTTTTCACCGTCATACCGAATAATACGGATACGGCGTATTTGACGCTCAGGCCTAAGCGCAAGACCGAACTGAACTTGAGCGGAAAGACGGCCGCCGAGAAACAGGCACTGCTACAACAGTACCACTTGGAAGAAAAGGTGGTAGACGGGAAGTCGTATGGATATTACTATCCGTTGCGTGCGGTGGTGTACGACGACTACCGGAATACCGGTTGGGAGAACGCATCGTACCAGCTGGTACAGATCAACGTGTTTATTCGCAATACGGCGCCGACGGTAACGGTAGGCGAGGGCGAAAACGAAAAGGTCTATAAGCTGTCGATAGAAAAAGGCAAGACGCCTACGCTCGATTTGACGACGATCTTAAGCGACGCGGATATGGAGATCAACGAACGCTCCCGCATGTTCAAGGAAGAAGAGTACTTGGCCGAGGGGCTGGATCGCGTGGCGCGGGACTGGCTGCCGAAAAACCATACGTTTACCGACAGTGAAGGCACGCATACGATACGGAACGGCATAGAGCTACTGTCCGGCCGGTCGGAAAAGGTAACGATAGACATCGATGCGTACTCAAAGATAACGTTCGACGCGAAAGAAAGACTCTCGAAGAACGAGACGGTGCGCTATTCGATGTACTTCTATGACAGCACACTGGCACGGTCGGAGAAATTGACGTTCGAGATCAGCGTCAGCAACCAGTCGCCGACGGTTTACCAAAGCAACAATACCCCGATAACAAACCTGCTGTCCAGCTATCCGGTGACGTTGCAGGCCGAGGACTACTTTACCGTGTTTGTGACGCCGTGGGAGAATTTCGTCTCCGGCGCGACAAAGACGACAAGCGGCTTTGACGAAGACGATTTGCAAGCCGCTGTGAATGCGGATACGGGTGCGAACAAGCGACTGCCGAATACCTACGGCCTGTATTTCTCGGATAGCGACCATCGCGACAGTTGGTTGCCGTATGATCGATTAACTGCCGGCGCGGACAATCTCAAACCGTGGCGTTCGGTCAGCGATAAAGGCCCGGACGACAGCTACGGCGTGCGCACATACCGTACGGCGCCTGGCGTGATCGAAAACGGAAAGGCAAACGATAAAAACCGCGGGTATCTGCCGCTTGCCGACGACGATACGCCTTGGGGTCTGCGCTTGACCGGCTACTCGATTCCGACGCTCAACCAAAGCTCCTTTACGGTGGAAACGAAAGATATACTGCCGCTGGACGACAAAATGCAAGCGCCTATCGATCAACCCGCTTACTGCTTGGCGTATAAGATAACGGCAAAACAGGCGTGCAGCAATGTATCGTTGCGGTTTACGCTGACCGACGGCGAGGGCTTATCCGTCGACGCGATCATTCGTGTAACGGTGGAAAGCTCCAAGCCCGAGATGCGCCGCTACGACAGAGAACAGACGTATAAGGCCGAGAATTCCGACAATGCTTGGACGCTGTCAAGCGGGACGCAGGAAGCAAAAGAATTTATAATGACGATGTACCAGGGCGATACGGCGCGCGTGGAAGTGGACTACCTGGCGACGGACGCGGATAAGAACGAGACGCTGTTCCTGCAAACCGGGGATAACGGCCGCGTATTTACCATAGACCAGGCCTGGACCAACTCCAATAAATACGTGTCGCTGAGCGCTTACGGGACGTACTTTACCGTGACCGGATTGAACGTCAACGAGCAGGGTACCGGCTACAGCGTAGTGAAGTTTACCATCGTCGACGGTAGTAATATGCCGGACAATAAGGTCGAACTGACGTGTAAGATCCGCGTAAAGCCCCGGGAGATTTCGGCGAAACCGACATTGCAAAAACTGACGGTAAAGTCGGTCAGCGCCTATGTCAAGGAAAGTATACCCGATGCGTTCAGCTTGTTTACCGGCCGGGATAACGACGCGTCGGCGGCATTCACCGATCCCGACTGCGCCGCCGAGACGGTGCAGTATTCGCTGGAGTTGTACGCCCTTTGCGACAAAGACGGCATGGGGGTGATACTGACCGACGATAAAAAAGAAGCGCAAAAAGTAGCCGACTACACGACCGGCGGCTTGCAGTTTGCCGATACCGAAGTGGCGGCCTACGTGCAGACGTACTTTACGCTCAATGTGACCGACGGCGGCCGGACGCTGACATTTGTACCCAAACGCTCGACGCGCGCTTGCGAGGGCGGCAGTGTGCCGCTGCGCATACAGGTAACCAAGATGATTCGGTACGAAGAGGGCGTGGCGATCAATTCGGTGCAGGTGGCAGATTACCGCATTGCGGTGGACAACAGCCCGTTGGAGGCGGTCGGCAATACGACGCTCAACTACGGATACTTGCAAGAGGGGAATCGCTACCTGACATACGACGCATATGTGGGCGAGACGTTCACATACGCCATAACCGGCACGGTGCGCGAGGATTTCGGTCTGTTTAAAGACGTGGATATTCGTAAAGAGAACGGGAAGGACACCGGCGACGCCGTTACGGTGCGCGCGGCGGACATAACCGTTACAGAGTCGTTGGTAGTCGATGAACAAACGATACTTTCGACGACGCCCGGCTGGGATGCCGACGCGGAGAAAGGTCTGGCGCGCGTGTTTACGGCAACCGTGAAGGACGGACAGATAGCATTTAAGATAAACCGTAAACTGGTGCCCGAAGAAGAGGGCGAACCCGGGATACTGCTGATCAAGATCGTCGGCCGCGATATGGCCGGGACGACAGCCGAGACGGTGCTGACGGTGCGTGTGCACAATACGCCGCCGCAGTTCCTCGAATGCGTGCACGAGGACTATACGTCCGAGTATGGACGCTTGGGCGCCGGGGTGGACGGCAACGACATCATGGGCTTTGCGCTCGACTTGAAGATAGGCGCCGGCGAAACAAAGGAGATTGCGCTTAAGGATATAGTCAAGGATCCCGACCTGGTCGACGGCAACTATGCGACCGAAAGTTTTGCGTTCCTGGCTGTGCGCGGCGCAGAGACACTCAATATGACCGCGATCTCCGGGAACCCGGAAGCGGTGCATACGGTCAAAGACAGCGAGGGCGGCGCACTGTTTACCGTGCGGGTGTCCGATGTGAACAACACAAAGCTATTGATAACCTGCGTGTCGACGCTGCGTGGCGCGGTAGGCGAGATTTGGTTCCATGTCGAGGACAGCTCGCATATGCAGACGTCCGAGCCGATGCGCATTTCGATCGAGGTGACAAACGGCGCGCCGTTCGTCAAAGACGACGCCCGGACGCTACAGCAACTGGTCGGCTTGCAGACCGGAACGAGCGCCAAAAAGACATATAATATTGTCGAGTTCATCGGCGACGCCAATTTGAATGACTTGGCGACCGACGGCGATTCCAAAACGTATGTGCGCATCACCGGCATCGACTTGCTGCCGGTCGAGGAATACGTGGAGGATGAGGGCGGAACCTCGTCCGATAAAGACGAAAACTCCGGCAACATCGTCGAGTGCCGTATCGAGCCGGACGACAAGCGCAACCAGAACTTCTTTATTCGCCCGATCTCCGGTCGCTACGGGTCGCAGACCATTCGGATCTACGTTACCGACGACGGAAACAACAACCTGCTCGATTCTGTCAGCGCGACGCTGACGCTGACCGTGCAGGTGGCGCGCGATCCGTCGACCGTAGTACTCAACAATCTGGATAAGCTGGCTTGGAAAACAACGTCCGGCGAAATAACGCCGAAGTTCCTGCTGACCGATCCTGCGACCGGCAAGGATTACAGCTTGGGCTACGAGATCGCGGACATGAAACTGGATGCCGCCGACGAGCACAAGGTCGGCTTGATCGCCGAAGAGATCGACGGCGTCAAACACTGGTATGTCACCGCCGAGGACTTGAACGCAAAGAAAGTACCCGTTTACGTGTACTTTAAGATAGCCGGCGTGCTACAGGAAAAGCCGATGATCTTTACCGTTTCGGTCGTCGAAAATTTGCCGCCCGAATGGAAAGCCGATTTCGCGACCGAGCGCCTGATTTTAAAGAGCGCCATGCAAGACGGTTACACGGTACCCTTTACCGTCGAAGATATGTTCCACGACGTCGAGGGCGACCCGATCACCATTCGCGCTGCGCAATCGTCGCAAAACATGATCTGCGAGGCGTCCGTTGTCGATAACGTACTCATTCTTACCTGGAAAGCCCGCGGTTCGGTCACCGTCACGATGACCATTACCGATCTGACCGGGCGCGACTACGTTCGCACGTTCAGCATTCAAAACCCCGATCTGCCGAAGGTCAACTTCTTCCAGAGCATTGTCATTTCCATCCAGGAAAACCCGGTGCTGTACATTTGCATCGCGGCAGGGGTATTGCTACTCATCATTCTCTTACTCATCATCATCGGCGTCGTTCGCCACAAGAAACATGTGCAAGCCGAAGTAGAGGCGCTGCTCGTCTCCGAAATGCAGCTCGAGGAACAGATGATGAAACTCGCCGCCGCGCAGAACGCTTACAACCCCTATGCGGCGCTGCCGCCGACGTCCCAGCCCGCCGATCCCGGTTTGATGCTCGGTTCTACCACCCCGCCGCAAAACCAGACCATCGGCCTCAACGCGCCGCCGCCCCAATCCTTCGACGACTTCGACGATTCCGATTTCTAAGAAGTT
>JAAVYI010000013.1 GCA_022791055.1 Clostridia bacterium | reverse complement strand
CCGCCTGCGGGCGGCGCGTTTCCCCCTGTCCCTAGCTAGGGACAGGGGGAAACCTCTCCTTGTTCCCTCTCTATTCTACCAACTTCCTTGCCCTCTACTAACATTTTTCATCTTTTTCGCTCAAACTGCTTGACAATTCGAATTTGTAAGATAAAAAAGCCGTTCCGACAGTAAGAACGGCTTTTTGAAAATTTCGGGCGATCTTTAATATCCGTCGAACGGGTTGTTGCTGCGGCCGGTCGGCTTGACGTCGACGAAAATATCGTTGGTATCCTTGTCCTCGTATTCGATGCCGAACACGGCGATCTTCAGCTTTTTATGCACCGGCACAAACGGATACTTTTTCTCGAAATGCTTGACCAGAAGAATGAGCGCAACGCCCGCCAGTATCATGATCCCGACCAAAATGATCGAGACGTATACCGGCTTAGTCAGCCAGATATAATCGTATTTTTCGGTCGGAGAACGCAGACACGTATCGGTAAAATCTTCGCGGGCGATCGTTGCCGTCAGCATGTCGGCAATATCGGCCATTTGTCGGCTGTAGTCGGGGTATCGGCTTTTGAGCGTGTCGAGATTGTCCTTTGCCGTATAGGAAATATTCCCGCCCAGCGTTTCGGCATTATTCAGATTGAGCGAACCGATATGCCCGCCGAACACGTTGACGGTGTTGATCCCGCTCGACATAAAGCCGGCCTGGTCGCCCAACATGCCCCACGTCGTGTACGGTATGCCTTGCACCGTTTCGGCCGCGATATACGGCACCGAAGTCGGTTGCCGACGGAACGTAAGGCCGCGTTCACCGGCGGTGTCGAGCAAAAGTTTTCCGTGCAGCGTCTTGACTTCGTCGTCGTACACATACAGATGATCGCCGCCCACGCGTTGCACGTTTGCCATCAGCAACGTGTTCAGCCGACTGTCGGTCGTCATTTTGTTGACGTAGTCGCGGCTGCCGATCAGTCCCGGCTCGCTCGCCCCGAAGAATACCAGCACGACGTCGAACGGATAGACCGGTTTTGTCTCTTGCAAATAGCGGGCGATCTCTAATAACACCGAAACGCCCGTCGCGTTTTGTAACGCGCCCGCGCCTTTGTTGCCCTTGAGGTTGCCGACGTTCTCGTACATGTTGTCGTAGTTGGCGCCTATGATGACTTGATATTGACTGTCGGCGCCGGTATAGCGCGCCTCGATGTTGTACGAGTTGTATTTTTCGGCGTAGGTAAACGCCGACTTTTCGACTTGCAAGCTGTCGTATTCCGTGAGTTTGGCGTTCAGCCAGTTGGCCGCCGTCTTTTCGGCGTCGCTGAACGACGTCCGATCGATGCGGTTGTCGGCCCCGCTGCCTAAAAATTCGGTCAAGGCCTGTTCCATGGCGGCCGCGGTGAAAAAGCCGTCGGCGGTTGCCGCGTGCGCCTGTCGATTCGGACGCACGACGCCCAGGCAAAGGACGAGCGTCAAACAGAGTGCGGCGGCGAAAATACGCTTTTTCATAACAGCACCTCCACCACGATCGCGATCAGTTCGATAAACCCGTACACGATGATAAATGTGCCGCCGAGCTGGTACAGCGCGGGCGCGATCCGCTCTTTGGGGATCTGCCGCACGATATAAAACAGATAGCCGACAAAAAAAGCGGCGGTGACGACAAAATCGAAAATCAGATCGCCGTACATATTGAGCATCGGAAAGGCGAAATAGGTCAGCTTCAATAAGAAGATGACGACATTCGCGGGAATGTAGAAAAAGCGCAACGCATATCGCATTTGCTCGACATCGCCGCCCAAGCGCGCCTGGGCGAATCGGAACACAAAGCGCGTCAACAGTTCGTACACGCCGAACGGGATCAGCCCGCCGACCAAAAACGACACTATGTAGTTGTTGAGTACGACCGACGGCGACGTCATGCCGCTCATCATCGCCGCCCACGCGCCGCGAAACGTCATAAAGCTGCTCATGCAAAAACTGACATACAGCGCCGTCAACATCGCCCATGCGGGTATTTTTTTATCTTTGATGATTGCGATCATGTCACCTTCCTTCGACCAGGGTCTGCGCGATAAAGGTATCGAGCGCCTCGCGGTCTCCGATTTCGCCCGACTTAAACGCGCGGTCGTAGCGGTTGAGATTGTCGACGATCGATTTGAGCCGTTTGGGGCTGAATCGTTTGGCTTGCCGCGCGGCCATCGTCACGGCGTATTCCTTGACGCCGAGGCTGGCCGCAAGCGTCGATTTGTCCGCCGTGATCGACACGTACAGCAATCGGCGGAAATGGTTATAGAGTGCGCCCAAAATGCTGACGGGCGGCAGACCGACGATCAGCGAGGCGTACACTTCGTAGGTTTTGGGCGCGTCGAGCGCGGCCAACGCCTCCCCCAGCTCGTAAATCTTGAAATCGTTGTCGGGCGTCACCAGTTCGGACACCAGTTTTTCCTCGATAATGCCGTCGGTCGCGCTGATCAGCTTTTTCAGTTCGGCGCTGACGCGCGTCATATCGGCGTTGCATAAACGCACCAACAAACTAGCGGCCGCGGTCGAAATGCTCGCGTTGTTGCGCGCGGTCTCCGCGCCGATCCAGCGGACGACAACCTCGGGCGTCAATCGGTTGCAGTCGACGGCGGTCATCAGTTTGGCATGGGCGCCGATATTGCTGCCGTAGCCGCCGTGAAAGCGTAAGCACAGGATCGTTGTCGGCGACGGGTTTTTGAGATACTTGGCGATCGGGGCAAAGTCCTTTTTAAAGCCCTCGACTTCGACGACGCGCAACTCGCCCATCACAGGCAACTGCTCGCACGCCTCGACGATCTCCTGCCCCGAAGCCGTCTCGTGGAACAGCGTCCAATTAAATTCGGGAAATTCGACCAAACCGCGCAGCATATCGCACGCGCTGCGCACGACAAAAGCATCGTCTCCTGCCACCAAATAGCACGGGGCATATGCTTTCGACGCGAGATGCTTTTTAAACGCGGTAAATTCCATACCGGTATTGTAACCCATTTCGGGTAAAAAGGCAACCGTTTTCGACTGCGCGCGCCCGATTTCGGCTATTTTTCACCTTTAGAACATATTGGTGTAGTTGGGATAGGCATCGGCCTTGAAGTCCTCGAACTGCCGAATGGCGCTTTGCACCGTGACGGCGGCGTCGTTGTTGGCGTTGACCTTGCAATACGCGAGCGCCATGACCAGGCGGTCGTCGATATTTTTGGTCTGCGTATGGTTGAGCATCGACATGCTGATCATGCGGCGCGATTCCCAGTAGCGCAGCACTTCTTCCATGGCGGCCACGGTGTCGGCGCTGTCGACGTGTTCGAAATCGGCGTCAATCTTTTCTTCGACGGTGTGCAATCGAGCCAGTACGCCGTCGTACGTGCGCTCGAGATAGACAATCTCGACGACCGATGCGGAGACGATCAGCGCCAAAATGGCCAACGCGGCAATCAGCTTTTTCACCAGTTACCCCCTCCCGAAATGGCCAGTTTTTCGGTAAAGCACTTGCCTTTTTTAGGCGAAATATAGACCGTTCCGTCCTGCCGCACGTCGGCGTATAAAACGTCTTTGATGCCGCTCAAACGATTCTTTTTGACGGCTTGCGTCAGCATCGGCACCGTCGTACCCGACAATTCGAGGTTGTCCATGGCGAATTTGCCGTCGATCACGAGCGGCAGCGGCAAAAAGGCCGGTTTAACCGCGGTCGGGTCGGCCGCCTTTTCGACGACGCACAGCTTGCCGTTGGTCTCGAAAATGGCGTACTCGATCTCGGAAATGTCCATATACCCGGCGCTGCGGATCGCCTCGATCAGGTCGTTGACGTTGAGATTCATCTTTTTGAGATTGTCATAGACGATGCCGTCGGGATCGACGACGATCAGCGACCGCCCGGAAAGCAGCCGCCGCACGACCAGGCTTTTGCGCGCGAGAAACGACACGACGATGTGCAAAAGCCCGAGCGTCAGAATGGGAATGATCCCGTAGTAGAACGGGATATACGGATCGTTCATCGGAATACAGGCGACTTCGGCGATAATGAACGTAATGACCAGCTCGAACGGTTGCATTTCCCCCAACTGCCGTTTGCCCATCAGTCGCACGACCAGCAGCACCAGAAAAAACGTAATGATCGATTTTATAAAAACTACCAGCATACCCCTAGTATGCCGGCAGTGTTGTGAATTTATGTATTTGTCATTCGATTACAGCGCGCGCAAATAGGCAAGCAGAATCTTGCTCGACTTCACCGACGCCACATGCACCAGTTCGTAGAAGTCGCCGGGCGCCGATTCGTCGGCGTTGTCGGTGACGGTGCGCAAGGCGCAAAACCGAATCCCCGCGATCGCGCATACCTGTGCGATCGCCGCGCTTTCCATGTCGATCGCTTTTGCATCGAACCCGTCCGCCAACTGCCGCACGTCGACGGCTTTACAAATAAACCGATCGCCCGATACGATCGTTCCGACATGGACGTTGACACCGCTTTCGGCGGCCGCCGCCCGTAGCCGCGCGACCGTCTCGCCGTCGGCCGCGATAAACGGCGAGGCAAACCCGTCCAGTTGCCCCTGCGGGAGTCCGTCGGCGTCGCAATGCACGTCGTGTTGCACCAGTCTTTCGGACACCACCGTTTCGCCGCGACCGACCGTGCCGCCCGCGACCCCGGTATTGACGATCGTATCGCAAGAAAACCGCACGGCGAGCGTCGTCGCCGCCATAGCCGCATGTACTTTGCCGACCCCGCACTTGACGATGACGACGTTTTGCCCCTCGAGCGTGCCGGCGTAGAACGTCAGCCCGCAAAGCGAAACGGTTTCAGCAACCTGTGTCTGTTCGACGAGCAGTTTGACCTCTTCGGTCAACGCCCCGATAATTCCGATCATATGTTCTCCTTTCATCTGCCCTCTGCCGCTGATCAGGCTTTCAGCCGAAACCGCATGACAACGGGATTGTGGTCGCTGTACGCAAATTGCAAGTCTTTATTTTCAACGCCGATCACCTCGATATTGTCCGACACCATAAACCCGTCGACGACAACGGTATAGGTGACGTCTTTCTCGTAGGCAATGTCGCAGCCGCGGCAACTGGGCGCGTTGGTGGCCGCGGCAATCGCGTAACCCTCGGCCAAGTCGGCCGCATCGAACGTCGCCAACCAGTCGGGTTTTTGCTGCTTCGACGGGAACAGCCCGTCGGAGTTTGCGATGTCGTGATTGAAGTCGCCGCCGGCAATGACGTAATTGCCCGCCTCGTATTCGGCGCGCAACACCGCGTTGAGCATACTAAGCTGCTGCGCGCGAATGACGCCGCCCTTGTCGTAGGCCGACATATGCAAATGGATCAGCACCAGTTCGCGATCGCCCGCATCGAGCCGCGAGACCGAAAAACAGCGGTCGAGGTCGAGATATTTGGAAAAGCCGTCCGCCAACGGGAACGAGCGTCGCACCGCGCTCGTTACGGCGTATTTACTGAGCGTGACGATTCCCGCGTCGGACTTGCCGTGCGGGTCGTTGAACGGATAGAACAGATAGGCCGAATGGAAGTTTTCGGCATACACGCTGCCGTACCCGTCGAGCGCCGACACCGCCGCGCGCTGGTTGACGTGATGGCTGCGCGAGGCGTCCTCGTCGACTTCCTGCACGAATACGAAATCGCAACTTTCCGCAGCAATGACGCCCAGCGTCCCCGACAGATTGCGCTCGACGGCCGCGCGACTGACGGCCTTACCGTACTTGCCGCGCGTTTTGCTGCCGTCCGCCATAATGCCGGCGTCCATAAAAAACGTATAATCCGGACTGTACGCGCCGAATCCCATATTATAGGTCATGATCGAATACACGCCGCCTGCGTCGAGCGTCTCGCTGCGGTTGTTCTCGACCGTCAATGCTACATTGTCCTCGATACGGCTATACTGGCACACCACATACAGCACGTAAATGCCGACGGCAAGCAGCATCGCCCCGATCAGCGACACCAACGCGATAGCCGTGATTTTGACCGCTTTCCCCATCTTCCCTCCTGTGTGTTTCGTTTTATTCGGTCATTGCGAGCGGCAGCGAAGCAATTTCATTCGGAAGAACGCCCTTTTGCAAGAGATTGCCGCGCGCACTTCGTTTGCTCGCAATGACACCCTTTTTGTCATGCCTCTACTATCGACGGCATAGCTATCGACGGCGTAGAGTGGTGTGATAAGCCGCAACAGGTGCGCGGTCGGCTTAGGCGCGTACTTCCATGTACGTAACTAAGTCGACCGTGCGCACGTAGCGGCTTAGTGCGCCGCTATACGCCGTCGCTCGACGTAAGTTTTATTCAATCAACCCCAAATCCCGCATAATCGATTCCAAATCCTGCGTCGGATGCAACGCCTCATCGAAGGAAAAACCGCTTTCCGAACGGTCGGCATAGTCGTCGGCCGCTTGCTCGTCCGTCTTTTTTTGTTTAGTGGACGACGGCGCGCCGTGCTTGCTTAAATACGCTTTGACGCGCTCCATGGGGTTGAATCCGTCGCTGCCCGCGAGCGCCTCTTCGGGCAGGTCGGGGATCATTTCCTTCAAGATCTCTTCGTCGCTACGGTCGTCATCGGGCGCGGACACTTTGACATAGCCGATCTGCGTTTCCGCTTTCGGCTGCTCGAGCCGCTCCTTTTCGCGGCGATACTGCTCGCCCGGCAGACCTGCGCTGACGAGTATCTTTTCCATTGAGCGGTTGAAACCGGCGACCGACAACAGCTCGTCGTCGAGCGGATATTTTTTCAAAAGATGATCGTAGTACGACAGCCATTTGTCGTGGAACGCGCGCAGCTGCTCCATCTCTTCGCGGTACTTTTTCTGCGAAAGGCGGTCGATCTCTTCGGCTTTACTGACCGCACTCTCGAGCGCCTTGGAAACGGCGTTGCGCTGCTCGCGGAACTTGTCCAGCTTGGCCTCCGCCTCGGTCAGATCGCGTTTCAAGTCGAAAATGCGCTGTTTCTGCTCCGAAAGCGCTTGCTCGTAGGCCGAAACCAGTTTGCGGATGTATCCGTCCACTTCGTCGCGGCTGTATCCTTTTTTTTCGGTGTTAAAGTCCATTGCAATACTCCGTTCTCTCTTTCAGCAGCTTCTGCTTGAGCCGGTAAAGGCGGTCGCTCAAGTCCACTTTATAGATATGCGGGTACCGCAGCCGTTTATACTCTTCCCAAAACCGATCGAGTTCGTCGCGGCTGTACTGCGCGCAAGCCTCGAGCGTCGGGCATTCGTACACCTGCTTGCCGTTTAAAAATATCGGTACAAGCAATTCTTTGATCTCGTAGTCCTCTAAGGTCGTCGTTTTCCAGCGGTCGGTCTCGTGCGTCAGCGTCAGCGGCTTGTCGATCTTCTCGCCGCGTAAAGCGATCAGGTCGGCGAACGCCTTGCCCGTGTCGGCCGAATAGATGCGGTACAGCGTTTTATAGCCGGGATTGGTGATCTTTTCGGACGAGTCGGAAAACTTCATCGTAGGTTCGGCTTTGCCGTTTCTTGTGATCTCGGCCAACTTGTACACCGCACCTAAGCTCGGCATTCCGTCGCTGGTGATCAGCTTGGTGCCGACGCCGTACACGTCGATCTTGGCGCCTTGCACGTTGAGCGCGTCGAGCAGTTCCTCGTCGATGTCGTTGGTGGCGAAAATGACCGCGTTCGGGTAGCCGGCCGCATCGAGCATTTTGCGCGCCTTTTTGGACAGATACGCAAGATCCCCGCTGTCGAGCCGAATGCCGACCGGCTCATGCCCCGCCGCCCGCAGTTTGTCGAACACCTTGATCGCGTTGGGCACGCCCGAACGCAACGTGTCGTAGGTGTCGACGAGCAGCAAACAGTTGTCGGGATAGATCTCGGCGAACTTCTCGAACGCCTCGAGTTCGGTCGGAAAGCTCATCACCCAACTGTGCGAATGCGTGCCTTTGGGGTCGAGCGAAAACATTTGACTGGCCAACACGTTGGACGTGCCGTTGCAACCGCCGATGATCGACGCGCGGCTGCCGTAAATGCCGGCGTCCGGCCCTTGCGCGCGGCGGAGACCGAACTCGACCACTTTTTTGCCGTCGGCGGCACGCACGATACGCGAGGCCTTTGTGGCGATCAGCGTTTGGTGGCTGATGATATTGAGTAGCGCCGTTTCGATCAGCTGCGCCTCGATGAGCGGCGCTTTGACCGTGAGGATCGGCTCGCCGGGAAATACGATCTCGCCCTCCCGCACCGCATAGATGTCACCGGTAAAGCGGAAGTTTCTCAAATAGTCGATAAACCGTTCGTCAAACAAGTGTAACGCTTGCAAATATTCGATGTCGGCCGCGTCGAACCGTAGGTCGTTTATGTACTCGATCGCCTGTTCCAGTCCGGCGCTGACCGCGTAGTTGATCTGTCCCTTGTGGCGGAAAAACACGTCGAACACCGCCGTATTGTCGGCGGCGCCGCTGACGAGATAGCCGTTCATCATCGTCAGCTGATATAGGTCGGTCATCATCGTCAAATTACGCATTGTCCTCTTCCTCCTCCGATTTTTCGTCGCGCGCGAGCATGACGGCCACATATACGACCATAAGTCCGACGAACACGACGACCAACGGCAGCACCACGCCCCAACCGACAAGGCCGCTGCTCTCTAAGCCAAACAGACCGGCAATCAGTCCGAAAAACAGCATCGATTTGCCGTGCGCGGCGTAAGAACCGCTCATCGGCATGGTGCAAAGCGACGCGATCGCAGGGGCCGCTATGTACAGCGGATACAACTGCGCGTAGCCTGCCGGCGTGAATGCCGCCAAAAAGCTGACGAGCGCAGGAACCAAAAACAGAAACGAGATCCACAGGGAGACCGAATTGCGCTGAATAAGCGCCGTCAAAATGAGCGCCGCGCCCACCGCGCTCAAAAGCACCGGCACAGCCAACTGCCGCACGCTCGCCGGAATGACGCCCGTGCCGGCCAACAGCAGGATCAGCCCCGCGGCAATGACGCACCCGCCTGCCGTCAGATTGCCGGCCAAACGCTGTTTGCGCGTCAGATTGAGTTCGTCCGTTTTTTCACTCATAATGCTTTCTCCTCTTCGTCTGTGCCGCCGGGTTCGGTCGTCTCTGTCAAATCGGTCGGCGCGTCCGTCGGCGTCTCTTCACCGTCTCCCGATTGGGGGTCGGGCGGCGCGCTTTCTTCGACGTCTGTCGATTCGGATTCGGGCGGCGCGCTTTCTTCCTCGACTTCTTCCGCGGCAAGATCGTCTTTCTTCTTTTTGCGGCGGTTGTTCTCCATCGGCGGCTTGCCGATCTGACTTTTGTCGTATTCGAAATAGCCCTCGTCCAACTGCTCGACCGGCACGAAGATAAACGGCTTCAAGCCGCGCGAGCGCGCGCGATACATATGCGCCAAAATATAGACGATGCCGAAAACGAAAATCAGCGCGCTGACCAACTGGCTGACGCGCACGACCTGCGGGATCAGCCACAGGCTGTCGGTGCGCAAGCCCTCGATAAAGAAACGCCCCAGCCCGTACCAAATACAGTAGACGGATAAAACAAACCCGTCGAAACTCTTTCTGCGGCCGTGGTACAGCCATAACAGCAAAAAGAATCCGATCAAGTTCCATATCGATTCGTAGAAAAAGGTCGCCAAATGATAGACGCCGTTGATATTGACGGCAAACGGAAACCACTGTAACGCGGGATTAGTCACTTCCGTTCCGTAGGCCTCCCCGTTGGCGAAGTTGCCCCAACGACCGATCGCCTGCCCCAAAATGATGACGGTAAACGCGAGGTCGGCCATTTGCACGAACGTAACGCGCTGTCCCTCTTTGCGCCGCCGTTGCAACGCCGCAACGATCGCGCCGCCCAGCACCGCGCCGATCAGTCCCCCGTAAATGGCGAGACCGGCTAAGCCCCCGCCTTCTAATCCGAGTATCTTTTTAAACGTCCACTCGCCGCCGTCGATCGCGTCGAAAATGACATAGTACAGCCGCGCGCCGACGATGGCAAGCGGAATACAGATGATGACGATGTCGAAAACGAGATCGGAATAATATCCGCGCTTGACCGACAGAAAATATGCGATGATAATACAAATTACCATGCCGCTGCCGATCAGAAAGCCGTACCAGTTAAAAGCGGATAGGAGTGTGATAGCGCTCATGTTTGCCTCGCTTGTTTCGCGTTTGCCTGCCGCGCCGATAAGGCGCACACTTTCATTATACCCCATCGAAGTGCGCTTTGTCAATAATTCGGCGGCCTCGTAGCAAAGACGATTGCAAGCAAACGCAAATAAAGCGGTGTTACGGCAAAATTCGCGCCGACCGACTATCGTAGCGAAGCATAGCGGCAGCAGAGATCGAACGTAAGCGGCAACGCCGTCGTTTTGGCGCCGCGCAGCACCGCGTCGGTCACCGCCGCCAGCACGTCGCCCTCGCGGCCTTCGGCGCCGAGCAAGGCGTTCTTCCACTCGTTTTCGTAGTACGGATCGAGCGACGCGGCCAGTGCGCCTATCAGTTTTTTGAGCGCGTGGCGGTCGCAGGCCGCCGGGTGCGCGACATCCTTGCCCATTTCCCGCGCCGTCATGTTGTAGTCGTCGACCAGTTTGCCGAGCGCTTCCATGCCCGAAAGCGGCATCGCGTGCAACAGCTTGCCGGAGGCTACGTTGTCGTACAACGCGCCGATGAGATCGCCCAAGCTCGTCGTCAGCGAGACGGCCGCCGCGCTGATCTCCCGAATGCGGTCGTACACCTGCGGCAGCTTGCCGACCGGCGGCGTCGTTTTAGAAAGCAACTTTTTCTCCAAAACGGTCAAGTCGCGCGGCAACGGAATGCCGGTCAAGGCCGCCGTCTTGTTTTCCGCCGCGGCCGTGTATTCGGACAACAGCGCGCGGTCGCTTCCGACCAACCCCGCGCCCGCCTCCGCCGCGTCGCGCAATTTCAGTTCGGCGCATATGCGTATGCGCTCGTAAGCCGAAAAACTGCGGTACCCTTCCGCCGTATAGCCGGCGGCCAAGATCACCGCCGTGTCGCGCACGTCGCGCATCAGCGCCAAATTGTTTTTCGCCGCCTGTGCCAAAAATTCTTCGCGTATCATTCTCAATCCTCCTGTGACCGTTTTGCCGCGCGGGTTCGTCAAATCCGCTACTATATAGTACAGCGCTTGTCCGCCGATTATGACAGACTTTTAGGGCGCGATCGCGATCACGCCGGTGTGCGCGGCATACGAATCGGTGCGAATGCGTACCCGGCGGATCAGCCGATTGTCGGGCGTATAATATAATAGATAGCCCTCGCTTTTGACGCTGCCCTTGCCGTAGGACACCCGCACGCGCTCCCCCTTTTCCGCGCTCGCGTCGATATACTTATGCTCGACGTCGATCAGCTCGCTGTCGTCGGGGATCTCGCCGCGCTGCAAGACCACGCTTTCGGTGACGATGCGATACGGCAGCGCCGTCCCGTAGATCTCGACGCAAGCCTTTTCGCCGTCGGCATAGGCGCGAATAAAAACCGGCGTTTTGCCCGTGTTGACAAACCGCAGATCGCTCGATCCTGCGTTGACCATCGCGTCGAGCGACGGCGGCACGTAGCTCGGCTCGAGCGTATGATTTCTCGCCGCCGTGATCTTGAGGTCGGCCGTCAGCGCGCAGTTATAGACGGTGGTCGACGCTTGACAGACCCCGCCGCCGGTGCCCGGCACGTACTCGCCGGCCACAATGATCTTGGCCTCTTGAAAGCCGTTTTCTTCGGTGCGCGGGCCGACGGTCTTATTGAACGAAAATTCTTCTTCCGGCGCTAATACCGTGCCGTTGATCTTGGAAAGCGCCAGCGCGACGTTCTGTTTGCGCGCCGCGGTCGACCCGGACAGCCGTGTGGTAAAGCGGCTGCGCAGTCGGGTGCAAGCGACGTTCTCTGCGGCCGTCACTTGGGGCGCGACCGTATCGGTCGGGATCGACACGCGGGCAGTACGCGTCTCCTTGACCGCGCAGCGTTTTAACGCCGCATACAAGGTCAAGCACGCCTTTTCCCGATCGATACACTGCCCCGCTTTTTCGCGCGTGATCGAGAACATCGGCCGACGGTTGGGGTAAAACGCGATCGTGCTGTCGACGGCCGCTAGGTCGCAGCGCGCTTTCAACTCGTCGAGCGCGGCGGTCAGGCGCGGAAAACACTGTTCGAGCGCGTAGGCATA
The DNA here is from genome assembly GCA_022791055.1 of Clostridia bacterium. GTDB lineage: Bacteria > Bacillota > Clostridia > Christensenellales > Pumilibacteraceae > HGM11386. The sequence continues at coordinate 4,736 of JAAVYI010000013.1, read as the reverse complement.
TTCGGCGCCGGCATGTAGCGCGGCGTCGACATAGCGCAGTTTATCCTCGAACGGCGCGTTGCAGTGCCGCCGCTCGAGTTCGTCGGCGACGATGTGATTGGTCGGCTCGACCGGCGTATCGGTCACGCTGACAGCGTGCGCGCCGCAGATCAGCGTCACTTCCGGCGGTTGCGCGACTGCCGCAGACGCCGCTGCGGACGATCCCGTAGCGAGCAAAATCGGCGCCGCCGTCACAAACGCCGCGACTGCCGCTATGAATAGTATCCGCATAAAAATCGGTTTGGACGCTTTCATACCTCTCTTCTCCCATATATATGATGTGTAAGCGTATCGCGTATATACAAGGCAAAAATTTGCAAAGGCGCGCAATTCGCCTCTCGCGCGCCTCGTTTTTTCGGCCGCCTTACGTCAAATGCTTGCGTTCCGGGCGGGGCTTGTGTTATAATTTGGGGGTAATTCAAAAAACGGAGGTATCTAATGAATTTCAGCAGAGAAGTTGACGAAATGATCTGCGTCAAAAAAGGCCCCAACCACGGGCCGGCCCCCATACCCGAAGAGGGACGTTGGGTACAGGCTAAGGAGATCAAGGACATCAGCGGCTTGACGCACGGCGTCGGCTGGTGCGCCCCGCAACAGGGCGCTTGCAAGCTGACCTTAAACGTCAAAGAGGGCATTATCCGCGAGGCGCTCGTCGAGACGCTGGGCTGCTCGGGCATGACACATTCGGCCGCTATGGCCGGCGAAATCTTGCCGGGCAAGACCATTCTCGAAGCCCTCAACACCGACCTCGTTTGCGACGCGATCAACACCGCCATGCGCGAACTGTTCTTGCAGATCGTATACGGCCGCACGCAGTCGGCGTTCTCCGAGGACGGGTTGGAGATCGGCGCAGGCCTCGAGGATCTCGGCAAAGGCCACCGCAGCCAGATCGGCACGATCTACTCGACCGAGGCCAAAGGCGTCCGCTATCTCGAAATGGCCGAAGGCTATATCACCAAGCTCGCGCTCGACAAGGACAACCTCGTCATCGGTTACGAGTTCGTCAAAATGGGCGTTATGATGGACAAAATTAAGGCCGGCGTCCCTGCCGACCAGGCTCTCAAGGAATCGACCGGCACATACGGACGGTTCGCGGGCGCGGCGAAATACGTCGATCCCCGCAAGCAATAAGGAGGTGGCTGTATGAGTATCACGTTTGAAGGATATGAAAAGAGAATCGACAAGATCAACAAGGCATTGAAAGCCAACGGGATCAAAGATCTCGAAGAGGCGCGCAAGATCTGTCTCGACAAGGGTATCGACGTTGACAAGATCGTAAAAGGCACCCAGCCGATCTGCTTTGAAAACGCGGTTTGGGCGTACACCTTAGGCTGTGCGCTTGCTATCAAAAAAGGTTGCAAGAAAGCGACCGACGCCGCCGTTGCCATCGGCGAGGGCTTGCAGGCGTTCTGCGTACCCGGTTCGGTTGCCGAACAGCGCAGCGTCGGCTTAGGCCACGGCAATCTGGCCTCGATGCTCTTAGACGAGAAAACCAAGTGCTTCTGCTTCCTCGCCGGTCACGAGAGTTTTGCCGCCGCCGAGGGCGCGATCGGTATCGCCAAGACGGCCAACAAGGTGCGCAAAGACCCGCTCCAAGTCATTTTGAACGGTCTCGGCAAGGACGCCGCGATGATCATTTCGCGCATCAACGGCTTCACCTACGTGCAGACCAAGTACGACTATTTCTCGGGCGATCTCAAGATCGTCGCCTCTACCCCCTACTCGGACGGCGAGCGCGCCAAAGTGCGTTGCTACGGCGCGGACGACGTGCGCGAGGGCGTTGCGATCATGCAGCATGAGAGCGTCGACGTTTCGATCACCGGCAACTCGACCAACCCGACCCGCTTCCAGCACCCGGTCGCCGGCACCTACAAAAAGCTGTGCGTCGACACCGGCAAAAAATACTTCTCCGTTGCCTCGGGCGGCGGCACCGGCCGCACCTTGCACCCCGACAACATGGCCGCCGGCCCTGCCTCTTACGGCATGACCGACACCATGGGCCGTATGCACTCCGACGCCCAGTTTGCCGGCTCCTCCTCCGTTCCCGCCCACGTCGAAATGATGGGCCTGATCGGCATGGGCAACAACCCGATGGTTGGAGCCACCGTAGCCGTCGCAGTAGCCGTTCAGGAAGCTATGACGAAATAATTTTACAAAATATAGTATAAAAAAATAGAGTTCTCATACAAGATATGGGAACTCTTTTTTTGTGTTTTTGTAACCATAGGGTTGTTTTCGCTCTCTCGTCCACATTTCGTCCACGTTTGCAAAAATTGTGGACGAGCGCACGTGGACTGAAATTGCGCTTTAACACCTAAAATGTGGACGAAAAATACATTCTCGTCCACATTATTGATTGTTTTTTCAGTTATTATATCTCTTTTTTAGAACCGTCGCCACCCGAATATATGGAAAGCCATATTTTCATACTTGCAAGCTCGCTCTCGGCGAGCAACTTTGCCATACCTTCCGTCTTGCTCTCAATGCGCGTACTGTATTTTTCCTTATCGCGGTAAGAACTTATTGCCGCATAATATCTGTCGCGTTCTTCATAACGCACATCGACAGGCAACAGCCCTAACGAAATCATTTCATAGATTAAAAGCAACCTTCCCGTTCTGCCGTTACCGTCAACAAACGGGTGCATGTTCTCAAACTCGATATGATGCTTGGCAAGGTTATGGAACAGCTCAACCCAATTAAACTGCCCTTGCTCTGCAAGCTCGGCGTTGTGCTTGCAATCGGTTTGCACTTCCGCTACATACGCTTTCATCTTTTCGGGAACTTGCGTAGGCGGGCAAGGCGTATATACGATTCTCGTCATATTGCCGACATAGTTCTGTATCGTCCTGTATTTACCCGCTTCTTCGTCGCCACGCAATACAAAGCCGTGAACTTGCTTTATAAATTCCTCGGTTATAGGCTTCTTTTCCTTAACCGATTCATAGAGAAAATCGAACGCCTGTTTATAGCCGACTATATCTTCGCTCTCTCTTAAAGAGTGTGCGCCTGTAACTATTCCTTTTTCTATAAGCAACTTTGTTTCATCGAAAGTAAAGGTATTACCCTCTATGGCGTTTGAGTTATGGCTCGCGCTGATAGAAAACTCGTTGTTGAAATATTTGAGTTCGCTTGCCGTAAGCGGACGAACTTTTTTCATAAGCGCATAGCTGTTGCCTATCTCGCCGATGATGTCTATATACTTTTGCTGTTCTTCCATTTTTTTAGACATAGCCCGCTCTCCTTTGCCTTATATTATACTCATTTTTCAACCAATAGTCAAGGTTAATTCAACCGTAAGACCGTCCTATTTAACAAGTCCAAAACCTTTTCTAAAAGTATTCGGGAAAGTTTTTTCTACATGTACAAATCGTTTATCGCTTTTCTGCCACGTTCCCGCATCGTATCCGTTGTGTGCTCGTAAACGTCGATAGTGAGTTTTACGTCTGTATGTCCCAAGCGTGTTTGTATGTACTTTTGGTCTATGCCGATTTCGGCGAGCATACTTGCGTGAGTGTGCCGTAGAGAATGAAAATCAAAATCCTTGAAGATATCCTTTTTAATGCTTCGTGTTACGTGTTGCATCGTTCTCGGACTGATAAACGTTCCGTTTTCTCTTACGCAAACCAAATATATCGGAAAGTCTTCTTCATTGTTCCCAATCTTGGTTATTCCAACAGAGTATTGCGGTTGTTTGCCTTCAAGAATTAACGGACTATCGGCGAAATAGTTGGTGTAGAAATTGCCGTAATAATCTTTTGCGCGTAACTGTCTTGTTCTTTCCCGTATAAGTAAATTGTTCAATTCGTCGCTTATCTCGATTACGCGATAGGACTTATACTTCGGCTCGGAAAAATACCAATATCCGTTTCCACTCTCAGATGTGCCGTTTTTTCGTATCTTATTCAAATTATCACGCTTGTCGTCCTGCATCCATTGTACTTGACGGTTGACGTAAATAAGTTTCTTCTTAAAGTCAATATCGTCCCAACACAAACCGAAAACTTCGCCCAAGCGTAAACCGCACTCGTAACCAAGCTTTAAAGGAATATGGCTCGGATGCCGCTCAGGGAAACGCTCGAATATCTGTTCCATAATTTCCTTTTTAATATAGATATGCGGAGCAGTTCTTGTTGCAACTTTGGGTATCCTGTTCTTTGGTGTTTTCAAGCGCACAGCCGGAGAATATGCGATATAGTGATGATCGACTGCGTAATTCAAACTTTTCGTCAGTATGCCTTTTATGCTCGTGATAGAGTTATACGCAAAGCCTTCGTCATACAAATCAACAATAAATGCTTGCAGAATTTCCCGACTTATAGATTTAAGTTTGTATTTACCCAACTTGGGTTTAATCTGATTTTTTATTGTGTTTACGTAACCGCTTACGGTATTAGGCTTCAAATCGATTTTACAGTCGTTCTCTATCCAATAATCGAGAAAGTCTGCGTATGACATTTTATCCTTTTCTACCACACGCCCGAAGTTCTCATATTGGTTTTGAGCTTCCCGTCCCGCTTCTCGTGCCTCGCCTTTGGTTTTGAAACCGCTTTTAGTAATCCACTTGCGCTGTCCGTCTACGCTTGCGATTTCAAACCTGTATTCGTATACAGCGCCGCCATTTGTCCGTTCCCGCCTTCTTATCTTAATTTCCGCCATGCTTACTCCTTGTTATGCAACTAATTCCACAACGTTTT
>JAAVYI010000012.1 GCA_022791055.1 Clostridia bacterium | reverse complement strand
GTCTGAAGTGTCCCTCCCTTTTGCAGTTTTCGCCGAGGCCTTTTGATGTCAAAAGGCCGGGGATTGTTTTTCGTTCTTTTTCAAAAGAAAAGCTGCCCTTTTTGCCGCCAAAAGGTAAGAATTGTTTTGTTGTCTTTTTCTAAAAGACTAATCTTCCCTTTAGAACGCAAAAGACCCGAAATTCGTTTTGTATTCTTTTACAAGTAAAATTAAATCGAATCCACCCATTGATAAGCGGCGTCGCGCGTAGGGAATACGCGGTACGGGACGCCGCTTTTTTGCAGTATGTCGAGCATTTGCGGGCGCACGTCGTTTGGATAGGCCGCGATCCAGTCGGGAAATTCGGGATCGATCCGCTCGTCGCAACCTTCGGTCATGTCGGGACGGGTTTTGCCGCGGTAGGCTTCGGCGCGGGCGTAGACGCTTTGTAGGCAAGTCTTTGTATCCACGTCGAGGAACATGCAAAAGTCGGCGAATTGTAAGCGCCGCGCGAACGTGCGCCGAAAATTGCCGTCCATCACCCAGGCGGGTTTGGCGAGTTCGATCTCGAGCAGCGCGTCGAAGTCGTCCCGTTCGCGTTCTTGCCAACCGGGCAGCCACCAAAGGCAATCGAGATGTACGGCGGGAATCGAAAAGCGTTGCGCGATATGTCTCGCCAGCGTGCTTTTGCCCGCGCCGCTGTTGCCGACGATCAATATTTTACGATACACGGCACACCTCCGTTATAACAGTTCGACGTCGGGCGGCCAGGGCGTGGCGCGCATGTTTTGTTTGTGGCAAGCGCTGCGGTAGTCGCGCGGCAAGCAACCTTCTTGCGTTTTGAACGCGTAGATCAGTTTTTCCCGCGTCGCAAAGCCGGACAGCTTGGCAATGGCGGCATTGGGCAGCGTGGTGTTTTTGAGCAGCATTTTGGCGTTTTGGATGCGAGTACGGGTGAGCGCATCGTGTATGCTTTCGTTGAGTTCGGCTTTGAACAGCCGCTGTAAATATGCGGGCGCGATGCCGACCGATCGGGCGATGCTTTGCACGGTGAGCGGACTGCTGAAATTTTGCTGTATGTATAAAATGGCTTTTCGGACGTAGGTGGGCGCGCTCGGCATCGTCCTCTCGGTTGAGGAGCAGCGCGATATATCGATAAACAGTTTGGGGATCAAGAGCCGCGCGGCCAGATCATACGACGGGTTTTTGCTTTCCAGCAACTCTTCGACCAGCTTGCGCATCGTCATGCCGACGTCGTGCGAATCGTGGAAGATATAAAACCGCTCGTTCTTGCGTTGCATTTCGCTTAGTTGCGGACTGATCGAGAAAATTTCGCGCACCGTCGGGGAGAACTTGCGGATCAAACCGGTTTCTTGCTCGCAAAATGCGTTCTGCGGGGACAGTTCGACATTGTACATGCGCGCCTCGGGCGTTTGTATGATGATCTTATGATAGTATCCGGCATTGAGTACGATAAAGCACTTTTCGGGAACGGTGACGCATTCGACGTCGCCATCCGGCCCGTCGGGCATGTAGGCAAGCGCGAACGAGCCTTTCTCGCAATACATGATCTCGAATTGCTGGTGCAGGTGCATCGCCATGCCGAAGTCGCCCGGGAACGTGTCGTGATACCACCCGACCGGCACAAAGTGCTGGGAGGATAGATCGCGAAAGGTCAAATAGATTTCTTTTTGCTCGCCCATACGTATAGTGTAGCAAACTTTTCGGAATCCGTCAAGAAGATGGAAGATAGTGTTCGTTTTTCATACATAGCTGTTTGAAAAACGGATATTTTTTCGAAAAAGTGGGTTGAAATGCGGGGGGGGGTATGGTATACTGAAGTTACTTTATTAAGCAGGTCATTGTTGATAGAACGCGCTTTACGTGTAAAGGTCAAACGTGACAAGGAGGACGTCGAAAAAATGAAAAGATTCGGGAAGGTGATAACCGTTTTGCTGGCGTTGTGTGTGCTGTCCGGCATTTTTGTCGGTTGCGGCGATCCGCTGGCAAAAGGCAAAACGAAAGTGGTGTTTTGGGGCTACGCCGGCGAGGACGAAGCGCAGAACATGCAAACGACGATCGACTGGTACAATCGCAACAACACCGACGGCATTTACATAGACTATCAGCCGCAACCGGGCGGGTCGTATGTTTCGGTGACCGAGCGCGCACTGGCGTCCAAAAAAGGGCCGGACGTGTTCTACTTAGGCGACCGCTATTTAAAGCGTTGGGCGCGTAGCGAACGCGGGTACCTGGTCAACTTGCAAGAAATGGTCGACGAGAGCGGCCTTGATATGTCCGACTGGTGGACGTCGTCGCAGTACCGTTGGCGGTACGATCCGACGCGCAACACCAACAACCCCGACGATCCGCTGTACGCGTTGCCCAAAGACATTAACAGCACGGCCTTGTATTACAACGCCTCGGTTCTCAACCAGCAAGGTATTAAGATCATCTCGGTAGACGAAGAGGACTTGGCGGCGTTCAACGCCGGCGGCGAGGATCGTTACGGCAATACCAAAGCGAGTTTGGGGATCGACATCAAAGTCGAGGCCAAAGGGTTTTACCGCGAACAGAAATATCGCAACGGCCGTTTCACCGTGCCGACCTACGGCGCGGACGGCAAAGTCACCGAATTGATGATCTTCAACAACCGCATTGCCATGAGCTGGGACGAGATCGAGGACTTGGCGCAGATCCTGACCAAGACTTGCAACACCAATCTCGAGCAGAAGGACTATCAGAAGAGTTTGCAATGGGGCTATTACACCGAATGGTGGTTCAACTACGGCTGGGGCGTGGGCGGCGATTGCGCCGTCGACACCACCGGTGAAGGCGACTGGGTATTCACGCTGGGCGACAAAACGCAAAAACGTTTGGTATATAACGCCGACGGACGTTACGCAACCGACGCATACGGCAAAGCGCTGTTTGTCGCCGACGGATCCGATTATACACTACTAGACGGCCAATATGTCGGCGACCCGCTGCCTTCGCAGTACGAGGCGTTCGAGCGGTTCATCAAGTTGGGAAAACCCAAGGCATACGGCGGTTTGGGCGTAGCCATGCGCGACGGCGCCGACAAGGGGCTTTCGACCTCGACGTCGTTCTTCACGTCCGGCAAGGTGGCAATGTTGGTCGAAACGGCCGATAAAGCCACCGCGTTCCGCAAGGGTATCGACAGTTTCGAGTGGGACGTTGCGCCGCTGCCGATCTATAAAAAGTACGGCGCGGACGGCAAGACGGTCGTCAATCAAGGGATCAACGTCGGACACAGCGGCTCGACCGGTATCGGGATTTGGACAAACTCCAAGGTCAAAGACGAGGCGTTCAAGGTGGCCGTGTACCTTTCGACCGGCTACGCGCAGACTTTGCAAGCGCAAAACGGCTATTTGATCCCCAACAGCAAGACGCTGGCCGAAAGCGAGTATGTCAAAAAGAACGAGGGCAGAGCGCCCAAAAACGTTTCGATATTTACGGCTCATGCGGATACGTCCCGTCCCGCCGACTGGTGGTACATGCCCGATAACGAGTGGATCGACGTTTGGGCAACGCCGCTCAACAACGAGTACCGTGAAAACGACGCCTCCGTCGACGACTTTTTCGCCCGATTCACCGCCGCGACCAACGAGATTTTGGCCGGATATAAACAGGAAGGAATGGTATAATGCAACTCGCTCAAACAAGACGCACCCATAAGCGTTTGCGCAATAACGTCAGTTGCTATCTGATGTGCGGTCTGCCTGTTTTGGGATTTGCGATATTCGGTCTGGCGCCGCTGCTCATCTCGTTTTATTTGAGCTTTACGCAACTGAAAACGCTCAACTTTGTGTCGGCGACGTTCTGCGGCTTGGAGAACTTCAAGACGCTGTTCTCCGATCGGCTGTTCGGTAAGGCCATTCTCAACACGCTGTACGCCATGCTCAGCGTGCCGCTGTCGATGGCGGTGGGGCTTATGATCGCGCAAATTCTGACGCAGGCGGCGCTCAAAGGCAAACGGTTTTTCCGCACGCTGTTCTTTATCCCGTATATTTGCTCGACCGTTGCCGTCACGCTGGTCTTTAAATGGATGTTCGACGCGCAGTTCGGCGTCATCAACGCGCTGTTCGGCACGAATATCAACTTCCTGTTGAACCGTTACTGGTTTATGCCGGTGATGATTCTCTTGAGCGTTTGGACGGGAACAGGGTATTATATCATTCTGTTCCAGGCGGCGTTGACCGGCGTCGATCCCGCGCTGACCGAGGCGGCCAAGATCGACGGCGCGGGGCCGGTCAAACGGTTTTTCTCGATCGTGCTGCCGTCGATCTCGGCGACAACGTTCTATCTGTTGGTCATGGGCGTCATCGGCGGTTTGCAAACGTTCGTTTGGTTTCAGATCATCTGCGATCCGTTGCAGGCGGGCGGCCGCGGCTGGGGACCGAACAACAACGGTATCACCATTGTGTATTACGTGTACAACAACGCATTCGCCACCAACAACGGCGCCGTGCGCGGCGGACTGGCTTCGGCGGCGGCGTGGGTGCTGGCCTTGGGCATTCTGCTTTTGACCGTGCTCAACTTCAAACTCTCGAAATATTGGGTGCACTACAATGATTGAAACAGCGACAAAAAAACAATTCCGTGTGCAACATATCTGCGCGCACGTCCTGCTGTACGTGCTGCTCGTCGCCGTGGCGGTGGCCGTGCTGTTCCCGTTCTACTTTATGGTCGAAAGCTCGTTCAAGACGTTCGGGGAGGCTTTGGGCGAGTTTACCTGGTGGCCGCATAAGTTCACGTTCGACAGCTACGCCTACATATTCGGGAAAAACGCGTTCAATATCAATCTGCTCAAATCGTTTTTGGTGACGCTGCTGATCACCGTCCCGCCGATGGTCGTAGGCATTTTCGTGTCCAGTATGGCGGCGTACACGTTCGCCAAGCGCGAGTTCGACGGCAAAAACGTGCTGTTCTGGATCTTGCTGTTTACTATGATGTTGCCCGGCACGATCGTCATGATGCCGCAGTATCTGATCTTTGCCGATCTCAATCTGGTCGGTACGATCATTCCGTTGATGCTGCCCGGCATGTTCGGATCGGCGACCTGCGTATTCTTTATGCGCCAGTTTATCAGCGGTCTGCCGTCCAGTCTGATCGACGCCGCGCAGCTCGACGGCATGAATCACTTTAAAATTTTCTTGCATATCATTCTGCCGCTGTCGACGCCCGCCGTCATCAGCCAAACGGTGCTGTGGTTTTTGGCCGGCTACAACGACTATATGGGGCCGCTCATCTATTTGCAAACGACGCCGATCGAATGGAAACCGATACAGGTCGCGCTGGCGTACTTTGCGTCGACCCAAGAGGGCGGCGCGGAGGATATTCCGGCGATCATGGCCGGCGCCGTCGTGTCCGTTCTGCCGCCGCTCGTTCTGTACGCGGTGTTTCAAAAGTTCTTTATTTCGGGGATTGCCGTGTCCGGTCTCAAAGGCTAACGGCAAGGGCATATACATCGCGGGATACTGCGTCAAGCATCGCATGTTAGCGGGTCGTGTACGAAGAAGTACACTCCCCGCAAACGTGCTCGCTTTCCTTGTCTGCCGCGCGTCTATGCCCTTGCCGGGCGGCAAATAACGGCACATATAGACGCTACGTTTGACAAATCGACTCGGTTACGTAGACCGAACTACGCGCCCTCGCCGATTTGTCAACTGTTGCGTCTCTCTGCACCGTTCTTTGCCGCCTTAGGAATTTGTCTATGCCCTTGCCGGGCGTACATATAGACACGACAAATCAAGTTTTAAAGTTTTAAGTCAACACAAATTTTATCCGAAGTCCGAGGAGGAAAGTTATGAAAAGAAACAGAATCGTGATTGCTGTTTTGCTCGCGGTACTCGTCGCGTCGGCGGTCGGGTGCAAGGGAAGCGGCGTACCGAAAGATGCCGTGCGCTTGCAGTATTCGACGGGTATCAACGCCGACGGTAAGTATGACGAATCGCTGTTTTACCGCAACGATCTGGCGTTTACCGACGCGCCCGACCCCGGCGCATTCTACGACGACGGCTACTATTATGCGGTCGTCACCGGCGTGCCGCTCCACTGCTACCGCACGGCCGATTTTGCGCAGTGGGAGTTCATGGGCGGTATGCTGACTCCGTCGAGCGACGCTTGGTCGTACGGCAATTACTGGGCGCCGGAGATCATCAAAAACCCGGCCGACGGCAAGTACTATCTGTACTATTCGGCGTCCGGCAAGGCGTTGCCGCAGGGCGCGCCGGACGCGACGATGTTCGAGCGTATGCACATCGGCGTAGCCGTTTCCGATACCGCATACGGCCCGTACACCGAGTGCCGCGACGAAAAGGGCAATACGATCTACTTCGACTTTGTCAAAAGCCCGCAGGTGCAAACGATGTTGGCCGACAAGTCGGCGAAGATCTTTGCGACGATCGACGCGCACCCGTATTTCGACGGCGACGACATGTATCTGTATTTCGTGCGACAGGACGACCGCAACGGCGGCGGCAACGCGATCTGGGGTTGCCGTATGACTTCGCCGACCGAGCCGGACTACAATTCGCTCAAGCAACTGACGCAGCCCCGCCGCGCAACGGTGGGCGGCGCCGTACTCGACGTCGAGAACAGCAACACGATCAACGAAGCGCCGTGGATGATCAAGCATACTTCCGAGACGCCGAACGGCCCTGTTACTAAGTTTTACTTGACATACTCGATCTTCGGCTATACCGACCGCATGTATTCGGTTTGCACGGCCGTCGGCGACAGTCCGCTCGGCGACTTTACAAAACTCGATTCCAAGCACGGCAACCCGATGCACGGGATCGCGCCCGACTTCGACCACATGTCGGGTACCGGACATGCCAGCATTGTCGAGGGCGGGGGCGAAACGTTTATCCTGTACCACGCGCACACCGACCGCGAACACGGCGGCGGCACGCGCGCGCTGGCGGCCGACCGCATCGTTTGGGTCTATAACGACGATTTGGGCTACGACATTTTGCACAGCAACGGCCCGACGTACAGCTTGCAACCGATCCCGGCTACGGCAAGCGGCTACGCCGACGTAGCCAAGGGCGCGACGGTCACTGCGACCGACATACTGGCAGGGGCGGCGTCGCTGTTAAACGACGGGATCGTCGCCGTACAGACCTACGACGACGACAAAGAACTGACCGTTTCCGGCAAGGGAACGACGATCACGATCGAGCTGCCCGAAGAAAAGGACGTGCGCGCGATCATGGTGTACAACAGCCGCGAGATATGGCTGGCGTTTTCCAAGATCGATTCGATCGTATTCGAAGGCTCGAACGGCAAGTACGGGATCGCGGATCTGCTTTTCCCGCAAGAGTATTACTGGGACGATCTTTCGAGAATGCGGCCGGGCGGCGCGGCAGTCGCAACGTTCGTCGAGATCAAAGTTAAGAAAGTGACGCTTACCATTTCCGCGAAGCTGGTGCCCGACAACGGCAACGAAGATTTTTCGGGTATCGCGCTGTCGGAAATCGTGTTACTGGGTAAATAAAAGGGGACGAATATGAAAAAGAGAACGGGAAAACTTTGGTTTGTATTGCTCGTCTGTATGCTGCTGGCGGCCAGCCTTTTTGCGGCGTGCGCGAACAAGAAAACGACCGATCCGGTCGACGAAAGCGGATTCGGCGGATCGAGTAACGACTACACCGACGCGCTTGAGACCGATCGTTTTATCAAGATCGACGGCAAACTCGACGAGGAATGCTGGCAGGGGCAAAAGCAGTTCGATTTCACGTTCGAAAATGTGCGTGTGCAGGTGACGACGGTATTCGGCGATCTGGGTTTCTATATCGGCTTTACCGTCAAGGACGGACACGTGTACGCGTGCGAGGGGCGCGACGTTTGGAAAGGCTCCTCGATCGAGATCTATGTCGACCGCGCCGACGCGGGCATTAAGTCGACGCGCACGTTCCAGTACCGTCTTTCGGCGATCGACCGCGCCGAAACGCTGTACGGGTACGCGACCGCAGAGGACGGCTGGACAATGACCTATCTGCCCATTTACGGGCGGACGCAGGTGCAGGGCGTACTCAATTCGGGCAGCACCGAAGGCATGACCGCCGAGGTGTTCGTGCGTTGGGACGCACTCGGCTACGACTATACGGCCGAAAATTTCGTTGCGCCCGAAACGGTCAAGTTTATGCCCGTATACAACCAGTCGTCGGGCGCGGAGATCGATTCGGCGCGCGACTTTTGGGTCGGCAACGGCGGCGATCAGGCCAATCCGCTCCATTACCATATCTTCGATAAAGACGGATTTACCGATGCGGACGCAGACGGCGCCGTCATCGGCGACAGCGCCTACGGCCGCGCCAAGTCGCCCGGTTGGGATATTTCCGACGAGGCGGACGGGGCGATCGCCAGCGACATCGCGGGCGATCAAACGATATATTTTAAAAACGTGTACGCCGAAAATTACGCCGTCACGACGCTGATGACGTTTAACGAGGCGCTCAATTTCGTACAGGGCATGATCTGGGCGCCCGACCCGTATCCGAAAGCCGGACTGATCGCGGCAAGCGAGGGAACGGTACATGCGTATATTCTCGACTATGACGCAAGCCACCGCAGTTCGGGCAAGGCCGAAGGCATGTTCTTCCAAAAAGGCAATCCGGAGCCGCGCGCCGATTACTGGGGCATGACGGGTAACGCCGACATTTCGCAGTACTGTAAATCGAACGAGCCGGTGCGCATGACCGCCGTCAAATACGGCCGTTATCTGCTGTACTACGTCGGCGGCAAAGATACCGCTCGCTACGGCGGCACGTTCGTCGGAATGCGCGAGGTGGCGGAAGTGGCCGGCAAGGCGTCGCCCGGATTCTATACGCTGGGTTGCAGCGTGACGTTTACCGATTACGCGGCGACCGAGGACGAGGCGATGATTGCCGAGAAGATCGACGGCATTCTGTCGATCATCAAACTCGAGCAGACCCGCGGCGGCGCGCTTTCGGTCGAAAAGACCGGCTATAAGCAAGGCGAGTCGGCGACCGTGACGGTCGAGACCTACGCCGGCTATGTGCTGTCGTCGCTCCAAGTCGGCGGCGTCGAAAAACTCGGCGAAGTGGTAAACGGGCAGATCACCGTCACGATGAACGCGTCGATCGTCACCGTTACGCCGACCTTTACCCGCACGGCAGACGAAAAGACGGTGCGCGGCAAGGTCGAATTATTAGGCGGCAATGTTACCATTGATACGCTGCTACTCTCCGTGACGGGCGGCGGCGCAAGCGGACAGATCAACTGCGTGTTCGACGTCGAAGAGGACGGCTCGTTCGCGGTTGCGCTGCCTAAAGGCGACTATAAACTTGTCATACTGACCGACGGCGTCAAGGCCTACGAGCGGCAGCTGTCGCTGACCGAAGATACCGATCTCGGTACGATCGCCGTTAAATCGGGTTGGCTGTTCGACGGCGACGTTTCCACCGACGCGCAGGGCAATACCACCGTCAAAGGGTACAATCAGTTCCGCGCGGTGCGCAACCTGTCGGCTACCGAGTTTTACGTTTCGACCCGGTTACAGCGGCAGGACGGCAATTTCGACGTGCGCGGCACATGGGAGACGGGCGGCATCGGTATCGAAGTCGACGGCGTTGTCTACCGCATTTACGTGATGAGCGAGGGGACTGCCGGCAATATCGTCGTATACTTAGGCATCGACGGCGGCGACGCAGTCGAGTACCGCCAGGGCGGGACCTACCGCGGCACCGGCGCGCCGATCCAGATCGAACTGGTGATGATAGACGGCGAGATCCACTTGATGCTCGACGGCAAGACCCACTATTTGCTGAACGCCGCCAACACGCCGTCGGCCTCGCTGAAGCGGCTGTTTACATCACAATCGGATCGCACGTTCGGCTTTGCTACGGTCGGCAAATATATGGTGTTCTCCGATTACGATTTCGGGGTCGGGCATGATGCGGCCGCCGCGCGCATGGACTTGAAATTCCGCGGCAATGTGACCGTCGGCGAGACGGACAACGTCACCGTGACGGCAAGCAGTAACAAGCCGTACTTCGGCGAAACGGTCACGCTCGACATCGCGTTAGCGGACTCGTATTTCCTCGACTGGATCAAACTGAACGGCGAGGACTGGACCGACCGTATCGAAAACGGCAAACTGACATTTGTCTTTACCGACGACGTGACCGTCACGGCGCAAGCGTCGTATCAAGCGACATACGCCGTCACCGGTAGCTTTGCGTATGCAAGCGGATTGTTCACCGACGGCGACGTCGTTACGGTCGCAGCGGGCGCGGCGCAAGGGACGGTCGACGCTGCCGCCAAAACGTTTACAATTCATCTGCCGGCCGGCGCGCATACCGTGTCGCTCCATTCGTCGCGCTTTGTTTCGCAAACGTTCGACGTGACGTTGACCGACGCCGACTACGCCGTTGCCGACACGCTGACGTTTGCGCGGTTTAAGTTCGAGGAGGCGACCGGCAACGTCTATACGGACGACGCGATCGACGTCACCGGGAACTTTACGACGGCGCACTTTGCCGGCGTAGAAGGCAAGGACGGCTTTACGCTCAAGACGACGCTACAGCGCACGGACAATAGTTTCGATGTTACAGGCACGTGGCAGAGCGGCGGTTTCGTCATTCGCAAGAACGGCGGCGATTATAAATTCTGGCTGATCAGCGGAGAGAATACGGGCAAGGTCATGCTGTACGGCTACGACCCGACGAACAACTACGACAACAAAATCGGTCTGTCGCTTAACTACGATTACCGCGGCACGGGTGCGCCGCTGACCCTACGGGTCGTATACACAGGGTCGGTGATCCGTCTGATCCTCGACGACGTTTACGTATTCACGCTCGACAAGGCGGCGCTCTATTCGGCGCAGATCGATCTGTTCGGTGCGCTGTTTGAAACGAACGCGGGCGATACCGTTTCGTTCGGACTGCTGTCGGCCGAACCGCCGCAGGGCTGCGCCATTCGCTTTGCCGATACGTCGTACCGTTTGGGCGCAAGCGCGCTGACATCGACGGTATCGATCCCCGACACCGAAGGGATCACGGCGTCGGGCAACCGCACGGCAGGCTTAGGCGAGACGGCCACCGTCACGTGGACGGCGCAAAACGACTACGCATATATCGGCGTAACGGTCAACGGCGTCGATCGTTCGAACGCAGTCAAATGCGAGAACGGCACGTACTCGCTGACGTTGCTCGTGATCGGCGATATGACCGTCCGTATTGCGGCGATACCGGCCGCGCAGCTGCGTACCGTTTCGGGTGCGTACACGTATACGCAAGGGCTGTACGCCGACGGCGACGTCGTAACGGTCACGGCGGGCGCAGTCTCGGGTACGGTCGATAAGATGAACAGGACGTTCTCGCTGCGACTGCCCGACGGCGAATATACGCTGACGTTCACATCGACTCGCTTCGGCACGATCGAAAAAACGGTGCGCGTCGACGGCAGCGACGTGACCGGCTTGACGGTACAATTTACGACGATACGCTTTAACGACAACGTCGTATACACCGATTCGGGGGTGCGGATCGGCGGCGCGCCTTGGACGATCGCCTATTTCGAGGGGATCGACGGCGGCAACGCCTTTGCCGTATCGACCGTGTTACAGCGCGACGGTGCAGACCTTACGACGAACGGGACGTGGTACACCGGCGGCCTTGCGATCAGAAAGGGCAACACGCAATACATGATCTACGTCATGCGTTTAAACGATCATGCGGCGGTCATCTTCAATATCAAGGACGTATGGGATTCCAGTGTTCATTTGTACGACGTGGCATTCCCGTACAGCGGTACCGGCGCGCCGATTCAACTGACGCTTGTATATGACGACGGCGATATGTATTTGATGCTGGAGAATCCGAACGACGCTGCGCAGAAATTTACTTTGGATATTTCGGCCGGCAGCGATTGTCAGACTGTACTGCGCGCTAAACATGAGCTGTGGGGAAAACTGTTCGACGGCGGCGAAGCCCGGTCGTTCGGTATCTTGCGCGGCGACCCGCCGCAAAACGAGGACATCGTGTTTACCGAATACGGGTACACGGCGGGTACAGAGAACGTCAACACCGTTTTAGCGAGCATGAAAGGTACGGTTTCCGTCGGCACGACCGAACACGTCACCGTTACAGGGCCCGCTTCGCCGACGCTCTTCGGCTCGACCGTGACCGTCACCGCCAAGCCCGACGATTCCTACGTACTCGACTGGGTCAAAGTCGACGGGGTCGACGTCACCGATAAGTTGGTCGACGGCGTGCTGACGCTGACGGTCGCGGGCGATCACGTCGTTACGGCAAGCGCCCACTACGTCGAGCGCATGTATACGGTATCGGGCAGCTTTGCATACGCGGACGGTCTCTATGCCGACGACGATACCGTCACCGTCGCAAGCGGGGGCGCGTTGGTCGGCACGGTTGATATGACGAATAAGACGTTCTCGATCGAGTTGCCCGACGGCGAATATACGCTGACGTTTACATCGACCCGCTACACCGACGTGACGCACAGCGTTACGGTAGACGGCGGCAACGTCACCGTCATCGATACGCCGACGTTCCGTCAGATTAAGTTCACCGCCGATTCGGCCGCCTATACGCGCAACGGCGACGGCAACGATATTACCATCAACGGCCCGGGCGCTTGGCAGTTCGCGTACTTTGCGGGCGTGAACGCCAAAGAGGGCATACGCATCGATACGCATTTGGCGAGCACCGGCGGCAATGCGTCGCGCGGCGGTTGGTGGACGGGCGGCTTTGCATTCCGTGCGGCCGGTGTCGAATACATGTTGCACGTCAAGGCGCAAGACGGCGAGGCCGGTGCGGGCGAGACATACGTTTATATCAGCAATAAGGGTAACTATAATTATTACGAAATATCGGGAATCAAGTTCTTCTATGCTGGCGGTACCGGTGCGTCGATTCGGTTGTCGCTGTGCTACCTCAATAACTCGATCTACTTGCTACTGGACGGCAAGGCGGTGCTTACCGTGGACACCGACGGCTTGCTTGCAAAGGATGCGCTGTACGGCAATCTGTTCGACGCGCAAACGATCGAAGTCGGGTTGGGAATGATGGACTTAACGAATAGAAACTACGGTATACGTTTCGACGAGTACAGCTACAGCAAAATCAGTGAGCTGCCCAACGATTTCGTTTCGATACCGACGCCCGTAAACAACCGCTTTACCGACAATACCAACGTCGAAGTCGTGCAAGACGGCGCGTATATCATGCGCCGCGGCGAGAATGAGACCAGTTGGGTCAAGTGGCTCAACGACGGCACGGGCAATGCCGTAACGGCAGCCGCAAACGGGGATTTCCTGGTCTCCTACGCCATGGAACGCGCCGACGGTAACTTTACCGAGGACGGCGGTTGGCGTTCGGGCGCGTTTTCTATCGGGGTCGGCGAATACAACTATCGGCTGCTGATCATGGCGGATAATACCTATAACCACAACACCTCGATCCAGTTGCACAAGTATCAGGGGACGACTTTAGTAGATCAGTGCTTCCAAGAATATCGAGTTCCGCAACTGTTACAGGGCAGCGGCGCGCCGGCGACGATTTCGATCGCCTACACGGCCGCCGACGGTAAATTGCATGTCCGCCTAAACGGGGTGTACCATGTGTTCAATACCGTTGTCGATTGGTGGCAGCCTGCGGTCGACAGCACGCAAGAAAAGACGTTGGGTTTAAGCGTGATATGGAACGACACGGTATTTTCGGACATTTCCTATACGCTCGACGCGACCGCAGTGGCAGGAGCGCTAACAACTTGGGGCGACGCGAACGTCGCTTCGTAAACCGACTTACAAGCACGATCAAACGACAAGGAGACTTTGATGCAATTACAGGACATTCATTTGCGCGATCCGTTCGTATTGCCCGACGGCGGCAAGTACTACATGTACGGCACAGCCAAAGTAACGCGAAAGGACAATGCGACGGTGATGACGGTGTACGTGTCGGACGACTTATTCGACTGGCAGCCGATCGAAACCGTCCTCAAGATCCCCGACGGGTTTTGGGGAACGCAGGACTACTGGGCGCCCGACGTGTTTCTTTACCGCGACCGCTACTATATGCTGATCACGTTGGGTGCGCCCGGCCGCAAACGCGGTACGCAGATTTTGGTTGCGGACAGTCCGACGGGCGACTTTACGCCGCTGACCGACGGGCCGATCACGCCGCCCGACAGGCAGTGCCTCGATGCGACGCTGTACTTCGAGAACGGCACGCCGTATCTCGTGTACTCGTGGGAGTGGTTGGAGACGGGGAGCGGCAAACTGGTGCTGGTGCAGCTTAGCGACGATCTGACACACACGGTCGGAGGAGAATCGATTTTGCTGTCGGCCGCGGAAAGCGGCATATCGGCCTGCTTGCAAGGGGAGTACGAGGGCAAGACGGTCAACGGTTATGTGACCGACGCGCCGCTCGTGTACAAGACCGAAAGCGGTAAATATTTGCTGATGTGGTCGACGTTTTCGCAAAGCGGCTACAGCATTGCGATCGCCGAGTCGGACACGCTGCGCGGCGTTTACCGCCACCGCGAAGTGCTGTTCGACCGCGACGGCGGACACGCTATGCTGTTTAAGGATTACTTCGGAACGCACTACATTTCGTTCCACAGTCCCAACGACGATGTGGAACGGCCGACATTTTTACCGATCGAGGAAACAGACAACATGCTGCGCCTGACGGCGTAAGCGGATTTTTAAAGGAGACAGAGCATGAAAAAGTGGATTGCAACGATCTGTGCATTGCTGTGTATGTTCGGACTGGTCGCCTGTTCGGGCGACGTGCCGACGACCGGGCAACCGTCGAAACCGGTGTCGATCGCGCTCAGCGGCCAAAAGACCGATTTCATTTACGGCGACCGATTCACCACAGCCGGCCTCAAAGTGAAGGTTACGCTCGACGACGGCAATACGCGTTTGGCGCGGGCGAAAGAATACACCGTCGACGCCGGCGCTTACGACGCGACCAAAACGGGCAGCTATACGATCGCAGTCAAACTGGTTGCCGACGCGACGATCGCCGCGACGTATACCGTCACGGTGCGAAAAACGCCGCCGTCGGGCGACGGTGACGGGCCGACCGTCAACAACATCATCGACGTGTATATCATCGCCGGGCAAAGCAACGCCGAAGGCTCGAGCAATATTACGCAGGTCGACCCGCAGTCGGGCAGTACCTATCGTTCGGTGCTGGCGACCGCCGACCGCCGCAACGCCGACGGGTACGACGTGCGGTATTTCGGCGCGGTCAACGTGTTGCAGGATCTGGATATGCCGAAGATCAGCTTGCAAAACGTCAAAATGGGACTGGGGACCAATGCGGACCGTATCGGCCCCGAACTGGGTATGGCTAACGTGTTGCAGGATAACGGCAAGACGGCGGCGATCTTCAAATATGCCTCGGGCGGAACATTCCTTTGCGACGTCAACTGCCAGGTCGACGTGTCGCGCGCGCAGGGGACTTGGGCGTCGCCGAGCATTCTCGCCAAACAAAAAGAGGCGGGCTTGACGCCGGACGAGCATTTGGCCGGGCTGATGTATCGGCGGCTATGCTACGTTGTGCAGGAAGGTTGCGCGGCGCTACGCGAAATCGGCTATATCCCCGTCGTCAAAGGATTTATTTGGATGCAGGGAGAGGCAGATTCGGGCGATGCGCAGTATGCCAATCTGTATGAAGAATATCTCAATATGTTTATCGCCGACTTGCGCGCCGATGTGGCGCGGGTAGCCGGCAACCCCAATGCGCAGACCTGCCCGTTCGTCATCGGCAAGATCTCGCCCAACGGCTGGTACAGCGGCGACCCTTCGGCGATCGCGCGGATTCGAGACGCGCAAGACCGCGTAGCCGCCGCCAACGAGAACGTCTATACCATTGACACGGCCGACTTGATCATCAACGACGGCAATACATGCCTCGGCAGCGATCAATGGCACTTCAACGCGCGTGATATGTACACGCTGGGCAAACGGTTTGCCGCAAAGGCGCTCGAAGCGCAAGCATAAAGCCAACGTATGCACATATTTTTCGTCCCTTCCTTGCAACTGCCGGGGAGGGATTTTCTTTCACCCTTATCGCGGTGGTTGAATATGATGAAATAGAGGTGAGAAATGGACGACGTGGAACTTTTGGCGCGCCTGATTCAGTGCGAGGCGGGCGGCGAGGGCGAAAACGGAATGCGTGCGGTGGCGACGGTCATCGCCAACCGTCTGTTCACCCCGTACGGGGAGTACGGGCGGTACGAAACTTTACGCGACGTGATTTTTGCGCCGCGGCAGTTCGAATGCGCCTTGAACGCACAGCGCGGGTACCCGCAAAACATCTACAATATGCGCCCCGAACAGATTCACTACGACATTGCGCGAGACGCCTTGAACGGGGCCAAGTTGAGCACGGTCGGCGAGGCGCTTTGGTTTTACAATCCGTATTCGCAAATCTGTCTGCCCAACTTCCCGTCGAGCGTGGGGGCCTGGCCGGTGCGGATCGGCAACCACTGTTTCTATTTTCCCACTTCGAGTTATTACGCGACGTAAAAAAAACCGGGAGGATATCTATAAATGGAAGAAACAAAAACACCGCCGCAAGTCGTTGGCGGCATGGCATCGTTTCCGTGTACCGAACCGTTTGACGAAGCGCCCTATGTCGGCACCTTTCAACAGGTCTTGGCGATGAATCAACACCGCTTGGTACGCATCGACTGCGTGATCGGCTCGAGCGGCGTCGTCAGTCATACCGGCGTTGTACACGAGGTCGGCAAGCAGTACGTCGTCATACGTATGCAGGATTCGGAATGCTGCGTCGTGATCGATATTTTTTCGGTCAAGGTCATCACGTTCTTGAGCCAAGTGTAAAACGATACATATACTGCTGAAAAGATCGGTAGTCCTTATATGGCATTAGAGTTGTGACAACACATCTTGGAAAGCAGAAAAGACCATTTGTCATTCCGAGCGGCACGCAAGAATGTACGCAGGCGTATAAAATGATTGATTCGCTTCGCTAGACCGTGCTATCGGTCGGGGTGACAAAGTGTGTGTGTACACGTTTCCTCTCGGACATTTTGTCTTTGGCTCTATTGCGAGGAGCGACGCGACGAAACAATCTTAAAGTGCTTACCGTTTAAAAGGCAAGAAGTCTTCGCCGTCGTTTTTATCGTATAGGAAGTCGGAGCCTAGGAGATTGCCGCGCACAATGCTGCCTTTGCCGTACTTTTCGCGGATCTTATCGACGGCGAGATCGAGCTTTTCGTTTTTCTCGTTGCGGCACTCATCGAACATCGACACCTGCGCGCCGCTACCCGCCCGCACCAGGTCGAACACACTGACCGTCAGCGTCCTCAAGGGCGTCAAGTCCCAGTTGTCGCGGATCAGTTCGATCGCGGCCTGCGCGATCTCGGTTGAGGAGTAGGTGGGCGCGGGCAACTTTTTCTGTCTAGACAGCGTTTCCAGTTCGAAACTGCGCATGGAAACGTGCACGCCGCTGCCGCGCACGCCGTACTTGCGCATACGCGTAGCGACCAGATCGGTCAAATAGTAGACCATGGTCGCCGCGTCGTTCAGCGTCGTGATGTCGCGCACCGCCGTCATGCCGTGGCCGACGCTTTCGATGTCGCGCTCTTTGTTGTAGTCGCGTACCGGCTCGTCGTCGCGGCCTTGCGCCGCCGCCCGGATCTTGAGGCCGTTGACGCCGAACAGCTTTTTGAGTACGCCGCTGTCGGCCTGTGCCAGGTCGCCGATGGTGAACACGTTGATTTTTTTGAGTTTTTCATAGGTCTTTTTGCCGACCATGATCATTTCGTTGGCGGCAAGCGGCCACAGTTTGGTTTGAAAATCGTCGGGCGTGATGACGGTAGTCGCGTCCGGCTTTTTGAGGTCGGAACCGAGTTTGGCGAAAACCTTGTTGAAACTGACGCCGACCGACACTGTCAGCCCGAGCGTCGTTTTGACGGTTTCCCGAATGTCGTCGGCAGTGCGTGCGGCCTCGTCGAACGAATGCACGCAGCCGGTCAAGTCCAGCCAGCACTCGTCGGCGCCGAACGGCTCGACCGACGGGGTGTAGCGGGTGTACAGGTCGAACGCCTGTTTGGAAAAACCCGAATATACGTCGAAATGCGGCGGCACCAAATGCAGGTCGGGCGCTTTTTGCCGCGCCTCCCATACGACGTCGCCGGTGCGGATCCCGTAGCGCTTGGCGATTTCGTTCTTGGCCAAAATGACGCCGTGGCGTTTGCCCGGATCGCCGCACACGCCGAGCGGCACGTCACGAAGCGCCGGGTTTAACAGGCATTCGACCGACGCATAAAAATTATTGAGATCGCAATGTAGAACGTAACGCTCCATACGTATAGTATACCACGCCCGCGCGCCGAAAGCAAGCCGAAACGCCGCATTTATCGGCGGCGGCAACAAACGACAAAGTGCGACGAACGATCGAAAATGCTTGCATAGCCGCCCGCGAATGTGGTATAATCGGGGTATGGATTTTCAAGTAGTCAGCCCCTACAAGCCGACGGGGGATCAACCCGAGGCGATCGAAAAACTGGTGCGCGGCCTCAACGACGGCGTGCGCAGCCAGGTGCTTTTGGGCGTGACCGGCAGCGGCAAAACATTCACCATGGCCAACGTTATCGCCGGCGTCAACCGCCCGGCGCTGGTACTCGCGCACAACAAAACGCTGGCGGCGCAGCTGTGCAACGAGTTCCGCGAGTTCTTTCCGCATAACCGCGTCGAATTTTTCGTTTCCTACTACGACTATTATCAGCCCGAGGCCTACATCGCCTCGAGTGACACCTATATCGAAAAGGACATGGCGATCAACGACGAGATCGACAAGCTGCGGCATTCGGCGACTTGCTCGCTACACGAGCGGCGCGACACCGTCGTGGTGGCGTCGGTGTCGTGTATCTACGGCTTGGGCGCACCCGAAGAATATTACCGCCTGAGCGTGTCGTTGCGCCCCGGTATGCAGCTCGACCGCGACGCGCTCATTCGCAAGCTGATCGGCATCAACTACAAGCGTAACGACGTCGAGTTCGAGCGTACCAATTTTCGGGTCAAGGGCGACGTCATCGATATTTTTCCCGCCTCGCAGAGTGAGATTGCGCTGCGCGTCGAGTTTTTCGGCGACGAGATCGACAGCATATCGGAGTTCGAGGCAATTTCGGGCAAGGTGGTTTCGAGGCTCAACCATGCCGCGATCTTCCCGGCCAGTCACTACGCCGTCGAGCAGCAAACGCTGTCCCGCGCCGTCGATCAAATTCTGACCGACCTTGACGCGCAGGTCAAAATGTTTACCGACCAAGGCAAGCTGATCGAGGCGCAGCGCATTTCGCAGCGCGTCAACTACGACGTCGAAATGATGCGCGAGGTCGGCTATTGCAGCGGGATCGAAAACTATTCGCGGTACTTCGACGGCCGCACGCCGGGGCAGCCGCCCTTTACGCTGCTGGACTATTTCCCGCGCGACTTCGTGCTGTTCGTCGACGAAAGCCACATGACGCTGCCGCAGGTGCGCGGCATGTTCCACGGCGACGTGGCGCGCAAAAAAAGTCTGGTCGATTACGGGTTCCGCTTGCCGGCCGCTTACGACAACCGACCGCTCAACTTCGACGAGTTCAACGGCCGTATCGGGCAGTCGGTGTTCGTGTCGGCCACGCCTGCGCCTTACGAGCAAAAACTGGCAGGAGCCTTTGTCGCCGAACAGATCATTCGGCCGACCGGGCTGGTCGATCCGCCGATCGAGGTGCGCCCGATACAGGGACAGATCGACGATTTGCTGACCGAGATCAAGAACGCCGTCGCGGCCGACGGGCGCGTACTGGTGACGACGCTGACCAAAAAGATGAGCGAGAGCTTGACGACATACTTGGCCGATAACGGCGTCAAAGTGCGATACTTGCATTCCGACATCGGCACGATGGAGCGCATCGAGATCGTCAACAGCTTGCGCGCGGGCGAGTTCGACGTGGTCGTCGGCATCAACCTGCTACGCGAAGGTCTCGATATTCCCGAGGTCAAGCTGGTCGCCATTTTAGATGCCGACAAGGAAGGTTTTTTGCGCAGTGACACCGCCATTATCCAGACGGTCGGCCGCGCCGCGCGGAACGCCGAAAGCCGCGTCATTCTGTACGCCGACAACATGACCGGATCGATGCAGCGGGCGATCGACGAGACCGAACGCCGCCGCGCCATACAGACGGCTTATAACGCCGAACACGGCATTGTACCCAAGACGATCAGCAAGCCGATCGTCAACACGATCGAGATCACCGGCAAGGTGGACAAGCAAGTTCGCGCCGAGGACATTCCCGACCAAATCGAAAAACTCAAGAGCTTAATGGCGGTAGCGAGCGCAAGCCTCGACTTCGAGACAGCGATCAAACTGCGCGACGAAATCGCCGAACTGAAAAAAATGCAAGCGAAGATCCGTACCGCAAAGCGAGGAGACAAATGAGCGAAAATATCGTCATCAAAGGCGCCAACGAAAACAATCTGAAGAACATCGATCTTACGATCCCGCGCGACAAACTGATCGTCTTTACCGGTCTTTCGGGATCGGGCAAAACCAGTCTGGCGTTCGACACCATATTTGCGGAGGGACAGCGGCGTTACGTCGAGTCGCTCAGCAGTTACGCGCGCATGTTCTTAGGACAGATGAACAAGCCCGACGTCGAGAGTATCGAGGGCTTATCGCCGGCCATTTCGATCGATCAAAAAACGACGTCGCGCAACCCGCGTTCGACGGTCGGCACGGTCACGGAAATTTACGACTATTTCCGCTTGCTGTTCGCGCGCACCGGCACGGTGCACTGCTACAAGTGCGGCAAGGAGATCACGCAGCAGACCGTCGATCAGATCGTCGATAAAATTCTCGCGTACCCCGAAAACAGCAAGATCATGGTGATCGCGCCCGTCGTGCGCGGCCGCAAAGGCGAGTTCGGCAAAATGCTCGAGGGCTTCAAAAAAAGCGGCTACGTGCGCGTCAAGGTCGACGGCAACGTATATTCGCTCGACGAGGACATCCCGCTCGATAAGCAGGTCAAACACGATGTCAGCGTCGTCATCGACCGCTTAGTGATCAAGGCCGGGATCGAAAAGCGGCTGACCGAAAGCGTCGAGGCCGCGCTCAAATTGGCCGACGGGCTTGTCGTGATTGACTGCGAGGGAAAGGAAGAACTGTACAACACCAAGTACGCTTGCCCGGACTGCGGCATATCGTTTATGGAAGTCGAGCCGCGGCTGTTCTCGTTCAACTCGCCGTTCGGCGCCTGTCCCGAATGCACCGGACTAGGCTTTAAGGAAGAGATCGACCCGACGCTCATTTACGGCGACGGTAGCAAGTCGCTAGCGGAAGGCGCGCTTACGATCACCGGCTGGAATTTCGATTCCGGCTCGCATTCGGAAATGTATTTCAAGGCGCTTTCTAAACGCTACGGCTTTTCGCTCGACACGCCGTTTAAAGACCTGCCCGAAGAGATTCGGCACATCTTATTGTACGGCAACGGCGGCGAAAAGCTGGATATGCAATACAACTCGTATAATTTCTCCGGCTCGTTCCAGTCGAGTTACGAGGGCGTTGTCACCAACCTCGAACGCCGTTACCGCGAGACGACAAGCGAGTGGGTGAAAAGCGACATTCGCCGTTTTATCCGCAACAAGCCTTGCCCGGTCTGCCACGGTATGCGCTTGAAAAAAGAGGCGCTGAGCATCACCGTCGGCGGCAAAAATATCGTCGAGCTGACCAACTTATCGGTCAAGCAGTTGGCGGCCTTTTTGCAGACGCTCGACCTCGACAAAACCAAATCGATCATCAGCGAACCGATCTTGCGCGAGATCAACGCGCGACTCAAGTTCCTCATCGACGTCGGGCTTGACTATCTCACGCTGTCGCGCAGCGCCGAAAGTCTGTCGGGCGGCGAGGCGCAGCGCATTCGTTTGGCGACGCAGATCGGGTCGGGCTTGCAGGGCGTTCTGTACATTCTCGACGAGCCGAGCATCGGTTTGCACCAGCGCGACAACGAACGGCTGATCGCCACGCTCGAACACTTGCGCGATCTCGGCAACACGCTGATCGTCGTCGAACACGACGAGGACACCATGCGCCGCGCCGACTGGATTGTCGACGTAGGCCCCGGCGCGGGCGTACACGGCGGCGAGATCGTGGCGGCCGGCACGGTCGACGACATTATAAAAGAGCCGCGTTCTGTCACCGGCAAATATTTGTCGGGTGAACTGAAAATCGAGACGCCGATCGGGCGGCGGCCGACCGATCGGGGATGTATCACCGTTAAGCAGGCGGCGCAGAACAACCTCAAAAACGTTGACGTATCGATCCCGCTGGGCGTGATCACTGCCGTGACCGGGGTATCGGGGTCGGGCAAGTCGAGTTTGATCAATCAGATCCTTTTTCCGTCGGTGTTCAACGCATTGAACGGCGGCCGCCTCGAGGTCGGCAAACATGCGGCGATCGAGGGCTTAGAGCAGATCGACAAGGTAATCTGTATCGACCAAAGCCCGATCGGCCGCACGCCGCGCAGCAACCCCGCCACGTACACAGGCGTGTTCGGGCAGATCCGCGAGCTGTTCGCCCGCACCGTCGACGCGCAGGAGCGCGGTTACAAGGCCGGGCGGTTCTCGTTCAACGTCAAAGGCGGCCGCTGCGAGAATTGCACCGGTGACGGCATCATCAAGATCGAGATGAATTTTCTGCCCGACGTGTACGTTCCGTGCGAGGTCTGTCACGGCAAACGCTACAACCGCGAGACGTTGCAAGTCAAGTACAAAGACAAAAATATTTCCGACGTGCTCGACATGACGATCGAGGAGGCGTATCGGTTTTTCGAGAATATCCCGTCGATCGCCAACAAGATCCGTACGCTATACGAAGTCGGTTTAGGCTATGTTAAACTGGGGCAGCCGGCGACCACGCTGTCGGGCGGCGAGGCGCAGCGCGTCAAACTGGCGACCGAACTGAGTAAACGCCCGACCAACAAGACGCTGTATATCCTCGACGAGCCGACGACCGGCTTGCACATGGCTGATGTTGACAAGCTGATCAAGATTTTACAGCGACTGGCCGGTAACGGCAATACGATCGTCGTCATCGAACACAATCTCGACGTCATCAAAACGGCCGACTACATCATCGACTTAGGCCCGGAGGGCGGCGACCGCGGCGGGCAGATCGTTGCCGTCGGCACGCCCGAAGAAGTGGCGCAAAATGCGGCCAGCCATACGGGGCGATTCCTCAAACCGTTGTTATAACGATCTATCATTCCGAAAGGAGGTTTTTTATGCAAACGAAAATTCAGTCGGTCGCGTTTTATCGCGGTTGCGCGTCCGTTACGCGCACGGGAAAGCCGGACGGGGCGACGGTCGTCATCGAAAACTTGCCCGCCGACGCGGTCGAAACGCTCGACATAACGGCTGCCGGCGGCAGCGTCGTCAGTTGTAAAACCGAACGCCGTGCAAGCGCGTCCGAAAAGACGGCCGCCCTCAAAGCGGCTTGGGACGCCGCCGAACAGGCGGTCGAACGCAATGCAATGGAAATGGAATTTTACCGCCAAAACCTTAAAGTGGACGGCGGCATGGCTGCGCTTGACGGCGCGTTCGACTTTTTCAACCAACGTTTTACGCGCATACTGGCCGAAAAAACGGCGTTGCGCGCGGCGGCCGATACGGCGAAAAAGCAATACGAGACGGCGGCTAAACAGGCGGCCGACCGCACCGCGACGGCGACGGTACAGCTATCCGGCAAGCCGACCGCGCTTACAGTGCGATACGTGACGCACACCGCCGGTTGGAACATGCAGCGCGAAGTGCATACCGACGGCAAAGGCGACTTGTGCTGCCGCTTGAAAGCGATCGCTTATAACAACGGCGGTGAAGACTTTGCCGACGTGTCCGCGATGTTCTCGACCGCAGAGGCCGATGCGTTTGCCGTGCTGCCGACGTTCTCGCCCGACTATATCGGACGCCCGGTACACGCGCGCGTGATGACGCGGGCGGCTGCGCCGATGATGCTCGCCAACGACGTTTGCGAATGCGAGCCGATCGAGGCCGAAACCGACGTCGACGTCACGTATACGTTGGACGCAGTGACGGTGCGGGCGGGCGACACGGCTACGCTGCTTTTAAAAGAGGAGACCGTGCCGGCAACATACGAATATGTTGCGCCGACCTACGGAACGCAAAAAGCGTTCTTCGCCGCCCGTGCCGCGCGTCCGCTCGAGTCGGGCGTTGTGCGCGTGTACTACAACGGCCGCGCTTTGGGCGAGACGGCGATCTCCTCCGACGAAAATCCGCTGTTCGGCTTGGGTGTTGCCGACCGCATCACTGTCAAGCGCGAGCAAGGCAAGCAGTTTACCGAGCAAAAGCTACTCAAAGGCGAACGTACGGAATACCGCTATACGGTGACGGTGCGCAACGACCGCGCCGAAACGGTAGCCGTCCATGTCGTCGACCGCGTGCCTGTATCGACCGACAAAAGCATCACTGTCGAAGTCGGGGAACATTCGGGGGCAAAATACGACGCCGAAACCGGTCGCCTCGACTGGGAAACGACGTTGCGTCCCGGCGCGAAAAGCGTCTTTGCGGTAAGCTATACCGTCAAAAACAACAATTAGACCGCTTTGGCCGCAGACGGCGAAAAGAAATCGACAAGTATGATAAAAAAATTTTGATTTTTTTTGTAAAAAACACTTGACTTTTTCCTATAAGCTGTGGTATTATATATAAGCTGTCCATGTTTGAGGACAGCCTTAGCACATTGACAAAGGAATAGTTCTGGAGAAGAAGATATACGGAAGCGAGAGCTGAAGCATATCGGAAAGAGAGGAACAAAAAAAGAATTAACACACATTAAAACAACAGTCAACGAAGTTTTGAGTGAAACGGAATT
>JAAVYI010000011.1 GCA_022791055.1 Clostridia bacterium | reverse complement strand
GCGCTGCCGCCGACGTCCCAGCCCGCCGATCCCGGTTTGATGCTCGGTTCTACCACCCCGCCGCAAAACCAGACCATCGGCCTCAACGCGCCGCCGCCCCAATCCTTCGACGACTTCGACGATTCCGATTTCTAAGAAGTTTGGCCGGCAGCCGATGTAAAACCAACATAAGAAAAAGCCCCCGAATGTATTTTCGAGGGCTTTTTGAATCGTTTGTCTAAAACGGTAAGTAGCTACTGCGGGCAATCGCTGTGGCGATGATAACGCCGACGACCACAAGGATGACGACGAATGCCCAGGCGCAGCCCGACCGCTTTTTAGCGGGTTGGGGGTCGGGATCTGCTTGATAGGGCGACTCCTCGAAAATGTGGTCTTGCTTGCAGCCCGACGAGGCGAACGGCTTGGACGTTTCGGGCGCGGTCGGCGGAGTATAGCGGATCTGTTCGGGCGCCTCGACACGCGGCGACGCTTGCGTAGCGTCTTGTGTGTCTGCCGTCAGATGCGTAACGACTTCTTCCGGGGCGGTGCAAGCGAGGAACCGTTTGAGGCGGAACGGGACGTAAGCGCTTTTGAGCGGCGCACGGCTGACGATCACCATGTTGCCGTCGGGTTTGCGTTTCCAATCGATAGCATCCAAAAAATCGCGCCAGACCGGCTGTAACTTTTCCAGTTGTTCGGCATTTTCGACGGCGAGGACCAGCACGTCGGCCGATAAAGGATCTTTGTCGTGTTCGTGCATCAAACCGCAGTCCGTGCCGGCCGCGCGCAATGCTTCGGCAATGTCCTCGGCCAGTTCGATGTCTCCGTAGGCAATATACGTTTCCATAAATGCTCCCAAGGCTGAAATTCTTCTTTTCAGTATACCATATTTTCAAACCGAATGCAATCCATTTATCCGACTTGCGATTTCGAATCGTAATTGTTTTGAAATTTGTCCGAAGTCGTGAAAAACGCTTGCTTTTTGCGTATATTTTTACTATACTGAAAAAGGAACCCAACGCATGGATCGTCATGCGCTACAGGACAGAAGGAGAGCATCTATGAAACCAGAACATATTGCCGCAGCATTTACAATCGACGGATCGATCGTTTCGGTCGAGCCTTACGGCATGGGACATATCAACGATACATTCTTGGTAACAGCCGCCAAACGTTACATAATGCAGCGTATCAATACGACGTTGTTTACCGATCCCGACGCGCTGATCGATAATATTCGGTTGGTGACGGAACACGCGGCGAAGAAGATGCCCGGGGAGAAAGTGTTGACGCTGGTGCCGACGCAAAAAGGATCATATCTTTTACGCGACGGCGAGCACGTGTATCGCATGTACGACTTTATCGAGCGCACCGAATGCTTTCAGACCGCCGACCGCGCGCATTTTGCACGCTCCGGCGCGGTGTTCGGCCGTTTCACCGCCGCGCTCGACGATTTCGACGCGACGCAGCTCGTAGACATTTTGCCGAAGTTCCACGACACGCGCAAACGGTTTGCCGACTTTTCCGCCGCCGTCAAAGCGGACAAGGCCGGCCGCGTCGATACGGTCAAGCAAGAGATCGCGTTTGTCACGTCGCGCGAAAAATACTGCGCGGTTTTTATGGATATGTTGGAGAACGGCGAGATCCCTTGGCGCGTGACGCACAACGATACCAAACTCAACAACGTGCTGTTCGATCTCGATTCGGACGGCGGCGCGGTCATAGACCTCGATACCGTGATGAAGGGCGCAGCCGGTTTCGACTTCGGCGACTCGATCCGTTTCGGCGCGTCGACGGCGGCCGAGGACGAGCCGGATCTTGACAAGGTTCATTTCGACATCGATCTGTTCGAGGCCTATGCGAACGGCTATTTGTCGCATATGGGCGGCTTGCTCAATGATAAAGAGCGGGAGACGCTTGCGTTCAGCGCGATTTTATTGACCTATGAATGCGGTATGCGATTTTTGGCCGACTACATTGCGGGCGACGTGTATTTTAAGATCCATCGGCCGACGCACAACTTAGAACGCGCGCGCACGCAGTTTAAGCTGATCGCCGAAATGGAAGCGCAGCTCGACCGTATGAACGCCATTGTGGCAGCTGCGGCAGGTCGCAAATAAAACGAAAAAATCAAATTAGACCGCTTGACAGCCGCCGGTACGCCGACGGCTGTTTTTGTCGAGCAGCGCGCGTTCGCTACGTTTCGGTGTGCAAATCGGTAGCGTTCTTTTTGACTTTTCGCGTGCGGTGTGGTATACTGTAAGAAAATTGCGTCGCCCGCGCGGGCGGGGCAAAAGCGAAGGAGAGAACATGACGGCCGACAATCATACGCACACGCGGTTTTCCCCCGATTCGAACGCCGACCCGGAGGCGATGATCCGACAGGCGATCCGCGTCGGACTGAAACAAATCACGTGCACCGATCACTGCGACCCGCAGCATCCCGAAGGGCTTTTGGGGCTGACGGACACCGCCGAATACGTGCGCACGCTGACCGCGCTGAAAGAGAAGTACGCGCGCGACATTTACGTTTGTATCGGCTTGGAGATCGGGTTCATGCCGGGCGCCGTAGCGCAAGCGCAGCATTTGGCCGCCGATCCGGCGATCGAATATATCATCGATTCCGTGCATGTGTGCGGCGGCAGCGACTGCTACGAAAAACATCATTTCGACGGGCTGACTATGCAAGCGGCATACGACGTCTATTTCGATGCGGTCAAAAGCAGTCTGGACGTGCCGTATCGGTATCACGCCGTCGGACACGTCGGGTATATCGAGCGTAAAGCGCCGTATGCCGACGGGCATATCGCATATGCCGATTGGCGGCACAAGCTCGACCCGATTTTCGACACGATGATCGAGCGGGAGAAGATTCTCGAACTCAATACCAACGCGGCCGCCTCCTTGTTTTCGCTGCCTTCGCCCGAACTGGTCGCGGCCTATTACGCGCGCGGCGGTCGGTTGGTTGCGCTCTCGTCCGACGCGCATACGCCCGACCGCATAGCCGACCGATTTAACGAGGCGGAACGCATTTTGCGCGACATCGGATTTACCTACGTCAGCGCCGTGCGCGACGGCAGGCGCACGGAGTATCGGCTTTAATGGAGATCGTCACATCGGGTGTAGAGAACGCGCGCGAGTTGGACGCCGTGATCGACAGCGTGGCGGCGGAAGGCATTTATTTGGCGCACGATACCGGATTCGGCGAGCAGGAGACGCGCAAGTTCATCGAATATTGCTTGCGCGGCGGCTATCCGCAGTTGCTGGCGATCGAGGACGGACGCATCGTCGGTTGGTGCGACGTCGTACCCGGTGCGCGCCGCAGTCGCGGGTGTTTGGGGTTGGGCGTGTTGAAAGAATACCGCGGCCGCGGATTCGGGAAACAGCTGTTGGCGGCAGCGCTTGCGGCCGGATTTCGCGTATTCCGCAGCATCGAACTTTCGGTGCGCGCAGACAATGCGCGGGCGATCGCGCTGTATCGTGCGTTCGGCTTTTGTCAATACCGCCCGCTTATGCCGCAGCGCACGCAGTCCCGCGGCCGCATCATACGCATGAGGTGCAAGCGATGATTTTCTTTATTCTCTGTATCATCAATATCATCGCCTTGTTGCCGTTTGTCTACCGGCTGGCCGGCGTGGTGTACGGCGTGCCGGCGCACCGTATGAGCTTATTGCGCATGTTGCCGCGTAAGCTGTTCTTTGCGATATTCGGCTTTCTGTTCGGCTTTTGGTGCGCGTTTTCGGTCGTCCTGCTTTGGAATTTGGGCGCGCTCAATCCGATGAGCGCCCGTCTCGACATCGGCTGCTCGGTGCTGTTTGTCTGCGTTGTCTACGTTGTGCGGTGTATTCCCATTTACTACGGCGAGGGATCGGATGTGCAAAGCCGCCGCCGCTACGTGTCCTCGTTTATCAAAGAGATCGGCGTCATCGTCGTTTTGACAGCGGCGTTGGAAGTCGTGTCGTTTATGCTGTATGCCTATTTGGTGTCGGCCGGCGTCGGTTTGGTGCTGCTGATGCTGCGCATTCACAAGTTTGCGGAACTACGAAAAAAATATAAGGATAACGAATAGTATGTGTGATCGTTCGATGACGTGTTGCTTTACCGGCAACCGCCCCGAAAAACTGCCGTGGGGCAACGACGAACGGCACCCCGACTGCTTAGCGTTTAAGCGGGCGCTGTATGCGCAACTGGAAACGTTGGTCGCAGAGGGGTATCGTCGATTTATCTGCGGCATGGCGCGCGGCGGCGATACCTGGTTTGCCGAGGCAGTGTTGCAACTCAAAAAAAACGCGGCGTACGGTGACCGGATCCGCCTCGAGGCGGCCGTGCCGTGTCCCGAACAGCCCGATGCCTGGAGCGAGGCCGACCGCAACCGCTACCGCGAAATTTTGTCGCAGTGCGACGAAGTGACGACGGTCAGCCCGCACTATACGCGCTACTGTATGATGAAACGAAACGCGTATATGGTGGACGCCGGCTCTGTTGTTATCAGCCTGCTCCGCAGCGGCGGCGGAACGCAAAATACCATAACATACGCAAGAAAGCGCGGCGTGCGCGTGATCGAACTGTAAAAGCGCAGTCTCACGGTGTCGGCGCTTATCGAAAACAAAAATTACGCAAATATGAGTAACAAGAGGCGCGGGACGGGCGAGTGCGGCGGCCTTTTTTCTTTGGGGATAATTGGTGCGTGATCGGGCAAAATAGGTATCGGCATATTGGTTATAGAAATACATAAATTGTAAAACATAATTTTTTCGGAAATGGCCGCAAAACAGTTTACAAATACTAAGAGAATACATATAATATTGGCACAAGTACGTAAGGAGTCTTTACGATGAAAAAGGAAGAAAAGAAACCGATCTATATTCTGTGTCCGCGCTGCGAGCTGAACTATATCAACAAGAAAGATAAATACTGCAACGTTTGTAAAGCGGAGTTGGGGCTTGTCGATCCCAGCATACTGTTGCCCGACGACGAGGAGGCCGGCATCGAGCGGCTGTGTCCGATTTGTCAGGTCAACTATTTGGCCGACGACGAAGAAATTTGCTTTGTTTGCCAGAAAGAAAAGGACGAGCGCGAAGCCGCGACCAAAGAAGAGGATAACTGGGACTACGTTGAGGAAGAGCTGCCCGAAGAGCCGGGGTCGGAAGAGATGGAAATTCTGTCTTTGACCGAACTCGAAGAGGAAGAGGCGGAAGAAGAGGAAGAGTCGCAGTACAAAGAGCCGGACGACTTCGATTACGACGTCGACCCTGACGACTATTTGGACGACGAGGACGAAGAAGAAGACGAGGACGACGATTTTTAAGTCGATACAATCTGTATAAAACGCGAAAGGGCGGCTGTCATTGGAATTTTTCGTGGATTAAGCAAATAGCGCACTACTTCATTTACGAAGTATAGTGCGCTATACTTTTGAAACAGAATACACAATGACTTGGAATCAGTCAGTAGGGCAAGTAATTAAGTTGAAAATTACTTGCTTTTATGATATAATTAAAACATAAGATATAAATTTGCGGAGATGTAATATGTTTAATGAAATATGTATATATGAAGCGAAACTAACCAAATTGAATGAAATTGAAGAACTCATGAAAGAAGTAGCAGAATTTTATTTGGAACAAGATGGCGTTATTGACGTACATTATATCAAACGTACGCACCGACAAAAAGATTTTAATGCAGTTAAAAAAGGAGAATTACCTATTCGTCTTACCAAAAATGTAGGGAAGGTCATATATGTCTTATATTGGGTATTAGAGAACGAAGAGGCACATGCCCGAGTGTCTAAACTTGGCGTAGAAAAATTTTATAAACGTTGGAATAGATGTTTAACAACAATGCCTAAAATTATTTTGGGCGAAAATATTGTCTGACGGACAATTTACTTTTTTTCGTACAATCATTATAGCAAAATCGAATAAAAAAGTAAGATCTACTATGCGGGCTTTCCTTTTGCTTGTATCTTCATGAAATACGCCGAAAGCGATCTCTGTTTTATTCTGCATTGGTGCGCGGGGTATACGATTGCGGTCGGACGGGCATAATATTCGCGTTGAGAGGTAGTGCAATGCGGAAATGTGCGATGTCGGCGGCAGAGGCGAAAGCGATGATAACGGGATTTATCGGCATTCCGCTGCGGGTGAGCGTCAACAAGGGCAGAAAGCGCATTGTGCGCTACGACGCTTGCGTGACCGAGGTATACCCGGCTGTATTTACGCTCAAGATCGAGAACGACAAAAATATTACGCGGCTGTCCTGCTCGTATTCGGACGTCATTTGC
This sequence comes from Clostridia bacterium, assembly GCA_022791055.1. GTDB lineage: Bacteria > Bacillota > Clostridia > Christensenellales > Pumilibacteraceae > HGM11386. The sequence continues at coordinate 26,595 of JAAVYI010000011.1, read as the reverse complement.
GGCGACATCAAGCTGTCCCCGCGCGCGTAGAATCTTTTTCGTTGTCTTGCAATCCCCGCGTCTTTCGTCGCGGGGCTTCTTTATTATAAAGATATAGGTGTCCGATGAGACCGGTTGAACACATTTTACGGGCAAAATACCGGTCTATACGGTCGAACCGCCGCACCGAAAAGGCACACTTCCAAAAGTGTTCTATTGGGGAGCGACACGTAGCGCGTGGAAATTTTATCAAATAAATTTGGTCTAAAAACCGCATCGGGGTAATAGAATATACTGTTTACGGGACAAATTCTTTTATGGAGGCAGTATATGGCTAACGAAACGGTTTACGATGTGGCGGTGGTAGACAACCGCAGGAGACTCGATTCGGGACAGACGGTCGTCGAGGCGCGGCTGCACGCGACTGCGCCGATCGGTAAGGTACTTTCGCTGCAATGCGACTGCGCGGTCACGCCGGGGGAAACGCTCAACGGCGAAGCGCGGTACGCGGGCAAGGTTTTTTATAAAGCCTTATATTTAGACAATGAGGGAACGCCGCGCGCGCTCGACTATACGTCCGAATTTTCGGGTTCGATCGCGTCGCCTTTGGTCAAACCGGGCGGCAGCGCCGAATTTACGGCGTCTGTACTCGACACCGACGTAACGGCGGCCACCGAAACGGAGATCAAGGCGGCGGCGGTTGTCGAAATCACGCTGTGCTATACCGATGCGGAGAATATTCGTTATGTCTCGCGCGGCGGGGACGGCGTGTATACCATGGACGAGCGGATCGTCTATTCCAAACTCGAGGGCGCCGTCAGCGGCTCGTTCGGCGTGACCGATACGCTGGAAAACGCGACGATCGGCAGCGTTATCGTCGCGGAGGCGCGGCTGATCAACGTCAAAAAGACGGCCGGCATCGATTGCGTCAATATCGGCGGCGACGTGGTGTGCGATCTCGTTTGCACCGCGCCCGACGGCCTGTTGGTCAGCTATCGCGTGTGTACGCCGTTCCAGGAAGAGGCGGCTTGCCACGGCGCGCGCGCCGACTATTGTCCGGCCGGACAGGTGACGCTCGAGAACGTCAAAGTCGAAGTTGTCGAGGGTGAGACGGTGGCGGTCGAACTGGACTACGACATCCATTACACCGTCAAAGTGTTTTCCGAACAGTCTGCGACGGTAGTCACCGACGCGTTCAGCCCGACCGACGAGCTGATCAAAACGGTCGCCGGCGTCGAGTTGTGCCGCCCTGCGACCGATATTACCGTTTGCGAAACGCTCGACGGCTCGGTCGTGTTAAAGGACGACATGCCGCCGGCCGACAACGTGCTGGCCGTGTGTGGCACCAAGTGTAGCATTTCCGATTGCAAGACCGACGAGGGGCGTGTGACCGTTACCGGTATGGTGACCGGCAGCATCGTCTACTACTCGGCGGAAAATAACTCCGTATCGAGCGCGGCGTTCGAGTTGCCGTTCTCGGTGGCTACCGGCGTGACGGCGGGCGCGGATGCGGCGGTATTCTGCGCGGGCAAACCGGTCGAAACGACGGTGCGCATTCGTCGCGGCAACGAACTGGACATCAAGACGGAAGTTTGTTTCGAACTGGCCGTCACCGAACGGACGACCGTCGCGGTCATTTCCGAACTCAAGATCGGCGAGCCGCTCCCGTTAAACGACAGCGCGTTCAGCGTGTATATTGCGCGCGAAAACGAAAGTCTGTGGGACGCCGCCAAGGCGCTCGGCATGACGCCCGAACAGGTCGTATTGGGCAATCCGACGCTGACGTTCCCGTTAAAGGGCGGCGAGCGCGTGCTGGCGTTTCGGCATCTCGAAAAGCAGTAAAACTATTTGCCAACGACGCCCGCGCTGTGGTATACTGTACGTATGAAGAAAAAAGTGCAAGTCGAAGTAGCGGGCAAGTTGAATTTGTCCCTGAATGTAACCGGTCGAGACTCGTACCACAGTCTCGACTCGGTTTTTTCTTCGGTTTCTCAATTCGATACGGTGACGGTCACGGCGCGCGCCGACGATAAAGTCCGTATTGATTTCGTCGACTGCGCGATCGACCCGTACCGCTCGACGGCAGCCAAAGCGGTCGAGGCCGTCCGCCGTCGTTTCGGCGATTTCGGCGTCGACGTCGTCGTCCGCAAAGGGATACCCGCGGGCAGCGGTTTGGGCGGCTCCAGCGCCGACGCAGCCGGCGTACTTGTCGCGCTCGACTGTTTATTCGATTTGACGTCGCGCGGCTTTCATCTGCATACTGCGGCCTGTGAGACCGGTTCGGATACGGCATTTATGTTGCGCGGCGGTATGGCGCGCGCCCGCGGCCGCGGAGAGAGGCTCGAATATTTCGACGGATCGGTACCGTATCGGCTGCTGTTGTCATATCCGACGGGTGGGGTGGAAACGGCCGTATGCTTTCGGCGATTTGACGAACTGTATCCCGATTTCATCTATGCGCCCGCCGACGTCGATCGGCTTGTCGAATCGTTGAAAACAGGCGACCGCGATTGCGTGCGCCAATTTCAAAACGCCTTGACAAAGCCGGCCGTCTCGATCAATCCGGCTGTAGGGACTACGCTCGACGCCATGCAACAAGCGGGCGCGCTCGCGTCGTTTATGTCGGGCAGCGGCTGCGCCTGTGTCGGCGTGTTCGAGCCGGGGAACCCGCTACCCGAAGAAGTCGCAGGATTCGCGGCAACAGAAGTGTTCTTATTAAAAGAAGGGATTAAAATTTCTTAAAAAAGAGTGCAAAACGATTCTCAGGCCTTTTGCCGCCAAAAGGCCTAGGCGAAGGCATATAAAATAATGGATTCGCTACGCTAGACCCCTCGACTCCGCTCGGGGTGACAAGTGGTGATTATAAGATAGTCCGCCTTTTGTCATTTCGACCGAAGTGGAGAAATGTACGCAGGCGTATAGAATAATGAATTCGCTACGCTAGACCCTTGCGAGCCGCTCGGGGTGACAAATGGCGAACTCTCAAAATGCAGCTAAGAAGTCGGGTAAAACAGGCCTAACTTTTTTCGCAATATATGGCGACAATTATTATGACCTATAAAGAGGATTCCAAAGACTAGTCTTTGGCAGTTGCGGGGTGGTAGTCAAGGAGGAGGGACACAATCTGAAGTGGTTGCCTTGCAACCCCAGGTCGCAATCATAGATTGGACGCTTTGGCTACAAAATGTCCCCCGGACATTTTGCTTAACGCGTCGCGCCCTCCTCCTTGCGGTTTTTGCCACGCTTTTTGGCGGCAAAAAGCGTGAGTATAATTTTGCACTCTTTTTCTTAAAAGACTAATTTTTCTTGAGAATGTAAAAAAAGCCGAAAAATATTTTTCGACTTTTTCAAAGAAAACTCAATTCATTTGCACGGGATATTCGCCGGTAAAGCAAGCCGTGCAATTTTTATCTTTGGTCAGTCCCAGTTCGGCCAATTTTTCGACCGGTAAAAAGCCGATGCTGTCCGCGCCCAGGCGCTTGCCGATTTGCGCAGGCGTGTACTTGACGCCTAAGAGATCCTTTTTCGGCGGAATTTCGGTGCCGAAATAGCAGGGGAAGAGGAACGGCGGGCAAGCGATCCGCAAATGGACTTCGCGTGCGCCGGCCGCGCGAATCATCTTGACGATGGCGGCGGCGGTCGTGCCGCTGACTACGCTGTCGTCGACGACGACTACGCGCTTATCGCGCACCGCGCTTTCGATGACGCTCAGCTTGATATTGAGGGTCGCCTCTTTGCGGCTTTCCGATTCCTCCGAAAATACGCGGCCGGCATAGCGGTTGCGAATCAGCGCTTCGACGTAGGGAATGCCGCTTTCATACGAGTAGCCGAGCGCGAAGTGCGGCCCCGATTCGGGTACGCCGACCACAACGTCGGCTTCGGCCGGGTGTTGTTGCGCCAAAAGACGGCCGGCGTGTATGCGCGTCTGGTACACCGATTGTCCGTCGACCATGCTGTCGGGGCGGGCGAAATAGAAGTACTCGAATGCGCACAAGCTGGGCGTTTTGCCGCAGAAATCGGTGAACGATTGCAGTTTGCCGTCGCGGTCGATCAGCACCACTTCGCCGGGGCGCACGTCGCGCACAAATTCGGCGTGCAACGATTTGAATACGCACGACTCGCTGGCCAAAATATACGAGTTGCCTTTTTTGCCGATGGCAAGCGGCCGAAACCCTTGCGGATCGCGCACGCCCAAGAGTTTGCGCGGACTCATCAGCACCATGCTGTAAGCGCCCTCGATGCGTTTCATCACGGTCAGCATCGCCTGTTCGACGCTGCGGACGCGCGTGCGAGCGATGGCGATCAGGTGCATAATGACTTCGGTATCGTTGGTCGACTGGAAGATTGCGCCGCCGTTCTCCAGTTCCTCGCGCAGTTCCTTGACGTTGAGAATGCTGCCGTTGTGCGCCAAGGTCAGCGAGCCTTTGCAGTAGCGCGACACCAGCGGCTGTGCGTTTTCGGGCAAGTCGTCCGCCCGCGAATAGCGCACGTGTCCGACGCCGATATTGCCGGTCAAGGTCGCCGTGTTCTTTTCGGTGAAAACTTCGCTGACAAGCCCGTTGTCTTTGACCTGGTGCAGTCGGCCGTCGTCGTTGGTGACGATACCGCAACTGACTTGTCCGCGGTGCTGTAGGGCATACAGCCCCGTTTGCAACATGCCGGCGACGTGGCTGCCGTCGAAATCGTAAATACCCAAAACGCCGCACTCTTCATGTAAACCCATTGTTGTTTTGCTCCTTTAGCCCTCTAAACTCATTTTGTACAGCGCCACCGAGCCGCCGATGTCGGTCTCTTTGGCCTCTTCGCCGTAGCGGTCGACGTCCTTGACGTTCTTGTCGCCGTGGTGCAATACGAGCGAGCCGTTCAAACAGCCGCCCTCGCAAGCCATGCCCTCGATAAAGTTTTCGGGCAGACGTCCTGCGTTCATCTTGAGCATGGCGATTTTGATCTGCTCCAAACCGTTTAAAGCGAGCGGGCAGATCTTTTTGCCGCCTATGTCCTCGTTTTGCGTCAGCGCTTGTACGCCCTCGCAAATACCGCCGGACTTGGCGAAGATACGCCCGAACCGCGACGCGTTGTTCAAAGGGTGTTCCGGTAGCGCCGAAACGTCGATGTCGCGCGCGTCGAGGAAGGCTTGCAATTCCTCAAACGAGATAACGCAGTCGACCGCGCCCTTAGTCTTAGCCAACTTGTACTCGTGCTTTTTGCTCGAGCACGGTCCGATAAAGACGACTTTTGCGTCGGGCGAGGTGCGCTTGATCAGCATGGCCGCCTCGACCATCGGGGAAGGCGAATGCGAAATGTACTGCGCCAATTTGGGGAAATGCTTTTCGATGTACATGACAAACGACGGGCAGCACGAAGTCGTCAGCCGATCGACCTCTTTCAGCTCGTTGATCTCCTTATGCAGCGTGATGTCCGCGCCGAGCGCCGTTTCGATGACGTTGTGGAATCCGAGCATTTTGATACCCTCGACGATCTGCTCGATCTTGGCGTACTTGAACTGCGAAACGATCGCCGGCGCGATCAAGGCGTACACCTTGCGGCCGCTTTTTTCCGCCTCTTTTAAGATGTCCACCAGCTCTAAGACATACGACTTATCGGCAATCGCACCGAACGGGCAGGAATAGGCGCAAGCGCCGCACATGACGCACTTGTCGTTGTTGATGACCGCTTTTTTGTCCTCGCCGATGCTGATCGCGCCGATCTTGCAGCTGGTGACGCACGGACGCGTCAAATCGACAATGGCGTGATACGGACAGGCTTTGGCGCACAGTCCGCAGTCGCGGCATTTTTCGGGGTCGATGACGGCGTGCATATTTTCGATACGGATCGCGCCGGCAGGGCAGACCTCGACGCAGCGATGGTTGATACAGCCGCGGCAGGCCGGCGTGACGAAATAGCTTTCGATCGGGCATTCGTCGCACGCGATCGGTAGCGTTTCGATGACGTTGGGATTGCTTGCGTCGCCGCCCATCGCCATTTTTACGCGCTCTTCGAGAATGGCGCGCTCCTTATAGATACAGCAACGCATTTCGGCCTTCGGCCCGGGAATGATCTCGCGCGGGATCTCGTACATGGCTGTGTCCAGTTTATCCGCATATGCGCGTTTGATGACTGCTTTTAAAACTTCGTATTTGAGCAGTTGGACTTTGGTGTCGAAAACTCTGTTCAAAATGGTACTCCTTATGCTATGCGCCGCCGTATACGGGGGCATATACGGGTTACGTGCGCCGCGAAAGCTCGGTTACGTAGAAATTCCGCTACGTGCCCTCGCTTTCGCACCGCAAGCTACCCGTCTGTACCCTCGTATACGACAGCTACTGTTTAAATAGTGTCAGTTGTATTTGATCGTAACGTTTTTGCCCAAGCCCTTTAAAATCGAGGCGAGCGTGGCTACGCCGTCGAGTTTGGTCTTGTTGTCGATGTTGAGACCCTCATGCGCCTGGTTGACGTTACGGCCGACAAACAGGTTGACGTCGGTGGCGTTGATCAATAGTTCCTGCGCCAACAGGCTTGCGCCGTCGCGCCCTTTAAACTGCTTGATCTCGGGCGACTTGACGTCGGCATACGCCCGCGCGTGGTCGAGCATACGCTTTAACGTCAGCACGCCCTCGCACACAAGATCAACGCCGTCGATGAACCCGATAGGCGGGACATCCTTGTCGGGATAGTCGAACGAAGTGGTCAGTTCTCTGCCGAGCACGCGCGCCACCACTTGCGAACTGGTGCCGCCGCAAACGATCTTGCGGCCGGGCATTCCCATAAAGGTGCGAACAGCCTCTTCGTCGCGTTCCTTGTCGACGGGCGGGCCGATCATCATGTTGGCCGTGCGCGTCGCGCGCTTTTTGACGGCCAGAACGGTGGTGTCGTCGCCCGGGTGTCGGCCGTACAGCGACCAACAGGCGTTGGCCAGAATGCTCGCCATAGTATTGGCGGTCAAAGTGTCGTCGTACTGAATCTCCGAAAACTCGCGGATCTCTTTGACGTCCCAACCGAAGTTGAGCGATTCGCCCACGCCGGCGTGAATGACGCCGTCGCTCATCATCATAATGAGGTCGTTTTCTTGCATGTCGACTTCGCTGACGGCAATGCGCTTGTTTTGGTAATCGCGTTCCTCTTTTTTCAGTTCGAGGAATTTACCGTCGCGCAAGTACACGGGCGGGGGATTGTCGAAATTGACCAGATAGCCTTTGCCGACAGCGTCGACGGCGAGAATGGAGAACGTCGAGTAAGCCACACCGCGCACTTTACAGACGGGCAGCGAGCCGATGATCGTGTCGATACACTCGTTTAAAGGGATGCCTGCCGCGATCATTGTGCAAAGAATTTTACTGGTCAGCGTGCTTAAAATGTTGGCCTTGACGCCCGATCCCAGCCCGTCGGCCAACACCAACGTGTACCCTTCGGGGGTGTGCAGCGTTTCCACCTTGTCGCCGCACAGTTCCTCGCCCTTTTTATTGAGGGAAGTATAGCCGTATTCAAGCGTCATGGCGGTCGTCCTTATCCGCGGCAATGGTGTTCTTCAGTTTGATCAGCGCGATCTTGGTTTCGGCGGCTGTCTCGCCCAATAGCGAGGCGATCTCCTGTACGACGCGCATTTGGTTTTCGATCACGCGGTCGGTGGTGGACAGCGTATCGTTTTTCAGCTTATCGAGTTTTTCGTTGGACTCGATCTCGTCGGTAATGTCGGTGAAGATCGCAAACGCGATGTTCTGCGACGCGATCGGCTTGACGGTCAACTCGACCCAGCGCCCGGTCTTGTCGATCAACTGGCGGCGGCGGTCGACCTCTTTATGCTCCATAAGCGCGATATAAAAGTCGGCCGGGTTGAAATACTTGTCGAGCAGTTCGCCCTTGGGACGCTTGTCGGCAATTCCCAAAATCGCTTTGGCCGTGTCGTTGATCTCGATAATACGGCAGTCACCGTCGACGGCCAAAATGCCGTTCGGGGACGACTGAATGATGTCGTAGGACATGCTTTCCGCGCGCTGCCGCATGAACGGTACGCACATTTCAAGCTGCGCCATGCCGTTGTACACGGCGATCGCCTTGTCGCGGCAGGTCGGGTAGCCGCACGCGCCGCAGTTGAGTTCGTCGGCCGGCGTGTGCTTGCCCGTCGCTTCTAAAATGCGCCGGATCTCATATTCGGGCGGGATCACGCGAATGTCGCGCAGCGGCTTGTAATCGGCTTTGATCTCGGTCGCCGGCGCGTGCGCGAATGGCTTGCTGCCCGTCTTGGCGTAGCCGCGCACCCGCTCGGTCGCCTTGATAAAGCCGCCCTTATCTTTGTTGAGCGCGCAAGGGCCGTTGATACAAGAGAATTCGCAAGCGTGCATTTCGATGAACATGCCGCTTAAGTCGTCGATGTTCGACAGCACTTCTTTGCTACGCTCGACGCCGTCAACGCTGATATACTCGTAGTTGGGCGCGAACTCGTAGAACGACTTGATGATACCGCGGTTGATCGGGTAGTAGCGCGCGCGATTGACCATGCCGGTTTCATCTGCTGCGGCGTCGAACGTAATGCCGGCGTCGGCGAACATCGTTTGCATTTCCTCGAACGTCAGCACGCCGTCGACAACGCCCGAGTCGTCGGCCTCGCGCTTTTTGGCGATACACGGTCCGATGAAAACGACCTTGCGTTTGCGGTCGGCGTTCTTGAGGATCTTGGCATGTGCGACCATCGGGCTGTCGACCGGCGCCAAGTACTTGAGGGCGGCGGGGTAGTACAGCTGGATCAGCCGCACGAGCGCCGGACACGCCGACGCGATCAGGTTTTTGTACTGCCCGCTTTTTAAGAGTTTGTCGTATTCGGCTGTTACGGCGTCCGCGCCGACTGCCGTTTCTTCGGCGTCGGAAAAGCCCAGTTTTAATAGGGCGTCTTTGAACGCGGCAAACGACGTGTCGAAACCGGCGACAAAGGCCGGCGCGACCGACGCGACGACGTTGCCGCTCTTAAGCAGCTTTTTGACCTGATCGATACTGCCCGCGACTTCTTTTGCGTTGAAGCGGCAGGAGTCAACGCAGTGGCCGCAAAGAATGCACAGCCTGTCGTCGATCCGCGCGCGCTCGTCGATGACGGTGATCGCTTTGACCGGGCAGGCGCGCAAGCACTTGTAACAGTTTTTACAGTTGTCTGCGTTAAAGTTTAGGTAGGCCATATAGATGATCCCTCCGAGATTTTAGTCGAAAGCGTATACGCGCACATATAGCGGCTACGTTCGCCGACTCGACACGGTTATGTAGCGCGACTACACGCCCGCGCCGAGTCGGCGACTGTTGCCGCTTTCAGTACACGTCTCCGCTTTCAAACGTTTATTTTACTTTTGATCCGCTCGTCGTAGATGCTTTCGATGGTCTCGGGCGAGGCGTTGACGATCTCGCCGTCGATGCTGACGGTGACGTGATCGCCGCAGTTGCCCAAACAGAAGCTGCCCTTTAAAGCAACTTTGTCGGTCAGACCGTCGCGCTCGAGCAGGCTCTTGAGCTTTTCGATGACATCATACGATCCTTTCAGGTGGCAGGCGCTGCCGATACAAACTTTGACTTCCATTTATGTAGCTCCCCTTTGATAAGATTATCAAGTATATTCTATCATATTAACGCGCTTTTTGCAATATTTTAAGGCAGACTTTATTTTCGAAAAGACAAGAAAGTTTTTTCCAAAGGGGGAGAATAGGGCGCGCCGCACCGTCTGTAAACCGCATTAAGACCGCAGTATGGCTTGAAACGATTGACAAAGACGGGCGGTTTTGTGTATAATGATATTAGAGTCAAGGTTTGTATAAGCCTTGCGGGAATTGTACCCGCATATCCCCTGTACAGATTTTGACTTTTTTCTTTGTCCCTAATCAAGCCGTTCTCATCGGTCGCAATTCGTCTCTTTGGGATATTTTCCGCCGTGTTACGCTCGACGCAAGCCCCTTTGCGCCCTAGCCGCAATACGACGGAGAATCATCGACAGCGCGACTTCCATATGTCCAATCGAGTGGGAGAGGACAGACGGTCGATCGGCCGGCCTAAAAATCATCGCATATTTAAAAAAGTTTCTTTTTAAACCATGTCGAAATCGCTTGCTTTTCGTCCGAAACTCTGCTATAATAAGTAAGCATTTGTGGCGGCATAGCTCAGCTGGCTAGAGTACTCGGTTCATACCCGATTGGTCGTAGGTTCGAATCCCACTGCCGCTACCACTCTTGCGGCCCCATGGTCAAGAGGCCTAAGACATCGCCCTTTCACGGCGGTAACCCGGGTTCGAATCCCGGTGGGGTCACCAAACAAGTTAAAGGCGAACCCGTTTCCATTAGGAGACGGATTCGCCTTTATTGTATATTTCTAATCGTATTTTTTGCGATTCCGAAACTTTGTATAATTATTATCATCTTCAATAGGTGTACTCTTTAAGAAATCTTGTACGGAATCAATATCTAAATAGTTCATTAGTCGAATCAAGTTATAGCCATCAGGTTTCGCTTCACCTTTTTCCCATTTTTGATATGTTCGTACTTGTATTCCAATTGAATCAGCTACCAATTGTTGTGTTAAGCCGGCACGTTCTCTGAATTTTTTTAAAGTGCTATTATCAAAATCCATTACTAATGGACCAAAATATATTGGTTCCCAATTTACTTTTCCCTCGTCCGTTGCGTAAGGTAAGTAAATTTTTGTCATAGGCGTTAGCCCTATGCGTAATTCTTTTTCTAAAAATTTAGGATCTGATGTCATTCCATAAGCATTACACACTTTTACATATGCCGCATTCTCAATCCAAACTCCTATCCATTGTAAGGCGGCTTGATTATTCTCATCATAGGGTAACTCACCACCAACAATGATCTCATTTCCATTCCTAATATAAGGTTCGTTAAACCCCACATAGCCAGTATCAAAGATATCAGCATTTTCTCCAGCCAATTCTAATACCTTATTAGTTTCAAAAAGGAAATTCTTAGGATATTTGTTATCAATATGTAATTTATCGCATAAGTCTAAATAATGCGCCCATTTAAAAAAGAATCCACCATCACTATCCGTTTCTCCTATTTTATGAGCATAACTCATAATATCGGGAATACTCATTCCTCTTACGTAAAACATTTTCTCTAATGTTGTATAAAGGTCATCAAGTACTTTATTATCCTCTATTTTATAAGAATGAATACCATTAATAGCCCTTATAATATCTGACAAATCGCCAAATTTATCTTTATCGTAATTTGGTGTATAGAAATAAAATGGAACTCTTCTTACAAAAATCTCTGTATCTATAGGATAATATCCATATCCACGAGTAACTAAACGTCCATAATAATTATCTTCTTTTTGGGCTATTTCAAAAATTTCCTCGCCTACTATATCGTGCAAATTTAAATATGAAACAATTTTTTCTACATTAAAAGTATCTTTTTTAATGAATTTCCGAATAAAATTTTCTTGTTCTATAGTTATCATATACGCCTCCTAAATGTGTAATATTATTATACACGAATTAATGTGCATAATCAAGCGAATTTTTTGGCGCGTAAACACGAATAATAATTCCAAACAGCAAATACTTTATTAGTAAATCAGCAAAAACCTGTGGTTATTTACGAATTGAAATTCGTGTCATTAAAAAATAAAAAGGCGAACCCATACCAATAGGAATAGGGTTCGCCTTTTTGTATCTTTACCAATGCTTGACGAACTTGAAGAACAAAAAAGCAACCTTGAATCCGAGCTGTTCCAAGCAAAAGTTACAAACCCGATACTTACAAAAGAGCAACTGTTATTTGCGTTTTCTAATCTGCGAAAGATAGATATTTCCACGCAAGAAGGCAAGCAACGCTTAATCGATACCTTTGTAAACAGCATTTATCTCTATGACGATTACTTTGTAATCACTTTCAACTACAAAGGGCAAGCAAAAACGGTAACCTTTGAACAACTGAATAGTTCGCCTTTAACTTCAAAGGGGTCACCATAATTTGTAAGACACCGCATTTCGGAATGGGATGCGGTGTTTTTTATGCGGCGAATAAGTTGTCAGGGGTGCGGATTTCTGTTATAATGAAAGAAACAAAGGAGGGCAGGAAAATGGTTGAGGCGGAAAAATTGCAATACTTTTTACACTTGGTGGACGGACTGGCGAACGGGGTCAATCCGGTTACGGGCGCGGTGCTGTCCGAAAGCGTGTTCGACGAGCCGGAAGTCATTCGCGGTTTGTTCGGCGTCAAGGAGATTTTGCGAGAACTGCTGGAGAACCCTAAGCCGGCGACGCGAAAGTCGGCAAGCAAGTTCGTTTGGCGGGACGATTTGCCGCTGTCCGAAATTTTGCAAGACGATCCGATTTGCGTGTCGCCGTTCGTGGCGAAGATCAAGGCTGTCAACGACGGCATTGCGCCGAGCGCCAAAGCGATATGGGAGTTGCTCGACGCCAAAGGCATTTTATACGACGGGGTGGACGTCAACGGCGAAAAGCGGCGATTGCCTACGCCGGACGCCAAGCAGTACGGCGTTTTTGCGCAAGAACGGTTTTCCTCCACGCGCGGGACATATACCGTTGTGACATACGACCGCAACGGGCAGCAGTTGCTATTGGACTGTATCAAAGAAATATACGGCGCATAAATAGATATTACGTTTGGTTGCCAAAAGATAGAATAGAGTACAGCGGAAGGACGCAATAAAGGGAAAGGATGATGCTGCGATATTATTACGTTGAAAACAAAGATAGGCTGTACATTTATGACAGTGAAAACGGGTTTTACAAATCATTTGATAGGGAAGGCAATACCTGGGTTACACCGATCGTTTCGTTTGCGCAAGTCGAACGCGATAATGACATCGATTTTGTTGAAATATCCGAAGCGGATGCAAAAAAAATTGCAAACGGCGTAAACTTTGAGGCAGAACGCAAAGCGTATCTTTCGCTGATCGGCAGTCTTTAGGTATTGCCGCGGTTATGTTGAATGAAAAGCGTGACGCATAGTGTGCGATAAATTTCGAGCTATGCGGAAACAATATAACAGAAAGGAGTTGCAAATGGACACGACGGCAATGTATAAGATCTCTTATGGGCTGTTTATTTTGACAGCGCGCGAGGGTAGTAAAGACAACGGTTGTATCGTCAACACGGTGACGCAGGTTACGGTATCGCCCTGCCGCATTACGGTGGCGGTCGACAAAAAGAATCTCACGCATGACATGATTATGCGCACGGGCGCGTTCAATGTGTCGATTTTGAGCGAGCAGTCGAAGTTTGCCACGTATCGGCACTGGGGGATGCAAAGCGGCGCAAACGTCGATAAAACGCAAGCGATCGCGTTCGAGCGCGCCGACAACGGTATCATTTACCTGACGGAAGAATGCAACGCAGTTCTTTGCGCGAAGGTCGTTTCGACGGTCGACCTCGGTACGCACACGTTATTTTTGGCCGACGTGACCGATGCCGCTGTCTTATCCGAACAGCCGTCGGTCACATACGCATACTATCAAAAGCATATCAAGGTCGCGCCGCAAAGCCAAAAGAAAGGCTTTATTTGCACCGTTTGCGGCTATATCCACGAGAGCGAAACGCTGCCGGACGATTTTATTTGCCCCTGGTGCAAGCATCCCGCTTCCGATTTCAAACCGTTGTAAGCGTCGCCGCGCAAGCTATTCTGTCTATCGCATAACATGATAATGGCGTAAAAGACGAGCCGGAACGGCATGGATAGCGCATAGCCGACACGAATTAAAAGTGAATACATTGCGCATAATTTGCTTGACATTCTTGAATATAGCGGTTATACTTCCCATATTACTCTATATTTCTATAGAGTAATGCTTACCAAAGACAAAGGCCGATTGCGAACTTCGCAGTCGGCCGATTTTATTTGTGTGCTTGCGTTGATTCCAAAACTACTATATAAATTTTTTTACCGACAAAGAAACCCTACACATAAAGCGGTCATTATGCGGTGGAGCGAATCAACCTAAAACAATATTGTTATGTATGGCGCCGTACATGTCAGCGCCGTTCGGCAAAATATAGTCCGCGTTTTTTCAGTTCTTGCGGCAATGAAAATATAGTTTTGTTGTCCACAGTGGCGTATAATGGACTGGCGGCGGAAACTTTGCTAAGACTGATTCTCGTCGTCGACCAGGATGGTGCCGGGAGTTTTGAACGAGGAAGATTGCTTTTTGCGGTAGGCGGTCGGGGACATGCCTGTTTGCGCCGTAAAAGCGTTTGTTAGGTGTGCTGTCGAATAGAATCCGCACGCGTCGGCGATCTCGCCGATCGACATATCGGTGACAAGCAACTGTTTGACGGCGTCGATCCGCTTTTGCATGGCGTACTGTTTCATCGAAAGTCCCGTCTTTTGTTTGAAGTAGTGGCGCAGGTAGTCGTAGGAATACGCCATGGAATTGGCGAGGCTGTGGAAGTCGATGGCGGTGGTGGCGTAGTTGTCGATGTAGTTGACGAGCATGTTCAGTTTATCGTCGAGCAGCGATTCGGACTTGGTACACATGCGCAACGTTTCGATAAACAGGTTTTGAAAATGGTTGGACATTTTTTGTTGCATGAACGGCTTGTTTTGCGAATATTCGTCCCATATGGCCTCGATTTCCTTGAGCGCCCGACCGTTGCGGTCGAAGAACAGCATGTTGGGGAATCGGTAGTCCCACTGACCGACTTCGAATCCGTAGATATACAGCCGCGTGTCCGAACCGGCTTTTTCGCTGTGCGGCGTACCGGCGGGGATAATGACGTATGTATCCGGTAAATAATTGTACGAAATGCCGTCGACCGTACTCGTTCCCGTGCCGAACCGATAATAGACCAATTCCCAGTATAAATGTATGTGCGTCGTCATCGCGTAGGGCGGCTCTGTATGCCCGTAATCACAATATTTTGCGGTTATCGTAGGAATGTTCATACATTCAGTATACCATATTTCGCCCCGAAAATCAATATGGGTTTTTTGCAAAAAGTGGCTATTCGTCCTCTTCCGTTCGTCTCGGTGGTCGAATTGGGGAATGCCTATTGACAGGCCAAAACACCCATGCTATTATGAGATTGTCATATGCGACAAACCAATTTCGGAGGGAAAGGATATGAGAATTGCCGTAAACAAAAAGCCGAAATGCGTGGCCGTTTGGGCGGTCGTATTTTTGTCGGCCGTACTGCTGGCGATGAGCGCCTGTATGGCGTTGGTATCGGCGCGCGCCGACGAGGGCGAACCCGTCGTCCCGCCGATCGAAACGCCCGTCGAGAAACCGAACGACGTAACGATCCGGTATAACGACGGGATCTCGGCCGAGGAGAGCGGTACAAGTATTTATCAAAAAACAAAAACCGCATTGCAAAAAACGGACGGCGAAAAGGATTCCGCGATCGTGTACGAAGGGTTCACCGTGACATTGGGCGTGGGCACGATCGCCGATTTCAAACCGGTCGACACCGTAGCCGGCGATACGCTGAAAGCGGCGGCGGTCGAAAGCAACGTAGCGTTTCATAATCAGTATGTATTCGTGCAAGATCCCAACCGCCATGCGATCGTTAAGGTCACGTTAAACGAAGGCGTTACCGCTAAGGTATCGATGCCGAAAACGGAGGACCTTGCAATGGATTGGCAGGGCAACGCATACTATTACGGCGTACATATCGAGCATGACGGGAAATTGCAAACGGTGGCTCGTAAAAAAGTCAACGGCAAAATTACCGCCGACGGCGACGCCGGGGCGCAAGCCGATTTCGACGGCGCGGCAGCGCATTTGACCGGCGGCGACAGTTTCTATTTCGTGTTGCACGGGGACACGCAGTATCAGCATATCCCCGACATAATCGTGTCGCAAGCCGATTACGACGCTACGGCCGAAAACGCGGCTACCGATACGATCACCGTAGTATATAACGACTGGGTGGGGAACGGCAACAGCCTGTATCAAAAGGCGAAAGTCGAAGTGCGAAAAGCCGACGCCGCAAAACGCAACCACGATCTCGATTACGACAGCTTTTCGGTTATGCTCGGCGTTGCACCCGAAACCGATCTGTTCGCGGTGACGCCGATGGATACGATCGGACCGGTGTGGGACTCGCAGTTGCAAACGTCTTTGGTGGATCAAAATAATTCCAACACAGGCGATCCGGGCACCTTATATTTCAGCGACGGCGCGATCCGCGTATATACGGCGTCACATGCAGCCGTTATCAAAGTGACGGCAAAAGCCGACGCAAAGATCGCCTTTGACCCCGACGCGACCAAAGACTTCACGTTTGATTGGTGTAACGCTGCGTATGAAGTGTATGCCGAACACGACGGGGTAATTTTGACCGTGGCCGCTAAAAAGGTCGGCAATACGGACGTCAAGTTCGACGGCGCGAGCGCGCATTTGGTTGCCGGCGACAATCTTTATTTGGTGATCCACGCAAACGGGCAATTCCCGTTGGTGCCGAACTTGACGGTTTCGCAAAAGGATTACGACGAGAACGAGCGGTTGCCGTTCGATAAGATCGCCGAACTCAAAACGTATGACCAGCTCGACTATACCGCCGACGGGATCGCGGCTATCGACAAAATCATCGACGACGCGATCGTGCAGTTGAAAACGGCCGCAGACGCGCAAGCGGTGATCGACAAAGCCAAAACCGATATTGCGGCGGTCAAGCGCGGCAAAGCGTACAAAAATGCGATCGGGGAGATCGCCGCCGCGCCGGATCGGGATCGAGCGTCCAACAGTCTGCTCGAGTACGCCGTCGGATACGGCACGGCGACCGATTTTCAAGCGTTCCCGTCTTTGAGCGGCGACCAACTGAAAACGCCGGAGGACTTTGCTTGCTGCTTTGTCAGCCCCATGCAAATGCGCGCCACGCCCAAAGTCGGCAAAACGATACTGCGCTTTACCGCAAAGGAGCAGGCCGAACTTGTTTTCGATTTTACGTTCGAAGCGCGCGGTTGGTCGTATGAGTCGATCATCGGCGTGTACGCATCCCGCGGCGACGTGATGCTGCCGCTCGAAGAAAAGACGTTCCCGACCGTAGGCGAAGCAAATCGTGCGGTGAAATTCGAATTTTCGATACACGCCGAAATCGGCGATACGGTTACGTTTGTGATGACCGGCGGCGGGGAAGGCCATACGCTGTCCGTTGTCGACAGTGAAGTTACCGAGGGCACGTTCGACGAAAACAAAGTGTTGCCGTATGAGAAAGCCGACGCGATTCTCGCGCTGGTCGATCGAGACGATTACACCACCAAACAGTGGGCGGCGGTGCAAGCGACCATGCTCGCGTATATCGATAAGCTCGGCGCGGCCGAGGACGATGCGGCGGCCGAAGCCGTCGTCGAGGAAGCCAAAACCAAGATCGGAAACATGACCCGCATTTACGCGACGGCCGACGTCGCAAAGTACACGGCCGCGCAGTGGACGCTGGTCGAGGCATTTTTGGCCGGACAGGTTGAGCAACTCGACGAGGCGGGCAGCGACGTCGAAACGATCGTAAGTGCGTCGACGACGCGCATCGAAAACATGGATTCGATTTTCGCGCTTGCTGCGCGCAAACATTTCAACGCCGCGCAGTGGATAGGTATCGAGAAGATCTTTGCCGAACAGGTCGGCATGTTGGCGGAAGGCGGCGCGATCGAGGACGTGCTGGAGGCGACGCGAACGGCGGTCGGTGCGATCCCGGGCGGCGCGGACTATGTCAATATTTTCACCGACGTGTCCGCCGATGCGACGTATGCGCCCGTCGAGTATGCCAAGGCGTCGTTCGGGTTGTATGCGAGCGAGACGCTGTACGGCGGGGCGCTGCTCTTGATGAACGGGAGAAAAGCGAACGGCGATCTCTATTACACGACGAGCGATAAGCCGTCCGACCAAATCAACATCGACGGCGACTGCGCGGTCGCGTTCAGCAAAGAGCAAGTCATTACGCACGCGATGTACGCCGTTGTCGCCTTGACGGCCAAAGAAAATCTTTCGGTAACGATCACGACACCGCAAGTGGGCGACGCCTACAAGTGGACGTTCGGCGACAAACAGGGCGCGGACGGAGAATTCCCCGTCGAGCATCCCGGCGTGACGCAGTATTATATCAAAAATTTTGCCGGTGCGACGTACATGGTCAAGTACACAACGTGGGTGTACCCGGGCGCGGGCGTAGGCGATTACGGGTACACGGCGCATCTGCGTGCCGGCGAAACGCTGTACTACGTGCTGTACGACAACTGGGCGTCGATCAACTTGATCCCGACCTTTACGTTTGGGGAATACGACGAGACATGGGACTACGAGATCGTACACGGCACCCAAGAAAGCTACGGCTATCCGTCTATGGTTTCGACGGCGGCCAAGACGGACGGCGAAGAGTACAAGGGCGACCTGGTCAACTGGCAGTTCCTGTACGGCGAAGATCTCGACAGTTTACAGAAGTTCGACAGCGCCGATTTGGGCGCTATGGAAGCCGACAACATGCTGTACGTCGGCGCAAAAGCCGATCCGTCGTGCTTTGTCAAGCGTTGGCAATGGCGTGTCAGCAATCCGAATATCGTGGCGTTGCGGTTTACCGCCAACGTCGATTGCTACATCGATCCGTTCAATCCGTTGATCGAATTGAGTTACGTGGCGCAGGCCTATGTTCGGACGGTGGTCGAGAACGAGGCGGGCATCCGTATCACGCGCAAAACCTATGTGCCTAAGGTCAAAAACCAAGAGGGCGCCTACTTCAATCCGGAGCATTTGAAAGCGGGGGACACCCTGTATATCATACTCGAACCCATTGAGCGTAACGCAGGCTCGTACCCGCATACGTTGGAAATGACGGGCGTAGCCGGCGACACCGTCAAGTTTAACATAAGCGTCGAAGCATACGACGAAACGTTGCGTGCCGATTACGCCGCCGAGGAGCGTTTGATCGCCTACCGCGCCGAGAAAGCGCAAGAAATCAAGGACTATGTGGCGGCTATTGATCTCAAACAGTACAGCATGGCCAACCGTATGCTCATTCAAGAGTACGCCGCGAATATCGTCGGTACGCTCGAAAGACTCGATTCGATCGAAAAGATCGACGAGGCGGTAGCTTCGGTCAAAGCGACGATCGACGGGGTCAAGACGATAGCGCAAGAGGCCGAGGAATTGGCCGCGTACAAGACCGAAATGAAAGCCGCGATTGCCGCGTATGCCAATCAAGCAGACTATACGACCGAAAACTGGGCGAAAGTGTCGGGATATGTCGACACCGCGATCAAGGCGATCGATGCGGCCAAATCCAAGTCGAGCGTCGATACTGCGGTCAAAGCGGCGCAAAACCGCATCGACAAAGTACCCAAAGGCGGCAAGAAAGGTTGCGGCTGCGGCAGCGCGGCCGGCGCGGGGGGGGGTATCGTTTTGGCGGCGGCGCTACTGGGCGCGGCGGTTATATTGACCCTGCGCAAAAAGAAAATCACGGAAAGGAAGTAGAGCATGGCAAAACCCAAAAAAAGCGTAAGAACCAAACAACTCAAGCGCGACTGGCAGCTATATACGATGTTGATCGCCATGGTCGTGTGTTTGGGGGTGTTCAGCTATTATCCGATGCTCGGCATACAACTGGCGTTCAAGGACTTCCGCATCGCCATCGGGAACCAGTCCGGCGGCGTGTGGGGCAGCCCTTGGGCGACCACCGACGGGCGGCTCGACCTCTTCAAGCATTTCAAACAGCTGTTTTCCAATCCCGATGTTTTTAAGACGTTTTTAAACACCTTGCGGCTGTCGGGACTGCGGTTGCTGTTCGGGTTTCCCGTACCCATCATTATGGCGCTGTTTTTAAACGAGATGACGGGCGAGCGATACAAGAAAGTCGTGCAGTCGATCTCGTACTTGCCGTACTTCATTTCCTGGGTCATCATCGCCGGCATTCTGACCGACTTGACGGCCACGGGCAGCAGTTTGCAAAACCTGTTCGCCAAGCTGTTCGGACACCCGATCGAATTTTTCGGAGACGCCGATCTGTTTTTGGGGCTGTTGATCGTTTCGGATATTTGGAAAACTGCGGGCTGGGGCACGGTGATCTACTTCGCTGCGTTGACCGGCATCGATCCCAGTTTGTACGAGGCGGCCGAGGTCGACGGGGCGAACCGTTGGCGGCGCATGTGGCACATCACGCTGCCGGGCATTTTGCCGGCCGTGACCATCAATCTGATCTTCGCCATTTCGGGCATCGTATACGGCGGATTCGATCAGGTGTACAACATGTACAACCGCACAGTGTACGACAAAGCCGATATTTTGGAAACGTACATATTCCGCACCGGCGTGGTGGGCGGCGATTACTCGCTGGGCACGGCGCTGGGGTTGTTCAACTCGTCGATCGCCTTTGCGCTGACGCTGATCGCCAATAAGATCGTCAAACGGCTGGGAGGCAGCGGCATATGGTAGAATCGTACCGCGACGGAAAATGGGCGGCGTTCCGTAAACGCATATTCGGTAAACGTCCGAGCACGATCATATTCAACGTCGTTTTATACGTCGTCTTTACGCTAATCGCGTTTTGTACGCTGTATCCCTTTTTGCACGTTGTCATAGAATCGCTCAAATCGGTAATCCCCACCGACACCGGCATACCCAAATACACGTACAATTTGACGGCGTACTTGGCCGTATTCAAGACCAATGGCCTAATGTGGTCGTTTCTGTGGAGCATCATCGTCGTTGTCGTGTCGGTTGTTACGCATGTATTCTTTTGTATGCTGACGGCCTATCCGCTGTCCAAAAAACAGCTCAAGGGGCGCATGTTCTTCTTATTATACGTGCTGATCACCATGATGTTTTCGGGCGGCTTGATCCCGTTCTACATGCTCATACAGGATCTGAACCTGATGGATAATCCGCTCGTCTACATTTTGCCCGGGCTGGTGTCGGCGTTCGACGTCATCATCGCCAAAAATTTTTTACAAGGCATTCCGCGCGATCTGGAAGAGTCGGCCAAATTGGACGGCGCGTCCGACTACAAAATATTCTTCCGCATTTACATGCCGCTCTCGTTGCCCATTATGGCAACGTTGGCGCTGTGGTGCGGCGTCGGCAAATGGAACGACTGGATGACGGGCGTTCTTTACATGGCAAATTCCCCCGATCTGCAACTGATCCAAAACTACCTGCGCCGTATGCTCATCGACACGACTTCCTCTTCGGTCGGCGGCGTCGGTGACATCGAGATCAAGAATATGGCGGCCAGCGTGCAAATGGCGACGATCGTCGTCGGCACGTTGCCCATCGTGCTCATCTATCCCTTTGTACAGAAATACTTTGTCAAAGGCGTGATACTCGGCTCGATCAAAGGCTGATGCGGAATCGGGCGGCAAGAAAGACAAGACAACGATATGCGATAAAGGACGGCAGTTTATGCAAAACAAAAAAGTGAAGATTTTACTCGATACCGACATCGGCGACGACATCGACGACGCTATGACGCTGGCGTTGGCGTTACGTATGCCGGAAGTCGAACTTACGGGCATTACTACCGTATTTGCCCAAACCGACGTGCGCGCGCGTCTGGCCGCCCGAATGCTCGAATGCGTCGGCGTTTCGGCGCCGATATACGCGGGCAAGAGCGGCTATTACGGATTTCGTAATTGCGGATTTTCGCAGTACGAACCCGCGCTCGACGCAGACCGGTATGCGCCGCGCAACGATGCGGCGACCGACGGCGGCGAAGGCGCGGTACGGTTTATCGTCGAGTGCGCCCGCAAGTACGGCAAGGATCTGACAATCGTCGCCATAGGTCCGTTGACCAACATCGCAGCGGCGATCGAGGCGGATCGCACGGCGATGGCGGGCGTGGGCAAGATCGCGTTGATGGGCGGGGCTTTCTACAGGACTGTGGCCGAATGGAATATCCTGTGCGATGCGGCGGCCGCGCGTACGGTTTTCTCGTTGGGCGACAACGTCGAGGCTTACGGTTTGGACGTGACCGACTCGACGCGGCTGTGCGGCTCGCAGTTCAAGCGCATGATCGAATACGACGGCGACGATCGATTGTTGACGTATCTCAATCGATTGACGCAGCTTTGGCACAAGTATACCGGCGGCATACCGTGTCTACATGACCCGCTGACGCTGTATAACGCCGTCCGGCCGGGGCTTGTGCTGCTCGAGCCGCAGGCCGTCGAAGTGTTATGCGAGCAGCCGCTGACGGGGATCACCGTCAATCTCGACCGTAGTAACATGTACGACGGCGCCAAACGCGATTTGCCGCGCATACGGGTGGGCAAGGCGGTAGCCGACCGTGAATTTTTCGAGGCCTATTTCCGCGCCGTATACGGCGTGTAACGACGATACTTTATAAGGAGAAAGATATATGAAGCAAAGAATTTTGGCCGTGCTGTTGATAGCGGTTCTGTGTTTGGGCGCGGTCGGATGCAAAAAGCAAGAGACCGTCGACGAATACGGTCGAGACATCTTAAAACTGTTCATCATTAACGGCAACTATCTCGAAGGCGCCAAAAAAGATTCGGCATGGAAGCACATCGAAGAGAAGTCGCACACGTCGCTCCGGATCGAGGGCGCGGTCAACAACGCCGACTACTACACAAGGTTAAGCCCGATGCTCAACTCCGGACGCAACATGCCCGATGTGTTTTTCTCGGTACCGACGGCCACCGACGGCGCGTATTTTAAGTGGGCCGATCAAAACACCGGCATCCTTTACAACCTCGACGAGTTGCTGCTGGGGCGTGAGGACGAGTTCCCGTATCTCAGCAAGGTCATTTATTCCGACAAATACGGCAATATCAAATACGACGGCGCGCATACCATCATCCCTGCGCCCGACGACAACAGCGGCTGGGCGATCTATTATCGCGGCGACTGGCTGGTCAACGTCGGTTATTACCAAGTCGACGCGAGCGGCGAGCCGATACTGGACGGAGCGGGGAACAAGATCCCGCGCACGCCGGCAACGCTTGAAGAGTTTGAGGACGTTTGTTACAAGTTCCGCAACGGCGACCCCAACAAAAGCGGCAAGAAAGACACGTACGCCATGGCGCCGCAGAACGAAGCGCACTGCCTCAGCCCGCTGTATCATGCGTTCGGCGTACCCGCCGACTGGGACATCGATAAGGACGGAAACGTATCGTTCATGTATACCGACCCCGCGTTCAAAAACTTTTTGACTTGGTACAACAAGCTGTACAGCGACGGCGTCATTTACGATCAGTTCTATACGCTCAACGAGGCGTCCGAACGCAAGATGTTCGAGGAAGGCGAGACGGGGATCGTTATCACCAACGGCGGCGAGGCCTGCCTGTGGGTGGCCAAGCCGTGCGAAGAAGTGTTCGGCTACGGCAAAGTGACGTGCGGCGCGCCGCCCGTCGGTACGGCGAATTTAGGGCAGGAAGGCGCTTGCGGGTTCTCCGACTGGGGCGGCTGGTGGGGCGGTTTTTCGATCACCAAGACGTGCGCCAACCCCGATGCTGTTTTGCGGCTGTTCGACTATCTGCTGTCGCCCGAGGGCGGTATGATCAAAAATTACGGTTTGGAAGGGGTGCATTATACATTGGTCGACAGACGTATCGTGCCCAACTTCGAAAATCGGCAAAAGGAACCGGAAGGCTCGTTTACCAAGATCAACGACGCCGACGGCAATTCCGTGCTCGGCGGCGGGTATCGGTTCGCTTCGGTATTGGGCGGCAAGGCGATCGACTGGGAACACTTCGAGCAAACGGGCGCGTTTTCCGTCTATCGGGACAACCGCGTTTACGACGGCCGCTATGCCGATTTGATGGACCTTCAGGACGAACTGCGTGTCGAGCATTCCACCAACCTATTGAACTTCACCGACATTCCCACCGTGGTCATGCGCAAACAGTTGATTATTCAGGATAAAATGAAAACATACGCGATCAACGCTATTTCGGGAAAGAAAAATTTGACGACCGATTGGGATGCCGTGCTGGCCGACTGTGATTCCAACGGTATGGCCGACATCAAACTGATGTTGGCGACCGCGGCCGACGAGGCGGGCATACTGGCTAAGTTGCAGTAACGTAAAAATTCGGATAAGGAGAAAAATCATGAAAAGAAAGATCACAGTTCTGTTGCTGGCGCTATTGCTTGTATTATGCTTCGTCGGCTGCCAAGGCCCTGCCGTCGATAACGACGAGGAGCCTGTCGAGGACACGGCGTACACCGCCGATCAAAAGTACATTTACGGCATGGATTATATCATTTACGAGCGAATGGACTTCGATTATGTCAAGGGCTTGCAGATACTCAACAATTTGGGCGTCAAGAGCCTGCGGCACTGGATGCACTTCGACTGGTTCATGGACGAGGAGATGACCTTAAAACAGGCGAACGTCGATCAAATGAAGCAAATTCTGGCCGAGATCGGCAAGTACGATATGCAGTTGATCGGTATGTCGCACAAAAGTTTCAACGATACCGGCAATCCGTCGCTGCGCGTACCGTTCGACAAGACCGAGGGCAGCAAATACTGGCGGTATCTTGCGCTGTACGAAGAGGCGTGGTACACGCTGGCCAAGACGTTCCCCGAAATCACCATGTGGGAGATCGACAACGAAACCAATAATATCGACTTCATGCACTCGACCGAGGGCGGCGGGTTCTCGCTGTCCGAGATGACCGATATTTCGACAGACCTCTTTTACTACGGCAGCAAGGGAGTACACCGCGCCAACCCCGACGCGATCACGATCATGGGCGGGTGCGTGACCTGGAACGCCGAAGCCTTTATCGAGGGCGTGTACGAAAATATTAAGTCGGGCAATTTCGGCGAGGGCAGCACAAACCCCGACGACTATTTCCAGGCGCTCGCGTGGCACCCGTACACGTCGGGATTCGACGCCGACAGTTTTGTTGCCGACAACTGGGATATTTACAACATTGCCTACCGCTACGAAGGCAAGCACAAGACGGTGTATTTTACCGAGTTGGGCAACTGGACCAATAACCAATCGCCCGAAAAAGCGGCCGAATATTTGCAAGCGGTGTACCAAACGACGATCGAACGCTTGCCATTCGTCGAATCGATCCATTACTACGGCATGTTCGATAACCTGCGCGACAACAACAACCGTTACGGCATTTTCAACGATCCCAATCCCGACAATTACAAAGTACTCGACGCAGAGGAATTGCCGGGCGCTCCCAAGCCGGCAGCGTTTGCGTATCAGCAAATGGCAGGCGGCGCAGGTTCGCTCGACCTGCTCAAAACAGAGATCGAACTGGCCCAATAACGAAGCTAGCCCAATAGCTTCAAATCGCTCAAATCCCGACGATCCCGACACCGACCGTCGGGATTTTTCTTTACCCGAAAACTATTCTATATCCG
Organism: Clostridia bacterium; assembly: GCA_022791055.1. Taxonomy (GTDB): domain Bacteria; phylum Bacillota; class Clostridia; order Christensenellales; family Pumilibacteraceae; genus HGM11386. The sequence goes on along the minus strand of JAAVYI010000011.1, from coordinate 1,322 downwards.
TTACAAGCCGTTATATTATTGCGTCGGAGAAGATAGCGCTACGGTAACAAAAACCCCATATAGCGAAAAACACGCCGTTATATGGCGTGCTTTACAAAAGAAAACACCCAATCAAACAAAAGTTCGACCGGGTGCGTCTTGGCGGAGCGGTTGTAACCTAAAACGAATAATTTATTCTATGCTAAAAGAAAAGGTTTCCGTATTAATGACTTCGCCATCAAAATACACTTCAAAACTGAATTCACCTGAATGTACCACTTGTGGCAAAAAATTGTAATCTAAATCTACCGTAATAGATAAAGTAATTATTTGGTTGTTGGCTTTTTCAGGCCAATCAGGTTTTACATTGCAAAAAGTTCCATTTATTGATTTACTTGCATTGTCTGCTTTGAATGTTATCCTATCTTTTAATTTAGCATTAGTTTTATATGATACGGTAGCATAAATATAGCATCTACCCATAAACTCATTATGATAAGTGCCTTTATATGTTAGCTCATTAGGGTTATTAGGTGCGCAAGAGCAACAAAACAACATCGAAAAAATACTTACAAACAGAAAAACCGTTTTAATTCGCTTCATAATTACCACCCACTCATATCACAGTTTGAATTCTTACCAACAGATATTACTTTCTTATCAGGAGAGAAAACTATCTCCATTCTGCGCACTTTTGTGCCGCCTCTAACAAACCCCTTCCATTCACTTTTTTCATAAATATACTCTATGCTTTTATCATTATGTGTTTTCGTATATGATGGTTGTCCCATAATTGATTCAACATCTTGCATAGACATACCCACTGTTATTTGCTGTGCTCCATCACGGAACTTATTTCCAGATACTAATTGCTTTATCATTACAACAAATAAAGCTATTATGACAACGACACATAAGACAATAATTAAAATAGGTTCCATAGTAACCTCATAAGTAGATTATATGTGAAAGTATACCATATTTCAATGCAAAAATCAATACTTTTACAACGGCATTTTTTATTTTTGGCACTGTGGCGGGTGCTTGATAAAACAAGCGCGCCGCTATGCGGCGCGGACAAGCACCCGCCACCACCGAAACAAAACTGAATTAAGGTAGACCGATACAGCCGCCGAAAAAGCAAGAACGGCAACGAAAAATCGGGGTTCGCGCGCAGGCTTTCCGCGAAACCCCGATTTTTTCTTTTGCCCGTTGCCTTAAACTGTGCTTTTTCTATATGCCGTGTTTGACTTACGCAAAACTACCGCTTTTGTAACAGTAGTGAGTTTACGGAGTGCGCTTGTCTTTATATATATGAGCTCAAAAACGGTGTTTTTCTTTAT
>JAAVYI010000010.1 GCA_022791055.1 Clostridia bacterium | reverse complement strand
GATTTTCCCCGATTACCCCGACGGCAACGGCGGCGAGGACGAAAACAGCGCAAAAGAAAAAGAAACCGCAAATGCGATTTCTCTTTCAGAGGGGTGTGCGTATACCCCTGTAATGGTGGAGTTGAAGGGACTCGAACCCTCGGCCTATGCGTTGCGAACGCATCGCTCTACCAACTGAGCCACAACCCCATAACGGTTGGCACAAAGTCAAAGGAACTTTGTATAACACAGTTTATCACAAGAATCGATTTTTGTCAAACGTTTCTATTCACTTTCCGGCGCAAGAAAGTAAAATTTCGTCGGGGCTTTGAAATTGTGGGGTGTAAGCGGATTGATCTGGTTGTAGCGAAAAGCGAGTTGCTGATAGGTTGTGGATCGGTGCGGCAAGTTTTTCGTTTTTTGCGGGGGAAGGTGAGGCCGAACGCGGATTGCGAAGAACACGGGATCGAGGAGGGGCGCCTCGATCTTTTGTTACATAAATTCGGCGCGGTAAGCGATGGGGGAAAGGCCGAAGTATTTTTTGAAAGCCTTGGATAAGGCATGGACGGAATCATAGCAAAGAACGGGGGCGATCTCGGTGATCGAAAGTCGGTTTTCGACGATCAGCTTGGCGGCGTGGTGCATCTTTTTTTCATGCACGTAGTCGGACGCCGATCGTTGCATAGCCGATGCGAAAAGATGCGACAGATAGGAAACGCTGTACCCCAGTTGCGCCGACAGCGCGTCGAGGCACCGGGCTGAAAGGCGGTCTGGTGCGGGACGGAAAGATCGGAAAGCGCGTCACCGTGCCGACCGATGCGCGGCACGGCTTGGACGGCATACGCGCGACGATCGAGAGCGGCGTCGCCGCTTTTCGGCAAGACGCGTATAGCGCCGTCGGCTTTTCGACGGCCGGCGACGTCGACGCAGCGACCGGCAGCATTGTGTATGCCACCGACAACCTGCCCGGGTATACGGGGTTCGCGCTGTCGGCGTTTGTCGAGCGATTGACGGGTAAGCCTTGTCGGGCGCTCAACGACGGCGCCGGCCGCGCTGCTGGGCGAACTGTACGCGTCCGGCGATACGGCGGGGACGGTGTTGCTGTTGACGATCGGCACCGGTATCGGCGGCGGGTATGCCGAAAACGGCGTTGTCGTGCCGCCCGATCAACTGTATGCCGACGGCAAGCCGTGTATCTGCGGTCGGCGGGGGGGGGTATCGAGGTCTATGCCTCGGGAACGGCGTTGTCTGCTTCTGTGGCCGAACACCGATTGCCTGTGCGCGGGGCGGACATTTGGCCGCTGTACGCGGCCGCAGATCCCAACGCCCGACAAGCGGTGTATGCGTGGCTGGACGGCTTGGCCGCAGGGATCGAAAAGCTGTATGCCGTCAAGCCGTTCGATCGACTGATCGTCGGCGGCGGCGTTTCCGATTCGGCCGCGTTTTGGCTGCCCGCCTTGCAAAAGCGTCTCGATCTTCCCGTCACCGCCGCAAAACTGCGCGGCGACGCCGGCATCATCGGCGCGTATTACCATGCTGTCGAGGCAGAAAGACAGTAAAGGAGAATTTGTCATGTTTGCAAAATCGAAACAGGCCGGATTCGTCGCAGTCCTGCTGATCGCGGCGGTATGTTTGGGGGCGGTCGTCCTGCCGCCGAACACCACAGCCCGCGCGGCCGCAGCGGGCGCGGTCTTGCCGCCCGCAGTGATTGTCGAAGTCGATTCGACGGAGGATTGGCAGGCAGTGACGACGGGGCCGGTCAAACCGCAGATTGCCGTCTTATCGGTCGACGCGTCTCTGCAAATCGGCGATATCGCCACGGTCGAGCAGGCGATCGAGGCGCTCGACGGCATTTTGCCCGCCTTTTATGTCAGAACGGACGAGGAGGCCGTAGCGCTTGGGACGTATTGCAAAAACCGCAATTTGTGGGATGCCTACGTTGTGTCCGACGAGCCGTCGCTTGTGGCGGCGGCCAAGTCGGCGGCCGGTTTTTTGTACGGGGTCGTCGACTGCCGCGGCGGAAACGGGTCGCTTGCCGACACGGTTTTCGCGGTCAATGCTTGCGGTGCGCGCACGGCCTGGATCGATTCGACCGACAAATCGACGGTCGAATATTTACAATATCGTTGGCTGAATGTTTGGAACGACGGGGCGGAGGATGCCGTGCTTTCGGGCGTCAACGGCGTTGTCACCGAACAGGTCGCCGTCGTTGCGACCTATCTTTCGATGCTGCCGGCCGGCACGGTTTTACGCAACCCGATGCCCCGAAAGCGGCGGGCTATAAGGAAAGCATTCCGCTACTCGACGACTTTTTCCAAGCAATCAAGGGAAACGGCAAAGTGCTGATCGTCGAACTCAAAACCAATGACCAACGCTCGGCGCCGCTTTTAAAACAGCTGATCGATCGATACGATGTCGCCGATCAGGTCGTACTGATCACCTTTTTTGCCGGGCAGATGACGCCGGCGCGCCGCGAGTTACCCGCGCTGTCGCTCGGCAGTTTGAGCTATAATCCGAAAACGCAAACATTAGAAGAGGTTTGCAAGGATGCCGCCGCGCGCAATGTGACGATCAATCCCAACTACGGCAATCTGACCGATTCCGCCATTGCAGCGCTTGCTTTACGCGGATTTTCGGTATACCCGTGGACATACTACGCTGCCGACGCCTTGACAAACGGCTATTACAGCGGCTGTATGGGATTGACGACGAGCGACGTCACATTTGCCGCGCCGATCGTCGAGGCGATCGAAAGCATGGATTTGTATTCGAATCGATACGCCTCGCCGCAAGCCGTCGCGCGTACCGTGTCGGGCGAGAAGAAAACGGTAACGGCCGAGATCGTGGCTACCGATATGCGATATGCGTCCGAGGCCGGCAAAATCGTTGCGGCCGAAAACGGAAAGTATCCGGCCGTCCTTCGCATCGCATTTACCGCTTACGGCAAAACGTTTGTCTTGCAAGAAAAGACGACGGTTTCGGTCACGACCTATGTCGAACCCCAACCGGAAGAACCGCCCCCGATCGAGCCGCCCCCGGAAGAACCGACGCCCGATCCCGAACAACCGGATCCGGAAGAGCCGACGCCCGAAACGCCGCCGCCCTCGTCCGCAGGCGGCTGCGGCAGTGCGGCAAACGCCCGATCGGCAGTCGGCGGAGCCTTGTTATTTGTCGGTTGTCTATTGCGGAGTGCTTGCTGATTTGTCTTAAACGATAACAGCCAAAATAACGGTTTTCAAGGCAAAATAGGACGATAACCAATAAAATAAGCACTTGCATCCCAAACGCAGAGTAGGGGACATATTGATCATTATATAAAAATAGGCCGATCGTAGAAAACAATCTGCGGTCGGCTTATTTTTTATTTGGAGTACGCTCCTTTTGCGTGTGTCTCGAGGTAAACTAAAACGATTTTATTTTTCAGCCAAATATTTTATGGCTGTTTCTATATTATCAACAAAAAATATATCGTGCCCATTATTACTTTCATACATAAAATCTTTTAACGGTTTGCTTGTATATTTTGTATAATCGCCGTATATTGCAATGCGGAATCGATAATTTATAAATTTTTGCAAAATTTCGCCGGCAAGACCGCTACTCAATATAAAGAATTTATCCGTAATCAAATTTTTAGATATGGCTATATTTTTAATTCCCGTTTCATATTCAACGGTCATTATTAAATCAATGGCACTTTATAAATCATTGATAACAATTTCTTTTGCAACAATATGAGCGATTTCTATATTGTTTTTTACTATTTTTTCTATTTGCATTTTTATATTACCTTTTTTGCTTTTGCATATTATATAATAAATTGTCGCTTTTGTCAAGATTATTAGATATGCCCAAACGGACTTATGGCACTGTGGCGCGTGCTTGATAAAACAAGCGCGCCGCTTACGGCGCGGACAAGCACTCGCTACCGACGAAACCAAAACAAGTGTCGGAATTAAAGAAAGAGCTTGAACAGGTGGTGTTCAAACTCTTTCGATTTTGGTGGAGCGGTAGCAACCTAAAACGAATATTTATGAATTGCTTGAAAAATTACTCATTATTTGTTACAATAAAATAGATTCAAAAATAGTGAGCGTTCTTATGGGAAAGAAATTTATAGCGCCTTTATCAAGTGTTGACCGACTTATGCAAGAATGGGATTGGGAGAAAAACTCATTAAATCCCGAAAAGATTGGAGCACAATGCAATCAAAGAGCGTGGTGGAAATGTAAATACGGTCATTCGTGGCAAGCAAAAATTAACAATCGTTACAACGGACGAGGTTGCCCGATTTGTAGACATAGGCTCAAAACCTCATTCCCAGAACAAGCCGTATTTTTTTATGTTAGGCAATTATTTACAGATGCTATTAACGGCTATACCGCTATATTTAAGAATAGTATGGAACTTGATGTTTTCATTCCCAGTTTAATGGTGGGCATTGAATATGACGGAAAAGCGTGGCATAATGAGAAGTCTATAAATAAAGAAAAAAAGAAATTTGAAATTTGTAAAAGTAATAAAATTTTTTTATTGCGAATAGTAGAAACTTTGGAACAAAAAGAAATTACTTGCGACCAAAAAATATTAGTAGCAGATACATATAATAGTCAATATTTAGATAGCGCAATAAAGGAATGTTTATTTCTACTCGCAAATATTGGGCACATACAAAATGAAAAGTTAAACAGTGATGATTTTGTTAATACAGAACGCGACCAAAACATAATATATGAGCAATATGTAGTAGAGTTTGAAAAAAATTCGCTTGCTAATACATTCCTAGAAATAGCAAAAGAATGGAATAATGCTAAAAATGGCGCGCTAACGCCGAAAATGTTTTCTTCACATTCAAGCACCAGCGTTTGGTGGAAGTGTGAGAATGGACACGAATGGCGTGCGGCAATAAGTACTCGCACAAGTGGTAGAGGTTGCCCATATTGTTCTGGAAATTATGTATTAGCGGGCTTTAATGATTTAGCAACTCGTTTTCCTAATATTGCTAAAGAATGGAATTATAAAAAGAACGGACAATTAAAACCTAATCACGTTACATTTGGTAGCGGTAGAAAAGTTTGGTGGCTATGTGAAAATGGACACGAATGGCAAGCGGCTATCAATAATCGAACGAGCAATAATCGCAGTTGTCCATATTGTGCAGGCCCAAAGACTATTGTTGGCGTAAATGATTTATGCACCGAGAACCCTTCTCTTGCAAAAGAGTGGCACCCAACAAAAAACGGAAGTTTATCGCCGCAAGATTTCAAACCAAACAGTAATATAAAAGTCTGGTGGTTATGTCCTAAATGTGGGTATGAATATCAGGCTATTATTGCTAATAGAACAAAAGGAACTGGTTGCAAAAATTGTAGTAATCAAATCTTACATTCGGGGATAAATGATTTAGAAACCCTCTATCCTGATATTGCACGCCAATGGGATTATGAGAAAAATGAAGAATTAACGCCCAATAAGATTTTCCCGAATAGTAATAAAAAATTTTGGTGGAAATGTGATAAGGGGCATAGTTGGAGGGCTACCCCAAACACTCGAACATCTGGCTGTAATTGCCCATATTGTGCGGGAAATAAAGTATGGGTTGGGTTTAATGACCTTGCAACTACGCATAGTGAATTAGCCGTAGAGTGGAATTATGAGAAAAACGGTAAACTGACACCCCAAATGGTATCCGCAGGGAGCGGTAAAAAAGTGTGGTGGAAATGCTTAAAATGTGATTGTGAATATGAAGCGTATATAAACAATAGAGTTAAAGGATATGGCTGTAAATGCTCTGGGAAATGGGCACAAAAAAGAAACAAATAAATTACTTTGGCGCTGCGGCGGGGCTTGATAAAAAGGAAAAGTACGAACCGATTTGGTTCGTACTTTAACGAAAATGGTGGGCGATGGGGGATTCGAACCCTCGACTTCCACCATGTGAAGATGGCACTCTCCCGCTGAGTTAATCGCCCGAAATGTGTGCTTATTATAGCATAGACGGCGGGGGCTGTCAAGCATTTCGGGTGCAAATCGCTTGCGTTTTGCGGGGATTTTCCGTATACTAGAAATAGGCGCGGGGTGATACGCAATCGGAACGGGGCGGTGGCTCTGCGCGGGCATAAGCCAAACGGAGGGAACAACGGACATGAAATCGTACAGGAAAGAATTGACGTTTCACTTGCCGACGCGGCGGGGATTCGTCAACATTACGCCGGACGTCGAACGGGCGCTTGCCGAAAGCGGGATACGCGAGGGGCTTATTTTGGTCAATGCGATGAATATTACGGCCAGCGTGTTTATCAACGACGACGAAAGCGGACTGCACGCCGACTACGAGCGTTGGCTGGAAAAGTTAGCGCCCGAAAAGCCGTACAGCCAGTATGCGCATAACGGCTACGAGGACAACGCCGACGCGCATTTAAAGCGCACGGTCATGGGGCGGGAAGTCGTTGTCGCCGTGACCGACGGCAAGCTCGACTTCGGCACATGGGAGCAGATTTTTTACGGCGAGTTCGACGGCAAAAGAAATAAGCGCGTGCTGATTAAAATTATCGGCGCATAGTGCGAAATGAGTTGACTTTTGTCGAAATCTGTGTTATATTGAATGTATGATCGAAATGGTCATGTGACCGAAGAAATACATTTTTGAAATACGCCCGATAAAAAACAAAAGAAACACGTATCTCGAAATACACCCGATTCAGAACGACATAAGAAATACATTTCGAATCGGAAATACGAAAGAAGTCAAAGGCCTGTCTTTGGGACAGGCCTTTGCTATTGTGTGAAAAAAAGATTGCTTCGCTGTCGCTCGCAATGACGGAAAGGGAGGCTCGCAATAGAGTTGAGGCAAAACCTCATGGGAAGCAGTAAAGACCATTTGTCATTCCGAGCGGTACGCAAGAATGTACGAAGGCGCATAAAAATAAGTATTTTTCGCTTCGCTAGACCCCTCGACTTTCGCTCCGAGGGTGACAAACGGATAAAAGGTATATCCGACCATTTGTCATTCTGAGCGGTACGCAAGAATGTACGAAGGCGCATAAAAATAAGTATTTTTTGCTTCGCTAGACCCCTCGACTTTCGCTCCGAGGGTGACAAAGGAGAAGATAGCCCCTTGCGAATCGCTCGGGGTGACAAAGGAGGAGATAGCCCCTTGCGAATCGTTCGGGTGTGACAAAGTGTGTGCGTACTCGTTTCCTCGGACATTTTGTCACAGCTCTAATGGCAAGCAAGAGGATAATGAAAGTAAACAGAGGCGACTTGCCTCACTCTGCGCGGGGCGGCCAAAGATTGTTGCGTTCGGGGTGGGTGATCGCGCCGAGCATACGGTCGAAGGCAAACGGTATCTCTTTTTGGATCGATTTGACAAGCTGTTTCATGTACTCGCGGCGTGTATTGTGGTCGGCCTTGCAAGGGTTTTTGACGATCGGATAGTTTTGATTGCGCACGAGCGCGGCGACATCGCCCTCACGCAAATAAACCATCGGGCGAATGAGCGTGACGCCGCTGCGATCCATAAAGCTGAGCGGGGCGAACGTCGAAAAGCGGCCTTCGTAGCACAACGAAAGCAGCATCGTTTCGACGAGATCGTCGGCGTGGTGGCCGAGCGCCAGTTTGTTGGCATTCAGCCGCGCGACAATGGTGTTGAGCGCGCCGCGCCGCATTTTGGAACACAGCGAGCAGGGGCTTTTTTCTTTGCGCACGTCGAAAATCACCGGGCCGATGTCGGTTTTCTCGAGCGTGTAGGGTACGTCGAGCGCGGCGCAAAAGTCGGCGAGCGGCGTATAGTTTGCACCCAGTCCCATATCGACGGTCGCGGCGAACAGCTCGAAACGCTGCGGCGAAAAACGGCGGTAGGCGGCCAACAATGCGAGCAGTGCGGTCGAATCCTTTCCGCCGGAAAGGCCGACGACAATGCGGTCGCCGTCGGCGATCATGGCGTAGTCGGTGACGGCGCGGCGCATCGAACTTAAAGCGGACTGAACGGTCATGCGAACTCCTTTTTTCGGTCGGTTACAACAACAGTATACCGCATCGGTGCATAAAAAGCAAACGAATGGCGGTCACTACGGGCGATCGGCGGCGCGGCGATGTGCGCGAGAAGAAAAATTCGGAAAGGGCGGCGAATATAGTTGACTTCTCGGGCAGATTGCGTTATAATTTATACGTTCGGCTTATCGTCAAGTTTTCGGCGTGTCGAAATCGAGGATGACTATTATCAAAAACGGAGATACAAAATGAAACAGACCTACCAACCCAAGAAAAGAGCCAAGCAAAAAGTACACGGCTTCCGTCAAAGAATGAAAACCAAATCGGGGAGAAACGTCCTTTCCCGCAGAAGGAGAAAGGGCAGAAAGGATATTACCCCCAAGCCCCTCGGTTCGCACTGACAAATTAACGGATTTTAAAGAGTCATTGGGCAGCCAGTGACTCTTTCCGTAGAAAGAGATTTTTATGCTGGCTAAACGTTACCGGTTGACCAAACGCGGCTCGTTCGCTTACGTATACCGCAGCGCGCGGACGCAATACTGCTCGAACATCGGGCTGACGTTCGTCCCGGGCAAGGGCGGCGTGCGGATCGGCTTTTCGGTGCCTAACAAGGTCGGGAAAGCCGTCGTTCGCAATAAGCTCAAGCGTCGAATGCGTGCCGCCGCGCAAGCACTTTTGCCGAACGTGCGTTCGGGAGCGCAAATGGTGTTCTGTGCGAAAAAGGGCGCGGAACTTATGGAATACGCGGAAGTGTATGCGGCGATGGACAAGCTGCTTAGGCAGGTGACGCATGAAAAAGCGTAAAAATCTTTGGATCGAGATCCTGACGCTGCGTTGGCTGTTCAAGGGCTTGGTACTCTTTTATCAAAAGTGTATTTCGCCGCTGTTGCCGGACAGTTGCATTTATACGCCGACGTGTTCGTCGTATATGTTGGAGGCGATCGGGAAGTTCGGCGTCATCAAAGGCATTTATCTCGGCACCTTGCGGCTGCTGCGGTGCGTGCCGTGGAAAGAGGGCGGATTCGATCCCGTTCCGGACAATCCCAAAGGAGATATGAAATGGTTGTTTTGAATCTGCTGGCCGCAGGCGTAGCAGAAACGATCAAAACCCCCGGCGGCATTCCGTGGGAATGGCTGATTTTGAAAGTATTTGATTTCGTCGCCAATTACGGCTGGCGTATCATTCTTTTTACCGTGCTTTTGAAACTTGTTCTGCTGCCGCTTGATATTTATCAAAAATATTGTATGCGCAAAAACCAGAAAATCACCGAGCGTTTAAAGCCGGAGATGGAAAAACTGGAAAAGGCATACGGACACGATAAAAATGCCTTTGCGCAAAAGCAGATGGAGCTGAATAAGCGCGAGGGCTTTTCGTATTTCTCGAGCTGTCTGCCGATGATCTTGACATTGGTCATTTTCATTTGGCTGTGGAACAGCATGACCAATATTTCGCGCTATATGATCATGAAGCAGTACATCGAGTGGGACGACCGTTTCGACTTGGTGGAAAGCTACTTGACGAATAAGGACTACTTCAACCCCGTGCGCGACGAGGAAGGCAATATTACCAACGGCGGCATCGACGCAGACGAGGCCGAACAGTTGCGCATTGCGGGGATCGTGCAGCGAGCCGTCGAGCGCTACAACGCCGACATCAACGCGCGCATTGCCGAAAAGGAGAACGCCGCAGCCGATAAGGAGCGGCAAGCGGCCGAGGCCGATGAGGAGGCGGCGGCCACGCTGAATAGCGAGGCGGCCAAACTCCGAGAAGAGGCGGCGGATCTCAAAAATCAGTTGATCACCGAAACGGTTGCCCCGGGCATGATCGAAAACCGAAACGACCGTCGCGTGACCGGTGTGGCGCAGCAATCGGTCGCCGATTTCTACGCCGACAGCGAGGAGACCAACCGCGAGGACTTTTTGTGGATCAAAAACATTTGGTCGCCCGACGTGCCTTGGAAAAAGCCGATCGGCGATTACAAGTCGTTCATGACTTCGGTGGGCAAATACGCCACCGATCCCGGCAAACTCAACATCAACCAAACGCTGTTACAAGAACTTACTTCGAGTGATAATTACAATTTGGTGACGGAGAAACTGCGCGCGCAGGAGCAGCAGGCCAACGGCTATTTGGTGCTGCCGATCCTCGCGGTCGGGCTGTCGTTCCTGTCCTACTTCATTACGCAACGCCAACAGAAAAAGTCGGGACAGACGCCGACAAACGGGCCGGGCAGCGGCACGATGAAGTTTATGATGATCCTGTTCCCGTTGATGATGGGTATGTTCGCGCTGACGTATTCGGCGGCTTTCACGCTCTATATCGTCGTCAACTCGGCAACTACCATTGTTGTCAACCTGCTGTCGTCGCTCGCCATTACGTTGATGGACAAGCGCGCGGAACACAAGGCGACTGCGACCGTGCAACGCTACGGACGCCCCGATCCCAACGAGCTGCGCGCCGGGCAGAAGAAAAAAGATAAAAAACCCGTTGGAAAGATGTTGAAAAAATAGCCCGCAAGCAATATGCCAGATGCAAGTCCGAACGGACACGGAGGAAACGTATGACCATTGAGGTAAGCGCAAAGAAAGTCGACGACGCGATCAAAGAGGGATTGCAAACGTTGCATACCACCATTGACCAAGTACAGATCGAAGTGATCAGCCAAGGCGGTTTGTTCAAAAAGGCGAAGATCAAAATGACGGTCGGCGACGATGCTGCGCCCGAAGCGACTGTAGAACCGGCCGCGGAAAAAGTGCAAGCGCCGCAGGAGAAAAAGCCCGCTGCGCCCATACAGCGCGAGCCGGCCAAACCGCAGAAAGCCGAGGCGAAAGAAAAGGCGATCGAGAAAAGAAACGCGCAAAACGCGCCGCAACCCAAAGCGCAGAAACCGAAGCGCGAGCATAAGGACGACGCCGTCGAGTTGACGCCCGAAATCGTCGGCCGCGCCGAACATTTTTTGAAGGAAGTCATTCGACTGATGAACGTCGAGGCCGAATTGAAGATCGAGGAACACGGCCGCGAGTTGAAAATCGAAGTAGTGACCGACAACAGCGCCGTTATCGGATACCGCGGCGAGACGCTTGACGCGCTCGAATACTTGACTTCGCTTTCCGCCGGCAAAGGCGACGAGCGGTATGTCAAGGTACGCGTCGATTGCAACAACTACCGCGCCAAGCGCGAAGAGTCGCTGACGGCGCTTGCTAAGCGTATGGCCGACAAGTGCGCGAATACGGGGCGCAAAGTGACGCTCGAGGCGATGTCGAGCGCGCATCGGCGGATCATTCATGCCACGCTCGGTGACGACGATCGCGTTGTCACTAAGAGTGAGGGTAAGGATCCCAATCGGCGCGTCGTCATTTTACCGAAAAGAAAATAGGGACGTTTTTAGGGGTGCTTTCATGGGAAGCGCCCCTCATTGTAAGAAAGGGAATGCGGAAAAAAGCCATTTACATCTTCATAGTACTGTTCGCGCTGCTGTTGCCGCTCGGTTGCGGCGACGGGAAACAGGCGACGCGCGTCTGGCAGACGCGCGACACCGTCGAGGCCGCTGCCGTCGACGGCTTTACTGTGTTGGGCAAAGCGACGACGCCGACGGTTGTCGAAATCGGCGGCGGCGACTATCCGTATCCCGGTCACCCCGTTTCGGGAGCGCGCGCGGCCGAAGTCAAGCGCGAGAGCGCGGCCATGTACGCGACGCTTGCGCAGGATATTGCCGCCGGCAAAGTATATAAACACGTAGCGAGCGACAGTCAATTCGGCTTTACGCCGGGGGCGGCGCGGATCATTGCGCGCATCGCATTAAGCGCCGACCTGTACGGGGCGCACCCGACCGGCCTCTTTTTGCCGGCCGGCGAACTCGTCACCGTCACCGTGCCGCAGTCGGCTGTGGGCGCGGGCTTACGCATTGTCGTCAACTACGGGTACGACGACTTGACCGCCGACACGCTTACCCGTATGCCGCGGTTGCAAGTCGAGTTCGCGCTTGACGCGCCCACGGTAAAAATAGCGGCGCCGCTTGCCGGAACGCTCGACATCGTGAGCGACGGCGTGGCGGCGGACATCGAGTTAAGCGGCGTCGTGCAAGCGCCGTATTACCGACTGGGCGTCGACGACGGACTTTCGGCGGGCGAGGGGTATGCGCAGTTGTGTCTGGGCAATCTCAACGTCGTTGCGCCGACAGATTACATAGAGAGCGACACCTTGCAAGCGGTGTGCTATTTTTGGCGCAGTGCGGTCGAGACGATGGGGCTTACGCATTTGCGGCAGCCGTTACGAATGGTATTCGACGACGGCGCGGCCGACCGCAGTTGTCTGCGGTTGCCGCTGACGGACGCAGAACTGTTTTTTGATTACGAACGCTTGGCCGCGGGCGAGGGGCGCGCCATCTTTGCAGGCTTGGCGGCGCAAGGCGCGTTCGGGTATATCGGCAAGGCTGCCGGCGCGAGAGCCTTATTGTATCGCGGTATGTCGCGTATGACGGCGGCCGCCTTCTCGCGCAGTCCCGAACAAAACTCGCCGTTCGACGCGTACAGCGTGCTGACGGACGCCGTCGAGAGCGACAACGTAGACGCGAAAAAGGCCGCGTTTTTGATCGGGTTGGACGCTTTGGCAAACGTCGATATGCGGCAGTTGGTCGATGCGGCCGATGCCGATACGTTGGTGACCGCAGCCGCGCGACTGGCGGGCATGAATTTGGAGACATATGCGGATATATTCGGTTTGTCGGTTTCCGACGCGACACGGGCGACGTTGCGCGGCTATCCCGATTCGTTTTATCCGATTGCCAATCTGTTTGTCGGTGCAACGCCGTATGCGGCAGAGTCCGGTGTGACACTCGATTTTGCTGCCTATACGGCCGATCCGCTCGGCGTGTATCGGCTGACCAAAGTCAAGGGCAGCGGACTCAAAAAGATTTCGACCGGGGTGTACGCGTTTACGGCTAAGGCCGACGAAATGCCGATGACTCTGACCTATAAGAATACGCAGACGGGTGAGAGCGTGACGCTTGAAGGCGTGTTTGCGCGGCGGTCGGCATTCCGCTTTACGCCGCCGGTGGTTGCGGTCGACGCGATCGGTAAGCTGCCGCCCGTCGAACTCGACGGCGTGACCGTCAACGCGCCGTATATCGTGCCGGTGACGCATACCGGGCTGTCGTATGTCGGCGACTTTGCGGCGCGCACAGACGGCGCGTATTACGGCGGTCGGGCCGCGTTTGGGCAGGTCGGTGCGCAGGTCTCGTATCGATTCTACGGCGATACGGTGGCGTATTACGCCTATCCCGCGGCCGGCACGGCGCAAATTACGCTCGACGGCAAGACGGTTGCGACGGCCGACCTAACGACGGCCGACCCGGCTAAACCGATTTATTTTGCGCAAGGGCTGAAAGGCAAGCACACGCTGGCGCTAACTTGTACGGCCGGAGAGATCGACGTTGCGTATTTTGCCGTGTCTTACGACCCCAATCTGCCGCCGCCGTTTCCGCGGTGGCTGTTGCTGACGTTGGTGTTCGGCGGCGTAACGCTCGGCATTGTCGGCATTCTGCTGTTGCTGTTTTTGCTGATTTTCCCGCTGTGCAACAAGTATCGCGGCACCGATTTTCCGTGCCGCAACTTTAAGCCGAAAACGGTTAAGACACCGGCGCACCAAAAACATACGCAAGCGCCCGACGGCGGCGAGGTGTACGACGCCTACGACGACAGCTGGGTGCCGACCGTCGTACTGCCGCCGGTCGTCAAAGATGCGTCTAAAGCGAGCGTATCGCCGCTGCGCATACTCGAGCAGCCCGAAGTGTACGAAGAGGAACCGGAACTCAAGACCGTGGCCATTCCGTCGAATGTCAAAAAAATGTCGACGAAAACGGTCGCGCCTAAAACAAGCGTAACGCGATCGGTCAAAACGACAACTTTGCCGCCGAAACGGGCGGCCGGGCGCGCGCCGTCGAAAACGGTCGCGCGACGCCCGAACGGCAGCGCAACGGTCGAACGGAAATCGCCGCCCGCCAAGCCGCGCGGAGGCAGAAAATGAGGCGCGTGCTGTTGGCCGTTCTGTCGGCGGGATTCGGCGTCTTTTTGATGGTGCTGTCGTATACGGTGGCCGCAGACGTCAAAATTTGGACGGACGTGTTGCGGTTAGGCGGGCTGGCCGTGTTCGTCATCAGCGGGATCGAACTTTGTATTCGTCTGTACCGCCGTAAGCGGCGACGACCCGACGAACCGGAGCCGTCGCCGTCGCCGCCCGAAAAAGAGAAGCCGCGGTATGCCGTCAAGCGAAACTACCTTTCGGCGGCCGAACGCAACTTTTTGCAGCTGTTGCGCGGCATACGCCCGGACGACTACGAAGTCATTCCGCAGGTCGCGCTGGCGACCGTCATCGACAAGTTGACGATGAATGCGTATCGCAACGAGCTGTTCCGTATCGTCGACTTTCTGTTTGTCGATCGGGACACGTTCGAGCCGCTATTATTGGTCGAGTTGAACGACGCGTCGCATTTGAAAGCCGACCGCGCCGAGCGCGACCGAAAAGTTGCCGAGATCTGCGAAAGCGCCGGAATGCCTCTGATAACGTTTTGGCTCAAAGACGGCAACACGTTTGAGGAAATAAGAAAAACCGTTTTGAAACGAATTAAAAGGTGATAGTATGAAAGTTAGAAACGTCGGACTGAGCGAACGGCTTTGGTTCAAGAACAAGATCATTCACTGCGGGGACGAAGAATTCGATCTGGCCGCACTCAAGCGCATTTTGGTGCAGGTCAGCGACTTGTCTTTTGTCGACGATACGGTACGGCTCAATCTCGATTTCGGAGACGTTTCGCTGATCGTGCCCAGTATGCACAAGTCGTATGACATGCTGTTTGAAAAGCTGTCCAAAAGCCTTAAGCTGGACGACGAGGCCTATTTGCGCGCCATGAACTGCGACCGCAGCTGCGACTTCGTCATTTATCAGCCGTAATAAGTTTGATCGATCACGTCGTATACACTACATAGATTCGGATAGCGTTTGTCTTTCCCGTTTTTTGCGTGTGCTTGCGACTGCGATATTTTTTACTACAGGGAGATCACCATGCAAGACGAGAGAATCGAGACAACGGTTGCCGGCGCGGACGCGTCGGCAACGCAGGACGCGAGCATGACGAAGGAAGAGAAAACGCCGTTTTCCGCGCGCTTTAAGGCCTGGGGCAAGGCGTTCCCCAAACGATATTTTATCGACGCGTTTTCGGGAATGGCATTGGGGCTGTTCTGTACGCTGATCGTCGGCACGATCGTCGGTCAGATCGGCACGATCATCAATGCGGGGTCGACGAACGTCGTCGGCAGTCTGTTCGTCAATATCGGACTGGCGGCCAAAATGATCATGGGCGCGGGAATCGGCGTCGGCATCGCGTACAGTTTCAAGGCCAAAAAGCTGACGATGTTCACCGCGGCCGCGGCCGGCATGATCGGCGCGAATATCACAAATATTTTTGTTATGAGCGGCATTCACGTTTGGGGCGCGGGCGAGAAGGCGGCTATCGGCATAGGCGACCCTGTAGCGTCGTATGTGGCGGCCGTCTTTGCGGTGGAGATCGCCAACCTGGTCGAAGGGAAAACGCCGGTTGATATTATCGTCGTGCCGTTATGCGGCATTTTTGTCGGCGCTGCCGCCGCCATTGCTTTGGGCATTCCGTTCGGTATGCTGTTCGCGCTCTTAGGCAAGGGCGTGGCTATGGCAATCGGTTGGGAGCCGATTTCGTTCGGAATCTTGATCGCCGTCATTATGGGACTGCTGTTGACGTTGCCGACCTCGAGCGCGGCGTTCGGCGTGATGATCTTCGGCAGCAGTCTGCTGAATACGCCCGAGTTGCAAGCCAACGCCGCATTGGCTGCGGGCGCCGCTTGCGCCGGTTGCTGCGCCCACATGGTCGGCTTTGCAGTCGCCTCGTTCCGCGAAAATCGGTGGGGCGGTTTGATTTCGCAGGGGATCGGCACCAGCATGTTGCAAATTCCCAACCTGGCGAAAAATCCGCGCATTCTCATTCCCGCCGTCGCGGCCAGCGCGGTCGCAGGCCCCTTGGCGTCTGCGGCGTTCGGTCTTATGTGCGACGCTGCGGGCAGCGGCATGGGGACGGCGGGTTTGGTCGGCGTGATACAAACCTTTATGGTGTCGATCCGGGGCGGCATGAGCTGGTGGTTGGTGACGATCGGCGTGCTGGTGTGCTATATCGTGGTGCCGGCGGCCGTGGCGCTCGGCGTCAGCGAACTGATGCGTAAAAAGAACTGGCTGCGCTACGGCGACATGCTGTTGCCGCGTTAAGGCGCAAAAGCAAACAAGCAAGCGAAAAGGGCGCTTGGCGTTACCGTAGTTCCCATAGGGAATTATAGGTAAGCCGCAGGTGAGCGAGAATTGGGCGTGGCGTGAAGCCACGCTTTTTTTTGATATTTATATTGCGTGGACGAACTAGGCTACTCGTAGCCTAGTGAGATATAGATATGATTTATATAGCACACAAAATTCAATCGGTTGCGTTCTTTCATTTTGCGTGATATAATGATTGTACGATAAACAGTAATTTGGC
Organism: Clostridia bacterium; assembly: GCA_022791055.1. Lineage (GTDB taxonomy): Bacteria > Bacillota > Clostridia > Christensenellales > Pumilibacteraceae > HGM11386. The sequence continues at coordinate 131 of JAAVYI010000010.1, read as the reverse complement.
GTAAGGCTACTAATATGAAAATAGAAGATTTTTCAAGCGATTATCAAGCAAGAGCATTATATGAGAGCGATATTGATACTGTATTTTTGCTATGTGGCTCTAATGAGTTGTTTTATCGGTATCATCCACCG
>JAAVYI010000009.1 GCA_022791055.1 Clostridia bacterium | reverse complement strand
CCGATATTCCCGGCACGACGCGCGACACGGTGACCGACAGTTACGAGTACAAGGGCGTGCGATTCTATTTGACCGACACGGCCGGGGTGCGCGAGGCGACCGATGCGGTCGAGCGGTTGGGCATCGAGCGTAGCCGCGCGGCCTTACTCGCTTGCGACGTCGCCGTCGAGGTTTCCGAAACGGGCGATTTTACCGTCGAAAATGCGGTACACGTTGTCAGCAAAGCCGACTTGGGCGGTTGCGACGGCGGCGATTTGACGCTTTCGGCCGTGACCGGCAACGGCGTGGACAAGCTCAAAGAATTGTTATATCAAAAAGTACCGCCGATCGGCGACGGCATTTTGCTGACCAATGCGCGCCAGTACGAAGCGGCGGTTGCGGCGCGTCGGCACGTGGGATTTGCGGCCGAGGCTTTGACCGACGGCACGGCCGACTGCGCGGCGTCCGAACTCGACTGCGCTTTGTCGGCGCTTGGAGAAGTGACCGGCGTCAAAGCGTCCGACGCGATCATCGACGCGATTTTCAGTCGATTTTGCGTCGGGAAATAAACCGCGCGGCAAAGACCAAAATGTTTTAGCGAGGTTGGGATTTTAGGGAAGTGGCAGTGCAATTTGAACAGATCGATTTCGGCGCATTCGTGCGCTGTAAAATCAAAACGCCGACCGCCGCGGTGACCGGACGCACCATCACGATAAAGGGCAAGCCGGCGGTGCAGTTGGAGATTGCCGCAGACGGCAAAGTGCGGCACGAAAATATTGCGTCGGAGAACGTGTCGGCGGCGCTAATGTCGTATCTCGAAACCCTAGACCATATGACGATCTTTACCGAAGGCCGCACGTATGAATTTACCCGATCGAAAAAGGGCAAACTTCTGTCTCGCAGCGCGCCCAACGATCTCAAAAAGACGAGCGGCGGCAACGATCGGCAAAAACAGCGTATCTTAAGCGGCGCGGTGCCGGCATTGGTAGCGGTCGGCGTTATGAACGAAAAAGGCCAGGTCTATGCGGACAAGCAGGAAAAATTTCGGCAGATCAACCGTTTCACCGAACTGGTGGCCGATGTTTTGGGGCAGGAAAAGCAACTTTCCGTTGTCGATTTCGGTTGCGGCAAGTCGTATTTGGGATTTGCGGTCGAACACTTTTGCCGCATCAAGGGCATTGCCGTGCAACTTTTGGGCGTCGACCGCAAGCCCGACGTCATCGAAAATTGCCGCGCCGTGGCCGCACGTTGCGGGCTTGTCGGCATGGAATTTATATGCGGCGACATTGCCGATTGTCCGCTTACCGACGCCGACATGATGATTTCGTTGCACGCTTGCGACACGGCGACCGACTGCGCGCTGCTCAATGCCGTGCGCGCAGGGGTCAAATATATTTTCAGTGTGCCGTGCTGCCAACACGAATTGAACGCCAACATGCGGGACGACAGTTTGCTCAGCCGTTACGGGATCATTCGTGAGCGGACGGCGGCGCTGGTCACAGACGCGGTTCGCGCGGCGCTTTTGGAAAGTTGCGGCTACAAAGTGCAAGTACTCGAGTTTGTCGACACCGACCGCTCGCTTAAAAATCTGATGATTCGCGCCGTCTACGCCGACACCCCGCCGGCCGCGCGCGCCGCCGCCAAAACCCAGGCCGAAGCATTGTTAAAGCAGTTCGGCGCGAGCCAAACATTCTATGACGGTCTGTATCCGAACGGATAAATCGGAGAGCATTTGCAAGGCTTTTTTAAAATAACGCGGCCATATCGAAATGTCCAAAAAGGGGACGGCAGTCTTTTATAAAACCTGTCGTCCCTTTTTTATATGCAAAAATGCAAGCCGTCTTTTCTGTTATGATATATCTACACGTACCCGTATAGGCCGTGAACGGAAACTTCGCCGCTCGAGACGGTTTTTTCGGCGCCGTCGTCGAAGCGCACGACCAGTCCGAAATCGTCGTCGATACTTTGTGCGACGCCGACGCCCTCGCAACTGCCTGTGACCCGCACCGTTTTTCCGACGGTGACGCAGTCCTTGCGGTAAGCGTCGAGATAGGGCGCTTTATTGTGCGGCCAGTCTTGGCGCAGCGTGTCCAGTTCGGCGATCATTTGCGCCGCGATGCGCGCGCGGTTAAACGTGCCGCCGGTCTCGATCGAAAGAGACGTCGCAACGTCTTTCAGTTCGGCGGGGAAGTCGTCCGCGGTCTCGTTGACGTTCAACCCCGCGCCGACAATGACGTATTGAATATGCCCGTTTTCGCTTTCGACCGTCATTTCGGTCAAAATGCCGCAGATCTTGCGGCTGCCTAACAGCAGATCGTTGACCCACTTGATCTGCGGCCGCACGCCGCACGTCTTTTCGACGGCGTTGCAAATCGCTACGGCGACCCAACCGGTCAACGACGACGCGCACGCCGGCGGCACCGATTCGGGGCGGAACAGCGCCGACATATAAATACCTTTACTTTTAGGCGAAACGAACGACCGACCGTAGCGGCCGCGACCGGCGGTCTGCGATTCGGCGATGACGATCTGCCCTGCCGGCGCGCCGCCGTGCGCCAGTTCGCGCAAACGGTTGTTGGTCGAGTCCACGCAGTCGAGGCAGAGGACGTCGCGCACGCGTTCGGGCGGCAGAAAGCAAAGCAGTTCGCCGGGCGAGAGTATATCGGGCGCGTTTTTCAGAGCATAGCCCTTGTTGGTGGCGGCGTCGATCTCGTAGCCGTCGGCGCGCAAAGCCTTGACCGCCGTGCTGATTGCCATGCGGCTGACGTGCAACATGTCGCTGATTTTTTCGCCCGATACGAAATCGCCTTGCCGTTTCAGAATGGCCAGAACGGCGTCCTTTGTTTTCATAGAGTCTCCTTGCCTGTTTTCCCCAGTATACCACAGCCAAACAAAATTGTAAAGCGATATAGAAATTCGGTTGACAAACGGGCGGCGCGTGTGGTATTTTATTGTAAACTGAATATTTTAAGAGGTTTACAATTTGAAAACTACACGAGATTTATGCCTGATCGCTTTATTTACCGCGCTGATCGCCGCGGGCGCGTTTATCCGCATTCCCATTCCGGTCGTGCCGTTTACGTTGCAATTTCTGTTTACCACGCTAGCGGGGTTGCTGTTGGGCGCCAAGCGCGGCGCGATCAGCGTGGCGTGCTATCTCGTCCTCGGCCTGATCGGCTTGCCGATCTTCAGCGAGGGCGGCGGCATTTTCTATGTGTTCAAGCCGACGTTCGGCTATTTGATCGGCTTTTTGGTCGGTACGTTTGTTACAGGCGCGATCGCGCACCGCGTAGAATCGCCGTCCTTTTGGCGCATATTGCTAGCATGTTTTTCGGGACTTATCATCGTCTACGCTTGCGGCATGGTCTATTACTGGGGCATTTGCGAATTTTATGTCGGGGAAGGGATCGGCGTCGGCGCCCTGTTTTTGTACTGCTTTGTACTGGCCGTGCCGGGCGACGTCGTGCTGTGCATCCTGTCGGCCATCGTCGCCAAACGCTTGGCGCCGGTCACCGTCAAATTGCGGGGAGGGGCGCATTTATGATACAAGACTTGCAAAACGCCGTTTTATCCGGCCGCCCGATCACGCGGGACGAGGCCGCTATTTTGGAAGAGGCGCCGCTCGACTTGCTGTGCGCCGCCGCCGACGAGATCCGCAAACGTTTTTGCGGCATCGGGTTCGACCTATGCTCGATCGTAAACGGCAAAAGCGGACGGTGCAGCGAGGACTGTAAATTTTGCGCGCAGTCGTCGCGGTATGCCGCTTGCGCCGAAGTCTATCCGCTGTTAGACGTCGATACGATCGTTCGCGCGGCCGCGCAGAATGCAAAAGCCGGCGCGCTGCGATTTTCGATCGTCACATCCGGGCGGCGGCCGAGTAAGAGCGAAGTCGAGGCTTTGTGCGAACGCGTGCGCGCCGTGCGGAAAGAAGTCGGCATTGCGGTGTGCGTTTCGATAGGACTGGCCGACGAGGCAGATTTTCGCGCGCTGTATACGGCCGGTGCGAGCCGCGCACATTGCAATTTGGAAGCGTCGGCCGCCTTTTTCCCGAAAATCTGTTCGACGCACACCTTTGCCGACAAGCTCGCGGCGATCGATGCGGCGCGGCGCGCGGGGTTGACGGTGTGCAGCGGCGGCATTATCGGCTTGGGCGAAACGTTTACAGACCGCCTCGACATGGCGTTTGCCTTGCGGGATTTGCAGGTCAAGTCGGTGCCGATCAATTTCCTCAATCCCATTCCCGGCACGCCGTTTGCGCACAACGCGCCGCTTAGCTACGAAGAAAAACAGCGGACGGTCGCGGCATTCCGCTTTATATTGCCCGATGCGGACATTCGATTGGCCGGCGGGCGCAAACTTTTGCCCGATCGCGGCGCGGCCTGTTTCCGTGCGGGCGCGAACGCCGCGATCACCGGCGACATGCTGACGACCGCCGGCGTGTGCGCCGAAACCGATCGCGCGCTGCTAAAACGTCTAGGCTTCGAGGTGCGGCATGGCTAAAGGGCTTTTTGTCGTCGGCACGGGTACCGACGTCGGCAAAACATACGTCACGGCGCTACTGATAAAAGCGTTGCGCGCAGTCGGCAAACAGGCCGCCTATTACAAGGCGGCGATGAGCGGCAATCTGCGCGACGGCGGCCGTCCGATCCCCGGCGATGCGGTCTATGTGCGCGATGTTTCGGGCATTGAACAGCCTTTACAAGATATGTGTCCCTATGTGTACGAGCGCGCATATTCGCCGCATTTGGCCGCACGGATCGAGGGCAATCCTGTCGAACTGACCCGCGCGGTCGACGGATTTACGGCATTAACCGCGCAGTACGACTATATCACCGTCGAGGGTAGCGGCGGGATCGTTTGTCCGTTACGCTGCGACGAACAAGAGATTTATTTGACCGACGTCATTCGCGCGCTACGGTTGCCGACGGTGTTGGTCGCAGACGCCGGCCTTGGCGCGATCAATGCCGTCGTGCTGACGGCCGCCTACATGCGGTCACAAAATTTGCCCGTCAAAGGTGTGATTTACAATCGTTTTGTCCCCGGCGACCCGATTTGCGAGGACAATATATATATGTGCGAAAAACTGACGGGGCTTAAGACGCTTGCGCGAATCGAAACAGGGTGCCATTCGTTCCCGTTCGACCCGTCGCATTTGTATTATTCCGGAATTCTGGAATTAAATCAACAGTAGGAGAGAACTCGTGATTTGGTATCCGTATGCACAAATGAAAACGATGCCGACGCCGATCCGCGTCGAGCGGGCGGAAGGCGTCTATTTGTACACCGACCGCGGCCGTCTGATTGATTCGGTTTCGTCGTGGTGGAGCGTCATTCACGGCTATAATCACCCGACGCTCAATGCGGCCGTCGAGCGACAACTACACGACTTCGCGCACGTCATGTTGGGCGGGCTGACGCACAGCCCCGTTGAACGTCTGTCCGAAAAACTGGCCGACTGGTTGCCGGGCGACCTGGACTACTGTTTCTTTTCCGATTCGGGTAGCGTTGCGGTCGAAGTCGCGCTCAAAATGGCCTTGCAATATAACATCAATCGCGGCAGCGACCGCCGCAAAATTCTTGCGCTCCGCCACGCCTATCACGGCGACACGTTTAAGACAATGGAAGTCGGCGACGACGCGGACTATCATTTCGCATTTCCTTTCAAACAAGGCGTTCTCCATATCTCCACCGAAATCGCCGCGCTCGAACAGGCCTTTGCCGAACATGGGAGCGAACTTTCTTGCATGATCGTCGAACCGCTGTTGCAAGGCGCGGGCGGTATGAAAATGTATGACGTCGCATTTTTACGTCGCGCCCGCGCATTGTGCGACCGCTACGACGTGCTGCTGATCTTCGACGAAGTGGCGACCGGGTTCGGCCGCACGGGCAATCGCTTTGTCGCAGATCAAGTTTGCCCCGATATTTTGGTGTTGGGCAAGGCCTTGACCGGCGGCTATATCGGCCACGCCGTCACGGTGGCAAGCCGCCGCGTATTCGACGGTTTTTACGGGGATGACGAGCGGTTGGCGCTGATGCACGGCCCGACGTTTATGGGCAACGCGCTGGCGTGCAGTGTGGCCTTGGCGTCGATCGACCTTTTTGAAAAGCAAAACTACATGCAAAAAATCGCGCATATCGAAGAAGTCAGCCGCAACGCGTTGCAAGACCTACGCGACGAGCGTATCCGCGACGTGCGGATCTTAGGCGGTTGCGCCTGTATCGAGGTCAAGGACGCGGCGACGCTCGACGGCTTTGCCGCTTTCGCCTTAGAACGCGGGGTATTCAGTCGGCCGTTCGGTACGTGTCTGTACACCATGCCGCCGTATATCATCGACGACGAACAGCTGGCTACCGTACTTTTCGCCATGCGGGATTGGTTCAAGCGTTGACAAAGCGCCGCAGTCGTGGTATGATTGCTGTATGCGAATACGCGAGGAAACGGTTACTATAGATACGGCAGTCGTCACGGGCGCGCGGCGCAGCAACGACTGGCAAACGGCTGCGCGAAACGGCGGTATGCTGCCTTTTCGGTCGTATGGCTATACGGTCGAGGTCGCACGGGAGACGTTCGATGTGTGGTCGGTCAATCAATGTTACGGCGTCGGCGACCGCGTCGGCGTACTGTTTCGCGGTAAAAAATGCGAACTGCTGTACGACGGCGTATTCTATACGGCTAAACCGTTTTGCTTAAAAAATGCGGACATTGCCGACTTTTTCGAGCAACCGACCGAGCGCCTGGCGAATATCCCCATGCTGCGCTATAAGAAAAAACCGTTCCAAAGCGAAAAAAAGCGCATTTCCGCACTGTCGGCCTCCGACCCGATTGCGGCCGAGGCTCTGATCATACGGCGTAAGCATCGCGGCGAATGGCAGTTGAGCGGGTTGTTTCGCCTGCGATACGAATTGACGTTGCTGGTAAAAACCGAAAGGGGATACTTCGTTACCGGCATCAGAGGCACCGACCGTCCGTCGAAAATCCAGGGCGTAACGCTGTACGAGCAGACGTTCACGTTTTCGACGGGTGAACGGATCCCCGTTTTGTACCGTCGCGGCAACCCGGCCGACATAGCGATCGATTATGCCCGTCTCGTGCCGTTCTCGTTCGAGCCGAAGCAGCGGATCGAGCCTGACGATTGAAACAAACTGCGGATTTTTCGCATATTTATCTTAATATATTGATAGAGCGGACAAAAATTTGAGGCGGCGGCGTTTGACAAGCAAGCGCCGAATTTTGTATACTGTAACTATGCAATACGTTTTCGGTTTACTGTTACTGTTTATGATCGGCGCAACGCTCGGCTGGTGCTTGGAACTGGTGTACAGGCGGTTTGTGTCGAGCAAGAAGTGGATCAATCCCGGTTTTTTGAACGGGCCGTATTTGCCGCTGTACGGATTCGGCGTGTGCTTGCTGTACGGGATCTGCTCGATCCCCATGCCGCTGTGGGCGCAGATCGTGTTCATCGTCGTGATGATGACGGTCATCGAATACATCGCGGGGCTGATCTTCATTGTGGGTATGCATATCAAATTGTGGGACTACTCCAAACAGTGGGGCAATATCCAAGGCATCATTTGCCCGCTGTACTCGCTGTTTTGGGGCGCTTTGGGCGTGCTGTTTCTCTTTTTCGTCTATCCGTTTTTGCACCACGCCGTCGACTGGCTGGCCGCGACACCCTGGTTTTTGTTTATTTTGGGGCTGTTTTACGGCGTCATGCTGATCGACGTCGCCGTCAGTTTTCAATTTGCGGTGCGGTTACGCCGCGCGCTTGCCGAACTGAAAGCCGCCGTTCGCTACGAGGAACTCAAACGCCGCATTCACGCCGACCGCAAGGCCGAACATAAGCGCGCCTCGTTTCTCTTTCCCTTTAAAACCGACAAGCCGATCCGCGCGTACCTCGCCGAAATGGTGTCGGGCGTCAAGGCCGCGATCCACAAGAAAGACAAAGATACGGCCGACGACATAAACGAGCTGCAGGAAAACCATACTACCGAAGAATAGCGTCAAATTTCTACGTTCAACCGCTTGACATATGTTCTGCAAAACGATATACTAATATCGATAAACAATTATCGATTGAAAGGTTGTTTATCGGCAGTAGTTCTAGGAGGCGCGGCGAAAATATGATCGAAGTCAAAGACGGAATCATCGCGTCCCAAGCTACCGTAGCGCGGTACCCGATCTACTTACGGTACTTGCGCGACTTGAAAAAGGCGGGCGAAGAAAACGTTTCCTCGACGCGGATCGCCGACGACCTCAAGCTCAATCCGGTGCAAGTGCGCAAAGATCTGGCGCTTGTCTCGAGCGTTTCCGGCAAACCGAAACTGGGTTTCGGGGTGGAAGAGTTGACGCGCGACCTCGAGCAGTTTCTAGGCTGCGACAACGTCAACGACGCTTTGCTGGTAGGCGCGGGCGGCTTAGGCCGGACGCTGCTGGGCTACGAGGGCTTTAAAAACTACGGGCTGAACATCGTCGCGGCGTTCGACACCGATCCGACGCTCATCGGGCAAAAGTTCGGCGGCGTGCCGGTGCTGCCGCTCGACAAGCTCAAGCACACGGCCGAAAGTTTGGGCGTCAAGCTGGGGATCGTCACCGTTCCCAAAAACGCAGCGCAGGAAACGGCCGACCTGTTGGTCGCAAGCGGCATTCGCGGCATATGGAATTTCGCGCCCACGCACTTGAGTTTGCCCGACGGGATCGCCGTCAAGAACGAGGATCTGGCCGCGTCGCTGGCGGTTTTGAGTAAGCGCCTGTTAGACGCACTTAAGGCAGACGAATAACACAGTATACCATTTTATAAGGAGATAGAGGCAATGGAAAACAAAAAGGCAGTGCCGACGGTAGACAGCGTCGAAAGTCTTGAAGAGAGACTGAAAATGCTGCGCGCGGCGCAGGCGGAGTTTGCGACCTATACGCAGGAGCAGGTCGACAAAATTTTCATGGCGGCGGCGCTTGCGGCCAACGGACAGCGTATCCCGCTTGCCAAAATGGCGGTCGAGGAGACCGGCATGGGCATCGTCGAGGATAAGGTCATCAAAAACCACTACGCGGCCGAATACATCTACAATGCGTATAAGAATGCCAAGACCTGCGGCGTCATCGAAGAGGACCGCGCGTTCGGCATTCAGAAGATCGCCGAACCGATCGGCGTGGTCGCGGCGGTCATTCCGACGACCAACCCGACTTCGACGGCTATTTTTAAGACGTTGATCGCTTTGAAAACGAGAAACGCCATCATCATCAGCCCGCACCCGCGCGCCAAGGGCTGCACTATTGCCGCGGCAAAAGTCGTGCTCGACGCGGCTGTCAAAGCGGGCGCGCCCGAGGGCATCATCGGCTGGATCGACGTGCCCAGTCTCGAGTTGACCAACATGGTCATGAAAGAGGCCGACATCATTTTGGCGACCGGCGGCCCCGGCATGGTCAAAGCGGCGTACTCGTCGGGTAAACCGGCTTTGGGCGTCGGCGCAGGCAACACGCCGGCGATCATCGACGAGACGGCCGACGTCAAAACGGCGGTCAACTCGATCATTCATTCCAAGACGTTCGACAACGGCGTCATCTGCGCGTCCGAACAGTCGGTCATCATTCTCGAAAAGGTCTATAACCAGGCCAAAAAAGAGTTCAAAGATCGCGGCTGCTATCTCTTGAACGAGGAAGAGACCGAAAAAGTGCGCAAGACGATCATTATCAACGGCGCGCTCAACTCCAAGATCGCAGGCCAATCGGCCTTTAAGATCGCGCAACTGGCCGGGGTCAAGGTGCCCGAATCGGCCAAGATCCTGATCGGCGAAGTGACAAGCGTTTCGCTCGACGAGGAGTTTGCGCACGAAAAACTGTCGCCCGTGCTTGCTATGTACAAAGCGAAAGACTTCGACGACGCGCTCGACAAGGCGGCGCAACTGGTCGCCGACGGCGGCTACGGCCACACTGCGTCGCTGCATATCAACGTGCAAACCGGCAAGGAGAAGATCGAACGCTTTGCCGCGCGTATGAAGACCTGCCGTATTCTCGCCAACACCCCGTCGAGCCACGGCGGTATCGGCGACTTGTACAACTTCAAGTTGATGCCGTCGCTGACGCTCGGTTGCGGCAGCTGGGGCGGCAACTCGGTGTCGGAAAACGTCGGCATCAAACATCTGTTGAATATCAAAACCGTTGCGGAAAGGAGAGAAAACATGCTGTGGCTGCGTTTGCCCGCCAAAGTGTATCATAAGAAAGGCTGCTTGCCCGTCGCGCTCGACGAGCTGGGCCACGAACTCAACAAAAAGCGGGCGTTCATCGTCACCGACGAATTCCTCTTTAAAAACGGCTATACCAAGACGATCACCGACAAGCTCGACTCGATGGGCATCGTGCATCAGACGTTCTTCAACGTCCAGCCCGACCCGACGTTAAAGAGCGCCAAGGAAGGCGCCGCGGCTATGACGGCGTTCGCGCCCGACGTGATCATCGCCCTCGGCGGCGGATCGGCTATGGACGCCGGCAAAATCATGTGGGTGCTGTACGAACATCCGGAAGTCGACTTCCAAAACATGGCGCTCGACTTTATGGACATTCGCAAGCGCGTGTACACTTTCCCGAAAATGGGCGAAAAAGCGATGTTCATCGCCGTTCCGACCTCGGCCGGTACCGGTTCGGAAGTGACGCCGTTCGCCGTTATCACCGACGAGCAGACCGGGATCAAGTACCCGCTCGCCGACTACGAACTGCTGCCGAACATGGCGATCATCGACGCCGATCTGATGATGAACATGCCGAAAGGCCTGACAAGCGCATCGGGTATCGACGCCATGACGCACGCGCTCGAGGCTTATGCCTCGATGCTCGCTACGCCGTACACCGACGGCGAGGCGCTGATGGCCTTGAAGTTGATCTTCAAATATCTGCCGCGTTCGTATGACAACGGCCCGAACGATGCCGAAGCCAGAGAGAAGATGGCCGACGCCTCGACGATGGCCGGTATCGCATTCGCCAACGCGTTCTTAGGCCTGTGCCACTCGATGGCGCACAAGTTGGGCGCGTTCCACCATCTGCCGCACGGCGTCGCCAACGCGCTGCTCATCAGCGAGATCATGCGCTATAACGCCGAAGAAGTGCCGACCAAAATGGGCACGTTCCCGCAGTACGCCTATCCGCACACCTTGGCGCGCTACGCCGAGATCGCCGATTTCTTAGGGCTTAGCGGTAAGAACGACAAAGAAAAGCTGGAAAATCTCATCAAAGCGATCGAAGAGTTGAAGGCAAAAGTCGGCATCAAAAAGACGATCGCCGAATACGGTATCGATGAGGCGAAGTTCCTCTCTTCGCTCGACGAGATGACCGAACAGGCGTTCAACGACCAATGCACGGGCGCAAACCCGCGTTACCCGCTGATGCGCGAAATGAAAGAAATCTACTTGAAAGCCTACTACGGCGAAAAGAAATAAGGGAGGGATTTACAATGAAACTGGACAGAGTGATAGCGGTGCGCGCAGACAAAACCATTTACCGCGACGGCGACGTCATCATCAAGGTGTTTGCGGCCGACAAAAAGAAATCGGACGTTCTCAACGAGGCGTTGAACCAGGCGCGCGTCGAGGAGTCGGGACTGAATATTCCCGCGATAACCGACGTCAAGTGCCTCGACGACGGCCGCTGGTCGATCTCGATGCAACACGTGCCGGGCAAGACGCTGGCGCAGCTGATAGAAGAACACCCCGAAAAGATCGACGAATATCTCAACCGTTTCGTCGACATTCAGCTCGACATTCACGCGCACAAAGTGCCGCTCTTAAACAAGCTGAAAGATAAAATGACCCGTAAGATATCCGAGACCGATTTGAGCGCGACGGTGCGCTACGAACTGAACGTGCGTCTCGAAAGTATGCCCAAGCACACCAAGCTGTGCCACGGCGATTTCAACCCCAGTAACGTCATCATCCGCGACGACGGGGAGGCGGTCGTTATCGACTGGGCGCACGCGACGCAGGGTAACGCCTCGGCAGACGTGGCACGCACCTATCTGATGCTCAGCCTCAACTACGACAAAGGCATTGCCGACAAGTATCTCAAACTGTTCTGCGACAAGTCGGACACGGCAAAACAGTACGTGTTGAAATGGTTGCCGATCGTTGCGGCCTCGCAGTCGGTCAAAGGCAAGCCGGAAGAGCGCGACCTGTTGCAAAAGTGGATTGATGTCGTCGAATACGAATAAGATAACAAAAGGAGAAACAAACATGGTTAAACTGACTGTTTGCATGGGAACCGGCTGCCACTTGAAAGGCTCGCGCACCGTGATCGAAAAGTTCCAGGAATTGATCCAAAAAGGCAACCTGTTCGATAAGGTCGACATGATCGGCAAGTTCTGTATCGGCAAGTGCGGCGAAAAGGGCGTTTCCGTCACCGTCAACGGCACGTACTACGGTGTACTGCCCGACGAGGCCGAAAAATTCTTTAACGAAAAAGTCCTGCCTTTGGCGTAACGAAAGGAAATCGAAGAAACGGCGACACAAGTTCGCCGTTTTTTCTTTTCTATAACCGCAAATCGAAAACCTGTTGACATGTAGGCAAATTATGATACAATTAGCATACACTAAAGCGGGAGTGTCTATCAAGTTTCTAAAGACGCAGCAACGGCGATACGCTTTGTACAAGAGTTACGCGAATATGCGTCTCGATTGGAAATGTTCCCGTTGAGAGCCAACCTGCTTGACGACGAAAATTTGGTACGCTTACAATTACGATATGTGATTGCACACGACTACTTGTTGTTTTATAAGTACAGCGAAGCGGACAATACCGTTTACATAGAATCGATTTTAAACGGAAAAATCGATTATGTCAGAGTGTTGAAAGAACGCTTATCCCGTCAGAAGTGAATCGTTATTCATAAGCGCGCGCGGCGTAAAGCGCAATTCCCATAGGGATTAAAAAACAAAAATTTTATAAGAGTTGCACTTTCAAGCGATGAAAAAGAACAGGATTTCAAATCGAAGTCCTGTTTCTTTTTACAAATTTATTGCAACTGACTGACTAACTTTGTTACT